>NZ_JACLCU010000007.1:0-308603 GCF_014218905.1 Chryseobacterium sp. C3 | reverse complement strand
CCGCCTAATACCAATTGGGATAATTCCTTCCCGTTTTTATCCAGTCGTACCACCAGAACATCTTTGGAGCCGTAGCCCTTCATTTTCGGATCCTGAGCCTGTTTACCCTGAGCGGAGCCGAAGGGAAGGGTTGTATTTCCTGCTACAAAAAACCCCATATCCGTGGTCTGAATCACCGCCCTTGCTTCTTCATCTGCAGTGCTGCCTATGGTTTTCTGCCATAATTCGTCCCCGAATTCGTTGATTCTGATAAGCCAAAAATCGCTGCCGCCTCTAGAATCCTCTTTTTTATCCAGTCCTTTTCCGCTGTAGGAAGTTCCGGCAAGAAGAAACCCTCCTTCCTGAGTGTTAACCGTTGCCGAAAGAAAATCATGGTTTTTTCCTGAGAAATATTTTTCCCAGACTTCTTCGCCCTGCTGGTTCAGCTTAACCAGATGGAAATCGTAACCGTTGTTCTGCTTTTGGCTGCCGGATGATGGTTTATTGTTGTCAGCACGGATGCTGCTTCCGGTAATTAAATACTGCTGACCGATGGTTGTGGTGATCTGCGAAAGGAAATCCTGCGTTGAAGACCGGATGTCCTTCTCCCACACCACTTCCTGGGCGGAAACACCCAGAATGCTGCACAAGGTGAGCATACTCATGGCGAGTTTTTTCATGTGTCGTGTAATTTTAAAAGTTATTATAAGGTGAAAATTAAGAAAGGGAATGCTTAGAAAAATCTGGAAATCCGCCTTCTTAAAGAATTGTTCTGAATAGAATCTGTTCGAAAATCATTTGTTTTAATCATGGTTTTTTTAGTCTTTTTTATGCGCTTTTAGCAGCCTTGTCTTTATTAATTTTTGTTCAGAACGGTAAAAAGAAAATCTCGTCCCTTTTACTTTTCTGCAAAATTACATTTCATTAACGACAAAACATGTCGCTTTATTTTAAAGGATGCATTTTTTTTCAAACAGGTTGGAAATCATGGTGAAAAATATCTTTTATGGGTGTGTTTTAATGTGCGCTTCGGCTCCGCTCAGCGCACGGTGGATGGTTTGGTTTACAATGATTCGTTTAAAATGGAATCGCAGTAAAGTACGCTGAGCGGAGCCGAAGCGTACGGTGCGGGTTTTATTTACAATGATTTGTTTAAAATTTTATAAGAAAATAAATTTGAATCTGTTGCGCTTACATTACGTAAGTTCATTCACTTAAAAAAATAAAAATAACTATATTTATAAAAAACATGGAAAAAGTAAAAAGACGATGAGTGAACTGGTTAAATTCAAATTTTACGAAACGGCGCTTCAGGCGAACCGGGACAAACAGATTCTGGCGGAAAGCGGCATCAACAGTTTTATTGCAAACGAACAACTGATCCAGTCGGACTGGCTGCTTTCTCAGGCGGTTGGCGGAATTCAGTTGCAGGTTTTTGAAGAGGATCTTGAAAAAGCCAATCAGGCATTGAAAGATTACAGGGAAAACGAAGAATTTTCTCTGGAAGTGGAACACACCATTGCAGATCCTGAATTTGATTTCGTTTGTCCGAAATGTGGTTCTAACCATATTTACAGGGACGACAGTGCAACCAGTTTTTTCGGAATTTCGATTTTAACGAGCCATAAATTTGTCTGTTATTATTGCGGGAATGAGTTTACGCATTAATGGTTTTAGAAAGTGACGTAATGTTTTTTTAACGCAATGATCGCAATATTTTTTTGAAAGTATTGTGGATATTTTCCGTTCGCAAGGGTGCTTCACTCAGCTAATGAGCTGTATATTTGCATTACTTATTTATATAACAAAAAGGATATTGAAAGAAAACAGTACAATTCCCCTCCTCCGGAGGGGTGGCGAAAATTCAAATGAATTTTTGACGGGGTGGTCTTTTAATATGATTGATAAGTGATGAGTGATGAATGATAAAATACGGTTTACGCATTAAATTTAGAAAGTGAAATTGATATTCTTTTTAACGCAATGATCGCAATGTCTATTTGAAAGTATTGTGGATATTTTCCGTTCGCAAGGGCGCTTCACTCAGCTAATGAGCTGTATATTTGCATTACTTATTTATATAACAAAAAGGATATTGAAAGAAAACAGTACAATTCCCCTCCTCTGGAGGGGTGGCAAAAATTCAAATGAATTTTTGACAGGGTGGTCTTTTAATATGATTGATAAGTGATAAGTGATAAGTGATGATTTATAATCGATGAGGAATAAATTTTCTTTTACAAATAAATATTATACATTGGAAAATTCATTATTAACTCGTAGAAATTAACCGTTTCACTTCTCATAGCCCCGATTGAAACGGCATCCTTTTTTGTTGCGGGCGGAGAGAAGCGAAGCCCGTAACAAAAAAGATACAGTGGAAAGCGGGAAAAAGCTCCTAAAAAAGAAAGGAAGTTGGCAGATAGAGGATGGAAGTTGACGATCGTTGAAAATAAAAATTTATTAAATAATGTGAGACTGAGATTGCTTCGCCGCATTCGATTCTCGCAAAGACAAAATAAAAGAGTATGAAAATAATCTGTATAGGAAGAAATTACAGCGAACACGCAAAAGAACTGGGCAACGAAATCCCGGAAAGACCGGTTATCTTTATGAAGCCGGATACAGCGGTTTTAAAAGGAAACGATTTTTACATTCCTGAGTTTTCAGATGATGTGCATTACGAACTGGAAGTTGTTGTTAAGATTTCGAAAGGCGGAAAATATATCCAGAAAGAAACAGCACACAAGCATTATGAGGAAATCGGACTGGGAATAGATTTCACAGCGAGAGATCTTCAAAGTGAATTAAAATCCAAAGGATTACCCTGGGAACTGGCGAAAGGTTTTGATGGTTCTGCAGTAGTGGGAAATTTCTTTAAAAAAGATAATTTTAATCTGGATTCCCTGAATTTTTCTTTACTGAAGAACAAGGAAAAGGTACAGGACGGAAATACGAAGGACATGATGTTCACCATTGATGACATTATTGCTTTTGTGTCGCAGTATTTTACGTTGAGAGTGGGAGATCTTATTTTTACAGGAACTCCGAAAGGCGTAGGAAAAGTGGAAGAGAATGATATTCTGGAAGCTTATCTGGAAGATGAAAAGGTTTTAGACATCCGAATATTATAAGTAATTTAACATAACTTTTGGCATAATTTTCCTATCTTTAGTAGACAAAATTAAAGGTTATGGTAAATATTGTATTACCCGTAGATTTTGGGGACAAGATAGAACAGCTTTTGGAAGGAGCTGTAAAATTCGCTAAGCAGGTAAACGGCAGAATTTATTTAATTCATGTTGCACCTTCGGATATCGGCTTTGCGATCGGAGATATGGGATTTCAGTATTTTCCGGAAGTAGAGGAAAACGAGATCCGGGAAGAGCTTGTTCAGCTTAACAAAATTCAGCAGAGAATTCTGGCGCATGAGGTAGAATGCGAACATATTCTGAAACAGGGAATCGCAAAAGATATTATTCTAGAACATGCGGAAGATAAAAAAGCAGATTTCATCGTCATGGGATCCCATGGAAGAAGCGGGATTTATGATGTTTTTGTAGGAAGTCTAACAAAAGGCATCACAAAGGATTCTAAAGTTCCTGTTCTGGTTCTTCCGATACATGACTAAAAAGTAATTTTAATCGTTAATAAAAAAGCCGACCAAATAAATTATTTGATCGGCTTTTTACTATATAACCAATTAATTAACCTTCATTTTTGTAGATTTTCGGATCGTAGTAAGGGTTCTTACCTTCCGTTGGAGAATAGTAGTCTTTATCTTTATCACCTCCAAGAGTAACTACTAAAACATAGCACCAGTAAGTGAACAGTACGCAACAAACGATAAACAGAATCCAGTTCAAAACATTACCGAAAGCATCAAAGAAACCGAAAGACCATTTGAAAACTTTGCTTAAGAATAGAAAGAAAGACGTCATTATTTTCCTTTTTTAAATTAACTTTGTACAAATTTATAAAAAATGTTTAAATTACTTTCAAAAGAAAGCAATATTTTTTCAATTCCTGTTTATATTGGTTTTCTTCTTTTAATAGTAATAACTTTTAATTTATTGAATTTCAACACTTATGAGGGGATTATTGCCGGAATTACGTTTCTGGGAATTGCTCTGGGATATTTCTGTTTTCACAGTATTGCGCTCAATTATCAGACGCATCTCCCATTATTCTTATATACTTTTTTTGTTTTCGGGCTGTATCCCGGAAATGTAGACATCGGAATTGCGGTTGCACTGCTTACCAATTCTTTTCTTTTGCTGCTTTTGACAAGTACCAATGAGGACATCCGAAAAAAATCTTATGTTCTGGTAGGCTCCATTGTTGCCCTGAATTTTATTTTTCTTCCGACAACATGGCCAATGGCTGTTTTTGTGATTATTCACGTCATTGCTACTTCTGAGAGAATAAGTCTGAATATTTTCAGGTTTTTGCTGGGAATTGTTTTAATTGTTTTCAGTTATTTTTCGGTAATGTTTTTTATTGATTTTAAAAGTTGGAATATCGATTATTTTCCTTTCGGTAAGATGAAACCGGTGACAGATTATACAGAACTTCTGCCTTTGATCCCTGTAATTGGCATGCTGATCTACGCTGTGTACGATCATTTCAGAAATTATAACAAAAAAAGCCCGATAAGCCGCTATAAATATACTTTTCTGCTTGTTTTTTCGATGGCTCAGCTGATTACGATTATTCTTTACATGAATAAAAACTACGAATATTTACTTCTTCTTGCCTTTCCTTCCACTATTATTATCAGCAGAATGCTTCGGTTTCTGCCGAAATACTGGATGCAGGAGGTCGGTTTGTGGCTGCTTATTTTCAGTTTAATCGGTTTTAAAGCCGGAACTTATTTTAATTTATTTTAAAGATTATGATTCAGATAGACGATAAATTGATCTCCGAAGATATTTTTTCTGAAGAGTTTGTGTGTAACCTTTCTAAATGTAAAGGTGCGTGTTGCGTGGAAGGAGATGTAGGTGCTCCTTTGGATAAGGACGAACTGGAAATTTTAGATTCTATTTTTGAGAAAGTGAAGCCTTATCTTACCGAAGAAGGTATTAAATCCATCGAAAAGATCGGAACATGGACGACAGATCCGATGGACGGAATGTACGTTACACCAATGGTGGAAAACCGCGAATGTGCATACGTAACTTTTGATGAAAAAGGAATTACAAAATGCGGTATTGAAAAGGCATATGAAGACGGCGCAGTAGACTGGCAAAAACCGATCTCGTGTCATCTTTATCCGATCCGTATTAAAGAATATTCTACCTTCAAAGCATTGAACTATGATGTCTGGAAGATCTGCAGCGATGCCTGTACTTTAGGAAAAGAATTGCAGGTTCCTGTGTATAAATTCCTGAAAACGCCTTTGATCCGAAAATATGGTGAAGAATTTTACGATGTTCTGAGCGAAGTGGCTGAAGAATGGAAGAAGGAGTATGGATCTTAATTTTGGGTTAGAGAGTGAGCGGGTTTTTAGGGTTTGAGAGTTTGAGGGTGTTGAGTTGTAAGGTTTTTAGGTTTTAAGATTTTTTTTAACTTTAACTGAATTGCATTCAGCCTTAACAGTAATAAAGCAAAACCGTTCTGTAAAATCTACAGAACGGTTTTTAATTGAACTTTATATCGAAAATTATTTTGCTGCTCCGGCTTTTATGACTGCTGTTTCAGCTTTAGCTTCCTCTTTTTTGGCTTTTTCCCAACCGTCTTCCGGCATCAGAGTTGCCACGATTCTGCCTTTTGTAAGATACTTCTTCGCTACATCGTGAAGATCTTTTACCGTTAAAGCTTTTACTTTTTCCTGATAGTTAAGGATTTCATATTTATCGCTTCCGTCAACCTGATTTTTGGTAAGCGCGTTCATCCAATACATATTGTCTTTCATATTGGTTTTATCATCATTGTACTCTCCTTCCTTATATTTATCAAGATCCTTTTGCTCAGGTCCTTTATCTATTAACTTCTGAAGTTCTGCAATCGCACTTTTCGTTAATTTATCAGCATTTTCCGGTCCGCAAGGGAAATTGATGCTGAAACTGTAATTACTGAACGGAACTTTGTACATTCCACCTCTTGCTCCGCCACCGTAAATTCCGCTTTCATCTTCTCTCAGTTTTTCAATCACCTTAATGGTTGCCACTTCTCCAAGAGCCTCTAAAGCCAGTGCTTCTTTTTCGTTGTAAGGCGCTTCTCCGCTGTACGCAATGGTAACCATACTTTTAGGATCTTTTCCTTTTTTGTAGACCTTAGAATAATCTCCGGTTATCTGTCTGTATCCTGTATCTTTAAAAGTAGACGTTTTTCCGTTTGAAGGAAGACTTGCAATGTATTGTAACACTTCATTTTTAAAGGTTGCCTCATCAATATTTCCTACAAAATAAAACTGGAAGTTTCCGGCATTGGAGAATTTCTCTTTATAAATGTCGTATGCTTTTTTATAATCTGTATTTGCCCATTCCTTTTCCGTAGGGATTATTCCTACAAATCTCGGGTTTTTCTGATTCATGAATTTCGCATGCTCACTGGAGAAATAAAACTGAGGATTAGACAACAGGTTATCCATCATCGCAGACTGCTTTGTTTTGTAAGCATTAAATGCATCAGGATTGTAGTTTAAGCCTGTGAAATAAGCATACATAAGCTCCATTGCTGTTCCAAGATCTTTTCTGGTCGTTCTTCCGGAAACTCCTTCCGTTACATTTCCGATGGAAGTATTTACATTAACCTGTTTTCCTGCAAGATAATTGGTAAGGTCTGCTTTAGAAAAACCATTTACACCAGCTTCAGAAAGTGCAGGAAAAGCAAACTGGGTTTTAATAAAATCGGCATCGCTAATTACAGAGCTTCCTCCTAAACTTCTCGCTGCAAAAACAATTTCATCGTCTTTAAAGTCTGTTTTCTTGAAAGTAACTTTTGCGCCATTGCTCAGCGTCCACGTTGTGGTTCCTAATTTGGCATCGGTTTCCGTTTTAGCAATTGCACCTTCAGATTTGAACGGTTTCACTAAATTTTTAATGGTAGCTTTTTCCTGATACGGCTTAAGATCTGCCATCTTCACTCCTTCAAAAGTATTCAGCACCATCGCTTCCGTCGGCATCTGAACATTGTCTTTTTTAGGACCGGTAATTACCACTACTCTGCTGTCGTCTTTTACCAGTTTTTTAATCACTTCATTGGTCTGAGCCAGCGTTACAGAAGGTAAGAATTTCTTAGTATCTTCATATTCCCATGCAATTCCCGGCATTGGTTCCTGCTCAAGGAAATTTCTTACATATTCGTCTACAAGAACATCACTTTCCGTTTTATCTCTGTTGTTGTAGGTTCTTTCGATATTAGACATTACCTGAGCTTTTGCCCTGTCTAATTCTGTCTGTGTAAACCCGAATCTTTTTGCTCTTTCCGTTTCTTCCAGAAGAACTTTTAAAGCATTAAGCTGGTTTCCGTCTTTCACCATTGCCATTCCCTGAAAAGCTTCCTTGCTTCTCGCATAGGTTCCGCCGTGATAAACGTAACCGTATGTGAAAGGAGGATTGTTGGAATTTACCAGCTCTCCTAATCTGTTATTCAGCATGGTTGAAGCAATCTGTTCTACAAGACTCTGGTTGTACTGTTCTACTGTAACATCCGGCTGGTAAGATTCAGAATCTTTCATGATGAACTGTACCATAGATCTTGTAGCATCCGGATCTGTTTCGATAGCCACCAAAGTTTCCTTATGGTTCGGAAGATCGAAGCTCTTTCTTTCTCTCGGTTTGGAAGGATTTTTATATTTGCTGAAGTTATCTTTAATTTTCTTTTCAACTTCATCCACATTGATGTCTCCCACCACTACAATTGCCATCAGATCCGGTCTGTACCAGTCTTTATGAAACTGTCTGATAACATCCGGTTTGAAGTTTTCCAGAACATCTTTCTTCCCGATCGGAAGTCTGTTGGCGTACTGAGAGTTGTACAGTAATTTCGGAAGGTATTTATCCGACATTCTTTTGTCTGCTCCTAAACCAAGCCTTAATTCTTCGAGAACAACTCCTCTTTCTTTATTGATCTGCTCATCAGAAAGGGTAGCGTTGAATGCCCAGTCTTCCATCACTTTAAGACCTGCATCCAGATTTCCCGGCTTATCTAAAGGAACAGGAAGCATATAAACCGTTTCGTCAAAGCTGGTGTAAGCGTTTAAGTGCTGTCCGAATTTTACTCCGATTGACTGTAGAAAATCGACAAGTTTATTATCCGGAAAGTTTTTTGTTCCGTTGAAGTTCATATGCTCCATGAAGTGAGCCAGACCTCTCTGGTTTTCATCCTCAAGAATAGATCCTGCATTAATTGCCAGTCTGAAATCTACTTTCTTTTCTGGTAATGTATTTTTTCTGATGTAGTACTTCATCCCGTTTGGAAGTGTACCGGTCTTTACAGAAGGATCCATAGGAATATTCTGTGCAAATGCATTGGCAGACATCAGAAAGACAACTGCAAGCGACGAAAACATTTTTTTCATAGTTGTTTCGATTATTAATTTTTATGGTTCAAAAATATGATTTATTCACTTAACGAGGAAATGTTCAAATTATTATTTAAAGTTAAATTCGAGTTAATTATCGTTAAAATTTTAAGCTAAAAAAATTGAATTTCAGAAGATAGAAAACTGCTTTAAAAGGGAAAATCCCAAGCCAAAGTAATGTAATCTTTTCTCATCAGTATGTTTTTGTGTTATAATGTGGCAAAATTAAAAATTCAACTGTTAAAGAATATTCTTTTTTAGTTAAACTTTAGTTAAAAATGTGGTATCATCAAAAAAGCCGAGCTTTGCCCGGCCTTATTATGTTAAATAGCGAATTTTTTATTTAAAATCCGCATCCGTAACTCCTGAATTGATCGTTACTTTTGTCGTTTTAATAGTCATAGTCTGTCCGCCACCCTGCGCTTCAATTAAGGAAGGAAATTTAATTCCGTCTACCGTTAAATAATCTTTTGTAAACGCTGTTCCTTCTTTTGCATCTGCTTTATACAAAAGACCTGTAGAAGCATCAAAATAGAATTTCCCTTTGTCGGAAGTTAACACATTATAATCTTTTCCGTCGATTTTTTCTGTGGTAACATCTTTGAATTTGGTGTAATCGTATCCTAAAGCATCAATAATTTTCCCATTCTTTAAATCTCCCAGTTTATCTGCCGGAATTTCGCTTTTGTTCCCCATCTGCTCCATATATCCTTTTTCGCCGTCAAAATACTGAGAAGCCGCTTTCTGTCCCATAAAAAACTGTTCAGATTTGAATTTATTGCCCATTTTTTTTGTCGTCATCGTGATTTCTCCCGGAAGCGCAGCCCCCGAAATTGTATTTTCCATCACAATGGATTTCACCGATTCAAGTTTATCTTTTCCTCCAAGTGCCGTAAGATATTTATCGATAACTTCTTTTGGAGTAAGTTTAGATTTTACCGCTTCCGTTTTAGCGGGAGCAGCAGTAGTTTTTTGTGCAGCTACCGAACTGGAAAAAAGCACAACGCAAAAAAACGGAATGATGATCTTTTTCATAAATAAAGTTTAGTGTCGTAAATATAGGAATATTAAACAAATAAATGCAGATGTTTACTCAATAAAAAAACCACTGCAAAAACAGTGGCTTTCAAATATTTATAGTAAAATAAATTACTTTTTAAGCTCTTCCAAAAACTCGTCGTGAGAAATGGCAGTTTCTTTTTTCGTTGCTTTTTCAAGGATTACATCCTTAAGCTTCGTCATCGCAACTTCAGAAGAAATTTGTCTTACCTGCTCCTGGTCTTTCAACATTTCAACAGCATATTTTTGGATCTCTTCGTCTCCTAAATGGTGGATTCCGTAGATAGCCAATTGATTTCTTACCAATTGTTCAGCCTGTCCCAAAACATCAGCATAGTCTAATTTAATGTCGTTATCCGTCATTAATTTACCTTCGATGATCTGATATTTCAACTGGTTTTTCTCAGATTCAAGAATTTCTTTTGCCTGCTCTTCAGACTGGATGTTCTGGTTAGAGAACATTAACCATTTTACAAGGAATGTTTCAGGAAGCTTTACTTCTTCTTTTTCTGAAACCTGTTCCAATACTTTATTCACAAAGTGAACATCAGCATTTTGCTGGAAGTATTCGTCTAATTCGGATTTTACTTTTTCCTTAAGTTCTTCTTCAGACTTAATGTTTCCTTCTCCGTACACCTTATCGAATAATTCCTGATTAAGTTCAGCCAAGTTAAGACCGTAGAAATCTTTTACTTTTACTTCCACTTCGTTGTGGTGTAAATGCTCAACTTCTTCTTTAGAGAATCCTAATTCTTTAGCCAATTCTTCATCAGATGCAAGCGTTTCTTTAGAAACTTTTACAGAGCCGTCCATTTTCAAAGATTTTACCAGTTTGAAAGCTTCTTTGTTTTCAGCAGTAATGGTAACGTTCTTTGGATGGTGGTTGTGCTCTCCTTCAGCATCTTCTTCCACAACCTGAGAAATTTCTAAAGCGATGTAAGAATCTTTATTGATTTTTTCTTGAGGAGCCTGCTCTGCAAAACGCTTCTGCATGTTCTCAATACTTTTGTTGATTTCTTTTTCAGAAGCCTCTACTTTGTAGTGTGGAGCTTCATATTTAGCCAGGTCAATAGTGAATTCAGGCTCAAATCCTACTTCAAAAGCAACTTCAAGCTGATCCGCATTGTAATCGAATTCGTTTACTGGCTGTGGAACCGGCTGACCAACTAATCTTAGTTTGTTTTCGTTTACGTAGTTGTTTAAAGCATCAGAAACCTGCTTGTTGATTTCTTCAAAAGCAATACCTGCTTCATATTGTTTTCTAACCATACTCAAAGGCACTTTCCCTTTTCTGAAACCAGGAACTTGCGCATTTTTAGCATAATTAATCAATTGCTTATCAACTTTTTCTTTATAGTCAGATTTTTCCAATGTCACTGTAAGCAATGCACTTACATCATCATGGTTTTTTGCAGTAACCTTCATTATTGATTAAAATTTTAGGTTGCAAAAATATAAAATTTTTATGAAAAAATATCAATTAAAATGAACTTAAAACGCCAAATCTTATTAAATAGAAAAACCACCGGAAAAATTACGGTGGTTTTTGCTAACAAGATTAAAGATATTAAAAGGTTATTTTAATTCGTGATGGTATAGTTTGCCTGCGCATCTGTTTCTCCACCTACCTGCGTTCCGTAGATCACTCCGTTTGTGGTTGTCTGGGAATCCTCCGTTACACTTGCCGGTTCATGGTATAAAGTAAAGATAAGCTGGCTTGTAGCAGAAGGGTTTTTAACGGCTTTGTTTACTACCCATTCTGTTTTTAATCCTACACGTTTTCCGTCTGCTCTTGTAGAAGAAGCATCGTCTGTACGCGTTAAGGTAATATCAGAATTCGGGAAATTGAAGATTAAAAAGTGTTCGTCTTTTGCATCCTTAATTTCCTGAGTGGCATCTTCGTTTCCGTTTTTAAACTGTGCGGTTACCTGATAGGTTTTTCCGTCGGTTAATTTAATCGCCTGAGCTCCTCCCGCTCCCATACTGTAATTGTACGTTTGGGTAGTTCCCGCCGCAACATCTTTCACATTCAAAATAATGTTGGTAAGGTCTTCCTGCGGAAGATCGTCTTCTGCCGCAGATCCGTCTCTCTGACAAGATACTACGGTGATGGCGATGAATAAAACTGCTAATAATTTGATGATATTTTTAGTATTGAATAATTTCATTTTTTTAAAATTTTAAAGTTGTATATTTTGTCTGATGGTTTTAAAATCTTTAGAGTCTGTATCTAAAGTTGAGAATAAAGTTTCTTCCTGCCTCATCCGAGAAAAATCTCATTCTGTTCAGATAATCTCTGTACGTAACATTGAAAAGATTGTTCACGATAAGTCCCGCAGAAAGATTTTTGCTGATGTTGATTCCTGTCTGGATATTCCAGAGAGAATAACCGTTTGGCGGAGTACTCAGATCCACCGTTTTTTCCACTTCATCTCCGTCTATATATATTGGTATGGTTGCATTATACACCGGAAACCTGTTCTGCTTAAGAAAAGTCTGGTTTTCTAAAGTAAAATAGAACTGATTCCAGTTTTCCTTTTTAAACTGTAATGCATTGGAAAAATTAGGAGGCATCATTAAAATCAACGGAACATTGTTTGTGTCGTCCTGTCCGTAAACATAACTTCCCTTTCCTACATAAGTAAGATGATCCGTAAGTTTAAGATTAACATCCAGATCTACCCCATACATTTTGGCATCAATCTGCTGATAAGACCACACCGGAAATACTCCTCTGATTGTATTCTGAACTCCTGTAGGAACTTCGTTGATGAAATTTTTGGTGATAAAAAAGTACGGATTTACAGAAACATTCAATCCTTTTAAAACATTGAATTTTGAATCCACGGTAAGATTAAACTGATGTCCCTGTTCATTCTTTAGTCCCATATCTCCGATTTCGATCACAGAAGCAGAATGGTGCAGTCCGTCTGAAAACAGTTCCGCAATATTCGGTGTTCTGCCTACTTTTGCATAATTGAATTTCAGATCAAAAGATGAATTCGGGCGATATTCTAATCCTGCATTGAAAGATACATTGTTATAATTCAGTTGAGGACGCGTAAGAATCCTGTTCTGGTCTGTTTTTACATAAAACTGAGGATAAGAATCTGCATATCTCTTCTCCCAATCGCTTTTATCGTACCATTTGGTAACATCATAACGCGTAAAATCGTATCGCGCTCCTGCCTCCACATTGAAATTGCCGGAGATTTTATATTTAAAAATGGAATAAAAACCTGCCGCATATTTATCATAGTTTGGAATCAGACGTCTCGCTTTTGTCGCCGGATCCGAATAATTGTTCTGAAAACTCGCATCAATTCCTGTTTCCAGAGAAAACTTCCCTCTTTCCAGCAAATCATTAAGATTAAACTGATGCGTCATCAGTTCCAGATCCAGAGAAGGCGTATCTTTCAGCTCTCCTCTTCTGATGTCATATTCCTGTCTGTGGTTGTACTGATAACTGTACGTCGCAGAAACTTTTCCGATATTTTCAAATCTTTTGAAAGCCGAAACTTTGGCGATATGATGCTCGATCACCTGTCTAGGATTATCAATATCATAACTGAAAGTTCCTGTATAAATCGGAATTTTCGTGGTGGTTGCGTTGTAAAAATCTTCATTGTTTCCCACATGAGAACCTCTGTAGATCCCAATATTCTGGTTCGTTAAATAATAATCGAAAGAAATTCCCCTTTCATACGTATTATTCTGAACGGTAAAATTAAAGGAAGAAAAATCCATTCCCGTATTCATCAGGTTATAATCCGGAGCGTTCTGATCTCCCAGTTTTTTGATGCTTCCTCCGGTTTTTACCGCCCATCCGTTTTTCCAGATTTTCGCAACATCCGCATCCAGAGCCATTCCTCTTCCGTTTGAAATTCCGGTAAGACCGACTGAACCTTTTAAAGTATCCTTTTTAGGGAAAATTTCAGGTTCCATCACCACGACTCCGCCAATCGCATCACTTCCGTACTTCAATGCAGAAGCTCCTTTAATGACATCAATATGCTGAAAATTATTAATATCCACATTCGGAGCGTGTTCTACTCCCCACTCCTGTTCAGCAAGTCTCACTCCATTGTTTAAGATAGAGATTCTGCTTCCGTAAAGCCCGTGAATAATAGGTTTTGAGATATTGTTTCCTGTTTTCAAAGCACTGACTCCCGAAATCTTCGTCAATAAATTTCCCAGATTTTCAGAAGAATATTTTTCTATTTCGGCTTTATCAAGTGTTTTAATAACAAGAGATCCGTTGTTTTTATGGTTTCCGTGTATGGTAACCGTTTCGATGTCCTGAATATGATGTTCAAGCGTAATTGTTAAATGCAAATCCTGTGTAACTCCTACATTTTCAGTATAATCATTACAATCAGGATGTTTAGCAATGAGCATATATTTTCCCGCAGGAATTTTATTGATTGAAAACTTACCGTTTTTGTCGGTTTTTGCAGAAAAATCTCCAATTTTCACGGATGCATTTTCCAGCATTGTTTTATCATGAAAATCCTGAACTGTTCCTTCTACCGTGTAAGTCTGCTGTGCGTTTGTCAATGCAAATCCGCAAAGGATCAGCATAAAACTATAGATCAATTTCATTGTTAAATAGATTGATTGTGTACTTTTCAGGGTACTTTTTCGTTAAAATTTGAATTGGATTTTTAGCTTCAGACGACGAATCCCGATGTTCTATTTTGAACCGTTAAGATTTGTTTTAAAAATTTTATAGCAATTAAGTTTAACCTTTCTTTTAAGGGATACAAAAATCTATATGATTTTCTTAATAAAACTTACTTCCTAATTCATCTTAATGGTTAAAAAAAAATTAGATTAGTTTAATTAAATACATTATGTATCTAAAAATTATTTAGCAAAAATCCGAAAAGAATCTATGAATTATGAAATTGCGGGCGGACCGCGAAGCTGAAAGGTAAATTTGGTCTGAGACCATATTTTTTCCTGAACGGTAATAATCTGTTTAACTTCGTGCGTGTAATGCGCAAAAGAAAAACTGAATTCTTCAGGAACTAAAGTATTTCCGGCAGCTAAGAAATGACAGGCAAGACAGTCTGCTGCTTTTTCCTTCGCTATATTTTTAGTAACTGTATTCTCCGATTTTTTGAAGCTGAAGTTTTTAAAAACATCTTCGGAACTGTGACTGTGGAAATTCTGGGAAAACAGCGCAAGAAAATAGATCCCAAACAATAATTTGGAAATAAAATTCTTTAGATTTCTGTTTTCTTTAAAGATCATTCGTCAAAATTATAAAAATAATTTAAAAATTGAGATTAAAGTTTTCTTAAAATATTTTGATAGATAAGTAAGTAGAAATGAGATTTTGTTACAAACTGTAATCAAACCTTATAAGTTTTAAAAACCTACAAGGTTTATTTTATGTATTTCTGAGAAATTAATCCAACTGAGTCCCCAAATATTCCCATTCCTGCAAAGCAAGATCCAGTTCTTCTTTGGTATTGTTGTATTTTTCCAGTGTTTCTTCAGAAGGATTTTCTTTAGTGAAAGAAGTTTCAAATTCCTCAACTTTGGTTTCCAGTTCAGTAATTTTTTCTTCTACTTTTTTCAGTTTATTCTGAATATTTTTCTGCTCTTTGCTTACAATCGCTGATTGTTGAGTTTCTGTTGCAGGCTTTTCCTCTTTTTTTGCCTTTACCTCAACCTTGGTATCTTCTCCGTGCAGTTTTGCTTTTTCAGCAGAGATTTCTCTGATGGATTCTTTCTGTCTGAATTCAAGATATTCGTTGATGTCTCCTAAGAATTCTTTCATTTTACCATCACGGAATTCGTAGATCTTATCACAAAGTCCCTGTAAGAATTCCCTGTCGTGCGAAATCACAATTAACGTTCCTTCAAATTTCTGAAGAGCCAGCTTGATGATTTCCTTAGACTGGATATCCAAGTGGTTCGTAGGTTCGTCCATAATCAGCGTATTGAAAGGACGAAGCAACAATTTACAAAGCGCCAAACGGTTTCTTTCCCCTCCGGAAAGTACTTTCGTTTTTTTATTCACCGCTTCACCCTGAAAAAGGAAAGATCCTAACAAATCACGGACTCTTGGTCTTGTTTCTTCGGTTGCAGCGTCTTCCGCTTCTTCCTGAACGGTTTTATTCGGGGTTAAAACTTCCTCCTGATTCTGTGCGAAATAACCTATGTTTACATTATGTCCGAGATTCCAAGTTCCTGAATAATCTTTGATGTCTCCTGCAAGAATTTTTGCCAACGTTGTTTTTCCCTGTCCGTTTTGTCCAAGAAGCGCAATTCTGTCTCCTCGCTGAACGATGAAATCCACATCATCAAAGATTTGTTTTTCACCATAAGCTTTACCTAAATTTTCAGCTTCGAAGATAATTTTTCCGGGAACCTGCGACTGCACGAAACGGATATTGAATTTAGAAACGTCTTCATTATCTACTTCAATACGTTCGATTTTGTCTAATTTTTTAATCAAAGACTGCGCAAAAGATGCTTTTGTGGCACTTGCACGGAACTTATTGATGTTATCTTCCATCTGCTTGATCTCCGCATCCTGATTCTTTTTAGCCTGAATCAGTTTTTCGCGGCGGTCTTCGCGCATCACAAGATATTTGGAATAATTGGCTTTATAATCGTCAACTTTTTTGTTGTTGATATCGAAAGTACGGTTACAAACCGCGGTCATGAACTGCTTATCGTGACTTACCAGAACAATTGCTCCGGGATAATCTTTCAAAAAGTTTTCCAGCCACATGATGGATTCCATATCCAAGTGGTTCGTAGGCTCATCGAGAAGCATGATGTCGTTCTTTTGCAGCAACAGTTTTGCCAGTTCGATTCTCATTCTCCAGCCTCCGGAAAATTCATCGGTGATTTTCTGGAAATCATCCGCTTTGAAACCAAGTCCGAACAATACTTTTTCCATGTCTCCTTCCAGATTGTAAGCGTCGTGGTTCATCAAAAGGTCGTTCAGTTCCGTCATTTTATTAATCAGATCCGTGTAAGAATCGCTTTCATAGTCGGTTCTTGTCGCCATCTGATGATTCACTTCTTCAAGCTCGTTCTTCCATGCGTTGATCTGTTCGAAAGCCTGCATGGTTTCTGCCCATACTGTTCTTCCTTTTACGAAATCGAGATCCTGTTTCAAGAAACCAATGGTGATGTTTCCTTCCGGAACCACGTTTCCTTCGTAGAAATTAATTTCTCCGGAAAGCATTTTCAATAAAGTGGATTTCCCCGCTCCATTTTTACCGACCAAACCAATTTTATCATCCTTTTTAATCGTGAAATTCACGTTTTGAAACAGATATGTTCCTGAATGATGTAATCCTAAACCTTGAACCGAAAGCATGTGTTAAATAATGATTAATAGTGAATAATGAATTTTCGGGTGCAAAAATACGGAAAAGAAATGAATGCTGCATTATATGCAGAAAACCACCCTTAAAAGAGTGGTTTTCTGATGTAAAATTTAATATTAAGTTGTTTTTTTTAAAATGTTTTCGGAGTAACTTTGATATGATCTGCTGCGTTTCCTCCTCTCAGGAAAGATGCCAACTCTACAATATTATTACTTATCGCTCCATAGATCGCGGTATCGCTTCCATTGTACATTCCCTGTTTGCCTCCAAACCACCAGTTATTGCTTAGTCCGCTATGTCCCTGTGCCAAAGCAACATTGTAGAAGGTACAGGTTTTTCCGCCTTTGAATTCGAGAACCAGGGTTCCGATCATAGCAAAATTAAGTTCTCCCGGATCGTGGTTAAAAGTTGTTCTGTTTGCGGGAACTCTTGCAGAAAACCATTTGGCTACTGCTGAAGATCCTTTTCTTCCGATAGAAAAAATAAACTTTCCATCGCTTCCGCAGCTTGCTGTAAATCCTACATAAATATGTCCTTTAGGATCCTGTCCTTCAGTAATTGAAAACTCGTTTACGGTAAAAGATCCTTTTACCAAATTGTTGGAAGCCGTATCGAAATAGACTTCGTTATCTCTGTATTCCATGATTATGTTCTGTTTTTTAGTCTTTGTAAATGACTTTAGGTTTAACTATAAGTGAATTTCATTCCTATTGAAGCTTCCTGTAAGAACAACCCAAAGTAACAAAGAATAAGAAGCAAAAACTACAGTATAAATAACCAAATTAAAAATAGGTAGTTTCACGTAAAAAAAACTGAGCTGCCTAACCAAGACAGCTCAACACCTAAATTTAAAACTGAAAATGTACTAACATTTATTATAAAAATTTTCTTTGATCAAAATGGTACGGCTCCAATTATCGTTATTGGGAATATTGGTTCCGTAGGCGTAATCCACTACAGAATCTTCAATATGATGAATCTCCGACTGTAATCTGGGTTGGTTTTTATTGAACTGATCGTCCGAATGGCTCGGAACATTCAGACCGTTATTGATGATTTCTGTAGGAATTCCCGATTTGGAATCCATCATTAAAGCAGGATGATATAACCCGAAATTTGCCGAAATATGGGTATAATCTGCCAGTTTTTCATAACAGTAATCCGGCTTAAGGTCAGGTGAAAGGTTTTTAATATAATTTTCAAGAGCCTCCAATAATTCCGTTAAATAAGAATGTTTTTCGGGATGAATTTCAAAAGTAAATTCATCAAAATCCTCCTCAAAAACAGACTGCTCAGAATTGGTTTCCATCAGCATAAGTTTTCCGTAGACTTTTGAAAGATCACTGTACACCAAATCTCTTGTAACGTAAGCCTGAGAAAAAATATCGCCTTTATCTATTTTATAATCTTGTAAAACGGAATTCCAAATTTTCTTTTTTTCTGAATCTAAAGCCGTTCCTCTAATGTTTTCCACATAGTAATAGAGTTCTCTATTTTTAATGAAGTTCGGAGAAATATAAACCGATTGGGAACCTTCTAAATATCCTCCTCCTACATCTGCATGGGCTCCCGGAACGAAAATTTCTTTCCATACCGAGTTTCCGCTTTCCCATTTTGCGTCTGTTCTGTCTTTTGATTCTTCGAAAATACCTGTAAGAGGAAAAAAATAACGGCATTCGTTTACGCCACAAATGTGAAGAACTCTTTCTGTTTCGGGTAAAACCGCCACATCGTAATCGTTGAAAGCAGCAGATTCTACCGTATCAAAAATTCCCAAAAATTTAATTTTAACTTTTTTTCCTGAAAATTCTGAGGTATGCTGTATTATTTTATTACAAAAAGTTCTTGCCAACATGGCTCCACGACTGAAACCGTAGATGTATAACTGGTATTCTCTTGTATCGTCCTCAATTGTATTTTTAATGAAGGAAAAAGCTTCTTCCAGTTTATCATCTGAAGAATATCCGTGATATCCCGCAGGATTTTTGCACGTAGCCATCGCAAAATCGCTGTCTTCATTTCCTGCAACCGTTCCGATTCCTCCTACATATTTTTTCTCATCACTTTTAAACAGCTTAAATAATTTATAGATATTGGTAATATTACCATAATAGCTTTCGTTATTCCTAAGTGGTTTATTATGAGAAGTGGCATTCATCCCGTTGTTTCCTGTTCCATCGAAGAAAATTCCGACAGAGATGATGTTGTTTTCCATTACACTTTGTGGTTTTTATCTTTTCTTCATTCCTAAAAATGAAGTACTTATTATATGAACACTCCAAAGTAACGATGAAAAAAACCGGGATAATAGAGTAGAAAGTACCAAATAAAAAATTCCGTATTTCTACGGAATCAGATTCTTTCTAAGGGATGAATATTGTTGATAATGGCATAAATTACAATTCCCACTGTATTTTTAGCTCCTATTTTTTCGACGATTCGCTGTCTGTGGCTTTCTACGGTTCTGGGGCTGATAAATAATTTTTCTGCGATTTCGTTGTTGGTGCATTCCTGACAGATGAGTCTTACCACATCTTTTTCGCGGTCGGAAAGTTCATCGTCCATTTCAAAGAGTGTTCTTTTCTTGGTAGGGCTGTTCATGTAGGAAAAAATCATCTGATGATCTTCCGGAGTAAAGAAAATTCCGTTTTTGTAGACCATGGTAAGGGCTTCGATAAAAGCATTTCGGTTAGAGTTCTTTGGCAGAAATGCTGAAACACCCAGCTTCACCATGTATCCCAAAATAGTTGTTTTATAATGGGAAGAAAGGATAATAATTTTAAGATTGGGATATTTTTCCTTTAAGATTTCTACCAGCTCAAAGCCGTTCATGGGCTGCATCTGTACGTCTACCAAGGCAATATCGGGAAAATCTTCTTCAGAGGTTTCTTCTAAAGTTTCTAAAAAATCCGGTCCGTTGGTAGAGGTAGATCCTACTGTGATATTGGGTTCCGAAGACAATAACATTTTTACGCCTTCGAGAATCAGTTGTTCGTCATCAATTAATGCTATTTTGATCTGGGAGTTCATTGTATGGAATTTTTATAATTAGTCGGCTGCCTTTACCTAGGGTATTTTTCCATTTATGCGCCGCGTTCATAGATTTTATTCTGGATTCTATATTTTTAATACCCATTCCCTTTTTTACCTCATCATATTCAAAGCTTTGCCCGTTATCGGAAATGATAACTGCAAGATTTGTTTTATTATCTTTAATATAGATCCAGACTCTGGATGCTTCCGAATGTTTAAGGACATTGGTTGTAAATTCCTGAATAATTCTGTACAACTGAACTTCCACGAAGATTTCTTTTTTCTGAAATTTCGGACTTACGTTCAGTGAAATATTTATTCTTCCTGATAAATTGGCGATCAGCTCTTCAATATAAAGAACAAGACCCACAGATTCCAGATTCACAGGATATAATGAATGCGAAATGCTTCTGGCAGAATCTATGAGAGAAGACATTTGTGTGGTTATATTTTTTTTGATGAGTTCATCGCCTTTGGTATCTAAATTTTTCAGCCATAAAGAAAGGATATTCAGACGGTTTCCGATGTCGTCGTGGATCATAACGGCAATTCTTTTCCGCTCGGATTCCTGCGCTTTAATATTTTCCAGAGCAAGATTTTTCTGATGCTGAACTTCTGCTTCGTACTGTGCATTTTTCTCTTTAATGATTCTCTCGATGAAACTTCTGTAAGCCAACAAAATAAATGTCATGATGATTACCAGAACGGCAATCAACGCGACAAAAAAAGTGATATTTAAGGTTATTTCTTTAATCTTAAAAAGGTATAGATGATTGATATATATAAAAAGCTGCAGAGCACATTATTGATGCTCCATATCATTCCTGCCTGTTTTACTCCAAAATCTGCAAGCTGACGAAGAAGGAAGAATAAAAAGACCGACAATCCATAATACAGAAAAATAAGACTGTCTACCGCCATGAAACGGTCATTTACCTTGGTGTTTTTAATTTCCATAAGCAGTGCATAACCGGCAAAGCAGATCACAATAATATTTGAAATTACTTTCTTTACTTCATTGGTTACCATTCCTGTATCCAGCAAAAAGAAGAGCGCCAGTACTACTACCGGAAGGTAGCAATACCATGGTAATGCTAATTTTTTTACGAAAAGAATTCCCAAGATGAGAAATTCTCCTGCTACGTAATAAGGAAACAGAAAATCCAGACCTTTTACATGAAAAAGACTGATAGAAACTCTTCCTGCCGCTTCTATCAAAAAAAGAAAAATGATATAATATACATACCATTTTTCTGTGTTTCTAAGTGTTTTGTACTTTAAAATTCCGATTAAAGCACAAATAACAAGTAAACTGTTATTAAGATAAAGTATTACCTGGTAAATATCCACAATATATTTTAGTTAAAAATTACATAAACTGGCAGATAGGCGGACATGCATTTGACCAATCGTATGTATTGGAGATTTTTTCAACGCTTACTCCGTTTTCACTGCCTTCCAGATCTGTATAAAAAGAAATGAAAATAAGCGTAGGCAAAACTCTCTGATACACCTGAGAAAATTTCAGTCCGAAGGAACAAACCATATGGGAAAGCCCTGCTTTCGGTGGGTTAAGATTTTCTGCAGGTACGTAAAACTGTCTGAAAATTCTTGCTCCCTGAAATTCTGTGCATTCTCTGTAGAACCACGTCATTGCTTCGTTTCTCCAGGATTCTATGGCTTCGATTGCTTTATCCTGCTCCATCATGGGCTTATTGGCAATCGGCCAGAACATATCCGAACTGTTATCGACTGTTTTAAGTTCTTTGGAAAGAACCGCATTTTTTACAAGCGTATATTCTTCCGTTTCTACCAGATTAAGGTCTTCCTTCAGTTCAGCTAAAAAGCTGTAAGGATAATCCTGTACTTCTTTTTTATGTCCTCCTTCGTCCATCGGGCAAAGAACAGCAACCAGCTTATTCTCGTAAATACCGATCTGAGCACAAAACTCACTTCCTGTATTTTCGTTCTTCACCCAGTTGATCTGTTCTGCATCAAAATCAAAAACATAATTGGTAGGAATCAGATCTTTAATGGCATTGTAATTTCCACGGCAATTGTCCCACGCTGCAAATGCTAATTCGCATTGTTCTCTGTTGAATGTATTCATATTTTCACGGTTTTTCTAAGGCATAAAATTATAGAAACTAAATTATCTATGCAAGTATCTCACGTATAATTGAAAATTAGTTAATAATTCTTTACTGTAATGTGATAACAGCTCTGTTGTTTCTCTTTGATGTAATAAATTCTTCCCAGATCATAATAATGCTTCAGAACCTTCTCCAAAGCAGCTTCCAACTTAGGATTATGCTTTAAAACACCATTAAACCGTACATACGAAATGTCAAAAGAATTTCCGTAATTATGAGAGCTTATTCCCAATGCCGCGTTAGAATTCACCCTTCTCAGTCTGCACTGGTCTTCCAGTGTTCTGGTAATGGAAGAAACCGTAAAGACATTCCCTTTTGTTTCCTTACTGAAACGCGCTCCTATTTTCTCGAGCATCGATTTCCCTTTAGAAACCATGTAAGCTCTGCTGTAATCCAGTTTCTGAACACGATATCCGGTTCCTGATTTTTTTATTTTATGAAATTTTCCTTTGCTGATATAATTCTGAACAGTCTTCGAATCCTTTAGAAGCTTTATCCCAAAACTTTTTGAGGCATCCAGATGCGGCTTATAAAGAAAAGTGGGTTCTACTCTTAAAACTTCTGTAAGATCATAGCATGGTAATGTTTTTTGAGCCGCCTGTGAAGAAAATATGCCATGAAGAAAGGAAGCAAAGATCACACACAAAAACTTTTTCATGAAAGAAATTTTAAAAATTATAAACTAAAATAATCATTTATGAAATAAATATAAACTCTAATAAACATATATATGAAAATAATTAACTATTATTTTTATTTTAAATTATTAAATCAATAATAAAATCAAAATTTAATTTTCAATAAGTTTAAAATTATACTTTTTAATTCAATATATTAATGATAAATTTGAAATACTTTTTAAAAATAAACAATATGATAAAAAAACTTTTTGCTGAATTTTTCGGCACATTCTGGCTTGTTTTCGGAGGTTGCGGAAGTGCAATTTTCGCCTCGCAGATTGTAGCGGCATCTAATGGACAATTAGGGATTCTTCTTCTGGGTGTTTCGCTGGCTTTCGGGCTTACCGTTCTTACCATGGCATATGCAGTAGGACATATTTCAGGAGGTCATTTCAACCCGGCTGTTTCTGTAGGACTTCTGGCAGGTGGAAGATTCTCTGCCAAAGATCTTGTTCCGTATGTTGTGGCACAATGTTTAGGAGCAATAGGAGCTGCAGGAGCATTGTTTACTATTCTGAGCGGTTCCGGAACTCCGGATTTTTCGGGACCGGGAGCTTTTGCCACCAATTTCTACGGTGAAGCGGTCTATTTTGGAAAAAGCTACTCGATGAGTGCTGCTTTCTTAACAGAATTTTTACTGACTGCTTTTTTCCTGATCATCATTCTTGGCGCAACAGATAAGTTTGCCAACGGAAAATTTGCAGGTATTGCGATTGGTTTGGGATTAACGTTAATCCATTTAATTTCCATCCCGATTACGAATACTTCCGTGAATCCGGCAAGATCACTTTCTCAGGCAGTTTTTGTAGGCGGAAACGCAATGTCTCAGCTTTGGCTGTTCTGGGTTGCTCCGATTTTAGGAGGAATTGCGGGAGGATTGATTTACAGATTCCTGCTGCAGCGAAACGGCATGGAAGAATTAGATAGTTAACCACAAAATCCTGTCAGCCGACAGGATTTTTTTATGTTTGACATTTTGAAAGACTACTTTAATTTTTTAAGATCAAATGGATTTTTAAAAATAAGCTCTTCATGCTTTCCTTTGATTTCCATTTTCTTATATAATAGATTTAAAGCCATTTTCCGGATGAAAAGATCTTTATCATTCAGTTTCCAGTAAGAATCTTCGTGTACTTTTCTGGGTTTTCTTACAATATAAAATTCCGTTTCCCAAGAGTCTACGTTGTGGTAAAATTCGATAATTCCGCAATGTTCGGGAATCATTTCATGATCTACCATTCCCATCGGAAGCAGAAAACTGAACGCATTGCAGACATAATCTCCGCAGGAAATTTTATCGTGTTTTAAAAATTTTTCGCCGGTACTTGAATTGGTATAGGATTTTTTAAAATCGTTTTTGAAATCGCTCTTCGAAAGCTTGATTTCAATTTCGTGGCTGAATCCTTCGGAATCAACAATCAGAATATCGGCTTCCCAGTCTGCCTGAAAATGATTGGTTAAAACAATTTCTTTCTCAAAATTACATTGAGAATGAATAAATGCGTGAACCAATTCTTCTATTTTTAACACTTTTGTTTTTTTGTTTTTTTAACGCGGAAGTCGCAAAGATTTTATTTAGTATTTGTTCTGCATAGTTCGTTCGCAAAGGCGTTTCACTAAGCTAATGATAGCAGAATTTTTAAATTTAAACAAAAATCCTGTTTTGATAAAACTTTTTGTTTTTAACGCAGAAGTCGCAAAGATTTTATTTATTATCTGTTCTCCATAGTTCGTTCGCAAAGGCGTTTCACTAAGCTAATGATAGCAGAATTTTAAATTTTGAGCCTGAAAATTCTACAATGTTAAAACACTTCAACTACAAAATCAATCAACTTACCAGCAGACTGCATCCGCGAATATCTGAATGATCGATTCTGCCTAAAACCTGAAATTTATCTCCGACAATTTTTCCTAAATCTTGTGTTGCGATGAATGCACAGGAATGTACATTTGCCAAGTCGATGATATTAATCGCTCCCGTTCTTCCCTCTTTTTCATAATTAAAGGGATCTTCTGCATTTCTGATCATGATGCGCATCCAGTTTGGACACTGATATTCGTTATTTCCTAAAGAATATGACTGTGAAAGAAGCTCCGTCATGGAATATTCTGAATAAATTTTATCAGTTTTAAAACCTTCCTGCAAAATGTTCAACAGCTCATCTTTGGTCATTTCTTCTTTTCTGCCTTTCATTCCTCCGGTTTCGATTACGGTTAATGAATCGGAGAACTGAAGCGTTTTTGAACTGCTGTCACAGAAGTCTAAAAAATCCAGCAATGCAAAGGAAACACCGAACAGAATAACTTTTTTATTTTGCAATTCATTTAAAAGTGTAAATAAATCTTCATGATTGTAAAGGAAATATCCGTTTTCAGGTTTTCCGGATTTTTTCATCAGGTAATCTACCATGTAAATCAGCGAAGAGTTTTGTCTTTCCAGATAACTTGGCAGAAGTCCGAGGAAAATGAAGTCTTCCGGTTTTCCGATAAACTGTTCAAAACTTTTATAGATGCTTTCTTCATACAGTTGAGGATTGGCAATGAAATGTTTCGATAAATTCATCTGTGTAGTTCCGGAGCTTTGAAAAAAAAGATCAGTAGCTGCATTTTTATCCAAAACCCGATGGTTTTTAAACATTTCAATGGGCAGAAAAGGAATTTTTGAAAGCTGATCTACATGATCTGGCTTGATGTTGAGATAATCTACAAAACGTCTGTAAACTTCAATATTTTCATACTGATAACGGAAGGTTTCCAGTGATGCAGCCAAAAAATCCTGCTCTGTCTGTATGCCGAATATATTTTTCACTTCTAAAAACATTTTTATTCTTTCAATATCATTTATAATTACTTATCATAAAAAATATTGTTTTTTAATCATTTTTAATCTTAAAATTAAAAAATGGTCAGATTATTGCAATGAGTAATGCGGAATATGGATTAAAAACATGAATGAATTTCGGTTCATTCGGAAATTACCTCAGCTTTTGGGGTAATTTTTTTTGTGCTGTCTCCAAAGGTTTTCAGTTCAAAATCATGCTCAAAAACACCATAGGTAAAATAAGAAATCCAGTCTCCTAAATTGATGTATTTTGCTTTTCCTTCAAGATCCAGAATCATCGGAAGATGACGGTGTCCGTAAATAAAATAATCGATTGGCTGAGTTTTAAGTTTTTCTTTTGAATAAATGATCAGAAATTCTTTATCCTCTCCCAGAAATTCTTTATCCTCATCTCCCGAAATCATTTTATTTTTCTGAGACATGTACAATGCTATTTTCATCGCAATATCGGGATGCAGCCATTTAAAAAACCATTGCGCAACAGGATTGGTAAAGACTTTTTTCATTCTCTTATATCCTTTGTCTCCCGGTCCCAAACCGTCGCCATGAGCCAGCAAAAACTGTTTTCCGCCCATCTCAAAATACTGCTTTTTATAGAAAACCGTGCATCCGATTTCTTCTTCAAGATAATCTTTCATCCAAAGGTCATGGTTTCCCACAAAGAAGTAAATATGGATTCCACGGTCTTTCAGTTCGGCGATTTTTCCCAAAACACGAACGTATCCTTTCGGAATTACGTGTTTCCATTCATGCCAGAAATCAAATAAATCTCCCATTAAAAAAAGAACCTGTGCATCATGCTTTATTTCGTCCATCCAACGGATAAAACGCTCTTCGCGCAGTTTACTTTCCTTTGGATTCGGTGCACCGAAATGCTGGTCTGAAGCGAAATATACTTTTTTACCGGGTTCTAAATTAATGGTTGTTTTTAACACCGTTCTGAGTTTTTCTGAATAAAAAATTACTGATTATCTTCCGCAAACCATTCTCCGTAAGAGTTTTCGGTTTCATGAAGTTTAAGATAAGCCAAAGAAATTCCTTCCGGAAGTTTCGATTTTATTTTTGCTGCGATGGCATACAACATATTCTCGCAGGTCGGCTGAAATGTACAATAGATCACTTTATGCCCTTTTTCCTCAAGATCTTCCCCGAGTTCTCTGTGCGGCGAAAGTCCGTTGATGAGAACGGCATGATCCCAGACATCTACAATTTCAGACTTTACGATACTTTTAATATCACCAAAATCCACCACCATCCCATTCTTAGGGTTTTCCAAATCATTAACAGGCTTTCCTTTCACTGTTACAAACAGCTTGTAGGAATGTCCGTGCATATTTTTACATTTCCCGTCGTAATTGTATAAAACGTGAGCGGTTTCGAATGTAAAAATTTTTGTAATACGTATCATAATGCAAAGATAAGGAATTTGGTTTGTTCCGTTCATGTTCTTTGAGTACAAGAAAATATTCTTCATGAAATAATATTGAAGATGAACCGTTACTTCATCATGAAAACAATAACCTTATTATTAATCTTTTTCAGCGTAATCTTTAATGCTCAAAAGAGACAGTTTTGGACTTACCCCGATCTGGAAAATAAAATAGGAACCCATTTTCCTATTGAAAACTATAAAAATTCTGAAGGAAAAAATTTCAATTCTAATGATTTAAAGGGGAAAATCTCTTTTATCAATTTTTGGTCAACTCACTGCGAACCCTGTGTTGAAGAGCTTCCCTATCTTAATAAACTGAAGGAACTTTCAGGAGAAACAATCAATTTTATAGCCATTACGTATGACAGTAAAGAAAAAGTTAATCAATTTTTAACCAAAAAACCTTTCAATTTTCAGCACATTACAGATTCCGGACAGGAGCTGAAATCCTACTTTACACTGCTGAGAAATCCAATGACTTTTATGGTTGACAAAAACGGAAATATTCAGGAAATCACTGGAACCATCGAAGAAACAAAGTTTGAAATTCTGCAAAAAATTGTAAAGGAATCATTTTAGCTTTTCCAGCCAGTCACTTTCCAGTCTTTTGATTTTCTGCGTTTCGGCATCTACCAAAACCCACAATGTGGCAGAATCCACCACCAACTGATCATTACAGTAAAACTCCACTTTTCTGGGCTGACGAATTCCTTCAGGAGCTTTCGGATAAGTTTTAACAGTAATCACATCATTAAGATACACCTGCTTTTTGTATTGAATATGATGATCCAGAAGCATCCAGATATCTTTCGGATATTCGGTTTTATGTTTTACAAAATCCCAGTGCGCTGCTGCAATTTCTTCCACCCAATGCACATACTGAACGTTATTTACATGATTATTTCCATCAATATGCTGCTCTGTAACCTGTATCTGTTTTTCAAAAATCAAACTCATCTCCTTCAAATATAAATTCAAAATTAGCACATAAAAAACAAAACCTTCCCAAAATCGAGAAGGTTCTAACAATTAAATTTAATTAAAACGAAACTTTTTAGTGAAATTGTGCGGTCTCGGTAGAATCTTTCATAGCAACTGTTGCAGAAGAGCCGTTGGTAACAATATTCTGTACCTCATCAAAATAGCCAGTTCCTACAAACGACTGATGTTTTACTGCTCTGAAACCTTTTTGCTGCAACGCAAACTCACGCTCCTGCAATTCAGAATATCCTGCCATTCCTTTTTCTTTATAAGCTAAAGCAAGCTCGAACATCGCCGTATTTAATGCGTGGAAACCTGCCAAAGTAATAAACTGGAATTTGTACCCTAATTTTGCCAGTTCTTCACGGAAATTCTGCATTTCTTCCACAGAAAGTCTTGCTGCCCAGTTGAAGGATGGAGAACAGTTATACGCCAACATTTTATCAGGAAATTTCGCATGAATCCCTTCTGCAAATTTTCTTGCCTGTTCCAGATCCGGATTAGAGGTTTCCATCCAGATCAGGTCTGCGTAAGGAGCGTAAGATAAACCTCTGTCGATTCCCTGCTCCACTCCGTTTTTTACGACATAGAAACCTTCGGAAGTTCTTTCGCCTGTTACAAATTTTTTATCTCTGTCGTCAATATCAGAAGTCAGCAAATCTGCTGCATCTGCATCTGTTCTTGCAATAATTAAACTCGGAACTCCCAAAACATCTGCTGCCAAACGAGCAGAAATTAGTTTATTGATGGCTTCCTGTGTAGGAACCAAAACTTTACCTCCCAAATGACCGCATTTTTTAGCAGAAGAAAGCTGGTCTTCAAAATGCACTGCCGCAGCTCCTGCTTCAATCATCTGTTTCATCAGTTCATACGCGTTTAAATTTCCGCCAAAACCTGCTTCTGCATCGGCAATAATCGGAACCAGATATTCCTTTTCTCCGCCTCCGTTCACAGACTGGATCTGGTCTGCTCTCAATAAAGCATTGTTAATTTTCTTTACCACAGAAGGAACTGAATTGGCGGGGTATAATGACTGATCGGGATACATTTCCCCCGATAAATTGGCATCTGCTGCAACCTGCCATCCGGAAAGATAAATTGCCTGTAAACCTGCATCCACTTCCTGAACCGCCTGATTTCCGGTTAACGCGCCAAGTCCTGCAACGAAATCCTGAGTGTTGAGTAAATTCCAGAATTTTTTAGACATTTCCGTTGCAATGGTATAATCCAGTTTGTAAGAACCGCGAAGTTTTAAAACATCTTCCGCTGTGTAAGGACGTTTTATTCCTTTCCAGCGTGGGTTTTCCAGCCAGTCTTTTTCGATCTCCTGAATTTGTTCTTGTTTTGTTTTCATACTATTTTTTTGTTTAGTTAATTGTTGTTTGTTAACGGTTGATAGATAATTGATAATTGATGATTGATAATTGATGGTTGATCGTTGCAATTACATTAAACGCTCAAACCCTAAAACTCTCCCACTCTCCCACTCTCATTACTCTCCCACTCAAATAAAAGGATACGCTTTCAGAGTTAAAAATTCATCAAATTTCTCACTGAAAATCAATTCATTAAAAAGTTCTTTGGCAAGATTGAATTTCCCTTTACGGAAACGTTCTTCACCCACATACTTTTCAATTCTTTCCAGTTCTTCAAATTCCCACTGAAGAATCATTTCTCTGGTTAAAGTGCGGTCGTCATTTAAAACCGCATCATTTTTCAGCCATTGCCAGATCTGGGTTCTGGATATTTCTGCGGTTGCCGCATCTTCCATTAAATGATAAATGGCTGCAGCTCCCGTTCCCATTAACCAAGATTCGATGTAAAGAATTCCGACGTTGATATTTTTCCGAACCCCTTTTTCGGTGATTTCACCTTTTGGAACTTCCAGTAAATCTTTTTCGGTGATATGGTATTGAACTTTTTTATCGATCTGATTTTTGGAAGGCATATATTTATCAAAAATATCTTTAGCCACAGAAACCAACGCAGGATGCGCTACCCAGGTTCCGTCGTGCCCGTTTTTTACTTCTCGTTCTTTATCGCTTCTTACTTTTCCGAAAGCAATGCTGTTCGCTTCATAATCGTTTTTAACCGGAATCTGTGCCGCCATTCCTCCTATCGCGTGAACATTTCTTTTGTGGCAGATTTCAATAACGCGTTTTGAATAGGCACTCATAAAAGGAGAAGCCATGGCTACCTGATCTCTGTCGGGAACAATAAAGCGGGGAAGGTTTCTGAATTTTTTAATGAAAGAAAAAATATAATCCCATCTTCCGCAGTTGAGTCCGGAACTGTGGTCTTTCAATTCAAATAAAATTTCATCAATCTGAAAAGAAGCGGTAATTGTTTCGATTAAAACCGTTGCTTTAATGGTTCCCTGCGGAATTTCTAAGTAATTCTGTGCAAAAACAAACACTTCGTTCCACCATCTTGCTTCCTGATAATGCTCTAATTTCGGGAGATAAAAATACGGGCCGCTTCCATTTTCCATTAATTGTTTAGCATTTCTGAAAAAATAAATTCCGAAATCGATTAATGACGCCGAAGCCTGTTCTCCATTAATTTCAATATGTTTTTCATTTAAATGTAAACCTCGCGGACGAACCAATAAAACAGCCGTTTTTTCATTTAGCTGATAAGATTTTCCCTGTTCAGTTGTAAAATCTATTCTTCGGTTCACCGCATCAGAAAGGTTTAACTGACCTTCTATGCAGTTTTTCCATGTCGGAGAATTGCTGTCCTCAAAATCTGCCATAAAAGTGGAAGCTCCGGAATTTAACGCGTTGATGATCATTTTCCGGTCTACCGGTCCTGTAATTTCAACTCTCCGATCCAGTAAATCTTCCGGAAGCGGAGCGCAGATCCAGTTTCCATTTCTTATTTCTTCTGTCTCCTCTAAAAACTTCGGGAGAATTCCTTCATCAAATTCTTTTTGTCTGATTTTTCTGTCTTCTAAAAGTTGTATTCTTTTCGGATTAAAATTCTGATGAAGCTCAACCAAAAAATCGATTAAATCATTGGTGAAAATTTCATCAAAATTTTGCTGAGCGTTGATTTTCAATTGAGTCTTGGTTTTCATATCATTTTGGTTTTGTAATTCAACATTGCAAACATAAATAAAAATTTTCACAAACAGCGAACGTTCGCTAAATTATTTTAAAAATTATTATGCGAATAATCGCTTCTAAATATTATATTTGAATTATGAATTCGGACAGTGACTTTATTAAAACAGTTTTCGGGCTGAAACTGAAACAGCAGAGACAGAAGAAAAACTGGTCTTTACAGGATCTTGCGGTAAAGACCGGTTTATCGAAATCTTACCTTAACGAAATTGAAAATGGGAAAAAATATCCGAAGCATGATAAGATCATTCAGCTTTCGGAAGCGCTGAACTGTACTTTTGACGATCTGGTTTCCACAAAACTGGATAAGAGCCTCACTCCTTTTAATGAAATTCTTCAGTCAGATTTTTTTAAAGAAATTCCTCTGGATCTTTTCGGGATCAATAAAAATAACCTGATCAGTATCATTAGTGATGCGCCTAAAAAAGTAACCGCTTTTATCAATGCTCTAATTGAAATTTCACAAAACTATAATTTAGGAAAGGAAAGATTTTACTTTGCTGTTTTACGTTCATTTCAGGAACTTTATGATAATTATTTTCCCGAAGTTGAAGAAAAAGTCCAGCTCTTTGCTGAGGAAAACGGATTGAAGATCGACAAAAATTTACAGTCTGATGTTCTGGAGACTATTCTGAATGAAAAATTTAATTACCAGATTCAGTCGGAAGATTTTGAGAAGTACGGGACTTTGGATAATTTACGCTCATTGTTTGTCCCTGAAAAAAAGCTGTTGCTTTTAAACCGGAAATTAGAAAAAGATCAGAAAACCTTTATTCTCGCGAAAGAGATCGGATTTAATGTTCTGGAGCTGAAAAACCGACCGAATACGTATTCGTGGCTGGATTTCGGAAGTTTTGAAGAAATTTTAAATAATTTTTATGCTTCGTATTTTGCGGGAGCTTTGTTGATTTCAAAACAGAAAACAATTGAAAAAACTTCAGATTTTTTTCTGCAAAACGAATGGAATCCCCAGAATTTTGAAAGTTTGATCGATAATTTCACCAATTCTCCCGAAACATTTTATTATCGCCTGACCAATATTCTTTCTTCCGAACTGGGAATAAAAGATTTGTTTTATTTATGCTTAGTCAAAAAGAAAAATTCAGATAAAATACAGATCTTAAAAGAGTTACACCTCAATCATCAACAGGCTCCTCATGCGAATGCAACGAACGAGCATTACTGCAGAAGATGGATTGCCGTGAAAAATCTTCATCATTTAAAAGAAAACGAAACCTTAACGGACGCCCAGATTTCGCATTACAAAGATCAGGGAATCAGTTATCTGGTGATTTCTACATCGCAAAAAAATCCTTTTTCCGACGGAAGCAACAGAAGTTACTGCTTGGGAATTTTACTGAACTCACAGACCATTAAAAAAATCAATTTTATTAAGTCTCCCACCCTGAACACCATCAATGTAGGAGTAACCTGCGAATCGTGCAGCATTGCGGATTGTGAAGTAAGACAATCGCCGCCAATCCGTCTGGAGAAGGAATATTTTAATTCGGGGATGAAAAACGCAATTGAAAAAATCCGAAAAGATATTTTGTAATTTTTTTATGATTATCCGTTATTGATCATAATGCTTAATTTTCACGCAAAGAATCGCTAAGATTCTTTTATATACCAACTGTTTTTAAGTTTGCAAAGGTGCTTCGACAAGCTCAGCATAAAGCGAAGAACTCAAAGGTTTTCTAATTATGACAAGTTACGGACAATCATATTTTTTTCTATTTTTTTAATTATTCACTTCATTTTCGGATGAAATGATTATTTTTACACCAATTAGGGATATAAAAAACAATTTAATTATTCGGGTTATTTAATCGAAAGAATTAATAATATTTTATTCCTGTAAAAAATTAATAATCATTTAGTTATTCAATCCGCAAATGATGCTCGATATTTTATTTCCGAATCGCTGTATTCGGTGCAGCCGCATTATTGATGCCAATTTCCCGGTCTGTAATCTTTGTTTTGAACAGATCCACTTTACCCACAACGATTATTCTGAAGATAATTTTGTTAAAGAAAAATGCAGACTTCTTTTTCCTATCGAAAATGCTTTTGCACTCATGCAGTTTGAAAAAGAAAATGTGAGCCGGAAATTAATTCATGAACTGAAGTACAGGAGTCGGGAGAAAATCGGGAAAACTTTAGCTGAATGGACGACGGAAAGACTTGATTTTAAAAATCAGAAGCCTGATCTTTTGGTGACGGTTCCGCTTCATCCGAGAAAATTAAAAGAAAGAGGATATAATCAACTGCATTGGTTCGCCGAAACGCTTTCAGAATTTTATGCTATTCCGTTTGATCATGATGTGATGAAAAGAAATCATTATTCTAAAGCTCAGGCTTTGAAGGATAAGCAGAACCGGCTGAAAACAGAAAATGTATTTTCAATGACTAAAAATATTTCAGGTAAGCATATTTTGTTAATTGATGATGTTTTTACAACGGGAAATACGCTGGCTTCGATTGCATGGGAGATTCTGAAATCGGGCGATAACAAAGTGAGTGTTTTGGTTATGGCGATTGATGAATAAAAAAAGCTGCTCTATAAAGAACAGCTTTAAGAAATTGTAATTATTTAAAAGGATTACTCCATTTTTTATTGGTATACACATCGGTTCCGGAAAGTGTTTTCAGAAATGCGATTACTGCATTCACTTCCGTTGATGTAAGGTTTAGCTTTTGTCCGTTTCCGTTAGGCACCAAACGAGGATCGAGATTGGTATTTCCCGGTGCAATATTGATATTTCCGTAATGACCAATTACCTGCTGAAGCGTTGTCAGGTTTCCGGTGTGCATAAACTGTCCGTTTTCTATTCCGCTGCTGTTGGTAATGTTTCTTAAACTTGGAGCTTTGGTGTTAAAAACATCGATTCCGGTTCCGCTGATTTTCCCAATAATTCCGTTGTTTCTGGAATTCGGATCAATATCAAATTCCGGAGCGGCGTGACAGGCTGCACAACCCAATCCGCCACCGGTACGGTTTCCTGTCGCATCAAAAACAGGAGGAGCCAGAAATAGATTTTTTCCCTGATTTTCCTGTGCCGTAAAGTTTGCAAACAGCTGCTGATCATTTGCGCTTGCAGCTCTTCCTACATCATATTTAGAATCAAAGGACTGAATACTTCTGATGAACTGCGCCAATGCATTCTGAATTCTTGTTTGATTAACGGTAGCATCTCCGTAAACAAATTTGAACATTTCCTGATAATATTTAATGTTCTGAAGTTTTGCAATCAAATCCTGAAGTGTACCGTCTCCATTTGTTCCGCTGAAGCCCATTTCGTTATGATCCTGAATCGGGAACGTAGTCTGTGCTTCCAGACTAGCTGCTCTTTCGTCCCAGAAAAATTTCATTTCATTGCCAAATCTTGCATTCACCAGTCTCATGGAATGTCTGCCTGTTGTTCCGTTCACTCCTGTACTCGCAACTGCATTGTCTCCAAAAGCAAGTTCCTGTTTGTGACAGCTTGAACATGAAATGGTGTTGTTTTTCGAAAGATTTTTGTCGTAAAACAGCATTCTTCCCAATGTAGCGCCCTTATCCGTAATAGGATTTCCGGCGGTATTATCTCTTGTAATATAAGCCGGTTTAGGCTGATTGGCATAATTTTCAAGACTGCTGAGATTGATATTGGAACCAAAAGCAGCCAGAATTCCGGGATATTCTTCCTGTGTAACCGGAGTTGCTTCATAGGTATCGCTGCCCGAACAGGAATATAAGGCTACTGCTGTGAAGAATGCAGGAACAAGCCATGATGTAAGTTTTTTCATAAGAGGTTTTTAGAATGTTTAGTTTAAAAGTTTTTAGAGGCTATTTTCGGAATAAAAAAATTGATTCTTCATGATTAATCGTAGTTCTTAAGATTTGTGCTAACCTTTTAATTTTATTACACATTGTTTTTTAAGCTGACAAAGACTGTTTTACTTTTTAAGCTCTCCGATTTCATTCTATTTATTCTTTACGCCATCATTATTTTATTAGACGACAATACATTTATTTTCCTTCGGATGATAAAACTTTTTGGGAAAATTGTTTATCGACAGTTATGATCTTCTTTCTGAATTATTTTTCAATTGACTTGTTTCCGGTAAATATTGTCTGCGAAAGAGAAAATTAAACCCACGAAAACTAAATAAAAACGAAATATTTTTTTTTCATCGCTCGTGTGGAGGTTTCGGTCCGGGAGCAAAAAGAGATTCAAATTCATCAATAAGATGATCGAAATCCTGCAACTGGTCGGGACGGCAAATTTTTCTGATGTCCTGAAAATGTTTAAAGTTAATTTTCTCGGTTTCCATACTTATCTTTCCGATCTGCTGTACCAAAGAATCTCCGTTTTTCTGATCTTTATTTTTTAATAATGAATAATACTGCGTTTTCGCATCCATCATTTCGTGTTCTTTTTCTCTGATCTGCATTCTGTGCTGCTGAATCAGTACGTCATATTGCTGTATTTGTTTTTCATCCAAATGCAGCCGTTCAATAATAAGATTTCTCGGCCCTGAATGATGCGGAGGTTTTCGCATGAGCATGAAGACAACCAACAGTAGATTAGAAATCAACAAACCGATGATGATAAAAATGTAAAATCTGTTTTTAGTCATACGAAAAAGTATTTTGTGATTTCATCATAAATAAGGTATCAAAATCTGATTTTGAATTATCTTTTGTGTTTTGAATAACTTTTACGTTCAAACTGATCAGAATAACAATCACGGCTGCCGCGGCGAAAATCCATTTTGGGGAAACAACATCTTTCTTCTGATTCTCAATTTTACTGAGAATCTTTCCGTACAATTCTGAAGGAGCCTCCACGCTCTGAATTTTTTCTAATATCTGCAACTGATCTTCCATTACATATTTAGACGATTTATTTTTCATATTCCTTCTGTTGATTTAGTTTTTGGATAAGATTTTTTTTGGCGCGCTGAAAAAGAGATTCCACCGCTTTCTGACTGATATTCATGATTTCAGCGGTTTCCTGTTGAGAATTGCCTTCAATTTTCATTAAAATAACCACTGTTTTCTGATCATTCGGAAGCATATTGATAAAGCTGAAAATTTTCATGACTTCTTCTTTCTGCTCAAGAACCACACCGGGATGATTGAAATCTACCAGTTCATTCTGCCTGTTTTCCGAATCCGAATCTCTGAAAAGACCGAAAAAGAATCGTTTTTTAGTGTTTTTATGTTTAAGAAAATCTAAAGAGGTATTAATCGCGATGCGGTAAATCCATGTTTTTAAGGATGACTCGTTTTTAAAGCCATCCATTTTTTGTGATATTTTTACAAAAACATCCTGAGTTATTTCTTCCGCATCTTCGGTATTCTGGGTATACTGCAAAGCAAGATTATACACCATCTTCTGATGCTCACGGAAGACAAACTCGAAATTCATATTCCGGTTTTCATTACGGTCACTTTTTATATTAGACGAGAAAAAATATTTTTTCCTTCGGCTTTTTCAGTTTCCGTAAAAATAAAAGAAATTCAGGTGTAAAAATGATCCTGAGAAAGATTGATCAGATTTATATTATCGCTGTAGTTTTTCGCCATAGCTTAAGTCTCCCGCATCACCCAGTCCCGGAGTAATGTAGCCTTTTGAGGTAAGGTTTTCATCAATGGCTCCTACCCAGATTTTGGCATCGGGATACGCTTTTTCTATGGTTTCAACTCCCTGCCTTGAAGCAATTGCAGCAACAATGTGAAGCTCAGTCGGCTTTCCATGGGTTAACAGATCTTTGATGGCTTCGATAAGAGAAGCTCCGGTTGCCAACATCGGATCAGCAACAATTAAAGGTCTGCCTTCGATATTCGGACACGTTAAATAATCCTGTTTGATAGAGAAATAATCGTTGGCGTCGTGTTTTCTGTAAGCGGCAACAAATCCGCAGTCTGCTTTATCAAGATAATTCAAAATTCCTTCAAACAAAGGAACTCCGGCTCTCAAAATGGTCGTAATAACAGGCTGAACAGCAATTTCCTTCACTTTAATCGTATCCAAAGGAGTCTGAATTTCAATTTCTTTATGCTCCAGTGTTTTGCTGATCTCGAACGCAGCAATTTCGCCGATTCTTTCCATATTTCTGCGGAATCTCATACGGTCGTGCTGGATTTCAACATTTCGAAGCTCATTGATCCATGAATTAACTAAAGAAAATTGTTCTGATAAAACGATTGTGTTCATTATTTTGAAAAGCTTTTATCTAAAATATATATTTAATGAAGAATAAAATCCCTCTCAGAAAAATCTGAAAGGGATTACAATTTATTTTTGTCTGAAATACACTTCGATAGGAACTCCGGTAAATCCGAATTCTTTTCTCAACTGGTTTTCAGTAAATCTTTTATATGGTTCTTTTACGTATTGCGGTAAGTTACAGAAGAATACAAATTGTGGTGACGGCGTCGGAAGCTGTACACAGTATTTGATTTTAATGTATTTTCCTTTGTTTGCAGGAGGCGGTGTCTGTTCAAAAATAGGAAGCATCACTTCGTTAAGTTTTGAAGTTTTGATCTTTTTCTTACGGTCTTCATACACCTGCATTGCCATGTCTACCGCTTTCAGGATTCTCTGTTTCGTTAATGCAGAAACGAATAAAATAGGAATATCCTGAAACTGCCCGATCTTGTCTTTAATCTGTTTTTCGAAATCACGCATGGTGTTGGTTTCCTTACCTTCAATCAAATCCCATTTATTAACAAGAATCACAATTCCTTTTCTGTTTTTCTGAGCCAGACCAAAGATGTTCATATCCTGAGATTCCCATCCCTGAGTAGCATCCACCATAATAATCACAACATCAGAGTATTCGATGGAACGGATAGAACGCATTACGGAATAGAATTCCAAGTCTTCGCTTACTTTGGATTTTCTTCTCATTCCGGCTGTATCTACCAATACGAATTCGTGTCCGAATTTGTTATAAAGGGTCTGGATACTGTCTCTTGTAGTTCCTGCAACATCTGTTACGATATTTCTGTCGGCATCAAGCAAAGCATTCGTCATGGTAGATTTACCTACATTCGGACGACCCGCGATGGTAATTTTAGGCAATCCTTCAAAAGGATCTTTGTATTCGGTTGTCGGGAAATCTTTTACCACATCGTCCAGTAAATCTCCTGTTCCTGAACCTGTTGCAGAGGACAAAGTGTAATATTTTTCAATTCCCAACTGATAAAATTCTGTAGCTGCCAATTCTTCTTTGGAAGAATCTACTTTATTGATTACGATATAAACCGGCTTGTTTGATCTTCTCAACATTTCGTGGATTTCGTAATCCGTATCTGTAAGTCCTTCTTCTACATTCAACATAAAAATGATAGAAGTTGCTTCATCAATCGCCAACTGAACCTGCTTTGAAATTTCTCCCTGGAAAACATCATCGTTGTTTACATCATATCCTCCGGTATCAATCACCGTGAAATCTACTCCGTTCCAGTCGGATTTTCCGTAATGACGGTCTCTGGTAACACCGGCGGTAGAGTCTACGATAGCCTCTCTTCTTTCCAGTAAACGATTAAAAAGCGTTGATTTTCCTACGTTGGGACGTCCAACGATTGCGACAATATTCGACATAAAAAATGTTTAATAATCCTTCGACAAAGCTCAGGACACGTTATTAATGGGTTTCTCCAACTTTTGGAGCCCAATTTTTTGCAAAGATACGCTTTTTATTTAATTTGATATTTGTAGCAGAAAAGCTCTGATTTCAAATCATACTTTCTCATAATTAATATGCAAAGAAACTTTCATTCCGAATAAAAAAGTTAAAAAAATAAATCTTTGTAAATCAATTAATAATCGATTGCCACGCACTTTTCTTTTAATATCATTTTTATTTTTAAAATAATTTATATAATTTCGCGTCATAGAAATACAGACCCATGGTGTAGCGGTAACACTACTGATTTTGGTTCAGTCATCTGGGGTTCGAATCCCTGTGGGTCTACAAAAACCGTTAATTATCAAATTAACGGTTTTTTTGGGTTTAATGGTCAAAAATAGTTGGTGAAATTCTTCGCAACACTTATTATTACTAATGATACAGTAAGTTTATTGAACTTTGTTTCAATAAACTTTTTTTGTAGCTGAAAATTCAAAAAATATCGTTGTTGGAGTTTCAAAAAGTATGGATGTGATTTTTTTGGGAAAGCAAAACAGTAAGCGTCGTTCGTAAAAGGTTTTTAAGCCATAGTGCTGTTCCAATAATTTGAAAAAAAAGGATGGCAAAAGCCATCCTCTAAACTATTGTTTACAGCGTTGATTGTATTGCTGATGAGTTGCTCCTCAGCATTGCTCATTTCCTCTTCCAATCAACAGCTAAATATTACGAATTATTTTTGTGAAAAACACCAACTATTTTTGACCACATTACCTTTTTTTGTATATAAAAATGTTTTGTGCTATTGATATTAATTATGACTGCTTTTCATCAAAAAGGTATTGATCTTTAAAGAATTTTAATTTATATAAATTAGCTGCCCAACTCCAGCTGGTTTTTTACCAGATTATAGTAATCTGCTTTATTATCAACCAATGTCTGATGATTTCCATGCTCTACAATTCTTCCATTTTTTAAAACAATAATCTGATCGGCATTTTTCACTGTACTTAAACGGTGTGCGATTATTAAAACTGTTTTTCCTTTGAAAAACTGTTGTAAATTGTCATGGATGATTTTTTCATTTTCGGCATCAAGTGCAGAAGTAGCTTCATCAAAAAAAATGTAATGAGGGTTTTTATAAACTGCTCTTGCAATAAGTATTCTTTGTTTTTGTCCACCAGAAATACCATTTCCTGATGCTCCGATTTTGGTATTATATCCTAAGGGAAGTTCTTCTATAAACTCTTCGATATTTGCAATTTTTACTGCATTTTGAAGTTTTTCTCTGTTTACCTCTTCATCACCAGTGGCAATATTTCTTTCAATAGTATCTGAAAATATAAAGCCGTCCTGCATTACGACACCACAATTTTCCCGTAAACTTTTTGGGGAAATTTTTGATATATTTTCAGAATTATAGAAAAGTTCCCCTCTTGTTGGTTCGTAAAATCTCAGAAGCAGTTTCATTAAAGTGGTTTTTCCACTACCGCTTGCGCCGACAATTGCCGTTATTTTTCCTTCCGGAATTTTAAAACTAATATCTTTAAGAACAAATGGAGATTTAGGACCTTCATATTGAAATGAAACATCATTAATATTGATCCCTTGATTATTTAATAAAGATGTTTTTGGAAGAGGGATTAAATTTTCATTTTCTTCATCTTCATGATACTGAACTTCGGAGAGTCTTTCCAAACTAAGCTTGGCATCCTGTAGAGAATAAAAAAATGTTGTAATACTGTTAAGAGGAGAGATCATTTGTCCCAATATAAAAGAAATTGCCATAAGCTCACCTAATGACATTTCTCCTTTTATCACACAAACAGCTGATATATAGGTTACAATAATGTTTTTAATCTGGTTGATTATTTCAAAACCGCCGATCTGAAATTGAGTTAACCTCAGAACTCTTGCATTTATTTGTAATAATTTATCCTGAATTTTCTGCCATTCTTTATTCTTAAAATCCTGAAACTGATTTAGCTTCATCTCTGTTACACCATTTATAATCTCATAGATGGCATTTTGATTTTCACTTTTTAATTTAAATTTATAAAAATCGAGTATGCTTCTTTTCTTCAGAAAATATGCAGACCAACAAACAGCTAAAACTGTAAGAAGCAAATAAATGAACAGTATTGTGTAGTTGTAATATCCCAAAATCACAAAAAATACACAAAATGAAATAATGGAAAAAATAGTGATTAAACTCTGTGAAGTTAAAAAATTTTCTATTCTTTCATTATCCTGAATTCTTTGAGTGAAATCGCCCATCATTTTAGTATCAAAGAATTTTATTTTTAACTGTAATAATTTTCTTAGAAAGTCTGAAATAATTGTTATGCTGATTTTTGTTCCTACTTTTAAAACCAGCCAGTTTCTAATGATTTCAACAATCATAGCTCCCAGAAACAAGCTGATCTGCGCAAAAAGTATCAATTGAACAATTGACAGATTTTTGTCAGTAATCCCTTTGTCTATAAGATTTTGCGTTAAAAACGGGAAAGCGATGTTTACTAAATTGCCTAAAAGCAAGGATAATAACATCCACAAAAACTGTTTTTTATGCTGAAATAAAATTCCTGCTAAATATTTGATATTTATTTTATTTTCCGCAGGAGGAGAATATTCATAGAAAGCATCTGTAGGATTAAGAAATAGTGCAACACCTTTGTTGTCACTGCTAATCCAATGCTTTAAAAATTCAGTTTCCTTGAGGTATAATATGCCATAGGAAGGATCAACAATTTTAAACAATAAGCCTCTTTTAAAAAAAGACTTATTGCCTTTTTTGGATCCTTTTATTTTTTCTAAAACTATAAAATGGTTTTGATCCCAATGTAATATACAGGGTGTAGGTAAATCTAAAAGCTGGTCTAAATTTATTCTTGTTGTTACTGTTTCAAATCCTATGCTTTGCGCCGCTTCGCTGATTCCTAATAAAGATACTCCATCTCTTGTAAGAAATGATTTTTCTCTTAAATATTTCAGAGTATATTTTTTTCCATACTCATTGGCAATCATAGCCAGACAAGCCGGACCACAGTCCATGATATTATACTGAGGAATAAATTTCATTTATTTGTTGGTTGATTCAATAAAATCAGATATTTTTTTCAGTTTTTTCAATATAAGGGGATTCAATAAATCGTTTTTATTTTGATAATTTAATTCAATTTCATTACCTTCTAGTTTAACAAACGTTTTGTCATTTTTAGTTTCAAGATCACTAATCTTCGACCATACTAACTTCTGGTTCGTTGTTTTATACTCTTTGCCTAGCTCTTTTTTTAAATAGTTCAGTATCGACTCTTTTTGCTTTGCATCAAAAGAAGTCGAATAACTATAGCTTTCGGAAGACTTTGTACTACTGGTAGTTTTTGTCTGGGCTGTTCCTAAATTTGATAATGCAGTCATAAGTATTAAAAGTATTATTTTTTTCATTTTTTATTTTGTTATTCGATGATATTAATTGCTCTTTTATCATAAAGTAATGATAAAAAGTATAAGCCGGCTTCTACAGGCCAATCTTGCGTTAAAGTACTTAATAAATCCGTTACTTCCTCCTCTTTATTTCTATTTAATTTATCAATGATACCAGGTAATTCATCATGATATTTAATTTTTACTTTATAACCTCGCACAAACATGACCAGCTCATCTCCAATTTTTTCATAACATGTTTTAAATGGATAAGGAGTAATTATTCTTTTATTCTCTAGTACTTCATAATTATCTACATCATATTTTATTTTATCATTTAAGGTTATTGGGATATTTGCCCATCCGCCATTACTTAAAATTGCTAATTTGAATTCTTTGTGTAAGTACTTCATCAAATCCATGAAAGACAGGTGTCTAAGATTTTCATCTAAATTAATTACTGATTCAATGGCATTAAATGAATCTTCAACTTCTACATTTTTATCCGGACTTAATATTTGTTTGTTATCATTTAAATATTGCTGAGAAATAGAATTTAAAATTGCAGATGTAAAACCTTTTCTTGTAGGATTGTTAAATCCAACTATAAATCCGATAGACAATTCATCAGAAAATCCTATATGATACTTATTCCATGGCATAAAATAAAAATCTCCCGTTTCGAAAGGATATGCATCCGAATAAGGCAGAAGTGGTTCTATATCTGTATTATTTTCTTTTTTGCCAGTTAAATTCTTATATGTATCTTCCTCCCAATTATACATTATTTTTGGACCGGGTCCAAGATGAAAATGCATTATATTCTCCCCCTTAATATCAATATGAATACCCAAAGGTGTCCATCCATAATTCCCTACAAACAGAGTCATTTCCAGTCCTGTTAAAGGTATTCCTACTTTATTCAGTAAAGGTTGTAATTTTAATAAAATATTCTGTGAAACTTTCTCTGAAAATTTTTCAGTTCTATTAACAATCATACCGAATTTTTGTTTTTCAAAAACTCTTTCGGCATAACTTTCCAAAGTTTCTTTTTCAGTTGGTGGAGCATCAAAAAGTTTGGATATATAGTTTACATCCTGTTCTTCACCTTTTATGTATACCCTAAACCCATACTGATTAGTTCTATGAGTATAAATCTCCTGTAAAATCTTTACTGCTTCGTTCTTTAATATATCAATATCATCATTAGAAATTACATTCTTGTATACTTTTGTTTTAGTAAAATTACCACTATCTTCTAAAAAATGATCCCACCACTCAGCAGAAAAAGATTCTACTTTTTCGATAATTGTTTGTTCCATCTTATTTCAACTGATTAGTTTCAACAATATTAATAGCTCTCTTGTCATAAAGGAGCGATAAAAAGTATAAACCTGCTTCTACAGGCCAATCAACTATCAAATTACTGAGTAAATCCGTTACCAGTTCTTCTTTATTCTGGTTTAATTTATCAATTATATTTATTAGCTCATCATGATATCTAATTTTAACCTTATATCCTCTTGCAAAAATCACCAATTCATCATCTATCTTTTCATAAAATGTTTTAAAGGGATATGGAGTGATAATTTTCTTATTATCCAATATTTCATAATTATCAATTTCATACTTGATTTTATCAGTTAAGGTCACAGGAATACTCGCCCATCCTCCGTTGCTTAAAATCGCTAATTTATACTCTTTGTGGAGATATTTTAATAAATCAATGAAAGTCAGTTGTCTTAGATTTTCATTGAGATTTAGTACGGATTTAATATTTTCAAACGTTAAATCTATATCTTTATCCTTGTTTGGGCTTAAAATTTCGTCATCCTCATTAAGATGCTGCAGATGAAAGGCATCTAGAATTGCCGTAGTAAAATTCCTTTTTGTAGGATTGTTAAACCAAATTGTAAGTCCTACGGAAAATTGGTCAGAGAACCCTATATGATATTTATTCCAAGGCATATAATAGAGATCTCCTGTTTCAAAGGGATAACTTTCTGCGTATGGTAATAGTGGTTCGACATCTTTATTGTTATCTTTTTTACCTGTAAGTTCCTTATAATCTTCCTCGTTCCAATTGTACATAATTTTAGGACCGGGACCTAAATGAAAATGAATAACATTCTCACCTCTGGTATCCTGATGAATTCCTAAAGGAGTCCATCCGTAGTTTCCAATTAGTATGTGAGCACTTAATCCTGTTAGAGGAATACCTACTTTATCGAGCAATGGCTGTATTTTTAATAATACATTACGAGCTAATTCTTCAGAAAATTTTTCAGTATGATTAATGATCATTCCAAATTTCTTATCTGAAAACACTCTATTAAAATATTCTGTAATATTTTCATTATCAAAAGGCGCGTGGTTTTCGAATAAATTGGTCATAAAAGTATTATCCTGTTCCTTCCCATCTAAGTATATTCTAAAACCATACTTATTTGTTTTTAATAAATATAATTCTTGTAGAATTTTAACTATTTCTTCATTTAAAAGAACAACATCCGCATCATTTATTACATCTTTAAATACTTTGGTCTCTGTAAAGTTTCCATTTTCTTTTAGGAAAAAATCCCACCATTCCGAAGAAAATGGTTTTATTTCTGCTAATATCTCTGTATTCATAGTTATATGTTTTTAAATTTTATAAGGCGGTGGATTTTCCACCGCCTTTAGCTGTAAAAACTTTAGTTTTTAGTTTGTTACTGTTGTTACTACATCTACAACAGTTTTAACTGTTCTTACAGTTTTAATAGTGTCAGCCATACCTCCTTTGATCTCTGCAGATTCAAGCGGTGATAAAGTGCTAACATTCAAAAAATCTTTGGCATTGAATTTTTTCTTTTCCATGTTATTAATTTTTTAATGGGTTAAACAATCGGCAAACTTTTAAAGACACCAGAACTTTAACGTTCTGTTTTATACCCTCGTTGGTCTTTGTTTATGCGTTTATTTTTTAAGTCTGTTTTTTTCTTCTTCGTTACTTCCTTCTATCTGAGTACTTTTAATATCTTTATTACCAAATTTGTAAACTAATGACAGCCTTAAAAACCTTATATCCTCATAGTTTTTGTATATAATCTGATAATTATTGGTTATTGAAGTCTGGGTTATGATACTGCTTTTTAAAATGTCATTTCCAATAATTGCAAGACTCAGATTTTTATTTAAAAACAAAAATTTTAATGATACATCAAGCTGGCTGTATGCGGAAATTCTGTCTACTCCCGAAACTCCCTTAAAATTGTAAGAATAATTCAGTCCAAATAAAACGGTCTTTTCCTTATTAAGACTAAAAGTATTATTGGTAGTCAGGTTATAATTAAATCCGTCCACATTAGAGTTTATATATGGCACTGTTGATTTTGAGTTAGAATAATACACATCAAAACTGTTATAACTTTGAAACCATTTTTTTAAGTTTAATGTATACGATTCTGAAAGACCTATGATTTGTGAATTCAAATAATTTAAAATTATATTTGCCTGTAAATTATTATTCACTGGATCTATCAAAATAATACCGCCTGAACCATCTATTATTTTAGAGTAGTAAAGCTTACTTGTCCAATTATTTTTAAGAGTATAACTCAACTCCATGTTATGACTGTAACTTGGCTGAAGAAAGGGATTACCTTCAGAATACTGATATTTGTTATTATATAATCTAAATGGATTTAAATCCTCAAAATTGGGTCTATCTAATCTTCTGCTATAGTTAAATGAGAAAATATTATTTTCATCAGGAGTATATGTCAGATAAAATGTTGGAAATAATTTAGAATAATTATTCTTATTTATTTTATCCAAAGAAATTGAATTCCCCTCAGTTTGTGTAGTTTCAAATCTTAGACCCAGCTGGGTTTCCCATTTCTCGGATAATTTTTTGCTGGCATAAAAATACAGAGCTTCTGTATTTTCTTTATAAACAAACCGATTACTCTGTGCAGCATCATATATTGAACTTCCTGAACTAAGATTGTACAAAGCCAGATCTGTTTTATTCTTTGTAAAAGAAACTTTCCCACCAAAAATAAAATCTGCGAACTTAGTCGGAAAATCCACATCAACATTTGCCGAATAATTTTCAATATTCTGTTTTGAAATATTATTGGCAGAATAATATGAATTGGGAATTACCATATTGTTTGCCAACAAATTATTTGAGCTAAAAATCCTGTCTTGTGTATCTTTAAATTTCAAATAGTTAAAATTTGCTGAAATTTTTCTACCCAGCGTATCTAATTTATAAACGGAATAAAAATCTACAGTATTAAATCTATTTCTTATTCTGTTTTCAGCTTTATTAACGATTAAGGAGTCAATAGAATTACTAATATTATCTGTTATGGTTGAATAATCATTTTCTAAATTTCTTTTCTTGTTATTACTGGACATATACTGTGCACCAATATTAAACTTGTCAGAAAATCTGTAATTTACACCCAATTTTCCACGAACCAAATCGTAATAGTTTCTGTTTGTATTTACTTCTCTCCATATCTGATTAGGATAAAAGAAAGTTGTATTATAGCTGGGAGCAATCGATCCGTTTGTATACCCCAAATCAGATTCAATAGAAATTTTATCTTTGTTATAATTAAAACTCCCTCCTATAGTTCCCGCAGGATAAGTGGTTTGTGTATAAGTACTTCTCACTGAACTGTTCCAACTATTTTGTTTTACTTTATTAAGCTTTATATTAATGATCCCGCTATTTCCTTGTGCTTCATATTTGGACGGCGGCACTGTAATTACTTCAATACTTTTAATATTGTCTGATGGTATTGTTTTTAAAAAACCGATAAGATCATCTCCTGAGAGTTTTATTACTTTATCATCCACCATCACAATCATTCCGCTTTTACCTATCATCGAAATTTTGTCATTGAGCACGCGTATTCCAGGTGTTACTTTTAAGGCATCAAGCGCATCTCCCCCCGTTGCAGAAATTGAATTTTCAACATTAAATACCAATCTGTCGATTTTTCTTTCAATCAATTTTTTCTTTGTAACAATTTCTATTTGCTCTATTTGCTTTTCTACAATCTTATTGATCGAGTCCTGAGCAAAAGAAAAGACAGATATTAATAAAAAAAGTAATGTATGTTTTTTCATTCTATTTTTCAGCGGAACCTACACTTTGAGTTTTCCAGTGAGTTCCTTTTATTGGAGGATCCTTTTGGTTTTCACTAGAGTCTTTTTCTTTTTTACTATCCTTTTGTAGAGTAATATTATCTGAAACAGTATTTGGATAATTTAGATCTTCAGTTTCCCTGCAAGAATTTAACAACACACAAAAAAGCCCAAGTAAGATTATAGTGATTTTGAATTTCATACTTTTTCAATATTTTTTTGGTTGATAATTTCCGACCAAAAGTCATCGATTATTTTTAGCAATATTAAAAGAGTACATCCTGTTTCACAAACAGTTGTGGGTAAGATTATAAAAATTATTACGTAATATTTTTTATAATTTTTACATTTCCCCTGTTTATTACTCTAATCATCAGTGATTTATTCTCATCAGTAAAAAACATTTTTATATCATATAAACTTTTATTATATTAAAATAATTACATTTGAAGTGAAAAAAGAATTCCATGAAAAACAAATTAAAAAAGGAATGAATAAAACTATTTTCAGCTTTTTTGTTTTTTTTACAATCTGTCAACTGTCAGCACAGGATTATTATTCTGCGTTAAGAAATAAATATTGGATATATGAAGAGAATGATCAAAAAGCTTTTCATTATCTCAACATTTATATATCTAGAGCAAAAAAAGAAAAAAATTATGCAGAATTGTTTCAGGCTTATGATGATGCTATAAGATATTCACCAAACAAAAAAATAGAATATGCAGACAGTGCTATTTCTGCTGCAAAATTATCTGGAAATTCTGATCTTATTGGCAGTTCATATATAAGTAAAGGAGCGGTATATTATTTTACCTACAGAAAATTTCAACCAGCTCTGAATGAATATTTGAAGGCATATGAGTATACAAAAAATACAGATGATGAATTTCTAAAATACCAAAATCTATACCATATTGGTGTTGTAAAAAGCTATCTGGGGTATTATGAAGAAGCATTACAATTATTTAAGTCATGTAATGTATATTTTAAATCAAAAATAAAAACAAGTATACACCCTAATCTTATCAAGAATCATCAAAAAGGCTATCTCAATTGCTTACACCAAATGATTGTCTGTTATCAGCAACTGGGAAATTATACTGAATCTGAAAAACTTATAAAAGAAGGATTAGATGCTCTTCCAAAAGATCCTTTTTTCAATCTCGAAAAAAGTTATTTCTATAAAAGTGAAGCTATTACAGAATTTAATAAAAAATCTTATCAAAATTCTATTCAAATATTTAACAATGCATTGCCTGAATTCATAAAAATTAATGATTACACCTTTGCATCTGTCATTTACTACTATCGGGGATCTGCTTATGATGAACTAAAAAATACTGAAAAAGCTCTTTCTGATTATAAGAAAGTAGATTCTATCTTCAATAAATACCAATTTATTCTTCCTGAATTAAGAAACAACTACGAAAAACTTATTACATTTCACAGAAATAAAAACCAACCAAAAGAAGAATTATATTATACCAAGCAACTGCTAAAAGCAGACAGCATCATCTCCACTGATTTTAAATATCTTTCCAATCGTATACACCGAGACTACGATACAAAATCTTTACTTGAAGCTCAATCAAATCTTGAAAAAACCAATTCTTTCGGAAAGTTTTTACTCATATTAAGCTTCGTCGTAATTTTAGTTCTTATATTATTTTTAGCATATTGGCTGAGAAAGAAAAAAGAAATTCAGATTAAATATGAGGAGCTGTTAGAAAAAATCAGTTCAAAGAATACAAAAATAAAAGAAAATGCAGATCTTAATAAACTTACCGAAAAGAACTCAAAGATAGAAATAAAAACAATTCAGCTTCTTAAAAGTAAATTCTCTGATTTTGAAAAAAATAATGGCTTTCTTGAAAAAGGAATTACTGCTGGAAAACTTGCAATAGAGTTTGGAACCAATGCAACTTATATTTCACAATTTATGAATGAATATCAGGGCTGTAATTTCAATACTTATATCAATAAATTAAGAATAGATTACGCAACAGAAAAAATATACAATAATAAACTTTGGCAAAAATACTCTGTAGAAGATATAGCACTTGCCTGTGGTTTTAGCAATCGGCAAAGTTTTTCAAATTTATTTTATGAACAAAATGGCATTCGACCTGCTGATTTTCTCAAAAAACGAAAAGAGGAGATAAGACTAAAAAGAGTATCGTAAATATTTTAAGATTAAGTTGTAGCCACTAAAGCTTATATAATGAAGTCATTTAAACTTTTTTCTTTGGAAAAAAGTTTAAATGACTTCATTATATCCAATCCCGGCTAATAAGGCATTATTAATATCTCCAGCCACTCCTTTAAGGAAGTTTAATCCTAAGGAGTGGTTTCTTTTTAAATGTGAGATACAAGGTTCTATTGCTGCTCTTGCCCGGAATCTTAATCTGGCTACTTGTTGCCCATATTTTGTTTTCTCTTTTTTTGTGGGAAGCAAAATTGCTGTTCCTTCTACTTCTTTTACTCCCCTAAATCCTCGGTCTGTGGCTGCTTTCGTAGGTCTTGTTCCTCCAATTGATTTTCTTACCCGCTCACTTTGTGCCAATGATTCTTCCAAGGTTTTGCTGTCGTGAGGATTGCCGGAAAATCTTTTTACGGAACTGATGATGCCTGTTTTCCGACCCCGTACTACCGCCACTTTTGTCCCAAACTCGTAATTCTTTCCCGATTTTCCTTTCGCAATACAGGCAATCTGTGGTTCGTGAAGACTGTAAATTTTATCTTTCGTGTTGCGTTCTTGAGTGAGTACTTTGAGGTAAATTTTAAAAACTTCTTCGTAGTCTTTTAAAACGCTTACCGGGAGCTTCCTTTCCAATTCCCGAAGCACCCTTTTGCCAATCGTTCTGAGCTTTTTTCTTGCCATCCTAGCATCCTTTTGTCTTTTGGGATGATGACCGAAATAGGCAGTCCGAAGCAATTGTTTGCTTACTCTTTTGTAGCTTTGTCTTTGTACAACACCTTCTTCCTGGGCTATTTTACAGCAATTATCAATCACCTTTTTTGCCAGTTTGGCATCCGTAGGAAAAGTAATATTCTTTTCCCCAACGGTGGTGTCTATCTGAACTTCATCTTCTCTTTTGGCTTTCGGATGAAGGGAAACACTTTGTCCCAAAAGGAATTCCAAACCTTTCTCCCCAATTCTCTTTCTAAAATGTACAAAATTGCTGGGGTCAAATGGCTGTTCGGTCTGAAAAAAGGTTTCTCCGGTGAAATATTGCCAGTAAGCATTCTCAATCCACCGTTCTACAACCGTCTCATCGCTTTCTTTAAACATCTCCTTCAACAAAAGCATTCCTGCTATTTTGCGAATCGCAATAGAAGGTCTTCCTCCCTCTGAAAATAAATTTTCAAACTCTGACTCCATTTTATCCCAAGAAATCTCATGGGCTAATTTTACCAACGGATGCTCCATATTAATGAGTTCGGTAAGTCTGGTCTTGAATAAATCTTGCTGTAAATCCTCTTTTATTTTTCCTAACATTTTGCCACTTTCCATACCCTAAAAATAAGATTTATTGCAATTTTTAACAATCCTTTTAACCATATTTTTAATGCATTATAATGAAAATCAAAATATTATCCCGATTTTAAGGAATGACTATTTAATCCATAGTTAGAAAAAGTACCTCCGTTGATCCTGAATAATCCATTTACCGTTACATTTCCTGCAGTATCGTTGATGAGTTGATAGACCTTTCCTCTGTTCGACGAAGTTGCAGATGGTAAAGTAACATCTCCGGATATTAAAACGGTATAATCGTCGTCTGCAACAGTTCCGGTTGATAATGTCCTGATTTTTTGTGAAGCTGCAGCAGAGATCAGCTTGATCCATTTCCCAGAATTTCCGTCAAAATAGTAATATCCGGAAGCCGTAACATCTATGGTCTGTCCTGCAGGAGCTGTATCTTCCTGTGTAACGAAAACAATTGCTCCGTTTTGTGATGCAGTATAATTTTTTGCTCTCAATTGATCTCCTGTAATTCTCGGGGCAATAATCCCGTCAAATTTGAATGGATCTCCCGGATTGCCAATAACATCCAATGTCGCATTTGGATTTTCACTGTTGATACCGATTTGAGCGTAACTAAAAGAACCTACCAATAGTAAGGCAGGAAATAATTTTCTTATCATATTAGAATTTGTTTTTTTAACAAAAATATATTTTTATTACACAAATCCTAATTTTAAACCAATAAAATTACATTTAAAACACAAAAAGACAACCGATATGGTTGTCTTTTTAAATATTATGTTAAATAATTAAATTATTTTAAATCAAATCGATCAAGATTCATCACTTTTACCCATGCTGAAACAAAATCTTTCACAAATTTTTCTTTAGCATCAGAACTTGCGTATACTTCTGCAATAGCTCTTAATTCAGAATTTGATCCAAAAACAAGATCCGCTCTCGTGGCTGTCCATTTTTTATCTCCTGTTTTTCGGTCTGTTCCTTCGTAAAGTTCATTATCTTCCGAAGCCGATTTCCACTGGGTACTCATATCCAATAAATTAACAAAGAAATCATTAGAGAGTACTCCCGGATTCTGTGTAAAAATACCGTGAGAAGATCCGTCGAAATTCGCATTAAGAGATCTCATTCCTCCGATCAGTACGGTAAGTTCAGGAGCTGTAAGATTTAATAATTGCGCTTTATCAATCAGTAATGATTCTGTGGAAACCGAGAATTTTTTCTTTAAATAATTTCTGAATCCATCTGCTGCAGGCTCAAGATATCCCATAGATTCTACATCCGTCTGTTCCTGTGAAGCATCCATTCTTCCCGGCGCAAAAGGAACGATTACTTGATAACCTCCGTCTTTTGCCGCTTTTTCAACAGCAGCACTTCCTGCAAGAACAATAAGGTCTGCTAAAGAAACTTTTTTACCACCTGTCTGATTTTCATTAAATTCTTTCTGAATATTTTCAAGAATACTTAAAACTTTCTGAAGCTGTGCCGGATTATTTACTTCCCAGTCTTTTTGTGGAGCCAGACGAATTCTCGCCCCGTTTGCACCTCCTCTTTTATCACTTCCTCTGAATGTAGAAGCCGATGCCCAGGCTGTAGAAACCAATTCGGAAACACTTAAACCTGAATCTAAAATTTTTGATTTTAAAGCTTCAACGTCTGAATTATTGATTAACGCGTGATCCACTTCCGGAATCGGATCCTGCCATATTAATTCTTCCGCAGGAACATCCGGCCCTAAATAACGGGCTTTTGGTCCCATATCTCTGTGTGTCAGTTTATACCACGCTCTTGCAAATGCGTCAGCAAAAGCATCCGGATTTTCATAAAATCTTCTTGAAATTTTCTCATAAACAGGATCAAACCTCAACGAAAGATCCGTTGTAAGCATTGTCGGTCTGTGTTTTTTATCAGGATCAAAAGCATCCGGAATAATTTCTTCACCATTTTTGGCAACCCACTGATGCGCTCCTGCAGGACTTTTGGTAAGTTCCCATTCGTTTTCGAAAAGATTTTTAAAGAAATAATTGCTCCATTCCGTTGGAGTTTCCGTCCATGTTACTTCTAATCCGCTGGAAATAGCATCTGCTCCTTTTCCTGACTTATAAGTACTGTTCCACCCGAATCCCTGCGCTTCAATTCCTGCTGCTTCCGGCTCTTCTCCTACATGATCTGCAGGTCCTGCTCCGTGCGTTTTACCAAATGTGTGACCTCCCGCAATTAAAGCAACAGTTTCTTCATCATTCATTGCCATTCTTCCAAACGTATCGCGAATATCTTTTGCTGCTGCAATAGGATCAGGATTTCCGTCCGGACCTTCAGGATTTACATAAATAAGTCCCATCTGTACCGCAGCCAAAGGTTTTTCTAAATTTCTTGTATGGATATCTCCGTCTGCATTATCATCAGTAGGAAGAACTCCTCTGTTTTCTACCACTCCGTCTGAGCCATGTGCATAGCGAAGATCTCCGCCCAACCATGTTTTCTCTGTTCCCCAGTACACATCCTGATCCGGTTCCCAAACATCTTCACGACCTCCCGCAAATCCGAACGTTTTGAATCCCATCGATTCTAAGGCAATATTTCCGGTAAGGATCATTAAATCTGCCCAGGAAATTTTCTTCCCGTATTTTTGTTTAATGGGCCAAAGAAGTCTTCTCGCTTTATCCAGACTTACGTTGTCCGGCCAACTGTTCAAAGGGGCAAAACGCTGCTGTCCGGCTCCTGCTCCGCCTCGCCCGTCACCTACACGATACGTTCCTGCGCTGTGCCAAGCCATACGGATAAACAAAGGTCCGTAATGTCCGAAATCTGCAGGCCACCAATCCTGAGAATCCGTCATTAGAGCATGAAGATCTTTTTTTACTTCTTCCAGATCCAGACTTTTAAAAGCTTCTGCATAATTGAAATCTTTCTCCATCGGATTAGACAGATCAGAATGCTGACGAAGAATATCTACTCTTAACTGATCCGGCCACCAGTCTATATTTTTAGTACCGCCTCCTGCAACATTTTCTTTTTTCATCGTTCCGTTGTGAAAAGGGCATTTGCTGATGTCTCCTGAAGTATTTTCCATATTGTTTAAATTTTTATGTTGTTTTACGTTTTACTGAATGAACAATACAAACTTACCATTGTTATTATATAAATACAATCTATTGAAAAAATTTTTACGATAGTTAAAAACAATAATTTACATCAAATTACTGTTTTGCAGTTATTTAAAATTTGAAATAATTAATCATTCAATTAAGTTAAGCATTTTTTACTTTAATTTAAATAATCTTCAGCCTTTAAAAATCATATTTAGAACAATTCAAGAGAGTAATAAGATTTCCTGAATTTTATCCTTTTTATTTATCTGAAATTTAAGTACCTTTATCTATTCAGAAAACATAAAATTTTAGCAATGAAAAAAATATTGGTTGTCATTCTTGTCGCTTTTATCATCATCCAGTTTTTCCCAATTGATAAAACAAACCCGGCTCCGACTCCCGGAATGGATTTTTTAAAGATCAAAAACACACAGCCCGAAGTGGCACAACTGATTAATAATTCATGCTACGACTGCCATTCCAACGAATCCAGATATCCGTGGTATTCTAATATTGCTCCTGCCTCATGGATTCTGAAAAATCATATCGACGAAGGAAGAAAAGAGCTTAATTTCTCTACTTTTGCGACTTATCTTCCCAAACAGCAGGTTCATAAGCTTGATGAATGCATAGAGATGGTCGAAAAGAAAGAAATGCCTCTGGAATCGTATTATATCGGACATCAGGATGCGAAACTTACCGATGCGCAAAGAAAAATATTAGTAGATTACTTCAAAAAAGAAAAAGCGGAAACCGAAAGGAAAATGGCTCTTTAAAACCAAAAATCATGGAGGAAAAATGGATGGGGAAACATATTGTATTTTTTGACGGCGATTGCGGAGTCTGCAATTTCTGGGTACAGTGGATTCTTAAAAGAGATCACAACAACAGATTTCTTTTTGCCTCCCTGCAATCGGATTTCGGACAGACATTTTTATCCGAAAGAAAACTAAATACGGAAGTCTTCAACACGCTTTATTTGTGGAAACCAAATCATTATTATCTTGAAAAATCCAATGCGGTTCTGCAAATTGCCAATATTTTAGGCGGAATTTATAAACTTTCAGTCATCGGAAAAATAATTCCCCGATTTTTAAGTGACACAATTTATGATCTGATTTCAAAAAACAGAATGAAACTGGCAAATCAGAAATGTTATCTGCCGACTCCGGATGAAAGGAAAAAATTTATAGAAGTTTGATTTGTATTTAAGTTACTTTTCTCACGAATAAACAAAGACTGCCTTTTCAAAAAAGCAGTCTTTTCATTTTAAATTGTCGAATCCTACTGGTTCAAAGACCATACAGAATAAGACTTCGGAGCGCATTGAATTTTCACCCATTTGTCGCCCTGCGTTGTAGGATACCAGCCTGAACTTCCTGTAAAATCTTTAATCTGCTGACTTGCCCAGTTCGTCTGAATCCATCTTTCCTGCCACGTTGAAGAGTTATTGATGTAAACTACCAATCCCGGATTTCCGTTGTAGCCGTTTCTTCTTGCAATATATTCGTCGTTATCCGTATATAAAATAGAAGTTGTTCCGGTAGCTTTGTTATTGTGAATCCAGATCAGATTGTTTAGTCTTTCTTTGTTTAGCCATTCTTCATAATCTCTGTAGAAAATCGTAGGATATCCTTCGTGCGTTAAAATATAAGCATATGCCAACATTTTATTGTAAATAATGTCTGTATCGTGATTGGCAACAAAAGTCACCGCTTTAAAAGGATTTCTTTTCCACATCATATCATCATTCAAAGCATTCAAATTATTATTATCAAATGCTTCATCCATTTTATAATAGGCTGCAAAATCGAAAACCGAACTGTTGGCATTATTTGCCCACCATTCCAGCGTATTTACATTAGAATCCCATAATTCTCCCACAGAAAATCCACCTACGTTCGCATTCCATTTATTAACCACCCATGGTCCGAAACCTTTTACATAATCGAATCTCCATCCGTCAAACTTCATGACGTTTTTGTAATACTTAGCAACAGAATCATCTCTTTCCCAAAGCCAGCTCTGCACATAAGGATTGGCATGGCAAAGATCCGGAAAACCGCCAAAAGCACCTTCATCATTATTGCCGTAAGAATTTTTGTAAAAATCGTTGTAATTTCTTGGAAATTTTCCTGATGCTACCCCCGAAAAATTGGTCCAGGTACTGGTTCCTGTGTAAGGATTCGCTTCCGACTGACCACCACTGTTGTGATTGATGACAATATCGGCATACACCTGCATATTTTCGTCATGAGCTTTTGTAATCAGAGCTTCCAGTTCCGCTCTTGATCCGAAACGTGTTTCCACACTTCCGTTCTGGTTAAAATTTCCGAAATCGTAGTAATCCGTCGGATCGTAACCCATAGAATAGGCTCCGTTCTGGGCTTTTGAAGCCGGAGGAAGCCATATCGCTCCAATTCCTGCATTCGACCAGTCGGTTACTTTGGTTTTTACGGTATTCCACCAGTTTCCGCCATCCGGAACATCCCAGTAAAATCCCTGCATAAGGACACTTCCACCCGGTCCGGCAACAAATTTTGAGGTGGAAGAAACTCCCGCTCCTGTACTGAAAGGTCGCCCGTCATGATTGGTGACATTCACAATTTTATCATGAATCTCTAACTGTTTAGAGTTTTCAGTGACGATCTCATCATTGTTCTGGCAAGAACTCAGAATGCCTAAAGCCAGCAATGAGAGTAAAATGTGTGTTTTTTTCATGTTAAAAATTTTAAATTATTAAAGTATCAACTAAAATACAATTTTATTGAAATAAATTCTAAACCAAGTGAAATAATTTTAATTTTATCTAACAAATCTCTTCAAATCGTTATTCGGAAGATTCATTAAAAAATCATAAACTTTTAAGATTTTCGGTACAATTTTTCCATTATTCCATATATTTGCAGACTATGGAATACAATACCCAAAAAACTCAGCTTCATTTGCCGGAATACGGCAGAATTATACAACAGTTGGTTGAACGTTGTAAAGAGCTTCCTACAAAAGAAGAGAGAAGCGAAATGGCAATGGCGATCATTGATTTTATGGGTCAGAGAAACCCGCAGCTGCGAGACGAAGAAAATTATAAACATAAACTTTGGGATCATCTCTATATTTTAGCCAATCATGAATTGGATGTAGATTCTCCCTACCCTTTTCCTACGAAAGAAGAACTTGAAGAAAAACCGAAGAGAATGGAATATCCAAAACTTCAGGGTGATTTTAAATTTTACGGGAAAAGTATTCTTCAGTTAATTGAAAAAGCCATCGAACTTGAACAGGGCGACGAAAAAGAAGCTTTGATCGAGGTGATTGCCAACAATATGAAGAAATCTTACAATGTCTATAATAAAGAACACGTAACAGACGATGCAATCTTCCGTCACCTGAAAGAACTTTCGGAAAACAGGCTGGATCTTACCGGAATAGATTCTCTTGAGAAGAGCAAGATCTATTACACGACCAATAATAACAACCGAAATAATAACAATAACAACAGGAATAACAACCGAAACAACCAGAACAACAAAAGAAGGCACAACAACAATAACAACAACAATCATAATAAAAGAAAGTAGACATGAGTGGAACATTTCAAATAAGAGGAGGAAAAAGACTGCAAGGTGAAATTACTCCACAGGGAGCTAAGAACGAAGCTCTTCAGATTCTTTGTGCTGTTTTGTTGACAGATGAGGAAGTCAGAATTAAAAATATTCCCGATATCCACGACGTTAATCGATTAATTGAGATTCTGGGCGACTTTGGTGTACAGGTTACCAAAAACGGACACGGCGATTATACTTTCAAAGCTGATAAAGTAAATTTTGATTATATAAAATCAAACGAATTTAAAAAAGACGGCGCAAAACTGAGAGGTTCGATCATGTTGATGGGACCAATGTTGGCGAGATACGGTGAAGCGTATATGCCGACTCCGGGAGGCGATAAAATCGGAAGAAGAAGATTAGACACTCACTTTCAGGGACTTGTAGAACTGGGTGCTGAATTTCATTATGATGAGGAAGAATTCTTTTATTCATTAAAAGCGAAAGAACTCAATGGTAAGTTTATCCTGCTTGAAGAGGCTTCTGTAACAGGAACAGCCAACATCGTGATGGCTGCCGCTTTGGCAAAAGGAAAAACAAGAATTTATAACGCGGCTTGCGAACCGTATCTTCAGCAGCTTTGCAAAATGCTGAACAGAATGGGAGCCAATATTTCAGGAATCGGATCCAATTTATTAACCATCGAAGGGGTTTCACATCTACACGGAACGGAGCATACGATGCTTCCGGATATGGTGGAAATCGGTTCATGGATTGGTCTTGCTGCGATGACGAAATCTGAAATCACCATTAAAAACGTAAACTGGAATCAGCTTGGTGTTATTCCGAATACGTTCAGAAAATTAGGCATTCAGCTTGAGCAGAGCAATGACGATATTTTTATTCCGGCGCAGGAAAATTACAGAATTCAGAAATTTATCGACGGATCTATTTTAACGATTTCCGATGCACCTTGGCCAGGATTTACTCCGGATTTGCTATCCATTATTTTAGTGGTGGCAACTCAGGCAAAAGGAAGTCTTCTGGTTCACCAGAAAATGTTTGAATCCAGATTATTCTTCGTAGATAAACTGATCGATATGGGAGCGCAGATCATTCTTTGCGATCCGCACAGAGCAACGGTAATCGGGCTAAATCAGGAAACTCCGCTGAGAGGAACGACGATGGTTTCTCCTGACATCAGAGCAGGAAATGCTCTTTTAATTGCTGCCCTTTCCGCGGAAGGAAAATCTATTATCCACAATATCGAACAGATCGACAGAGGTTATGAAAATATCGACGGAAGACTGAAAGCAATCGGAGCGGATATTGAAAGAATTTAAGAGGTTCTTAATTTTCAACAAAAACAAAAACGACCGTTCACAAAAATGCAACGGTCGTTTGTTGTAATTAAAACTATATGAATTTCTTAAGTATATTTTCTGCACGTATATTCTACCGTGGTACTCAAAAGCTTATTTTTTTCCAAATAAAATTCTAATTGCTTAAAATCTTCTGAGCTTACATTAATATAAAGCTGAACTGCGCCGAAACTTCTTCCGTCTACATATTCTACATTAGCCGATAACACTTTATGACAGATCCCGAACTGATGGTAAATGGTATTCATTAAATGTTCGAATTTCATTTTACCATTCAACTCTATTTCCAGTATCCATTCTTTTTTGGGCAGGTTTAATTGATTTTGTAAAACCTGTAGTCCCGGATTTGGTGTTATCATAACTCAACATTTTAGGGTTAAACTTTCAGAGAAAACTTTTTTTTCAGATTTAATATTCTGTTGCTCTGTGCTAATTTGTCTGACAAAAATATAAAAAAATATTAGTCCACCAAATTAGTAGGATAATATTTTTTAATTTTAATCAATTTTTTCTGTGATGTTTATTTTTCGGTTAAAACCATTTGATTTTTTTCATAAAAAAACGGGCTTAGCCCGTTCCTATTGAATCTTAATATAATTTATTTTTATTTAAGTTTCATCACTCTTTCCAGTTTTTGAGAAGCAGCCAGACCATTCGGATTGCAGCCTAATTCACCTTCGGGAACTTTCAAGTTTTTCTTTTGATAAAATTCTTCCCAAAAAACATTGGTTTTTCCTGTTTTCGGATCAATAAACGTCATCGATTCCAGCTTAAAAATATGATCCTGACGAAAAGCTCTTTCTATGAAATCTGAACAGTAATACGAATTTTCGTCCAGAATATAATTGAAGTTATACGGTTTCCCTAACATGGAATTTGCCTTTTCAAGCGCGGAAGGAATCGATTTTTGATATTCGGATTTCAGACGGTATACCATAACCCGCTGTCCTTCTTTGGACTGATCTTTCAGGAAATCTTTTATCTCCTGCTTCTGCGAACCGCCTTTTGGAGCGGCGTGAAGTACGAAAATTCCGTCTTTGCCTTTTTCCACAATACCGATGTGGTCGAAAGAAGCATTTTCCTGCTTTTGGGTAACATTATTGATTGCCCCGGAAAGTCCCGTATCTTTTGCCGTTACAAAAAGTAAATCTCCGTTTTTCAAACCCGAACCCTGCGAGTTTTTACAGGCTGTAATCAGGACAAAAAGGAAAAAAACCGTAAAAACTTTCAGTAAAAGATTATTTCTTTTTAAAATTGGTTTCATAAATATCAATCCATTCTTCAACAGTCATTTTTCTGCTCATTTCTGCCAGTAATTCCATCGGAATATCTTCCATTTTTTTGAAGCGCACACAGGATTTGCCCATATCCAGCTTCTTTTTGGAATGTTTCGGAAATTCTTCTACAAACCAGTTCAGCAGTTCTGGTTTCGCATACATTCCCATGTGATACAACGCGACGAAATTTTTCTGGGAAGCAATGCTAATAAAAGGCAAAGGCGATCCCGGTGTACAGTGATAACCGTCGGGATATGTTTCCAGAGGAACTGCCCAACCGATCATTCCGTAGCTTGAGCCCTGCGTAAAACCTTCGGGTAAATTATCATTAATTGTCTGATACATTTTTCTGAATATTTCCTGTCTTTCTTCGGGAATCTGGGAAATATAATCATCAACGGAAACGGATGGAATCTGCATATTTTTCAGTTTTAATAATTATCCAAATTAACAAAAATTTAGCGGAACAGGCTTTTAAATGAATTATTTTGTTTTAACTTTTTTTGATTCACAGGTTTTAACCTTGATGCTTAATTGAACACAAAGCTCACGAAGGATTTTTAGTTATGAAATCTGTTTACACATTTTATTTAACCGCAAAAGTCGTAAAAGATGAACTAATTGTTTATTTAAAGCTGGCGATTATAAATAAAAAAGATCACAATAGTTTTTAAAAATCTTTGATTTTTATTCTTTTGAGCGCTTTGATTATTCTGGAAATTCGCTTTATCATTATCTTTTGCATCTTTTGCGGTTAATTCCGAAATTAATTTAAAGAAGTTCCTAAAATATGCTCACTCTGGCATTTTAGCTTCGGAGGTTTCCGAAATCATATTCCTTTTGGCGAGATGATTTCGGGAGTTCCCGATAGTATATCATCTTGGGCGGAATACCCTCGGAGAGTTCCGAAAATTTGCTCCTCTTGGCGATATGGTTTCGGCAGTTCCCGAAGGCTTCCTCCTTTCGGCGGTGGCTCTGGAAAGGCGATTGCAGGGTTTTAGAATTTTACTCTTTTTACTTTTCCACGAGAATCTGGAAAATATGATCATTTACGGAAACGGATTGAATTTACCTATTTTTCAGTTTTTTAATGATGCTTAATTGAACATAAAGCTCACAAAGGATTTTTTAATTAATATGAGTTCGAGATAAGTTTTCTTAAACGCAGGGTTAAACAAAGCGATTCAATTATCAGGAATTTAGCTTTAAGATATACAAAGGCGTAAAACTTATCAAAGTAATACCATTTTTGTCTTTTTTAAATGAACGAAGTGCGTTTGTTTAGCTTACCAACTTTCAACAAGTAAAAAAATCTTTTGGTTTTTCTTTGCGATAAATTAATATAACACTATAAATCAATTATTTAAATTCATTTCTTATTTCGAACTGAGGTTAATAAAACACTTTTTGTATCTATTATTAAGGAAATATTCACTTTAAAGGGGTTCTTAAAGCAAATCATTCAACTCAATCTGTTAAAATTCTTTCTTTACAAGCTTTATTTTATTATTGAGAAATTATATCTTATTTTTGCCATACAAATTTTTTGAACAATGCCGAATATTTCAAACAGAGCACTCCACATGCCGCCATCGCCGGTAAGAAAATTGGTTCCTTTCGCCCTAAAAGCGAAGCAGAAAGGGACAAAAGTTTATCACCTTAATATCGGGCAACCGGATATTGAAACTCCGGAAACGGCACTTAATGCTTTAAAGAATATTGATTTAAAAGTATTGGAATACGCACTTTCTGAAGGAAATATCGACTACAGAAAAGCACTTACAGAATATTATCATTCTTTGGATTTCACAGATCTTACACCGGATAATTTCATTGTAACCAACGGAGGATCAGAAGCTTTAAATTTCGCCATCTCTACTTTATGTGATGATGGTGATGAAGTAATTATTCCTGAACCTTATTATGCCAATTATAACGGATTTACAAGTACGTTCAATGTAAATGTAGTGGCAATTCCTTCTACCATTGATACTGGTTTTGCGCTTCCTCCGGTTGAAGAATTTGAGAAAAAAATCACTGAAAAAACAAGAGCTATCGTTATCTGCAACCCCGGAAATCCTACCGGTTATCTTTACACCCGTGAAGAACTTCAGAAATTGGCAGAGATTGCTTTAAAATATGACATCGTTGTTATTTCAGACGAAGTATACAGAGAGTATGTTTACGATGGAAAACAGCAGGTTTCTATGCTGGCTTTTCCTGAACTTGCAGAAAACTGCATCATTATCGATTCAGAATCAAAACGTTACTCAATGTGCGGTGTAAGAATCGGATGTATGATCACGCGTTCTAAAAAAATTCACGATGCGGCAATGCTTTTCGCACAGGCAAGATTAAGTCCTGTTTTACTGGGACAGATCGCGGCAACGGCGGCTCACCAAAATGACGGAGCTTACATCAGAGCGGTAAGAGAAGAATATACGCACAGAAGAAATGTTCTGGTAGATTTACTGAACGCCATTCCGGGAGTAATCTGCCCAAAACCGAAAGGCGCATTCTACTGCGTTGCGGAACTTCCGGTAGACGATACTGAAAAGTTTGCTCAGTGGCTTCTGGAAAGCTATTCCCATAACAACGAAACCATTATGGTGGCTCCTGCAGGAGGATTCTACAGCAATCCGGAACTGGGGAAAAAGCAGGTAAGAATTGCTTACGTTCTGAAAGAGGAAGATTTAAGAAGAAGTGCAGCAATCCTTAAAGATGCTCTTGAAAAATACAAATCAGAATTCAGTCTTTAATTTAAACTAACATAATATGTCAGCAATAAAATATCATAGTTTGAAATTGTTCTCACTATTTATTTTATTGCTGATATTTTTTTCATGTAACCGCAAAAAGGAAGAAAATTATTCAGGAAATCCCAACGAAATTATTTCAATAAGCTATTCAGATATCGGCGGAGATCTCGGAAATTACAAAATCGTAAAAATTAACAAGGATTCTGTTTTTGCAGAACAGGGAGTTTCAGCAAAGAAAATCCATAAAGAATGGAAATCTGCAATAACGCCACAAATCTGGAAAAGAGTAACGGCGCCTCTTAATATAAAAACATTAGACAAAATAAAAAGTTCTCCCAGCAAACAGCCGGTTGACGGTTTTGATGAAACTTTCCAGATCAGAACGCCGAAAAAATACCACGTTTATGTAAATTCGTATTCAGATACTATTTATTATCAACAGCTTCAGAAATTAAAAGACCAGATTAACGCCCTTCTTCCAACAGAATATAACTAAAATAATGCACGAAAATTATTCACTAAAGCCATACAATACTTTCGGGGTAGATGTAAAAGCAAGATATTTCACCGAAATACATACCGTTGAAGAACTGAAAGAAGCCATTAGTTTCTCCAATTCTCATTCGCTTACTACTTTATTTTTAGGAGGCGGAAGCAATGTTTTATTTACAAAAGATTTTGACGGACTGGTGATTAAATTAAACCTGAAAGGAATTTCTGTGCTGCCTGTAAATGAGAACGAAGTTTTGGTTACCGCAAAAGCAGGCGAAAACTGGCACGAATTCGTGATGTTCTGTCTGGATAAGAATTTTGGCGGACTGGAAAATCTTTCTTTAATTCCGGGGAATGTAGGAACTTCGCCGATGCAGAATATCGGAGCTTACGGAACTGAAATTAAAGATGTTTTTTATGACTGCAAGGTTTTAAATCTTGAAACACTGGAAATTGAAACTTTTGATCTTGAAAAATGCAGATTCGGGTACAGAGACTCAATTTTTAAGCAGGAAGGAAAAGGTAAATATGTGATTTTAGAAGTTTCGTTCAGACTTACCTTCCGAAATCATAAAATTAAAACAGAGTACGGCGCAATACAATCCGAACTTGAAAGTTCAGGTATTGAGAATCCTACGATTCAGGATGTTTCCAGAGCGGTTATCAATATCCGGCAAAGCAAATTACCCGATCCTAAAGAAACAGGAAACGCGGGAAGTTTCTTTAAAAATCCTACGATTCCTTTGGCTCAGTTTGAAGCATTACAGCAGAAGTTTGAAAACATTCCGGGATATCCGAACGGAAATTCTGTAAAAGTTCCTGCAGGATGGCTGATTGAACAATCCGGCTGGAAAGGAAAACAAATAGGAAATGTTGCCTCTCACAAGTTGCAGGCTCTGGTCATCGTTAACGCAACAGGAAACGCAACCGGAAAGGAAATTTTTGATTTTTCGACGGAGATTATTAATTCCGTGAAAGAAAAATTCGGGATTGAACTGGAAAGGGAAGTGAATATTATTTAAAAACTCATCATGTCAAAAAATTAATCACAAAAACTATTTAAAATCCAACCTGTTGTGATTTTCGTGATTTTAAACAATTTTACTAACTTTAGAACTAATTATCAGAATAATAAAAACACACAAATATGAAAATAGCAATTCTCGGAGCCGGAAATATGGGCTTATCCTTTTCAAAATCTTTTTTGAAATACGAACTGATAAAGCCTGAAAACCTTCATTTAATTACAAGAAACCAGTCTAAATTTTCAAAAATCTCGGAAGAATTTCCAAAGTCTAAGATCTCTACTTTCGATGAAGTGAAAGATCTGGACACAGATTTAATTATCATTGCCGTAAAACCTCAGGATTTTCAGCACGTAGCGGAAAATTTCCGATTTCAGTTAAAAGAAAACCAGATGGTTTTATCGATTATGGCAGGAATTAAAATCGAGAAAATTCAGAAATTATTAAATCATCCTTTGGTTGTAAGAGCCATGCCCAACTCTCCTACTCTTCTCGGAATGGGAATTACAGGCTACACTTCTGCAGAGGGAATTTCTTTCAGCCAGTTAATTAATATCGAGAGACTATTAAATTCTACCGGAAGATCTGTTTATCTGGAAAATGAAGAATTGTTGGACAGCGTTACCGCGCTTTCGGGAAGCGGACCTGCTTATTTTTATTACATTATCGATGCGATGATAAAAGCGGGTGTAGAAATGGGAATCGAGGAAAATCTTTCTCAGCTTTTTGTAAAACAAACAATGTTGGGAGCGTATCATTTAATCAACAATTCGGATAAAAGTCTGGAAGAGCTCATAAAAGACGTAGCTTCAAAAGGCGGAACCACTGAAGCTGCCCTGAAATCATTCAATGAAAATAATTTAAAGGAAATTCTGAAGGACGGAATTCTGAGTGCAGAAAAACGCGCGAAAGAACTGAACGGATAATCAGACTTTTTCAGAGGATAAATCAAAATCGACTTCAGCCTGAATTTATGCTACGTTTTGGCTAAAGCCGATTTTCTTTTTTTAATCTGAGTTCGGGATAAGTCTTCTTAATCGCAAGGTTAAACAAAGAGATTCAATTATCAGGAATTCACCTTTTAAGATATACAAAGGCGCAAAACTTATCAAAGTAATACCATTTTTGTCTTTTTTTAAATAAACGAAGTGCCTTTGTTTAGCTTATCAACTTTTAATAATTAAAAAAATCTTTTGTTTTTCTTTGCGATAAATTAATACAATACTACAAATCAATTATTTTAAACTTATTTCTTATCCAAACTGAGTCTTTTTCATCATTATAATGAACTAAAAACCGATTCCTGTTCATGTATTCTTAAACATTTCAAACTATCCCGTTTGGAAATCGTTTTTCGATAAAATTCTTCATTAAAAAGCCTAGAAATACACCAAAAGTATTCAGAATAATATCATCCACTTCAAAAATCCCCATTCTGGAAAAGTACTGAATTGCTTCCACAATGGTAATTGCCGAAATAAACGTAAAAAGGAGATTCTGTAAATCCTGAAGTCTGGGAAAAATCCAGCCTAGAAATCCGAAGGGAATAAACATCACCACATTTCCCGCAACAATAGTCACTATTTCTTTCCAGGAAATACATCCTTTGATGAAATTGATGGTAGAAAATATCGGCTCTATGGTTAACAGATTATCTTCCATCTGCGTTCTGCCCATCCCGAAAAACATGAGGTACAGCAAGAACAGCGTGTAGGGAACAATAATAATTTTATAAGATTTCTTTAACATCGTTTGCAAATTTATTCATTTCAAAAACATTAAATTTGTATGTTAAATCAATTTAATGAAATACGTTTTACTTACGCTCATTTCAGCGATGCTTTTGTCCGTTTCGTGGCCTACTTACGGAGTTCCGTTTTTTATATTTTTTGCGCTTGTCCCGCTTTTGATGATGGAGCACGGCGTCTCCAAATTTTCAGATTACAGCAGAAAAAGCTGGGTGGTTTTCGGACTTTCCTACCTCTGTTTTGTGATCTGGAATGTAGTAACAACAGGCTGGCTTTATGGTTCCAAAAATCCGGACGGAAGCCATTCTATGATGGCGGTTGTATTTCCGGTATTGGTCAATTCTTTCCTGTATTCATTGGTTTTCCAATGTTATCACTGGTACAAAAATGCACAGGGAACATATTGGGGTTTAGGATTTCTGATCGCGATCTGGATGAGCTTTGAAAAGTTCCATTTAGGATGGGAATTAACATGGCCATGGCTGAATCTGGGAAATGTTTTTTCCGATTATCCTAAACTTATACAATGGTATGATACCTTAGGAGCGACCGGCGGAAGTTTCTGGATTTTATTAATTAACGTCCTGATTTTCTATACAATCAGAATTTGGGAAGCAGGGAGAAAAAGAAAAGAACTTATTAAAAACACCTCCATTGTTGCCGCTTTAATCATTATTCCGATGATTATTTCTGTGGTGAAATATAATAATTTTGATGAAAAACCCATCGGAAGCGTTAATGTTCTGATGCTTCAGCCTGATCTGGATCCGTATGCAGAAAAATATACGCAGGACAGCTTAACCATCGAAAACGATCTTCTAAGCCTTGCCGAAAGAAATTCTAAAACAAAAATAGATTATTACATTGCCCCCGAAACTGCGCTTCCGGGAAGAGGTTCTATTTCGGAAACCGCTTTTGAAAAGAGTGTTATTTTAAACAATCTTAAAGGATTTTTAGCACAACATCCGGGTTCGGTTTTCGCAACAGGAATTTCTTCGCATCGTTTTTTTACAAATGAAAACAATCTGCCAAAAGAAGCTTACCAGATTCATACGGGACTTTGGGTAGAAAGTTTCAATTCGGCGGTGCAGGTTATTCCGAACCAGAAAGTAGAAGTATATCATAAAGGAAAGCTGGTTCCGGGTGTGGAAATTTTCCCTTATATGAATTATTTAAAGCCTCTTCTAGGCGATGCAATGATTAATCTGGGCGGAACGGTAGCTTCTTTGGGAACCGATAAAGAAAGGGTTGCTTTTTCAAATCCTTTCAACAAAGGAAAAATTGCACCGATCATCTGTTATGAAAGCATTTACGGAGAATTTACGGGAGAGTATGTAAAAAAAGGGGCGAATTTTTTAGCCATCATGACCAACGATTCATGGTGGGGCGTTACAGAAGGGCATAAACAGCTTCTTTCCTACGCAAAATTAAGAGCTATTGAAACCCGAAGAGAAATCGCAAGAGCTGCAAACAGCGGAATTTCTGCGCATATTAATGCGAAAGGGGAAATCATGGAAGATACTTTTTACGGTGATAAAACGGCTTTATTTTCTAAAATAAACCTGTATGACGGGATGACTTTTTACGCAAGATCCGGAGATCTTCTGTCGAGATTTTCTGTTTTTGCTTTAGGATTTCTGCTGTTTTATTTTTTAATCCGCTGGTTTCAGAGAAAGAAAAAAAAGGCTTAAAAATTTTTCTTTTCCGGATATGAATACTATCATTCTTAAAGCCAACACGTACTGAGAGTGACATTAACATAAAATCTGAACGATTAATGTATAAGTTATTTATAAATAATTTTGTAAAAGATTTGTCTATCTGAAAAATTCTTCGTTATTTTGCACACTCAAATATTATAGTACAAATAAGAACATCGAGATATGTCAAGAATTTGCCAAATAACAGGAAAGCGTGCAATGGTTGGTAACAACGTTTCTCACGCTAATAACAAAACGAAGCGTCGTTTTGAAATTAACTTATTAGAGAAGAAATTTTACCTTCCGGAGCAAGATAAGCACGTAACACTGAAAGTATCAGCTCATGGATTGAGAGTGATTAACAAGATTGGAATCGAGGAAGCTATTGAAAGAGCTACTAGAAACGGATTGATAAAAAAGAACTAAATCATGGCAAAAAAAGGAAATAGAGTTCAAGTAATCCTTGAATGTACAGAGCACAAAGAAAGCGGTATGCCAGGAATGTCCAGATACATTTCTACAAAAAATAAAAAGAACACTACAGAAAGATTGGAATTGAAAAAATACAATCCTGTTCTTAAGAAAGTTACAGTTCACAAAGAAATCAAGTAATTTATAAAATATAATTTACCATGGCAAAGAAAGTAGTAGCAACCCTACAAACCGGGTCTAAAAAAATGACCAAAGTGGTGAAAATGGTAAAGTCTCCAAAATCAGGAGCTTACGTTTTCGAAGAAAAAGTAATGAATGCAGACGAAGTTGACGGTTATTTGAAAAAATAATCTCCACTTTATTTACAATATAAAAAACTACTCATATTTTGGGTAGTTTTTTTGTTATCTTTGCTTTTAATCTAATCTGGAAGTCATAAGCTGGATGCAGGAAGTTTATTACATATCATTGTAAAGTAAGATTGTAAACTTTAATCCTCCATCTCTCGCTTCCATCATTAAAACATAAAATTCCGTAATTCATAAGATGAGTTGGTTTAAGAATATTTTTAAAAAAGAAGAAAAAGAAACGTTAGATAAAGGATTGGAAAAATCCAGCCAGGGTTTCTTTGAAAAAATGACGAAAGCCGTAGTCGGCAAAAGCAAAGTAGATGATGAAGTTCTTGATGATCTTGAAGAAGTACTCATTGCATCCGACGTCGGAGCATCTACCACCATCAAAATTATAGAAAGAATTGAAGAGCGCGTTGCAAGAGACAAATACGTTGGTGTAAACGAACTTGATAAAATCCTTCGTGAAGAAATCTCAGGTCTTCTGCTTGAAAATCCACACGCCGGAACCGGAAATATCGACACTTCCAAAAAGCCTTACGTCATTATGGTTGTCGGGGTAAACGGCGTAGGAAAAACAACCACTATCGGAAAACTGGCACATCAGTTTACTTCAGAAGGGAAAAAGGTGGTTTTAGGAGCGGCAGATACATTCAGAGCCGCTGCGGTGGATCAACTAGTAATCTGGAGCCAGAGAGTCGGAGTTCCTATCGTAAAGCAGGAGATGGGCTCAGATCCGGCTTCCGTTGCTTTTGATACGGTACAGAGTGCCGTTGCCCAAAATGCAGACGTGGTTATTATTGATACGGCAGGAAGACTTCACAACAAGATCAATTTAATGAATGAGCTTTCTAAAATCAAGAGAGTAATGCAGAAGGTTATTCCGGATGCGCCTCATGAGATTTTACTGGTTCTTGACGGTTCTACCGGTCAGAATGCTTTTGAACAGGCAAAACAGTTTACAGCCGCTACGGAAGTTAATGCTTTAGCGGTAACCAAACTTGACGGAACTGCGAAAGGAGGCGTTGTGATCGGGATTTCAGACCAGTTCCAGATTCCTGTAAAATATATAGGCGTTGGAGAGAAGATGCAGGATTTGCAGTTGTTTAATGGTACGGAGTTTGTAGATTCTTTTTTCAAGAAAAGATAACAGCTCATATTTTTTTATAAATTAGCTGTATCTATTAACACTAATTTTAAAAAAATAATTATTATGTTCACATTTATTCTTTGGATTATTTTCGGACTGGTTGTAGGTGCTTTGGCTAAAATGATAATGCCTGGCAAACAAAATATGGGTTGGCTAATGACCTGTATTTTAGGAATCATCGGAGCTTTTGTCGGCGGGTTTATTGCCAATGCCATATTTGGCGGAGGCGGAGCAAGCGATGAAAGAATGTTTCACTTCTGGCCCATTATTTTTTCAGTGGGAGGCGCTTTAATCGTTCTGTGGATTTACGGAATGCTTACCAAAAAAAGCTAAGTTTAATTAGCCATAAAAAATTAAAACGGCGGATTTGAATTTCAAATCCGCCGTTTCTTTGTACAATATATAATTTAGTTAGTTGATTTTGATCTGGTAAGGCATTTCCATTTTTACTTCAGACTGTAGTTTTCTTTCTTCTACGATCTGCTCTAAAAGTTCATAATTTGCTTTTCCAATTTTACTTTTTACCACTCTTGCAGAGATATCCTCTTCATTAAGATCTTTAAAAATCTGCTCGAAAGGCGTCATGCTTTTAGGATAAGAAGAAACTGCGTAAGACTTTAAACCAGCTTTCTGAGCGGCAAATTTCACAGCATCATTCAATGTTCCCAATTCATCTACAAGACCGATTTGTTTGGCTCTGGTTCCGCTCCATACTCTTCCTCCTCCTACACTGTCGATCTGTTCAAAAGTCTGTTTTCTGTTCTGCGTTACAAAATGTACGAATCTTTTATAAGTACCTTCCACGCTTCTGGTAATTAAGCTTACTCCGTAAGGCGTAACTCCGTTTAAAGAAGAATAATATTGAGAATTGGCATTGGTAGAAACAATATCGGAACGGATTCCGTTTTTATTTGCAATATCCTTGAAGTAAGGAATCACTCCGAAAACGCCGATAGATCCTGTAAGCGTATTAGGTTCCGAATAGATTTTATCTGCCGCCATTGCAATGTAATATCCTCCTGAAGCGGCATAGTCACCAAAAGATACAATTAATGGTTTTTTCTTTTTCAACTGCTGTAATTCAAATAAAATCTCATCCGAAGCATTTGCACTTCCTCCCGGAGAATTAATTCTGAAAACAACCGCCTTTACTTTATCGTTATCCTGAAGTTCCTTGATGTATTTAATGTATTTTTCCGAATGGATATCATTATAATCGTCTCCTCCGTTAATGGAACCTGAAGCATACAAAACCGCGACTCTGTCTCCCGATTTTTCATCATCAGAATAAGAAGCAATATATTTTCCTAAAGAAATTTTATTTAACTTATCGTCTCCTGATAAATTTAATTTCGATTTAATTAATTGATCGTATTCTGTTTTCTGAATTAATTTGTCCGCCAGTTTATATTTTAAACTTAAATCCGGGATCATTCCGTACAAACTATCGACCACCGTTCTGAACTGAGCCGTATCGATCTTTCTGGAAACCGCCATTCTTGAAGAAGTGTTTTTCCAGATATCATTTAAAAGTGTGCTTAGCTGTTCTTTATTTTCTGGAGAAATATCATTTCTTAAAAAAGGCTCAACCGCAGATTTAAATTTTCCGTGACGGATAACTTCAATCCCGATTCCATATTTATCGGCAAAATCCTTATAAAAAGCGACTTCAGTTGCCAAACCTTTAAGTTCGATCATTCCGGAAGGATTAAGATAATACTGATCTGCAACCGACCCTAAATAATATGCAGCCTGAGAAACCGTATTTCCATAAGCATAAACAAATTTGCCGCTCTTTTTAAAATCCTGAATGGCATTTCTGAGATCGTCAATCTGAGTAATTCCTGCATTTAAATAATCGGCTTCAATGCTTATTCCTTTAATATTATCATCGGTTTTTGCTTTTTCGATGGCTTCAATAGCATCATAAATCAACACATTTTTTGTCTGTTCACTAATATTAAAAAGGCCTTTCTGCTCTTCTGTAGGACTGTCTATTATATTAGTTTTTAAATTAATCGTAAGGACAGAATTTTTCTTTACAACCACAGATTTCTCACTTCCCATTGCGCTGAACACCAGCATGATGATAAAAAAGAAGAAAAACACAGCGCCTAAAATGACAATAGCCACTATATTTGCCAGTACATTTTTAAAAAAGCTTTTCATAAATCAATCATTTTACAATATGTCGCAACATAAAGTCGTTTTGTTACTCGGAAGTAATCTTGGAGATCAAAAAAAAAATCTTGAAACCGCTATAAAAAAACTGCAAAATGGTGGAAATGAAATATTAAAATTAAGTGAATTTTTAATATCCGAGCCCGTAGAATTTGCCAGTTCTAATATTTTTTGTAATATTGCACTGATAATGTTTACTCGTCTTTCGCCAATTCAACTGCTTGATTTTGTTAAAAGTATTGAAAAAGAAATGGGAAGAGCTAACGATTCTAAAGCTTCAGGAGGATATTCTGATAGAGTAATAGACATAGATATCGTTACCTATAATGAACTAAAATTTGTCTCAGAAAGATTGGAAATCCCTCACAAAAAGCATCTTTTTGAAAGAGAATTTTCAAAAACATTATTAAGCAATTTTATCAAATAAAACATAAAACATATTGTATGAAATTAGGTTTATTATTATTGGCTACGTTGCCTATTGCTGCTTATGCACAAGATAGTATAGCTGTTACTTCAAATGATAAGTATCCCAATACATTTTCTTCAGGTTCTGCCAATGTTCAACCTTTCGACACAAAAGCAAAAAGATTCAACGACTGGTCTGTATCAGTAGGTGGAGGTGCTGCATTTATGGTTCACTCCGATCTGAAGTCTATTACAGATAAAAAAATCAACTGGGGCTACAATTCATATGTGAGTTTAGACAAACAGATTACCCATGTTGTAGGAATCAGCCTTATTTATCAGAGAGGAGAAACAAATCAGAGAGGACAGCTTGAAGGAGCTGCAGGTGTAGCTGCCGGAGTGGCAGAAGCCAAAACGAAATATAACCAGATTGCTTTAATGGGAGATGTTAACTTTTCTAATCTTTTAAGAAGAGTAGACAATCATTCTCCTTACAGATGGGCATTGCATGGTTATGCCGGTGTTGGTTTAATGAATTTCAATACTTCTTTATATGATAATAATGAATTCAGATGGAGCACTACTCCTGCAAGAATTCCGTTATTCATTAACCAAAAGTTAGACATCAACTCAATTTATTATCAGCTTGGTGCAGGTTTGAAATATAAAGTTTCAAAACTTATCGACATTGAAGCAAGAACGATGTACATCATCAGTGGAGACGACGAATTCGACGGTGGTGGTAATGCAGGTCCTGCAGATTATGATGTTACTTCTAAAGTATCAAAGTATAATATGCTTGATAAAAGAAGATCTGATAATGCATGGACAGTGAACTTAGGTGTTTCTTTCAAACTAGGAAAACACAATTCTCATCTGGCTTGGCACGATCCTTTACAGGAAGCATATTACAGAACCAATGTTCTGGAAAACAAAAGCACGGAACTTGTAGTATGTGAAAAAGGAGATCTTGATAACGACGGTGTTTGCGACGATTGGGACAGACAGCTTGATACTCCTGCAGGAGCAAGAGTAGACGGAGCCGGAGTTGCTTTAGATATGGATCTGGATGGCGTAATCGATTTATACGATAAGTGTATAACGGTTCCCGGACCGGTAGAAAATCAAGGTTGTCCTACTACAGCCAAATAATTATAACTAAATCATTTAATTAACTAAATAAAAAATACACTATGAAATTAAGTTTAGCAATTGTTGCATTAGCACTTACTGTTCCTACAGTTGCCTTTGCACAGGACTCAACTGCAGTAGTTTCAAACGGACAATATCCAAATACGTTTTCTTCGGGCTCTGCAAATGTTTCCCCGTTTACAAATAAATCTAAAAGATTTAACGATTGGGCAATCTCTTTCGGTGCTGGTGTACCATTAGTTCAATCTGCAGACTTAACATCTATAAAAAGCGGAAACGGTAAAAATCTTTTTGGTTATTCTGCATATGTAAGTATTGATAAAGCCATTACTCACGCTTTTGGTCTTAATTTACAATACGACAGAGGAGAAACGAGACAGGGATGGTTTAATACAAAAGATTCTGCGCCTTCTGACGCTTCAGCGTATCAACGTGTAGCTGCAAGAACGCAATATGATGCAATCTCATTATTAGGAGACATTAACTTCTCAAACCTATTCAGAAGAGTGGATAACCATTCTCCTTACAGATGGGCTTTACATGGATATGCAGGTATCGGAACTTTAGCTTACAGAGCTTATCAGAAAGATGATAAAGGGCAAAGACTGGTAACGGAAATTAAGCCGTTTCAACTTGGATCTATGTTTGCTCAGGCAGGTGCCGGTTTGAAATTTAAAGTAAACAGAAGAATCGATATCGAAGGTAGAGTAATGTATGCCGTTACCGGTGATGATGAATTTGACGGTGGAGGAGACAAATACAGCACGATCAACCAACGTGAAGAGCAGGTTTCTGATAACTTCTTCAACGCTACTTTAGGGGTTTCTTTAAAACTTGGAAAACACGAATCTCACTTAATGTGGCACGATCCGCTTCAGGAGATCTATTATAAATTAGATGTTTTGGCTAACAAAAATCAGGATATCGAAGTTTGTAAAAAAGGAGATCTTGATAACGATGGTGTTTGCGACGATTGGGACAGACAGCTTGATACTCCTGCAGGTGCAAGAGTGGACGGTGCGGGTGTAGCTCTTGATACTGACCTAGACGGTGTTATTGATCTATACGATAAGTGTGTAACCGTTCCTGGACCGGTTGAAAATCAAGGTTGTCCTACAACTACAACTCCGGTTGGACCTGTAACTGATTCTACAAGAACTTTGGAAGGAATTGAATTTGATCTGAATTCAGACAGAATTTTACCTTCTAATACTCCAATTCTTAACAACGCCGTAAATTATATTAATTCTTCTAATGGATCTTACACAGTAGTTGGAGCAACAGATACAAGAGCTTCTGATGCATACAACCAAAAACTTTCTGAAAGAAGAGCGAACAATGTAAAAGATTATTTAATTAAAAACGGAGTTCAGTCTGGTAAATTAAACGCAGTAGGTAGAGGTGAAAAAGACCTTAAATATCCTGAATGCGACCCTGCTACGAAATGTCCTGAATGGAAAAACAGAGCAAACAGAAGAGTTTACTTCGAAGCTAAATAATAAAAATTTATTATTAAATATATAAAAGCCATGCATTGCGTGGCTTTTTTTGTCAGAATACTTTTATTACTTTTATCCTATGATTTCTCAGCAAGATTTTCAAGAGCTAAAATTTAAAACCCTGAAACATTTTTGGGGGTATGATGGTTTTCGCGATTCTCAGGAAGCAATTATAGATTCTGTCATTAATGAAAAAGATACTCTTGTCCTATTGCCTACAGGAGCCGGAAAATCTCTTTGTTATCAGCTTCCCGCTTTATTAAAAGAAGGAACCTGTCTGGTCATTTCTCCTTTATTGGCATTGATGAAAGATCAGGTAAACCAATTGAAATCAAGAGGAATCGAAGCAGAATATCTGTCTTCGGAACTGGATGAATATGATGCTGAAAATATCTATGACCGATGCAAAGAAGGACTGACAAAAATGCTGTATGTCTCTCCTGAAAGAATCACCAATAAGCAGTTTCTCCAGAATATTGAAGAAATCGAACTGTCTTTCATCGCGGTAGATGAAGCGCACTGTATCTCAGAATGGGGACAGGATTTCCGCCCGAGTTATCAGAATATCAAAGAATTCAGAAAAAATAATCCTAAAATTCCATGTCTGGCTTTAACGGCAACTGCTACGCCAAAAGTTTTGGAGGAAATAAAATTAAAACTGGAACTAAAAAATCCGCAGGTTTTTCAGAAAAGTTTTAAAAGAGACAACATCAAAATTTTCATGGAAGAAGTTTCGGATAAATTTCAGAAAGTATATGATATTTTAAAATTCTCGAATGAAGCAGGAATTGTTTATGTGAGAACAAGAAAGGAAGCCGAACTCCTCAGTGAATTTCTGAAAAAAAATCAGCTTAAAAATGTAGATTATTTTCACGCTGGTTTATCCACGAAAGAAAAAAACACGAAACAGGAAGTATGGAACAGAAGCAATAATCATGTCTTAATTTCCACCAATGCATTTGGGATGGGAATTGATAAAGATAATGTACGCTTTGTATTGCACTACTCTCCTGCTCCATCCATTGAAAATTATTATCAGGAAATCGGGCGTTCCGGAAGAGACGGAAAAGAAAGTTTCGCATTTCTGCTTTGGAATAAGCAGGAAATTTTAAACTTTGACCAAATTTTAAAAAACCAGATTCCCAATAAAGCCGAGTTTTTAAAGATCGTTACTTACCTCTACTCTATTTTTCAGGTTGCCGAATTTGAGCTTCCGGAAAAAGTTTTTCAACTGAATATCAACGGAATTTATAATTTCACGAAACTTTCGAATGCGAAGATCAGAAATGTTCTCAATTTTCTTCACAATCAGGAAATAATTTATTTCAACGAACATAAAAGTCTATCATCGCTTCAGTTATTGATGGAAGCCCATGAAATTGATCAGTTGCCCAGAAAAGATGCCTATTTTTTAGAACTGATGCTTCGTACCATTTCCGGAATTACTACACATAAAGTGATGTTCAGCGAACAGCAGGTAAGCGGAAAAATCGGATCCAGTGTCGAATTAATCAAAGAACGATTAAAAGAACTTCAGCAAAAAGGCTATGTGGAATATATTGACGGTGCTTTATCAAGCATAAAATTCCTGAAACCAAGAGATGAAAGATTAAACAGCTCTGTGTACTGGAAACTTTTTGAACATATTCAGAAAAATAAAATCCAAAAGTGGGAAGAGATGAAATTTTACATCGAAGATGAAAAATACTGTAAGATGAAGCTCATTCTCAACTATTTCGGTGAAAAAAACGCTAAAAACTGCGGGCAATGTTCTGTCTGTGAGCGAAATAAACAGTCGATTTTCGGGAAAAATATTTCACACCAAATCCTCAATTTGCTGAGTAAAAGACCGGCAACGATTGAAGAACTTTCTATCCAGCTAAGCTATCATTCCAAAGAGAATATTCTGGAAAATTTAATTTTTCTGCTGGATACCGGAAAAGTAAAAATGCTGAATTTCAGAACGTATGCTTTGGCTTAAAATGCTTCACAGCAAGCTTAAGATTATATTTTTCTGATCCTGACTCTCAATTCTAAAACCAAATCTTTCAATCCTTCCTCAAAGACCTTATCTTTGCAGTATGAAATCATTGAAAGTTGTATTTTTAGGAACTCCGGAGTTTGCCAAAGCTTCTCTGGAAGCCATTCATCATTCTCATCACGAAGTTGTAGGCGTTGTAACGGTTGCGGACAAAGCGAGCGGACGCGGGCAGAAAATCAATCAGTCTCCGGTAAAAGTTTTTGCCGTAGAACATAATCTTCCTGTTTTTCAGCCGGAAAAACTGAGAAATCCCGAATTTTTAGAGGAATTAAGAAAACTGGAAGCCGATGTTTTTGTGGTGGTCGCTTTCAGAATGATGCCGAAAGTTTTGTTTGAAATGCCAAAAATGGGAACTTTCAACCTTCACGCTTCTTTACTCCCCGATTACAGAGGTGCGGCGCCGATCAATTACGCGATTATCAACGGAGAAGAAAAATCCGGAGCTACAACCTTTTTTATCAATGAAAAAATAGATGAAGGAAATATTCTCCTTCAGGAAGAACTCCCTATTTTACCAGATGAAAATGCGGGAAGCCTTCACGACAGACTCATGGAAATGGGCTCTGAGCTTGTGGTAAGAACATTAGACGGATTGGCAGAAAATTCAATTACCGAAAAACCGCAGCCGGAAGTTGAGCATCCGAAAAATGCCTTTAAAATTTTTAAAGAAGATACAAGAATCGACTGGACAAAAAATTCGAAAGAAATTCATCAGTTTATTCTGGGAATGTCTCCTTATCCTGCAGCTTTCACCACTTTAAAGATAGGCGAAGAAGAAAAAGGACTTAAAATTTTCGGTGGAAAATTTGAAATTTCAGATCATGGAAAAACAGCCGGAAGTCTTGAAATTTCTAAAAACGGATTTAAGATTTTTACCAAAGACGGCGAATATTTTCCATCAGAATTACAGCTTGAAGGAAAAAAGAGAATGAACATCAAAGATTTTCTGAACGGTTTCAGAAATTTCGACGAAATAAAAATGGCTTGATTTCTCAAGCCATTTTTATTTCGTCGAAGTGAATTGTCAACAGTGAATTCATTTCATTATCAATTTTAGCATTAAAAATTCACTTTCAGAGCAAAATTGACCATTAACAATTCACATTTTATAGTTGCACCATTTCCGTTACCTCAACGTCATATCCGCCAACCTGAGGTTTTACGTTAGGATTCTGGGTGATTACTTTAAATTTATTAATTCCGAGATTTTTAAGAATCTGTGTTCCGATACCGTAATCTCTGTAATTGAATGCTAAAGTAGGATGCTGCTGTTGTCCGTCCTGATAATTCAGGAACTGCTGAAGTTTTCTTAATGTATTTTCAGAGCTGGAAACATTATTAATGAAAACAATGGCTCCTTTTCCTGCTTCATTCACCATAGAGGTTACTTTTTCCAACTGAGGTTTTTCGCCGTTATTCAGTCTCGTTAACACATCAAAATAAGAATCTGATGACTGAACTCTTACCAAAACAGGCTCATCAACAGTCCAGGAACCCTTCGTTAAAGCAAAATGGATCTGATCGTTGGAAGTTTCTCTGAAAGCGAAGAAATCGTAATCTCCGTAAGCGGTTTTTACTTTTCTTTCTTCAATTCTTTCAATAAGATTTCCTTTTTTAAGCTGATAATGAATTAGATCTTCAATGGAAACAATTTTCATATCGTGTTTCTGTGCAAAAGCATAAAGCTCCGGCAAACGAGACATCGAACCGTCTTCATTCATGATTTCACAGATTACGCCTCCTTCTTTAAGACCGGCAAGACAAGTTAAATCAATTGCCGCTTCTGTGTGTCCTGCTCTTTTCAGAACACCTCCTTTTTTTGCTCTCAATGGGAAAATATGACCGGGACGCATAAAATCTGTCGGTTTAGATTTTTCATCCATCAAAGCCAGAATGGTTTTCGCTCTGTCGCTTGCAGAAATTCCGGTAGAAGTTCCGTTTCCTAAAAGGTCTACAGACACCGTGAAAGCGGTCTCTTTCGGATCGCTGCTTCGGCTTACCATTACTTCAAGACCAAGCTCATCACATCTTTTTTCAGGAAGCGGCATACAGATAAGACCTCTTCCGTGAAGCGCCATAAAGTTGATAATTTCAGGTGTTGTAAGTTCTGCCGCACAAAGAAAATCGCCTTCGTTTTCTCTGTCTTCATCATCCACTACTATGATTATTTTACCATTTTTAAGGTCTTCTATTGCCTCTGGAATAGTATTTAACTTAATATCAGACATTTTTACTTTTTAAATTTGTGCAAAGATACTTATAAAAATATGCATCTCCCAATATTATAAATTCTTTATTATTCGTTAAATACGGAGTTTCTGGCTTTTCTGAAAATACTGTATGATTCCAGTCTTTTCTGACGATCGTAAATGTGGGAATTAATCATCAGTTCATCCACATTAAATTTTTCCTGAAAACTTTTCAGCTTTTCTTCGATTTCACTCTGATTTCCGATAAAAGTATATCTCAGTTTCTGCAAAACCATAGATTTTTCCATAGGCGACCAGATGTCGTCCATATCATCAACCGGCGGTGCAAAAGGCTTTCTGTCGTTTCGGATAATATTAATAAAAGCCTGAAACAATGTTGTGGACATTTTATGAGCTTCTTCCGAAGTTTCTGCTGCAATTCCGTTGACACAGGCAATGATGTAAGGTTTATCTAAATATTTTGACGGTTCAAAATGTTCTCTGTAAATATTGAAAGCCATTTCCATCTGCTCCGGCGCAAAATGCCCCGCAAAAGCATACGGAAGTCCCAATTCTGCTGCCAAAAAAGCACTGTCTGTACTGGAACCTAAAATATACATCGGAATATCCAGTCCCTCTCCCGGAATGGCACGAACCAAAGCATCACGGTTTTCTTCGGAAAAATATTTCTGTAATTCTAAAATCTGTCTTGGAAACTGCTGATTGATCATTGCAGGATTTCTTCCCAAAGCCTGAGCGGTTAAACCATCCGTTCCCGGAGCTCTTCCCAAACCAAGATCAATTCTGCCGGGAAAAAGAGATTCTAAGGTTCCGAACTGTTCGGCAATGACTAATGAACTGTGGTTCGGAAGCATAATTCCTCCGGAACCGACTCTTATTTTTTTTGTTCCGTTGGCGATAAAACCAATCAGAACGGAGGTTGCAGAACTGGCAATGCTTTCCATATTGTGATGTTCGGCAAGCCAGAATCTTTTATAATCTAAATGTTCAGCATGACTGGCTAATGATAAACTGTCCTGAAAAGTATCATGAACAGTTTTTCCCTGCTTTACAGGGGCAAGATCCAATACTGATATTTCAAAATTTTTCATATCGGGATATTCTGTTTAGACAAAAGCATTTCATAAAACTTTTGTCGATTCATTATTTTAAATTTTTACACAACAAAGATAAGACTAATAAACTGCATTAGTTACTTTTTGTAATCGATAAGATTAATGGTGAGGTTCAGGGAAAAACTATGGGGGAAATTTACTTTTTGCAATTGTTTTAGAAACACAATCTGCTCCCGAAAACTTCAGATCCATGAAAGCGTATTATAAAATTACAGCAAGTGAGTATAATTTTCTATTCATATCAATATTAAGTTTAAAATATTTAAAATTTAATTATTTCACAATAAAAAATTAATAAAAACTGTTATTTTTTAAAATTATAATGATTTTGTTAAAAATTAATTGATTTTTAATACATTTGAACAAAAATTTATAAATTATGAAAAACGTTATTCAGACACAACTTACCAACGATTTAAAAACACAAATAGATGCCAAAATTGTTGAATTAGAAGCCTTATTTCAGGGAAAACTGGCTGCTTTAAATGCCGAACAAAGAAAACTTTACGGAACCATAAATGAGCAGAACAAACTTTTTGTGAACAAAGTGAGAGATTATAAAATGAACCAACCTCAGTTGAGTGCAGATGATGTAGACTGGGATGAATTTGAAAGCGATTATCAGGCAAGAACTTTCTTAGAAACTAGAAAAGAAAGATTAGCCAGTTTGGTATATCAAATGGAAAGTACCAAGATTTTACACGATTACGATAATTATAATGATGCATTAGACGATTATGCATACTCTCAATACAAAAAAGGAAGAGAAGTAATTGGCTTTGCAGAAAAAGTAGCAGACCTGAAACAGTTTTTCCCAAGAACAGCAAAAAATAATATGCCTGAAGGCGAAAAATAAAGTAATATAGTATAAGTAAAAACTCAAAACCTAAACGTTAAGGTGAACAAAAGACCTGATTAAGCCTTTCTACGTTCTGTTTAAGTCTTATTACATTCCGTTTAGGTTTTTTAACTAAAGTTTTAAGTCTTTCAGGCAAATCTTTAGATAATTTGTTGAAAATTTTAGCTATTTTCATCAAAAATTTAGAAAAAATAAAATCAGGTAGTTTTATTAACTGTCCTGATTTTTTTATTGTTGTAAATACTTAAAATATTTGAAGAAAAGAGCATTTAAAAGTAAATACACCTAATGAATAGAAAATGAGTATTGCAAATTAATTTTTTATTTTATATTTGCGAAAGAAAATAAAGAAGCGTTATTTATAATACCCGGTTGGTTAAAATCGACAAATTTACAAACATACAGGGTCATTATAGGTTTCGGTTCACGTTATATGGCGTGGACTGTCCTATCTTGTATGTGGGTGTTTGTCGATACCTAACCAACAGATAGTGTACAGTACCACGCTTTCTTTTTTTAAATCATAAAGTTTCATAAAAAATTATCACTGGTAGTATAATTATGGAAAATATTTTTAGTTTTGATACGTTAATGATTAAAAACTAAATAAATAATCAGTAAATCGATTTAAACATTGAGTATTTTGTAGTACGTAATGCAAAGGAAAGATGATTAAATATGCTTGCAAGCAACACCGATTAAGGATCTAATGTGTATAAACTTTGATTCAATGTTTAAAATAAACAATACACAACATGAAAAAAGTAATTTTCGGTATGTTCCTTTTAGCAGGAACTACATTCGGATTCGCTAACAGCACAGAAAGCATTAACATTTTAGATGTTAAAGGCAAAGAGTGTAAAATCACATCAATTAAATACTCAGAAGACGGTCAAAAATGTACAGTAACAGCAAGTTACAATAATGGCAATGGTAACTACGGTACAATTACAGTAACCGCTTCAACATGTGCAAAAGCTGCTATGATAATAACAACCATGTTAGCACAAGGAGAATAACGGAATTTATTAAACACCAAATGTAGATTAATGTGTATAAACTTTGTTCAATTTTCATTTATAATAAAACTACACACACATGAAAAAAGTAATTTTCGGTATGTTCCTTCTAACAGGAACTACATTCGGGTTTGCTAATACAGCAAGCAAAACAATCAATAAAATTAACAAAACAGAGTTGACAAAATTGCTTAATGTAAAAGGAGCAACTATTGATTCTGTTGTTTATGATGGCGGTAAATGTACAGTGAAAGCAACATACAATAATGGTACAACATCTGGTACAATAACAGTTACGGCGAGTACTTGTTCTCAAGCGATGGCAACTATTACTATGATGCTTTTAGAAGATAAATTGTAAATTCAAGTTTGCTCTGTCTATGATAGAGCAACTTGTTTTAAATCAAATTTAAAATGAGAGAAAAAATATTATTCTTACTTCTTTTTTGTAGTCTAACAATATTTGGTCAAAATAAAGCGGTTATTGTCAATTATGATTTCTATGAATCTTATAATTTAGGATTACATTTACAATCGTCATTAAAAAATGATGGCAACAACTCTCTTTTTGAAATCAATGATAAACAAGGTACAGAAGACTCTAAAGGAACAAGTTATGATAATAGTGGAAATCCTGTCTACACAATACAAGAGAAGAGAAGAGAAAATCGAGTAGTTTTTAAAGACTTTAAAAAAAATAACCTAATGTCGGTTATCAACGGTTTTAATCCTAATAATTTTTTTGTAGTTGACGAGCAACTACCTTCTTTCAATTGGAAAATTGAAAACAACACAAAAGAGATTTTAGGTTATAGCTGTAAAAAAGCAACAACTTCTTTCAGAGGAAGAAATTATATAGCTTGGTTTACAAGTAAAATTCCTGTTTCAGATGGACCTTGGAAATTTCAAGGACTTCCAGGATTGATTTTAGAAATTACTGACGATAGTTCACAAATAAAAATTGAAGCTACTAAATTAGTTTTAAATGCAGAAAATGCTAATATCTCATTTAAACCTGATACTAAATATTCTAAAGTTAATTGGGACGGATATGTGCAAACTGTTGAAAAGGATTTTGGAAAGCAAGTAAAATTTTACAAATCAATAGCAAGTCAACAAGGAGCAGAGATTGAACTCGATTTGAAGTTTGAAAACATGGAATATGTTAGTAAAAAAGATGAAAATAATTAATCTTAAATACATTTATTTCTCTTTATTTTTTTTTAGTTACAATCTTTTTTTTACACAAATTATTACAGGAAGCGTAAAAGAGTCAATATCTAAAGAAAATATTTTCGCTAATATCATCATTAAAAATGGAGAAAAACCTGATGATATTAGCGAATTTGCTATTGCTAAAAACGGCACTTATAAAATAAAACTTTCAGGAGAATATAAAAAAGTAATTGTTGAGGTTAATGCTTTTGGCTATAATATAGAAAGACATACTATTGAAAACCCTCAGAAAGACAAAACATATAATGTAGACTTTGAATTGACTAAAGAGCAAGTAAAAGACATTAAAGAAGTTGTAATTACTTCAAATAAAAAGCCTTTTATCATTAAAGAAGATACAGTAAATTATAATGTTTCAGCTTATCGTGACGGCTCTGAAAGAAAAATAGAAGATATTATTAAGAAGTTACCAGGCATTCAGGTTAATGAAAAATCAGGAGAGATAAAGTATAAAGGAAAATCAATTGAAACAGTTCAACTAGAAGGAGACGATTTGTTTGGCTCTAATTATTCTTTAGGAACAAAGAATATCAACGTTGATATGGTTGAACAAGTACAAGCAATTGAAAATTACTCTGCAAATCCATTGCTTAAAGGTATCGAAAATGGTGATAAAGTTGCATTAAATTTAAAACTAAAGAAAGGCAAAATGGATTTCTCAGGAAATATGGATTATGGCAGTGGTTTTTTCTCAGATAACAACCAAGCCTATAATGTAGGGACTAACATTTTAGCGATTTCTAAAAACTACAAGTCATTTGGAACATTTTCGTATAATAATGTCGGTGTAAACAACACTCCTTTTGACTATTTCGGTTTTAATTTTAATACTGAACAAGCTGCGGAAAGAAATTTTATGGCTAAAAAACTTATTCCTGAATCTATTTTCACAAGTGCATTAGATGATAGCCGAGCAAATATCAACAATTCCATTTTCGGAAATTACAATAGTATTTTTAAAATTGGAAAAAAAGTAAGTTTAAAAACTAATTTATACTATATCCAAGATAGAATTTTACAAACACAATTTTCTCAAAATGAAATTGTTACTACAGACAATACTTTTACAACCTCTGACTTATACGAAACAAAAAAGAAGCCTGTTTTATACAGAGGTGACATTGAATTAAAAATTAACACTTCCAAAAAGTCGCTTTTAGAATACAAAGCAAAATTAAGCCAAGAAAATATAAATACATTTTCTTCTGTTTTACAAAATAATACGACATCTTTTGATACAAAGTTGCAGTCTGAATCATTCTTACTACGCCAAGATGTAACTTATACTCAAAAACTATCAGAGAAAAAAGCACTTCAAATACAAGTTTTTCAAAGCTATAATAAAACACCTCAAGATTTATCTATTACTCCATCATTACAAATAGATTCACTAACCAATTTCAACACACAGTTTAGTAGATTCAAGAAAAATATATTTTCAACTCAGGGAACATTTTTAGGAAGTACATCTAAAACTAATTATGCCTTCTCCACAGGTATTGATTTAGAGAAGAATCCTTTTATTTCTTATGTAAATAATAATTCTAACGTGAATTATCTTAATGATTTTTCGTACGATAAAAACAACATCTGGCTTAAAGGAGCTTACCATATTCAATATGGTGATTTTAAGATTTCACCTTCATTTACAGCAAATTACTTTACTCAAAGTTTAGATAATATTTCTGAGCAAAGAAATGATTTTCTAATCGAACCTTCATTAGCTCTAAAGTATAAGCTAAATGACAAATCTGCTTTATTTTCTTCAGTTAATTTTACGCAAAAGTCTTTTTCTGAAGAGTATTTTCTTATTAAACAGCTTTTTACGACACCTCGAAATATAATTAGTAGCAATCCATCTTTAGAAATAAAAAAAACATTATCATATAATCTGTTTTACTCTGTTAACAATTTGTATCGGCAATTCCAATTTCGATTAGGTTTCTTGTACAATAAAGACAATGGAAGTTATTTTTCAAATTTGAATATTTTAGAAAATTCAACATCTGTAAATTATTTCTACCTTCCAAAATCAAACGAAAATATGACTTTCAATTTTTTCATTGAAAAATACATCCCCAATATTGAAAGCTCAGTAAGACTTTCTTCTGATTGGTCAATTTCAAATTATAAGAACATTATAAACAATTCTGATTTAAGAAATAATAAATTAAAAAATCTAACATCTGAATTTTTCTTCAAAACAGCTTTTGATATAAAAATTAATTTTGAAAATCAATTTAAATTTTTTCAAAATATTGCAACCAGTGATAAATCAGAAAAGTTTCAAAACAATTCGATTCAGAACACATTTAAAATTATAATAAAACCTCAAAAGAAATGGTTTATCTTACTATCATCTGATTACCACATTCCAAATTTAGAAAAGAAAGGCAATTATTTATTTTTAGATGCTACACTTAGGTTTACTCCAAACAAAATTTTAGACTTTAGTTTTTATGCGAAAAATATTTTAAATAAAAAGATGTTTTCCCAAGTTGAAACATCAGATTTCTCTACAACTATTTTTCAAAGCAATTTGATTCAAAGATATTTTATGATAAATGCCTCCTATACTTTTTAAAACTAATCAAAGAAAATCTCAAAGATTTTAAAACCTGAGTATTGTAATAATAAGGCTCTTAAAAAACTTAAAATTCCCGGTATTTCAGGAAATCATTTTGATATTGAAACGGGCGAAGAATATTGGGTTTCCGGAGTGAAGAAAAATGGACAGGACAGACATCAGTTTGGCGACGGAAAGATTATGATCGACAGAAAATCTGTTCCTGAATATTTAAAACTTGTTGATTTCACCATTTTAGACGAAAATACATTTACGCTGATTGATTTTGCAAAGACCGATAAGCAAAGATTTAATGAAATAGAAAATGAAGAAATATCTTTCAAAGATACAAGTCTTCATGCAAGTTATTTTGAAAACAATCAACGGAAATTAATTTTAAACAGAGAATATTGAAAATCGCAACCCTCAACATCGATTGGGCGAGAAAAAAGAAACCTTCAGGAACCGCGGAATTTCTCAATCAGTTTGATTTCGATTTTCTTATTCTCACGGAAGCCATTGATCTTGATCTTCAAAATTTTCCGTATCAATATCTCTGTTCGCCGATTCCTGAGAACACCGTTTATGAAAATCTCAATTATTCGGAATATTTAAAAGGAGAAAAAGCTTTCCGGACAATTTTATACTCTAAAATTCCCTATTCGAAAAAATATGCTGTGACGGATGATAAAACCAATCTCGCTTTGGAATTTGAAACAGAATTGGGAAAAATTGTTTTCTATTGTACCATTATCGGAACTTGGTTTAACCGAAAACCTTTTGTTGATATTGAATTGCAGAATACCATTCAAGACTGTCGAAAAATTTATGCAGAGAACAAAAATATTTTTATCGTTGGTGATTTTAATACATCCTTCCGAAAAGGTGAAGAACGATTTTCAATCAGTTCCAGCACAACGGAAACTTTAAAAAGTCTATTTAAAGAATTAAACTTAATCAATTCTACCTCAAAAATTGAAGAAAATATTGATCACATTATTATTCCCGTAGGTTTTTCAGACGATACAGAATGCGGAATTTTTGTGGATAAAAATGTAGTGAGTGATCATAAAGGCGTTTTTATGACAATCTTAAATTAAAGCTATTTATCAATGTACCGTTTAAAAATCTGTTTTTCCTTACCTTCTTTTTTATTCTGAATTACCAAGACATCTTTGCTCAGTTCCTGAATTTCAAATGTCTTTTCTTTTCCCAGTAACGTAATTTTCAAATTTCCTTTGGTTCTTTCAATTTTATAAGGACCGGTCATTCCGCCAATCATTCCGTTGGAAGCCTGATCGATCATTTCAAGACTTGCCGTACTGTCTTTTTTAAAGGTGAATATTCCGGTAGAATTGCTGTTCGCAATGGATTTCTGCGACCATGAACCAATGAGCAGATCGTAATTGAATTTAGAATCGTGATCTGCATTCAGTAAAAATGCAAACAAAAAAGTAAATAGATATTTCATTGTGATGAGGATTTAATACCTAAAAATACAAAAATTCATCAGGAATTTATTCTTCCAAAAAAAAATTATGATAAAAAAACCTCACAGGTTTTAAAAACCTGTGAGGTTTGTGGCTGACAGATCAGCAATATTTATTGATTCTTCTCCTTCAGGTAATTAAAATGATTGATCAGAATCCTGATTTCATTAAATTCAAAATCACTTGGGAGAACATTTTTCCACTCCGTTAAAGTTTCTTTGGGATCTTTGTAGAAAATATCTTCAAAGGCTTTTATTTTATCTGAAGTAACCACTCTTGAAATATCAAGCAATCCCTGTTCGGCAAATTTCGCCAGATGACCAATCACGGTTTCTTTCACCAAACCTCTTTCCAGAGCGATTTCCCCGATGGTTTTTCCCTGCTCAAACAACTGGAACGTAAGAACCTGAGACGGAACTTTTGCGACTTTCATAGTCACTTCCTTGTTGTTGATCTCATCCAGAAGCTTGGTTTCCAGCAAGTGAATTTCCTTTAAACTGTTTAAATATTCTTCAATATCTTCCAGCCAAACCCGGAAATCTTCGTTATACTGTTTCAGACCTTTTGTTCCTTTAATTTCGGCATAAAAATCTTTCAGCGGACTGAAAACCTTATCTCTGATTGCGGTAAAAAAGAAATTCACCGCACCTTTGGTTTTGCTTTCAATTCCAGACCATTCTTCTTTCTGCTCAATGAAATTGTTCACCTTTTGGGAAATAACCCTTTCCAGTTTTTCGAAAATCTTTCCGAGATTAACGATTTCAGGTTTTAACTGATTATATAATTGCTTCGTTTTAAGATGATCCAGACTTTTCGTAACGATTGAAAGATTGTTCCAGTCTTCAATTTCCTTTAAAAGCCATTGAGAATCGACCGCACGAAGCACTTTCCTGATGCTGTAATCGTATTTTTCGTTATTTAAAATCCCTTCTACCTGATCATTGGCAACTGTATCAGAATGAAAATGAAGGATTCTGTTATCTTTGAAAATAACTTCAGGCGTAATTTTAGATTTCAGAACAATCCCTTCCAAAGTACGGCAACGCGATAAAGCAACATACACCTGCCCTGCTGTAAAACTCTTTCCGGCATCAATAATCACGCGGTCAAAGGTTAAACCCTGACTTTTATGAATGGTAACCGCCCATGCTAATTTTATCGGAAACTGTTCGAAACTCCCCAAAACTTCTTCCTTAATATTCTTATCGGTATCCAGAAAATATTTTTTCTGTTCCCAGACTTCACGCTTTACGGTAATCTCTCTTTCGCTTCCATCCAGAATTACTTTAATCTCGTTTTCGTCCAACGCAGAAATTTCGCCCAGCTTTCCGTTGAAATATCTTTTTTCTCCGGAAATATCATTTCGGATAAACATGATCTGCGCTCCGATTTTCAGGTCTAAAAACTGTTCGTTCGGGAACTGATTTTCTTTAAATTCTCCGAAAAGTTTCGCTTCGTAGGTTTTAGAAGTTATTTTTATTTCGTCGAGTTTTTCCTGATTGATATCGTCTGCCATTTTATTGTGTGAACAGAGATAAACATAAGGTTCGTCTCCGGAATTAAAATCCGGATCATATCTTTCATTTAGCCTTTCAAAATCTATATTCGTAATATCTCCGTCACGGATCGCATTCAGAATGGCAAGAAAATCTTCATCCGACTGACGGTAAACTTTAGTAAGTTCTATGGTAATTAATGGGATTTCCTTAATCGCATGACTATCAAAAAAGAAAGGCGAATTGTAGTACATTTTAAGAATATGCTCATCCCTCACAACCGGCGGAAGCTGATACAAATCCCCGATGAACAGCATCTGAACCCCTCCAAAACGCTGATTATTTCTACGGATAAATCTCAGAGAAAAATCCATCATATCCAGGACATCGGATCGAAGCATGGAAACCTCATCAATAATAATCACCTCTACTTCACGCAGAAGTTTAAGCTTATCTTTTCTGTATTTGAAATGAGGCATCAGGTCTGCAATATTATTTGCCAGACTGGTATCGATTCTTTCCGTGGTCGGTAAAAACGTTCTCAGCGGCAGTCCAAACATAGAATGAATGGTTACGCCACCTGCATTAATGGCTGCAATTCCTGTAGGAGCAACAACGATGTGTTTTTTTCTGGTACGCTTTACAAAATCGTTGAGGAAAGTCGTCTTTCCTGTTCCTGCTTTTCCCGTTAAAAATACGCTTCGGTTGGTATGTTCTATTAAGTCAAAAAAATGATTGTTCATCGCTGTCAAAATTACGGAAATGAAACTTAAAATCCTTATCTTGGCATAAGTTTTGAAAATTTTGAAACAGAAAAAAGTAATTATGCTAAAACCTCTTTCTTATATTTCTGCTGTATTATTCAGTATTTCGGTAGTATTTGTTTCCTGCGGAACCGCAAAAGAAGCGAATGCCAATCTTCCTCAGGATATCGCAGAAAGACCTGCCGATGAAAGCAGCCAGAAATACGATCAGGCACAGCTCGACAGAATTCGGGTTTCTATTGAATCTGAAGTCACGAAAGAAAAATGTACGGATGCAACTGAATGGGCTTTCGCTCCGATGGGTGCTAAATCCTGCGGCGGACCTCAACTGTACATTGCCTATCCTAAAAAAATGGAGGAAAGTATTCTAAACAGAATTGATGATTATACTGAAAAAGTAAAAGCTTTTAACCAAAAATACGGAATCATGTCGGACTGCATGATGGTAAATCCTCCAACAGCAATTAAATGTATAAAAGGCAAAGCTGAACTGATTTATTAAAAAACTATGATAAAATTCTATCAGGAATTTCATTAAGGATAAAAAAGCATTACTGAAAATTTCAGCAATGCTTTTTTATTTTCATGAATTTGAATTTATTGTGAAAATTTACCTGCGAAGCAAATTCACCATTCATCATTGAATTAAAGCTTATCCTTCTACATTCTTCACGTTTTCTTTATACCATGAAGAATATTTTACGTAATTATCTGCAATTCTGTTCACTTCCCCTTCCAGAAGCTGCGAATTAATATCTTTGATTTTTCTTGCCGGAACACCGCCCCAAACTTCTCCGGATTTCACATGGGTTCCCTGCGTTACCACAGAACCGGCACCGATAATCGAGTTTTCTTCCACAAGACAGTCGTCCATTACAATTGCTCCCATTCCGATAAGCACATTATCTTTAATGGTACATCCGTGAACAATTGCGTTGTGACCAATAGATACGTTATTTCCGATATTCAGAGGATGTTTCTGATAGGTACAGTGTAACATTGCATTGTCCTGAACATTTACTTTATTCCCCATTTTGATGTAGTGAACATCTCCTCTAATCACCGCGTTATACCAAATGCTGCAGTCTTTTCCCATCGTAACATCTCCAATGATGGTTGCTGTTTCTGCTAAAAATGTATTTTCTCCTATTTGTGGGACTTTCCCTAAAAGTTCTTTTATAAGTGCCATATTTTTTATTTTGAAAATTTTATAATGCGCCAAGTTGAAAATGATCGATTGAAATCATAGATTGTAAATTACAGTGATAGCAAAAATCTAACTCCCAACTTCCGGCTTCTTAGTTCTAATTGCGTATTTTTGTATCTCAAATTTAAAGAAAAAATGCGTACGATACTTATAGAGCCAACCGAAAACCCGAAAGTGATGAAATTTGTAGCAGATTACAATCTCATTCCGGGATCTTTGGAGTTGGACAGAGATTCAGATATTTCAGAAATTCCGATTGCTCAGGAGCTTTTCAATTATCCGTTTGTGGAAAGAATTTTCATCACGGCAAATTTTGTAGCAGTTGCAAAACAGGATACGGTAGAATGGGAACACGTGGCAGAAAGCCTTAAAAATGTAATTGAAGACGAATTGCTTGCAAATCCGAGAATTTATCTTCAGAAGAAGAAAGAAATGTACCAGATCTATGCGGAAATGACTCCGAACCCGAATGTAATGAAATTTGTTTCGAACAAATTACTGCTCGAAGGTTTTGTAGAGGTAAAATCAAGAGATGAAGCAGAAGGCGTTCCTTTAGCTCAGGCAATTTTCAATGAATTCGATTTTGCGAAGGAAGTTTTTATTTCCGATAATTTTGTGGCAGTTACGAGAGATAATTATGTAGAATGGCATCAGGTAATGATGACGGTTCGTGCATTAATTGCAGAATACCTGCAAAACGGAGGCGAAATTTCAAATATTGAAGCTCAAAAGCATGAAAATCCGGTTGAAAAAATCATCAACAGAGAATATACAGACGACGAACAGAAAATTTCTGATATACTAAATGAATACGTGGCTCCTGCAGTAGAAAACGACGGCGGAAAAATTTCTTTAATGGAATATGACAAAGAAAACAAAACCGCAAAAATGCTTTTACAGGGTGCCTGTTCAGGATGTCCAAGCTCAACAGCTACGCTAAAAGGCGGAATTGAAAATATTTTAAAACAGTTTGTTCCGGATTTAGTAGAAAAAGTGGAAGCTGTAAACGGATAAAAAACATAAGCAATCAGTAATATTTTAATTATTCGTTACCCATTGCTCATTATTTATATTTTATGAAAGGAATTTTATTAGTAAATCTTGGTTCGCCGAAATCTACGGCAGTAAATGATGTAAGAGAATATCTGGACGAATTCCTGATGGATGAAAAAGTGATCGATTACCGCTGGTTTTTCCGTGCGCTTCTGGTACAGGGAATTATCCTGAACACAAGACCGAAAAAATCTGCGGAAGCATATAAAACGGTTTGGACGGACGAAGGTTCGCCGCTTATCGTGATCACAGAAAAAATTCAGAAGAAACTTCAGAAAGTGGTGGATGTTCCTGTGGAAATCGGGATGAGATATGCGCAGCCGAGTATTGAAGTCGGAATTCAGAAACTGGTAGATCAGGGAGTTTCCGAGATTGTACTTTTCCCGCTGTATCCTCAGTATGCAATGAGTACAACAGAAACGGTGGTGGAAAAAGCAGAAGAAGTAAGAAAACAGAAGTTTCCGAAGGTAAAGATCAATTATATTCAGCCTTTTTACGATCGCGATATTTACATCAACTGTTTAGCAGAAAGCATCAGAGAAAAACTTCCTGAAAATTTCGACGCTTTGCAGTTTTCTTATCACGGTGTTCCGGAAAGACATATTTATAAAACCGATCCTACGAAAACATGTAATCTGAATGACTGCTGTTCCAGAGAAAGCAATCCGAGTCATACGTTTTGCTACCGTCACCAATGTTTTAAAACAACCAATCTGGTAATTGAAAAACTGAATCTTCCGAAGGAAAAAACCATTGTTTCTTTCCAGTCAAGATTAGGAAAAGACAAATGGATCGAACCTTACACCGATGAAACACTTGAAACCATTCCTAAGAAAGGAGTAAAAAACCTAGCCATTGTCTGTCCGGCTTTCGTTTCAGACTGTCTGGAAACACTGGAAGAGATTTCCGTAGAAGGAAAAGAGCAGTTTTTACACGGCGGTGGAGAAAGTTTCCATTACATTCCGTGTCTTAATGATGAAGACCGATGGATTGAAGTAGTAAAAACACTTTGCGAGGAAAAACTTCATGAGTTTTATCTGGTATAGTACCTTTTAAATCTCAAGAACAATAAAGAAGACCACAGAAAAATTTCTGTGGTCTTGCTTTTAAAAATATTATGGTATACTATTATTTTTTAATTAAGTTTCCTGCTTTTTGTCCGTTTACGGTTACTACATAAATACCCGGAAGCATATTACCCGGAAGCTGAATTTCCACTCTGTTTGCTCCGTCTGTTAATTTCACTTTCTCGGAAATTTCTCTTTTGCCTGTTAAGCTCATCAGTTCTACTACTCCGCTTCCTTCTTTACCTTCAAATGAAACGGTAAATTTATCTGTTGCCGGATTTGGACTGATAGTGTAAAGCAATGCATCTGAAACCGCTGTTTTTCCTGCTGCAGAAGTTCCGCCTCCTACACCTACGGCATTCCATGCGTTGGTAACCTGAGTAACTTCAGCACTTCCTGCACCATATAAATCTGCTGCTGCCTGAAGAGAATATGTTCTTGCATTCAGGAAAGTAGATGAAGAAGACAAATAAGTAGTCAGCGTTCTGTAAGCAATTGCTGCTGCTTTATCCAGACCGATTCCTGTAACGTTGTAAGCAAATCCTTTGTCATTGGTTCCGCTTCCTCCGGTTACCAATAAATAATACCAGAAATTAAGAACTCCCGAATTGGTATGAACCCCACAATAGTCATTGGTTTGGGAAGGAGTTACACAACCTGTTGTCGTTGTAGTTTTCCAGTATGTTCCAAGATAGGTATCCGGCTGTCCGTAAGCATTCGGGTTTGCCATATCTCTGATCACGTAGCTGAAATCTTCTCCTAATTTCCAACTATTTTGTGTAGGTCTTGCCCAACGTTCTATTGAATTTCCAAAGATATCGGAAAAACCTTCATTTAATGCTCCGGATTCTCTCTGGTAAGCAAGGTTTGCTGTTTTGGAAGTCATTCCGTGAGCAATCTCATGTCCGCAAACGTCTAACGCTGTAAGAGGTTTTCCTCCATTGGTAGATGAACTTCCATCACCATACGTCATTCTCGTTCCGTCCCAGAACGCATTAAAATAGTTAGTAGAATAATGCACGTAAGATTTTATTGCAAAATGATTGTTATCAATACTCTTTCTTCCGAATTTTGTGTACAGATAATCCAAAGTCATTTCGGCACCCCAATGTGCATCGGTTGCATACTCGTCTTTGTTTGTATTAACATTATTCCATGTGTTATCCGCATCTGTAAAATCTACTGCTGAAGCGTAGCTGGTTCCCTTTTTCAGGTTGAAAGTCTGTACAGCAGTTCCGCCGTTTCTTCCTGTTTCTCTCAGTCTGTAGCTTCCGTTGTAAGAATCTGATACGATGCTTCTCGTACCGCTGTATCCTGTAACTGCCGTTCCCGGTGCGTTTACTTCATGAATGATTGCATCAACCCCCAATACTTTTCCGTCTTTTGCATCCACAAAAACATATTGTCTGCTTAAAGGTTTCTCTGCATAGATATCAAATTTATAGGCTAATTTTAAGTCGTTCATTTTTTCATCTGACGGATCAGAGTAATAAACTACTTCACCTTTAGGAGCAAAAGAAGCATTGGCATCATTAGATTCTTTTTTAATGAATTCTTCTTCTTCTTTATTCTGCCATTTGTAAGATTCAGCTCCTACAAATGCCATCGCATTCTGTAAAGCAATGCTCTCTGAAATTTTTGCACTTTTCTCTAAATTTTTAGGAGTTTTAACGATCCATTTTCCGGACTCTCCTACAATCTTGCCGTCTTTTGTCTGTACAGCCATCATTCCGTATTCTACAGGAATACCATCAATGGTCTGCTGGAATCTGTGTGTTTCAAATCCCAACTGATCTTTTTCAAATCCCAACTTACGACCTTGAGCCTGAGAAAGTCTTTGTGAAGCTTCATCGAACAAAACGGGACTGCCCTGAAAAGCAGGTCTGTCTTTTTCGAATCTCATAAAATCTGCATGCAATCCGTCTTTCGCCGGAATTAATTTTGAAGGAACATTTTGCCCGAAAACAAAAGAGCATACAGCAACACTTGACACTAGGATAAATTTCATTTTCATAATAAATATTTAATGGTTTTAAATTTAATTAACATAAACTCTTTACCAAATTAACGAAATAAATATTAATTATTCAATAGAAAATATATATCACAGAAAAAATCATAATTACGATTTTATAACAATTAACATTATTAATGTAAAATTTTATCTCAAAACAGATTTTATGTTAAAATATTTAATATAAATCATGCATTCTTGAATTAAAATTTTTCACTATGTAGTGCATTATAATTCAAAGTTATTTGAATTATATACAAAAACTTCACTATTCTACAAAAATAAATAATCGATAAAATAAACAAATACCCCCTATAAAAAAAATGCAAAATGATAAAAAAAATAGTAAATAAATAAAATACCCCCTTAAAAATTAAATAAATTTTTAAAATAAAATAATTTTTCATTACCTTTACCCTATCAAATAAAAAGTTCAATCTCTTAAATAAAGAAATGATGAATGCAACTGTAGAAATTCTGAAAAGTAAAATTGAGAACTTAAATTCTGAAATGCTGGAAGCTTTTGCACAAATGATAGAAAATTTTGAGACAGAAAGAACAGCAGAAATACCACAATTCTGCATGGATGAAATTCTATACAGAATTCAGTTTCATAAGGAAAATCCCAAAACCAAACTGGATTTCTATGAAAACATTTCTGAGCTGAAAAAGTTTTGTGCTTAAAATGAATATATTGCTCTCTTCTATCGCCAAAAACGACATAAGACTCCTTATGAGAGTTTTTAATGCCGAAAAACAAAATAAAGGCATTGATTTTTTAGAAGAACTAAAAGAATGTGTAAACGCAATTTCAGAAAAAGAGAAAAAAAGATGTCAGGAAACTCTTGTTGAAACAATGCAGGGCTATCCCGTAAACATTCATTATCTTTTTGAAGATGAAAAAAATATTCTGATTACAGCCGTATTCAAAACATAATCACCAAAACTTCCAGACTATTATTATATGTAAATCTCACGGATTTATCTGTGAGGTTTTTTAATTATAGATTTACCATTTTTGCCGATCGTCTCCTCGTATTTCAAAACCAATCTCAGAAATCAGCGATTGTAAATCACAAGGATTCATTTCTTTTTCGATTTCTTTTATTAAATCATCATAAAGAGGAAAATAATGAATTTTAAGAGCTTTCAGAACATATCTTTTATTATAAGGAGGCCAAAAACCTTTATTGATGTACGTATTGTTCTCTGCTATATATTTTAACATCTCAAATGCTTCAGGAGTTTTGTAGGCAGCAACAGCTTTTACAAAATAAAGCACATTATTGTCTACGTTTTTATTTTCCGAGAGTTTATCTTTAATATTATCCTGAAAATAACTTTTTAATAAAGGAAAAAATACAGCATCCGGAAATATCTCAATACTTTTAAAAATATTCTCCAGACAATAACCATTAATATTTTGTTCAAAAACAGAGAGCAAAAGCTTACCATCCTGTTTCTTTCTAAATTTACTCAACGCATAGCATGAAGTTAGCTGATTGCAACAGTCCTTACTTTTAGTTTTTGCCCGTTCTTTAATCAAATGATAATATTTTTCATCAGGATCAATATCCTGAATCATCCAGTTTGAGACATCTAAATAAGGATGTTTTAGCAATACTTCTTCCGTCAATACTTTTTTCTGAATGGGAGATAATCCGTTTTTATCAAAAGCTTTTCTTATCATTAAATCTGAAACTGAAAAATAACTTCCTGCATCTTCATAATACCACCATGCTACTTTAGCGGTATCACTTAGATGGTTGATCAGCAGATCAAAATATTCAGGTTCACTTCTGTTGATAATGGCTCTGTAAGCCACCACTCTTAACAGCGGTTTCTTCGCATCCATCAGTTTTATCAATTCTTCTTTAGATGCATTTCTTTCCAGAAAATTTTTGGCAACTGTATCAGAAACAGGGATTACTTTCTCTTTAGAAAGCCTTTCAAGATAAGGTTTTAAATTTCCACTGAAATCATTAACGTCATATTCTTTTCTACATGATAAAGAAAAAACACAAATGGAAAGTGACAGAAATATTCTTTTCATTGAGAAGATTATCTCACCGGCGTTCTGAATTCACCATACCCCATTAATCCGTCATAATTTCTTCCGAAAGGAGCATAATATAAAAATGCCTGATAAAGATTTTCCGTCTGCCAGAAATTCCCGTTTACTTCACCGAAATTCAGCGTTCCGTCAGGATTTTTTGTTGCCAGAATGTAGTTGTAAAAACCCTGCTTCAGATATATTTTTGCTACATATTTTTTTGAAGCTTCATCATACTGCATCTGGTTTTCTTTACTTGGCTTAAAATTATTAAAACCTCCCAAAACAAAAATTTCTTTGTTTGTAGGTTCAGAATCCAGATAAAAATGCACCCATGAATAATCTGCTTCCCTCGTCGCATCTCTTTCTCTTCCCAGATCATTTCTTCGGTAATACCAAGCTCCGTTTACGTCCGGCTGATACTGGTAATTCAGCGGAAAAGCCCATACCGGATGAAGATAAGTCTGGTTGACTCCTTCCAACTGCTCGGTTGCGCGAACCATGTCGGCCGCCATATTCATATTTTTATTGTCAAAATAATAAAACTCGTTATTTCCGGGAAACACCAATGACAACTGCTGAAAAAGAAGCTGGTTCCCCAATGTGGCACTTGGTTTTAAATTATTTATTGTAACATTAGGATTATTGTTCTGCATTACATTCAGTGTCATGGAATTGACATTTGATGCTAAATCTCCCCCTTTCGGAACGGCTTTCACTTCTACCCTTTGGTTGGCATCAATTTTTCTTGCATCAGCAAATCTTGAAATCCCCAAAGCTAAAGTTGCCGCATCCTCCACGACATAAAATCTTCTTTTAAAAAGAGGTTTATCGGCAGAATCTTTATAAACGATCAGTTCAAAATTTCCTGAAATTTTTGGCTGCATTTTTTCATTCGGAAAGTTCAGTGTATAATGGGTGTACGATTGCAGGGTGTTGAAAGAGTACTGAAATTTATCCAGCAAACCATTTAAACTTCCGTTGGCAAACTCGGTAAAAAACAGATTATCGTCTTCCCAGTTTCTGTTGTAATGCTTTATGGTGTATCTGTAAATTTCGCTTGCGTTGGTAAGATCATCGAAACTTAAAATCAACTGCTGATTAAAATTAATAACCGGTGTTTCGTCATTCGTCTGTGGATTGAACAGTTGAATGCTCTGGATGTTCTGTCCAAAAACCAGTCCGCCCAAAGAAAGTAAAAGTAGCTGCAATGTTTTCATTATGACGAAGATAACGAAAAATCGTTTTTAAACATACAATCCGGGAATCTTTATCAATTAAAAATTTATTAAAACTTTTAAACAAAAACTTTTGTAGCTACCTTTGTTTTAATAAAAAAATATTCAGAATATGCTTCAGATTCAAGGTTTCGTATTCAATTTTGCAAGCGAAAACACTTATATCCTTTATAATGAAAATAAAAAAGCATGGTTATTTGATCCCGGAAATATGAACGGACAGGAAACCAAAGCGATCGAAAGTTTCATTTCAGAAAATGAACTGAAAATTGAAAAAATTCTTCTCACGCACGCTCATATTGATCATGTTTTGGGTTTACAATGGGCTTTTGACACGTATAAAGTTCCTGTTCTGATGCACAGAGAAGATAAAGAAGTGTTGGATATGTTCCAGATCAGCGGGATGAGGTTTGGTTTTGAGCTGAATCATATTAATGTGGAAATCCAATATATTAATGAGGGTGACGAACTGGATTTTGACGGAGAAAAGTTTAAAATCTATCATGTTCCGGGGCATTCTCCGGGAAGTGTGGTTTATCATAACGAAAACCAGAAATTCATTATTTCCGGGGATGTTCTGTTTGAAGGCAGTATCGGAAGAACCGATCTTTATAAAGGAAACTACGAGCAGCTAATTGAAGGAATCAAAACCAAACTTTTCATTTTGGATAATGACACTCAGGTTTTCTCCGGACACGGAAATCCTACGAAAATCGGTTTTGAGAAAGAGTATAATCCGTTTTTTAAGTAAGAGTGTTTGAGTGTGGGTGAGCTAAAAGAGTTTAGATACGAACCGTTCTGTTTTAATCTAAATTAATTTGCATTTGGTTACAAACAAGATTCTTTCATATAAAGTACTGTTCACTCACGATTAAACGGATATAAATATAAATTAATGATAGAAAAATTCCCTGCTATAAACAGTACGCTTGATCCCGGACATCTCGGATATCTTATTCAACAAAAATACGGACTGAGCGCTAAAACCGAGTGCCACATCTTTCGGCTTGCCATGAATCATTTGTATATGGTTCACGATGAGGAAAAGAAATTTGTTTTCAGAGTGTATACTCATCATTGGCGGACAAAATCTGAAGTTGAGGAAGAACTAAAGCTTCTCCTTCATTTAAAAGACGAAAACCGGCAGATTGCTTTTCCGATTGCAGACAAATTCAGTGAATATATCCAGGAAATTGAAGCCTCGGAAGGAAAAAAGATTCGGTGTTTTATTTTCTTATGCGAAAGGCATAAAAACGGCAAAATTTTCACCTGAAACAAGTTTTCTGATCGGACAGGCTTTAGCCAGAGTTCATCAGTCGGCAGAGCATTTTGAACTGAACAGGATTTCTTATGATGCGAAAAATCTGCTTATAAACCCTGTTGAACAGATAAAAAAATTCTTTAACGATGGCAATTCCGAAGTTATTTTTTTGGAGAAATTATCTGAATTTTTAAGCCTTAAATTCGAAACTTTCGACAGACAGCAAATGAGATACGGAAGTGTACATCTTGATGTCTGGTTTGATAATCTGCATATTGATAATGAAAAGGAAGTTACTTTTTTCGATTTTGATTTCTGCGGAAACGGCTATTTATGTTTTGATATTTCCTACTTCCTGTTTCAGCTTTTGGCAACGAACCTGAACGAGGAAGAATATCGGGTAAAAGCAGAAAGTTTTTTACAGGGTTATGAAACGGTAATAGCAATCAGCAACGAAGAAAAAAAGTTCTTATCTTACGCTTGTTTAGCTGTCATGACGTATTACATCAGTGTGCAGTGCGACAGATTTGAATTCTGGACAAATATCTTCCTGAATGAAGATCATCTGAAAAGAATGGTTGGAAATTTAAAACGATGGATGGCTTATCACAAAATTGAAATTGAATAAAAATATATTTATAGAAAAATCTTACAAATAAACTAATACCTAAATTTAAAATTATTAAACATGAACAAAGAAGAACTGGTAAGAAAACTGGCAGGAGAATCATTTAAAGAATATTTAGAAGCATGTAACGAATTGCCGGATTATGCAAAAAATGGTGGAGAACTGAATCAGGAAATCATAGAACGTGCATTATTTGTCAATCTTTTTCCTTTTTGGGCAAACCATAAGGATTTGAAAGATAAATATGACGAGATAACAAGCGAGCTACCCAACCATTCAGACTTACTTCAAACCGACCAGAAGTATGATTTAATGGGACTTACTGTTTTTGTTAACGGACTCATGAATGGAGTTTTCGATGTATCGGGATTTTTATGGGCTAGTAATGGATATATGAGCAGTAAAGTCTCCTGCGATTCTATATCAGAATATTATAAAGAGCAGGGGAAGGATAAAGAAGCAGCCTATTTTCAAGAACTCGGCGAATGGTTCTTGACAATCTATTCCGCAACAACCGATGTATTCCGAGCTATTATGAATATCAAATCATGGAACGAAGAAATGGTAATTGGTCTTACGAATTTTTTAAATAAAAGTTTAAGCCAATATGGCATTTTCGAATGGATCTTAAGCGGATTATACGAAGTTGTAGACGACCCGTTAATTAAAGAAAAAGTATTTGATCATTATATTGAATCCTTCAAAAAAGCCAGAGAAAACCTGAAAAAAGAAAAAAATAAAGAAGGAGCAGATCAGATTACCGGGAAATTGAAAAATTTGAGAAAACTGGCTAAAGGGCAAAATGTTTAAAGTTTAGATAGTAATAATCTTGTAATGTATTCTTTTAGGAAAAATAAATTTTCATCATTAAGCGAAGCACTTGAAAATCCAAAGAATTGTAAAAAACTAAGTCTGCTGTTTATAAAATACAATCTAAAGGACAAAGGTGCCATTTTTTCGCAATTTATCAACTTAAGAACCTTAGAAATTCAGGCACATCCTTTTATTTATAATTTGGATGATTTTGAACTTCCGAAAGAAATTGCTGAATTGAAAAAATTAAAAAAAATTTCACTCCTAAATCTTCCATTAAAAGTTTTTCCTGAATGGCTCACCCGAATAAAATCGTTACAGTATTTAATGATTCGAGGAAATGATATTGATACAGTTCCTGAGACAATATCGCAATTAGATCAATTAAAAACATTACGTATTGAAAACTGCGAACTGAATAAATTACCAAAAACCCTCAACCAAATGTTAAACTTAAAATATTTAGGTTTGTGCGAGACAAAACTTACAGATTTAAATCCTGATCTTTTTCCAAAAAATTTAAAAGAAATAAATTTATCCGGCTCAAGAAGATACAAAGATGATGATTTTGAAAATTTGAAAAGAACAATGAAAAGAACTAAGATATAAATAAGTATATAATGATTATGGAAAATCCAATAAAAATAGGTAATCATTATTATGATATAAACAGTGAACATTTCTCATTGAAATGGGAAGAATCTCCAATTAATTTTAATGAATTATCTTATCTGAAACAGTTTCCTAATCTTATATCTGCCAATTTTTACAGTTCAAATCTCAATGATGAAGGATTAGCTCATGTCTCAAATTGCAGTAAAATTGAAAATTTAGATTTACAGGACACTGAAATTACGAACGATGGCATAAAATATTTAAAGAATTTAGAATCTCTGCAATATCTTCGCTTAAAAGGCAATACACAACTTACAGATGAATGTATTCCATATTTGACAGAAATAAATAATTTACTAAATCTGCAAATTCAGGAAACATCAATTACTGAAGTTGGTTTGAAAAAATTAACGGTAATAAAATATATGAAAATGATTACAATTCAGGTCTGTAACAATAATTTTACATTTGATGGTCTTTTAAAAATATCTTGTGAGCTTCCGCATTGTGAAATTTTAGCAAAAGGCAACGGATCATTTTGCAATGGTGAATTTGAAGGAAAATGGAAACATTAAATGAAGGCTTTTGAAAATAAAAACCGTCAGAAAAATTCCTGACGGTTTTATCAATTATATGAAGAAATAAATTTTAGAAATCCAGCGTAATGGAAGCTCTTACCGCAGCACCCATAATTGGTCTTGCCATAATAATTCCGTCTCCTGATGGAGATCCGGCTCTTGGATCACCTTCTGTAATTCCGATGGTATTAAAGATATTGGTTCCGTCCACCGCAAAACGGATTTTGCCTAACTGATAAGAAGTTCCCGCTCCAAATTCTGAGAAAGAAGGCAGAGTCTGCGCATTTTTCTCATCCTGAAAACGTTTTCCGTAGTAATTCATGCTTACATATGCTCTCCATTCTTTGGTAAGATTTACCGCAGGAGAAATATTAAAGTAGAATTTCGGCATTCTTCTCACGGTATTTCCGTCATAATTGAATGTGGATCCGTCTGCATTTCTTCCCGTGAAGTCTTTGTATTTCGGACTTTGGATCGTTCCGTTGAAAGTTACTTCAAACACGTTGTTGAATAATCTTGCGTATCCTTCCAGCTCAACTCCTAAGTTCGTGGTATTTGCAAATTTGTTCTCTGAGCTTCCGTCTGAATACACATCGGTAAATGAAAGATTTTTCAATGTAGAATAGAACGGAATTACCGCCACATCAAACGTTCTTGAGTAGTATTTATACCCCACTTCCAACTGATTGGTTGTTACCGGCTTTACAACAGATAAATTATTCATATTGTTGTAGTACGCTTCCTCATTCGGAGATCTGAAACCATTAGAGAAACGTGCATACACTGCATTTTCTTTATTGATTTTATAATTCAGCGCCGTTGTGAAAGAAACTTTATTCACATCAAAATTCCAGTACGTGTATTTATTGCCTAAAACAGACATATTTTCGTCCGCAGTGGTTGTTGCAAAACTGTGCGTTCCGTCAGTAGTCAATCCGGAATTGTTAAGATTTCCGCTCGTTGTGTTCACCCCGTAACCTTTATAGAAATCTCGGCTGTAACGAATTCCTCCGTTAAAACTAAGATCATCGGTAATGTTGTAATCCAAATTCAGGTAAAGATCATTCAGACTTCCCTGAATCTGAGAATCTCTCAAAAGGAACGACATATTGGTAACCCCATTGTACGTTTTAGAATAACCTACACTGTTTGGCGTTAATGAAGTATCTACCAAATTCAAAAGTTCCGGTTTATCTGAGGCTGTGGTTAAAATATTGCTCCAGTTCCAGTATTGATGGGATTTCCAGTTAGATTTGTAGAAGCCAGCCGTTACATTCCCTTTATCAAACTTATAACTGAACTGCAAATCGTTCACAAAATTATTCATCTGCTTATCAATTGCCCAGAATCCTAATTTCTGAACGTAGCCCGGATTTACCACCGCTCCGTTGCTTACCATTGAATATTGGAATGTATTTCCTGCAATTCCTGCTCCTTTAGCAAAATCAGCCGCACTTTGAGGTCCGCCTGCAGGGAAAATTCCCGTATAATTCATATTGATATTGGTATATCTTGTCTTGTTTAAAACAGAGAAATTGCTACCAAGATCATATTTGAATTCCGCTCCTAAAACATCAACTTTCGGATGAATTCCATCCTCTAAATTTCTGCTGAAAAATCCTCCGCCTACTTGTGGAATATTCAACTGACTGATGTTTCTGTAACTGTACGTTCCGTAATTGGCATCAAAACCGGAAAATTCTTTCAGATCATTTCCGTTCTGCACCAAAGGAATCGGAAGGAAGAACGTATTTCTGTCATCCAGTTTTTTATAATAGATTTTGGCATAGCCTTTATCGAAGACATATTTCAGATTCATTCTGATCTGTCCGCCCTGATTGGCTTTAAAACCTGTTTTTCTGATTCCGTCATCTGTTCTGTAAAAACCTCCTACATTGAAGAATAAATTGTCCTGAACCAAAGCTCCTCCTACATTTACATCAGTACGCATTAATCCATAAGTACTGGTTTCCAGTTTTGCCGTTCCTCGGAAATCGTTTCCGCCTTCTTTGGTAATAAAGTTAATTAAACCTCCCGGAGAATTGTTCGCAAAAATAGAACCTGAACCTCCTCTCAAAGCTTCTAGTCGGCTTACCGAATTGTCTACACGGAAGAAATTATCTGCATTGGCAAACTGTAATGCTCCGTCTTCAAACACCGGAAGACCATCTTCCTGAACCTGCACAAATTCATACGCTCCCGCAGAAGGAATACCTCTTGCAAAAAGGTTGTTTCCTACTTCACCACCGGAAGTTTCTACCGCAAAACCGGGAACACGCTGTAGCAAAGCTGCCGCACTGATCGGGTTTTGTTTCTGGATTTCTTTTGCTGTAAAAGTAGAAATCGCCGTACTCGATTCTATTTTCTTTTTCGGGTTAGAGTTACCCGTAATAACCACCTGTTCGATGGAAGCCGATCTCGTGGAATCTTTAGGAGTTTCCTGAGCGTATGCATTGTTGTAATACAAGGTTGCAATACCGGCAAGTAAAAACATCGATCTTTTTTTCATAGCCTTATTTGATTTTTATTTGTTAGTTTTAATTCTTTTTTAATTTGAGATACACTCCGTTTGTCCATCCGAAACCATCCTGATTAGGATATTCTCCGCCTCCTGCAACGGTTTCGATGTCTAAAGCATTGTATTTTTCCATCAGTTTTCCGGTGTTTTTGTACACTCTTTCCACATTGCTGCACCAGTTGTTTTTAATTTTTTCAGCCAAATCATCAAATCCGTAGTTTTTCATCGACTGATAACCCAACCACTGATACGGCGCCCAGGCGTTTGGAAAATCCCATTGCTGACCTGTGTTTTTAGTAGTCGTTACCAAACCTCCCTGATACAGAAATTTTTCTTCAATATTTTTCGCAACTGCCTTTGCCTGATCTTCACTCGCGATTTTCAGGAATAAAGGATAAAGAGCAGCAATATGTTCAGACGCTGTGTTTGTGTTTTTTTGAATATGATAATCTTTGTACGTGCCGGAAGTTTCGTCCCAGAAATACTGATCTATTATTTGTCTTCGCTTTGCTGCTCTTTCAGAATAATCAATTTCTTTTTCATTTAATTTTTGAAGTGATGAGGATTTTGCGAGTGTTTTTTCCAAATGCCATAAAAGGCAGTTCAGATCAACTTCGGCAAGATTCAACGTTTCAATAGTCTGTATATGTTCTCCGTCTGCAAACCATCTGCTGGAAAAATCCCAACCCGATTCGCAGGCGCTTCTGATGTTTCTGTAAAACTCTTCTCCCGCATTTTCACTGTCTTCAATATCAATTAAATAACTTTCAGGACGCGGTATGTTTTCAGCATCATAATACCTGTTCAATACATCTCCGTGAATTGTTTTCACTACTCTGTTTTCCGCCGAAGCATTTTCCAGTTTTTCCGTTCCGTTCATCCAGAAAGCATATTCCTTTTCTAAAGTGTCATAGTATCTGATGTAGATATTTTCGTCTTTCGTTGTTTCAAAAAGCAGATCCAGCATCAACGAGAAATAGGGCGGCTGAGAACGGCTTAAGAAATGAGTGCGACTTGCATTCGGTACAAATCCTACATTCTGAATGAGATACGAACAGTTTTCAATAATATTTTCCATCATTTCCACCCTTCCTGAAACCTGAAGCCCCAACATGATGTAATAACTGTCCCAATAGAAAAATTCGTTAAAACGACCTCCCGGAACCACATACGGTTTTGGAAGTTTCAGCAACGTTCCTTTTTCCTCATAGGCTGTTCTTGTCAGTTCATCCCATAATTTTTCGATGTGTTCTTCAATCGGGAGATGATTCTCTCTCTGAATCGAAATTTTAGCTCCTAAAAAATCGAAATTTGACAGGACAAATTCTTTCAGATTAAAATTCTCTGACTGTTTTTCTGCTTCATATTTTGCATTAATTTCTTCGACCGGAAACAAAGGAACCGCATCCGTCATCATCTTCTGATCTTCAAAAACCTCTGATCTCTGCACATCATCAAAAAGAGCCTGAATTTCATGTATATATAATTGCTTGTTCATTTTATTTTTTAGGATTTATTTTTAATTTGTTCATAATAACTGCTGAAACAATTAACAGTGAAAGCGGTATTAATGAAAGGTAAAATGCCTGCTGTCCGCTGAATTCCTGAAACACAAAACCTGTAATAATCGATCCGATAGTTCCTCCGATTGCCGAGAACACGACAATTAAACCCGACATTGCGCTGTGTAAATATTTCGGAATGGATGCTAAAATCACCGAGTTGATGCTTGGATAAATCGGAGCCAATAAACCGCCCATCAAAGGAAATAAGTAAACAACCAAAGGAGCATTTAACCAGGTCGTTCCCGCATCAATACTAATATTGTGAGTTAAAGGCAGAACCAATAAAATACTTATGGCAAAACCTACCACACAGAAAGAAACCACGTAAATCCAACTGAATTTTTTAGAGAAAAAACCCGAAAGAAATCTCCCCAGTGCGAAAGCTCCCGCCAAAACCGCTCCCGCCTGAATACTCATGGAAGTCGGAACTTTTAAAATTTCCTTGTAAAAAGTCGGCGTCCAGGTCTGGAAACTCTGCTCTACCAAAACAAAAAGGAAAGCACACAGTAAAAAGAACAGGACTTTTTTATAGCTGAATAAACTCACACTGTTTTTCAGGTCTCCCAACAAATCTGTTTTCTCACTTTTCGCTTCGTTTTCATTTAATCTGGTAAAAAACAGGAACAGAAAAGACAGAGCCGAAAGTCCTCCTAAAACCCAATACACATTCAGCCAATGGGTCGATCTCGGATTGTGGTCGTCTATGAATAAGCTGAATAAAACATTTCCCAATAATACGCCGATCATAAAAAAACCTTCCAGATAACCCATAAAACTTGAATGCTCCTTATCTGAATCCGTTACCAAACCGATAGAAGTGAAAACGGAAATCTTAATTAACGCAAAAGAAACCCCGACAATCGTAAACAATAATTTGAAAAACCAAAACGCATTGGCAAAAGGCATTACGAAACACATGCAGCTCACCAAAAGCAAAGCGATCAGCATCGATCTTTTAATTCCTATTTTGGGTAAGAACGAAGCCAGAATGAATGAACAGATCGCAATCGGCAGATCTTTAAAACCCTCCAGAACACTTGCTGAAGATTTGGAGATCCCGAAATTCTGCTGCATCTGTAAAATTACTGTTCCCACGGAATTCAGAAGAATCGCGAAAACAAAATAATTTAAAAATAAAACTGCCTTAATATTGAAATTTTTCATTCATATAATTTCTTGTGGGCTAAGATATATTCATTTGCCTTAACATTAATTTAACATCATAAATGAATATTTGAACTATATTAATATAATTATTATTTTAGGCTTCAAAATATGATTAACTAAATGAAAGTCACTTTTGAGCGCGTAATCCCCGATGAAAAGAGTTCTTTTCGCACGATTCACAACAATTCACCGATCTCGGAATTTAAATGGGAATACCATTATCATCCCGAAATTGAGCTCGTCTGTATAGTTTCCGGGAGCGGAACAAGGCATGTCGGTTATCACAAAAGCAATTATACGAACGGAGATCTGGTGTTAATTGGTTCCAATATTCCCCACTCCGGTTTTGGACTGAATTCTATCGATCCGCATGAAGAAATTGTTTTGCAGTTTAAAGAAGAAATCCTGCAGTTTCCGGAGCAGGAAGTTGAAGCAAGATCGATTAAAAATCTTCTGGAACTTTCAAAATACGGAATTCATTTTCATGATGAGGTTCACATCAATATGCTTCCGAAACTAAAGCTGATGCTGAAATCTGAAGGCTACAAAAGATATCTTTTATTGCTGGAAATTCTTTTTGAGCTTTCAAAATGTGATGATTACGAACTTCTGAATAAGGAAATTATGCCTTACACGATTATTTCCAAAAACAAAACAAGACTGGAAAATATTTTCACGTATGTTGAACATAATTATGATAAAGAAATTGACATTGAAGATGTTGCCAAACTTGCCAATCTCACTTTACCCGCATTTTGTAATTTTTTCAAAAAAGCAACTCTGATCACTTTCACCGAATTTGTGAACCGGTACCGCATCAATAAAGCCTGTTTACTGATGGCACAGGATAAAAGTATTTCAGAATGCAGTTATAGCTGTGGCTTTAATAACGTAACGTATTTCAACAGAATGTTTAAAAAATATACCGGAAAAACGCCTTCCGAATTCATGAAAAATTTTCCACAGAACAGAGTGAATGTAAATTTAAAGGTTGAAGAAAAAGTAAATGTGAAAGCCGGTTTTTAGCAAAATAAATTGTGGATAACTCTGTGGATAAAATTGTGGATAACTTTTTTTCATGAACTTAAATGACTCATTTTCAAATTATTACAAAACAAAAAAGCTGTTCAAAAAGAACAGCTTTTTATATTTGAATTGCAAAGCCATCAACTGACAGCCCGCTATTATTATCAACCAAAAATTACTTCCATTTGATATTGCATCCCATGCTCGGTTTCTGAATTTCTTCCTGCGGTTCCCCCAACAAAAGATTTTCGAAAGCAATAATCAGATCTTCTCCTGTTACTTCTTTGTGATTTCCCGGTCTGGAATCGTCCATCTGTCCTCTGTAGATCAGATCCAGTTTTTCATCAAAGAAAAAGAAATCCGGTGTGCAGGCTGCATCATATGCTTTTGCGATCGCCTGACTTTCGTCGTATAAATAAGGGAAATCAAACTTTTTTTCAATCTGGAATTCAATCATCTTTTCAGGAGAATCTGCGGGATATTTTTCCACATCATTCGAATTGATGGCGATAAATTCAATTCCTCTTTCGTTGTAATCTTCATACAGTTCGGTTAATTTATCAATTACATGAAGAACAAACGGACAGTGGTTGCAAATAAAGATCACCAAAGTTCCTTTTTCGCCTTTCAGATCATCCAAAGACTGAATTTCGTTACTTTTTGACGGGTTCGGAAGCTCAAAAAAAGGAGCTTTTGTACCCAGTTCGATCATATTTGAGGGAGTATTCATAACTTTTTTATTTGGTTACAAAGATATAGAATTTCTTGATTATTATAGTATGGAGGATGGATGCGAGAAGATGGAAGTCTCAGAAATTACCATCGATTGAATGGGACTATAAACTCTATTAATTTTTACAATAATTAAAATATCAACACATTAAAATACATCCAGCTCCCATCCTTCAAGCATCCAGCCAAATTAAAACCATCTTCAAAGCCTTACTTTAAAAGTTAAAGCGTAAAATTTGTTTGGAAGATATCCTCAAAAGTTTGTAGTTTTGCTAACACTGTTAGTAATTAAAAATCATGGGTCTGCACGAACGTCGGCAACGAGAAAAAGAAAATATACGCGCCAGTATTCTGGATGCGGCTTTTTCTTTGGCTAAAACCGAAGGATGGGCATCCCTTTCCATGAGAAAAATTGCTGATGCCATAGAATACAGCGCACCGGTGGTTTATGATTATTTTGAAAACAAAGAAGCGATTTTGTACGAAATTTCGCTGAATGGTTTCAACTGTTTACACATAGAATTACTGAAAGCCCAGAGAGAATATGAAGCTCCGGACGAACAACTTAAAGCTATTGTGGATGCTTACTGGAAGTTCGCATTTAAAAACAAAGAATATTATCAGCTAATGTTCGGATTGGGAATGCAGTGCAGCGGAAAAGGAATGATGAAGGAAGAATTTTCTTCTTTCCAGAATATGCTTTACGAGTGTACGTACGAGATTATTAAGAAAAACGGATCAAATCCTGATAACGCCTGTCATATGTCACACGCTTTATTTTCAGCAGTTCATGGCTTGATTTCGATCATGATGATGCGTAATGACGATATTCCTTCTACCATGAACAAAACGACTTTAGATGAAACAGTTTCTGCTTTCATTAAGTCTTTGTAAATTTTTTTGAACTAAAAATTAACACCGTTAGGAATATTAACATCCATTAATGTAAATTATTCATTTAAACCGAATTAAAAATAAAAAAAACAATCATGCAGAATGTAAACAATTAATTATTGATCTTTTTTACTTTAATAATTAACACCGTTAGCAAAAGTAACACACTTCACAACTCATATAAGTCATATTTAACCAACATTAAAAAGTTCTTCTCATGGAAACAACGATCTAAAATTACATTAAGAATTTTGAATTTTTTTTTTAGACTAAAAATTAACACCGTTAGAAAAAATAACATAATTCAAATTAAAAACATCACTACTTAATCTAACACTTCATTAAAAATTAAACTCAAAATGAAAATATTTGGAAAAATAAGATTCATTTTACTTCTCTCAGGAATTATCCTTTTACAAAACTGTACAAAGGCTGCAGAAGGAGCCAACGCTGCTCCACCCGCTCCGGAACTGCCCGTTTATACCGTCATTACATCTCCCGCAACAACCTATCAGGAATTTCCTGCCGCTTTGGAAGGAAAAAACAACGTGGAAATAAGATCTCAGGTTGACGGATATTTAGATAAAATCTATGTGGAAGAAGGCGCATACGTAAGAGCCGGACAGCCATTATTTAAAATAGATTCCAGAGCTTACGGAGAGCAGATGAATATGGCAAATGCCAATTTACAGGTTGCCAATGCCAATATCCAGAAAGCTAAAGTGGAAGTTGACAGGCTGGAACCTCTTGTTGCTGCAAAAGTCGTTTCTGAGGTACAATTGAGAACGGCAAAAGCAAATTACGCCGCCGCAGTTGCCGCCGCTTCACAGGCGAAAGCTTCCGTTGGAGGAGCAAAAATCAATATCGGATTTACAACCATTACGGCTCCGGTAAGCGGATACATCGGAAGAATTCCTCACAAAAAAGGAAGTCTGATCTCCAGAACAGATGCGAATCCGCTGACTTTACTATCAGACATCAGCGAGATTTACGCCTACTTTTCTTTAAGCGAATTAGATTTTATCGCTTTTCAGAATAAATATGAGGGCGCAAGTTTAGAAGAGAAACTGAAAAATATGCCGATGGTGGATTTGGTGATTGCCGACAACAGTGTTTATCCGCAAAAAGGAAAAATGAGCATCGTAGACGGACAGTTCGACAAATCTACAGGAGCAATCAGCGTTCGTGCGGTTTTCCCCAATACCAACGGAACGTTAAGAACAGGAAATACAGGCAGAGTTCGTATGCCTCAATTGATATCGAATGCAGTAGTCATTCCTCAGGAATCTACGTTTGAAATTCAGGATAAAACCTATGTTTATGTAGTTGGCAAAGACCAGAAAGTAACCGGTAAACCTGTAAAAATCTCAGGAAAGACTGAAAACTACTATTTTATTTCCGAAGGAATACAGCCGGGAGAAAAAATCGTATTCACCGGAATCGGAATGTTAAAAGATGGTGCTTCGATTAAGCCAAAAGCGATTTCATCCGACAGCTTACTGAAAGCAAAACCATTATAACCGTTTAAACTTCTTTAACCACAAAAGTCATAAAAGTTTTTAAACATTTTAGTCAAATGAAGTTTAGATCATTGACTATAATACACATAAATTTCAGAAAATCTTTGATTTTCATTTTTTGTAAACTTTTAATAATCTTAAAAAATTACCATTGTCTTTTGTTCCTTTTGCGGTAAAAATATCGTTTAAACTACATTAAAAAATAAACTTCTTATGTTAAAACAATTTATAGAAAGACCGGTACTCTCTACCGTGATCTCCATAATACTTTTATTATTGGGGGCGCTCTCCCTCTTTAATTTACCCATTGCCCTCTTTCCGGATATTGCTCCGCCGAGCGTTCAGGTAACGGCATTTTATCCGGGCGCAAATTCGGAGGTTGTTGCGCGTTCGGTTGCGACACCTATCGAAGAAGCAGTGAACGGGGTTGAAAACATGACGTACATGACTTCCAACTCCAGTAACGACGGTACGATGACGCTGAATGTTTTCTTCAAGCAGGGTTCTGATGCAGATAATGCAGCAGTAAACGTACAGAACCGAGTATCGAAAGCAATGAGCCAGCTTCCGCAGGAAGTTGTTCAGGCCGGAGTTTCTACGCAGAAAGTACAAAACAGTATGATCATGTTCATGGGGTTATCCAGTAACGATCCTAAACAATATGACGAACTTTTTTTACAGAATTACCTGAAAATTAATATCATTCCGCAGATTCAGCGTATTCCCGGAGTTGCTCAGGCTCAGGTTTTCGGAACGAGAGATTATTCTATGAGACTTTGGCTGAAACCGGACAGATTAGCCGCAAACGGACTTTCGCCTCAGGAAGTTCTGAACGCTGTAAAAGATCACAATTTAGAAGCCGCTCCCGGTCGTTTAGGACAGGGAAGCAAGGAAACTTATGAATATATTTTAAAGTATAAAGGAAAATTAAACAAGAACGAAGACTACGAAAACATAGCCATTAAAGCCAATACAGACGGTTCATTTTTAAGATTAAAAGATGTGGCAAGAGTAGAATTCGGATCTTATACGTATACAGCAGCTAACAGAGTGGACGGGAAACCGGTAGCCGGATTTGCGATTATGCAGACTGCCGGTTCCAACGCCAACGAGATCTTAACGGAAATTGAAAAACAGGTAGACCAGTTCAAAACAACGCTTCCAAAAGGAGTGGAACCAATCATCATGTACAATTCTAAAGATTTCTTAGACGCGTCTATTCATCAGGTTGTTGAAACTTTAGTGATTGCATTTATTCTGGTATTTATTGTAGTGTATATTTTCCTTCAGGATTTCAGATCTACTTTAATTCCTGCGATTGCCGTTCCTGTTGCGATTATCGGCACCTTCTTCTTCTTACAGTTATTTGGTTTCAGTATCAATATGCTGACGTTGTTTGCCTTGGTACTCGCGATTGGTATTGTAGTGGATGATGCAATTGTGGTAGTAGAAGCCATTCACTCCAAAATGGAACATACCGGAATGCCTGTGGAACAAGCTACAACAAGTTCGATGAGTGAAATTTCAGGAGCCATTATTTCCATTACTCTGGTGATGTGTGCCGTATTTATTCCGGTCGGTTTCATGCAGGGACCTGCAGGAGTTTTCTACAGACAGTTTGCCTTTACACTGGCAATTGCCATTATGATTTCTGCGGTGAATGCCTTAACATTAAGTCCGGCTCTTTGTGCTTTATTATTAAATGATCCTCAGGGAGAACACGGTGAACATGGAAAAAAAACAGGTTTCGGAGCGAGATTTTTCAATGCTTTCAATACAAGCTTTAATAATTTAACAAAGAAATATATTTACAGTCTTAAATTTTTAATTAAAAACAAATGGGTTGCCGTTGGAGGACTGGTTTTGCTGACTGCCGCAAGTATTTTCTTAATTAAAAAAGCACCGTCAGGATTTATTCCTACCGAAGATCAGGGTTTCATTTTGTATGCCGTGAATACTCCTCCGGGAAGTTCATTGGATAGAACACATAACGCAACAGAACAGATCGATAAAATTATCAACGGTGAAAAAGCGAAAAAAAATCTCTGGGTTGCAGACGGTCTGAACTTCATCAGTAACGCCAATGCTTCTCCGTATTCCGCAGGTTTCATTAAATTAAAAGACCATGATCAGCGAGGTGAAATCAGCGATCCCGATCAGATTGCAGCAGGATTAACAGGGAAAGTTTCGCAGGTGAAAGATGCCAATGCATTCTTCTTCAACTTCCCTACCGTTCAGGGATTTGGTAACGTTTCCGGTTTTGAATTTATGCTTCAGGACAGAACGAACGGCTCTTTGGAACAATTAGGAACCAATACTCAGGCTTTCATCGGAGAATTAATGAAACGTCCGGAAATTGCCTTCGCCTTTACAACGTATGCAGCAGGAAATCCACAATTCACGATTGAAGTTGATAATGATAAAGCCAATCAGTTAGGCGTTTCAATTACAGAATTGATGCAGACGATGCAGATCTATTACGGAAGCAGCTTTGTTTCAGATTTCAACCGATTCGGAAAATACTACAGAGTAATGGCTCAGGCAGATATTCCTTACCGTACCGATGCGAATTCTCTGGAAGGAATTTATGTTAAAAATAAATCCGGCGAAATGGTTCCTGTAAAAACATTGGTGACTTTAAAAAGAAGTTTCGGACCTGAAACGGTGACCAGAAACAACCTGTTCAATGCGGTAACAATCAATGGAACACCGAAGCCGGGTTACAGCACCGGAGATGCGATTAAAGCAGTGGAAGAAGTAGCCCAGAAATCACTTCCGAGAGGTTATGGGTACGAATGGACAGGAATCACCCGTGAAGAGATTAAAACAAGCGGACAGACTACTTTTATCTTTATGTTAAGTATTTTGTTTGTCTATTTCTTACTGGCAGCTCAATACGAAAGTTACATTCTTCCGTTTGCCGTTATTTTAACGATTCCTACAGGTATTTTCGGAGTATTTGCTTTCACAGGACTGGCCGGAATTGATAACAACATTTACGTTCAGGTCGGATTGATCATGCTGGTCGGATTACTGGCGAAAAATGCAATCCTTATTGTGGAATTCGCCGTACAGCGAAGAAATGCAGGAAGATCATTGCTGGAATCTGCACTTCAGGCTTCAAGATTACGTTTAAGACCGATCTTAATGACCTCGTTTGCATTCATCATCGGGATGCTGCCGTTAGTTTGGACTCAGGGAGCCTCTGCAAAAGGTAACCACTCGATCGGGATGAGTACTGTGGGCGGAATGTTAACAGGAGTTGTATTCGGAGTATTCATTATTCCTGTGATGTTTGTGATCTTCCAGTATTTACATGAAAAAATGCCGAGCAGAAAAAAGAAAAGACTTCAAAGACAGAAACTGGAGGCAGAACTTTTAGCTGCCGCTCATTAATATATGATTGACAAAACTTTGAGAATTTCAAACAGGAATTTAAACGCAAAGATTTATTATTAATTGCGAATATTTTTAAAGAAGCAAAGAAAGCGACAAGCCGCTGATGAAGCTGCATGATTAAAAGTTCGCTTCTTAAAATCAATTTCATTGATTAAATCTTTGCTCACTTAAATATTTTATATCAAAAATTTTCCTTTGCGTTAAAAAATTTCAAAACAAAAAGTAAAAAAACTTTGAGATTTTCAAACAGGAATTTAAACGCAAAGATTTATTATTAATTGCGAATATTTTTAAAGGAGCAAAGAAAGCGACAAATCGCTGATGAAACTGCATGATTAAAAGTTCGCTTCTTAAAATCAATTTTATTGATTAAATCTTTGCTCACTTAAATATTTTATATCAAAAATTTTCCTTTGCATTAAAAAATTTCAAAACAAAAAGTAAAAAAACTTTGAGATTTTCAAACAAGAATTTAATCGAAGATTTATTATTAATTGCGAATATTTTTAAAGAAGCAAAGAAAGCGACAAGTCGCCGATGAAGCTGGATGATTAAAAGTTCGCTTCTTAAAATCAATTTTATTGATTAAATCTTTGCTCACTTAAATATTTTACATCAAAAATTTTCCTTTGCGTTAAAAAATTTCAAAACAAAAAGTAGAAACTGTTTTGAAGGAATTTCTCAAAGTTTTGTAATCCATTAAAAATTAAACCTTTATGAAAAGAATAAAAAATATCATCATCACTTTTGGACTGGCTTTGGTTTCAGTCTCCTGTGTGTCGAAACTGGCATACAAGGAGCCTGAACTGGAGCTTCCCGAAACCTTTAAATATACAGCAACAGCAGATACCGCAAGTGTGGCAAATCTCGAATGGAAACAATTTTTCAGCGATCCGATGCTGCAAAACTTAATCGAAAAAGGAATTAAAAACAACTACGATTTACAGATTGCTTTAAAACAGGTTGCTTCTTCACAGGAGAAATTAAAACAGGCAAAATATCTTCAGTATCCCGATGTTGGTTTCGGAGTTTCCGCACAGATCTCAAAACCTTCCAAAAACAGCATGAACGGACAGAGCTTAAATTTATTCTTAGGAAAAAGCTATGTTGAAGATTACAATGCAGCATTTAATTTATCTTGGGAAGCAGATATTTGGGGCAAAATTAAAAATCAGCAGGAAGTTTCAAAAATGCAGTATCTGCAGACTTATGAAGCAACAAAAGCTATTCAGACGCAGGTTGTTGCAGCCATTGCACAGGGATATTATAATCTGTTGATGCTGGATAAACAATTGCAGATCGCCCGATCTAATCTGGAACTCAGCAACCGGACACTTTCTCTTACAGAAAAATTATGGCAAAGCGGTGACACCACTTCTTTGGGAGTTCAGCAAGCAACCGCTCAGAAACAATCAACTGAATTATTGATTACGCAACTGGAACAAAACATTGCGATTCAGGAAAATGCTCTGAGTATTCTGGTGGGTGAAAACCCAAATAAAATCGACAGAACGATTGAAATGTCTGATACTTCTTTACCACAGAATATTTCCGCAGGACTTCCCGCAGCAATGGTAAGCCGTCGTCCGGATGTCCGTCAGCAGGAACTGGTTTTACTGGAATCCAATTCTATGGTAGGAATTGCGCAGGCAAATATGTATCCTTCCTTGAAAATTACGGCAAATGGCGGTGTCAATTCATTTAAAATTGATAACTGGTTTCAGATTCCGGCTTCATTGTTCGGTTCTGTTTTGGGAGGTCTGACTCAGCCGATTTTCCAGAAAAGACAATTGAAAACAGATTTAAATGTGGCTAAAATTCAAAGAGAAAAAAATGTTTTGGCGTTCCGTCAGTCGGTTTTGAATGCAGTGGGAGAAGTTTCTGATGCTTTGGTTTCCAATGAGAGTTTAAAAGTTCAGGAACAAAAAGCAACGGAACAGGTGGCAACCTTAAAAAACGGAATCAAAAGTGCCGAAATGCTGTACAAAGGCGGAATGGCAAACTATTTAGAAGTGATAACAGCTCAGGGAAATTCTTTACAGGCCGAACTTAATCTGGCGTCTGTAAAAAGACAGAGATTGAGCAGTATTGTAGATTTATACCGGGCTTTAGGTGGCGGTTGGAAGTAGTAAATTAAAATTATATTGTTATGGGATGCAGTCTTTCGGGGCTGCATTTTTTTTGAATTAAATTTTCAAACCAATAGCTTTCTATCCTGTCATTCTGAACGGAACAAAGTGGAGTGAAGAATCTATAATATTTTCGTGGAGATTCTTCCTTCGTCAGAATGACAATCTGCGAAAAATTTGAACCATTAAGAACATTTAAGGAGTTAAGTTTAATTAAGAAAAATAAAATAGATTTAATAAACATATTATACTAAAAGCGAAGCTCAACTCAATATTCTTCACCTCTTAATCAAAATCTTAATCGTTCAAAAAGATTTATTTTTGAAATTCTTCATTAATATAACCAATCAAACCATCAAAATTCTCCTGCGAATATCCCAACTGTAAATAATGAATATCATCCGCTTTCCGATACCACGTCAATTGTCGTTTTGCGTATCTCCGGCTGTTTTTTTTAATTTCGGAAACGGCAAAATCCAGATCCCATTCTCCATCAAAATATTTGAATAATTCGGAATAGCCAACCGTATTCAAAGCGGTGAGATGTTTAAATTTCTCCAGACTTTTTGCTTCTTCCAATAAACCTTTTTCCATCATCATATCCACTCTCCTGTTAATCCGGTCGTACAACTCTTCTCTCGGTGCTTCAATTCCGATCCGGACGGTTTTAAAATCTCTGGAATCCTGCGAAACAGCTATTTGTTCAGAATATTTTTTATTCGTCTGCCAAATCACGTCGATAGCCCGCAAAAGTCTTCTGTGATTGTGAAAATCGACTACCACAAAATATTCGGGATCAAGCTCTTTCAGAATTTCCTGAAGTTTTTCGATTCCTTCTTTTTCAAAAATTTCCTGTAATTTTTTCTGATTGTTTTCATCTGCTTCAGGCAAATCATTCAACCCTTCAATCACCGCTTTTTCATACATCATGCTTCCGCCCACCAAAATAACGGTTTCATATTTTTCAAAAAGTTCATTGAGCTTTTTTAAAGCATCTTCCTCATATTGCCCGATCGAATAATATTCTTCCACCGAAAGATTTCCGATAAAATGATGAGGTGCTTCGGCAAGTTCTTCAGCAGACGGTGAAGCCGTTCCGATTTTCATTTCCCTGAAAAACTGTCTCGAATCACACGAAACAATCTCTGTACTGAAATGTTTTGCCAGATCAATTGCCAGTCTTGTTTTACCAATTCCGGTGGGTCCTACAACAGAAATTAATTTTTTCTTTTTCACCGCGCTAATTTACGAAAATGAGTTTATTTAATTGGCTGGAAGATCGGAAGAACGAAGATGGAAGTTAAAATCGGTATTCAATAATATCCACAACAATCTTCCCGTCCCCTTGTTCCCTCTTCCCTCTTCCTTCTTCCTTCTCCCCGCCTGCCTCTTTCAACATTAGCCAAACTATACACTTAATTGTTTATCTTTGTAGGACAATAAAAAACTATGATTTTATCAATGACCGGCTTTGGTAGAGCCGAAGACGTTTTTGAAGGTAAAAAAATTACCATCGATATTAAATCACTGAACAGTAAAAGTTTTGATTTAAATATCAAAATTCCTTTAAGATATAAAGAGAAGGAATTTGAGGTAAGAAAAATTCTGAACGACAGAATAATCCGTGGAAAAGTAGACTGCTACATCAATATAGAAAATCTTGAAGAGTCCAATGATGTGAAAATCAATAAAAGTTTAATTGATTCTTACATGAAGGAGCTGAAAAACATCGCTTCAGACGGACCCGATTTCGAATATCTGAAAATGGCAGTGAGGCTTCCGGATGCGATTACTTCAAGACCGGACGAATTATCGGAAGGCGAATGGGAAGCTTTGGCAAAAATTGTGAATGCTGCGGTTGACCGTTTTGAAGAATTCAGAAGAACGGAAGGTAAAATTTTACATGAAGAGCTGGAAAGAAATATTCAGAATATTGATAAATACTTAGGTGAAGTAATTCCGTTCGAAGAAGAAAGAATTTCTGCAGTGAAGGAGCGTTATCAGAAAACTTTAAAAGAGTTTGAGAATGTAGATGAAACGCGTTTCTATCAGGAAATGGCTTATTTTACAGAAAAACTGGATATTTCAGAAGAAAAAGTAAGACTTTCCCAACATTTGAAATATTACAAAGAAGTAATGGACAATGAAGATTTCAACGGTAAGAAACTTGGATTTATTTCTCAGGAAATTGGTCGTGAAATCAATACATTAGGCTCTAAAGCCAATCATTCTGAAATTCAGAAACTGGTAGTGATGATGAAGGATGATTTAGAGAAGATTAAAGAACAAACGTTGAACGTACTATAAATTAGTTGATGGTTTTTAGTTGATGGTTGTTGGATTTTTTACTGCTATCAACTATAATCTATCAACCAACAACTATATGAATAAAGTTATCATATTTTCAGCGCCGTCGGGAAGCGGAAAAACAACATTGGTAAAGCATTCTCTGGAGGTTTTCAATGAATTGCAGTTTTCGATTTCGTGTACAACGAGACAGCCGAGAGGCAGTGAAGTTCATGCAGTGGATTATCATTTTTTAACACCCGATGAATTCAGACAGAAGATTGCGGAAGATGCTTTTGTAGAATTTGAAGAAGTGTATACCGACAAATATTACGGAACATTAAAATCTGAAGTAGAAAAAATCTGGAATCAGGGAAAAGTGGTTATTTTTGATGTTGATGTAAAAGGCGGAATTTCCTTAAAGAAGTATTTCGGAGAACAGGCTTTGTCGATTTTCATTGAACCGCCTTCTATTGAAGAACTGGAACGAAGATTGATCTCAAGGAACACAGATGACGCAGAAACCATCAAAACACGTGTTGAAAAGGCAGAAGAAGAAATGTCTTACGCAAAGGAATTTGATAAAATCGTCATCAACAGCGATCTGAACGAAGCAAAAAAAGAAATAGAAAGTTTAATAAAAAATTTTATTGGAAGTTAAAGACCGGATGATGGAAACGGGAAGCTTGAGGTTTATTGTAAAACGTCAAAATTCTAATTTTTAATTCCTATTTTTTAATTTCTGATTCTAAAACATTGAGGTTGATATGAGTACCGAAACATTAGAAAAAGCTAAATCTGCGATCCCTGTAAGAGGATTTCTGGATATAAAAGATATAGCAATTCCTCAAGGAGAAGAGCTTGTACAGGCAATTCTTAAATTGAAAAAAGAAAAAAACGCCGTTATTCTGGCGCATTATTACCAACCCGGAGACATTCAGGATATTGCTGATTTTCTGGGAGATTCTCTGCAACTGGCAAGACAGGCAAAAGATACGGATGCGGACATGATTGTTTTCTGCGGAGTTCATTTCATGGCGGAAGCGGCTAAAATCCTCAACCCGACTAAAAAGGTGGTTCTTCCTGATACAATGGCTGGCTGTTCATTGGCAGACGGATGTTCAGGAGAAGGTCTGAGAAAAATGCGCGAACAGCATCCAAATGCTTTGGTGGCAACCTACATCAACTGTAACGCAGAAACGAAAGCAGAAAGTGATATTATTGTTACCAGTTCAAACGCTGAAACAGTAATTGAAGCTTTACCAAAGGACCGACCGATAATTTTCGCACCGGATAAAAACTTAGGAAGATATTTATCTCAGAAAACAGGACGCGATATGATCCTTTGGGACGGAAGCTGCATTGTACACGAAGCATTTTCTATGGAAAGAATTGCAAAACAATTGGCAGATAATCCTGATGCAAAATTAATTGCACACCCTGAAAGTGAAGAAGCGGTTTTAAAATTAGCTCATTTTATCGGTTCCACTTCTGCCCTTCTGAATTATGTTGAAAAAGACGACTGTCAGAAATTCATCATCGCTACAGAAGAAGGAATTCTTCACGAAATGAAAAAACGTGCTCCTCATAAAGAATTAATTCCTGCTCTGGTTTTTGATGAAAGCTGTAACTGCTCAGAATGTTTCTATATGAAGCGTAATACCATGGAAAAATTATATTTATGTATGAAATATGAGCTTCCGGAAATCATCATTGATGAAGATTTAAGATTAAGAGCTTTAAAGCCTATCGAAGCGATGCTTGATCTTTCTAAAAGTATAAAATAAATAAAAGCACTGTTTTTGGCAGTGCTTTTTTGTTTTTAGTTCCAGTTTTCAAAACAGTCTGCGCTTACATCTACGCACATCTGGCAGTTCTGTGATAATGAGAAGTAACTTGAACATGAAGCTGAATATTCCGGGCCGTCCCCGTAATTATTCTGAACAGGACATCCTCCACAGTTTGTTGCTCCTTTAATTTCTTTTAATTTTGATCTTGATAGTTTTTTCATAATAATTATAATTGAGTTTTTAACCTTCTAATATTAAGCAGCTATTGGGATTAGACGGATCATAATTGTTAAGATAAAGACATACTCTTCTACCTCTCAGATCTGTACATACCGCACATCCTTTTGGACCACAATCCGAATCTACCACACAATTGTCTGTAATACCTCCGCTGATTGAACGCAGATTCTGCCTGTTCAGTTTTTTTAGATTTTTCATAATAATTAATTTGTTTTGGTGAATGCCTAAAATTAATAAAAAAACACAACAAATCACCTTTTATTGATAAATTAATTCTTATTTAGTAAAAAGCATTTATAAAAAATCATTAAAAATCTAAAATTCAGAAACTTAATAACAAAATTTGTATTTTACAGGATGTTGACTGAATAAAAAAATTAGTTACAATTTGTGAAACTAATTCAAACAAACAAGTTAATTATTCAAAAAAATTTGTACATTTGTTTGTACAGTAATGAATTTATTAATAAAAATATCAGATATTTCCACTCCGATTTTCTCTATTTCGGAAGTATCTTTTGTTTCTATTATTGCTACAACAACTACAACTACCCCATAACGGGGTGCATTTTCACATATCATTATAAGCCTGCGTACTCTTTTTCCTAAAGAGTAAAATTCAATTTTCCATAATTAAAAAACAAATAATGAAAGTTTTAAAATTCGGGGGCACTTCGGTTGCCCATTCACAAAATATAATGTTAGTAGAAAACATTATTAAAAAAGAATCTCAGAACAACAGAATTATCGTTGTCGTTTCAGCACTTCACGGGGTTACAGATCAATTGATAAAAGCTGCAGAAACCGCTTCTTACAATAATGAAAATTATCTTCATATCCTTAAAAATCTCGAAGAAAAACATTTAGACCTTGTTAAAGATCTTATTCCTTTTGCAGAACAGAGTTCATGGCTTAGTTTCGTGAAAAAGCATTTTAATGATATTGAGGACATCTGCAACAGCATTTTTATATTGAAAGAGTTTACAGACAGAATCAAGGATAAAATTACATCGTACGGCGAATTTCTTTCATCAAATATTATCACAGCAAGACTGAAATCAAATGGTTCAGATGCATTATGGATGGATTCTCACATCGTTACAGACAGTAATTTCACCAATGCAAAAGTAAATTTTGAAGCTACAGAAGATAATCTCAACCAATTTCTGAATGAAAATAAAAATCAGATCATTATTACTCCCGGATTCATTGCTAAAGATGCAAAAGAAAATACCACAACATTAGGCAGAGGCGGTTCAGATTATACGGCATCAATCATCGCCTCTATAATCCATGCAGATGAACTTGAGATCTGGACTGATGTAAGCGGAATGATGACTTCAGATCCGCGATTGGTTTCCAACGCAAAACCTATTGCTGAAATTTCATATTCCGAAGCGATGGAACTTTCTCATTTTGGGGCAAAAGTTTTGTATCCTCCAACCATTCAGCCGGTAATGGTGAAAAATATCAACCTGAGAATTAAAAATACTTTCGATCCGGAAGCTCAGGGAACATTAATTTCTCATCATATAAAAAAATCTCATCTAGAAAATGAACAAATTGCTGTCGGTGTATCCAATATGAGCCACATTGCTCTGCTTACTGTAGAAGGAAGCGGGATGATAGGCATTCCCGGAGTTTCCGCAAAACTATTTCAATGCCTGAGTCAGGAGAAAATTAATGTCATTTTAATTACCCAAAGCTCTTCAGAACACTCTATTACAATTGCAATCAGCGAAAAAGATGTTTTCAATGCAAAAAGTTCCATTGATTCTGCTTTTGAAGATGATTTGAAACTCAAAAGAATTGATCCCGTAAAAATTGAAACAGATCTTGCCATTGTTGCTTTAGTGGGAGAAAACATGAAAAGCAGAAGCGGCGTGAGCGCCAAAATGTTCGGTTGTCTGGGAAATAACGGCATCAATATCAGAGCAATTGCTCAGGGATCATCAGAAAAAAACATCAGTATTGTTATTTCAGAAAAAGATATTACAAAAGCGGTTAATGTTTTACATGAAGAATTTTTTGAGTCCGAAATTAAACAGGTACATCTCTACATCTGCGGAACAGGAAATGTGGGAATGAAGTTAATTCAACAGATCTATAGCCAGAACGACTATCTTAAAGAACACCTTTCAGTTAATTTAAGAATTGCAGGACTGTCCAACAGCCGTAAAATGATTTTCTCAGACAAAGGAATTTCAGAAGATGAATTTACTGGCTTCGATCAAAATGGTCAGGAAGCTTCTGCGGAAAAATTTGCACAGGAAATTATTTCAAGAAATCTAAGAAACTCTGTCTTCGTAGATGTTACAGCGAGTTCCGAAGTTCCAAGTATCTATGAGCAACTTCTGAAGAAAAGTGTAAATATTGTTGCGTGTAATAAGATTGCCGCTTCTTCTGATTTTGAAAATTATAAAAATTTAAAAAATACAGCCAGAAACCATAGTTGTCAATTTCTATTTGAAACCAATGTGGGAGCAGGATTGCCGATTATCGGAACAATTAATGATCTTATCCGAAGCGGCGATAAAATCACTTCTATTCAGGCGGTTCTCAGCGGGACTTTAAATTTTGTGTTCAACAATTACGACGGAAGCAGAACATTTTCTGAAATTGTAGCTCAGGCTCAAAAAGAAGGTTATACAGAACCCGACCCCCGACTCGATTTGGCGGGAACTGATGTTGCCAGAAAAATTCTGATTCTTGCCAGAGAAGCAGGTTATTCCATTGAATTTAACAGTATTGAAAATGAAAGTTTTCTTCCTGCAGAATGCATGAAAGGAAGCGTAAACGACTTTTATGATGCACTTTCCAAATATGAAGATCATTTCAGGAATCTTTTGGAGGAAGCAAAAAGTAAAGGCAAAATTTTAAAATATGTTGCTGAATTTAAAGAGGGAAAAGCAAAAGTAGGACTGAAGCATATTGCTCCGGAAAGCGATCTTTTTCACCTGTATGGAAAAGATAATATCGTAATTTTCAAAACTTTGAGGTATTATGAACAGCCTCTTGTTGTAAAAGGTGCGGGAGCAGGTGCAGAAGTTACAGCAAGTGGTGTTTTCGCAGATATTCTCCGTTCTGTTTAAAAATTGAGTTATGAAAAAAGTTAAATTAAAAGTTCCGGCTACCATTGCCAATCTGGTTTGCGGATTCGATATTTTAGGAATGGCAATCCATGAACCGTTTGATATAATGGAACTGAAAATGCTGGAAACCTCTGAGATCATCATCAGACACACAGACGATTTCGGACTGCCGGAAGAAAAGTCAAAAAATGTTGTAGGAAAAGTTTTATTGAAAATTCAGGAGGAATTAAACCTTAAAAACGGCTTCGAGGTAATCATTCATAAAAAAATAAAACCCGGAAGCGGATTGGGTTCCAGTGCGGCAAGTGCAGCAGGAGCCGCTTTTGGAGCCAACTGGTTGCTGGGAAATATTCTCTCTAAAGAAGAAATGATTTATTTTGCCATGTTCGGTGAAGAATTAGCTTCAGGGGTGAAACATGCAGACAATATTACGCCGTGTATTTTCGGCGGAATTACTTTAATCAAATCTTCAGATCCTATTGATATTATTCCACTGAATGCACCGGACTTATTTGTAACGGCTATTCATCCGCAAGTCGAAGTAAAAACTTCCGATGCAAGACAAATCCTGAAGAAAAATATTCTTCTGAAGGACGCCATAGAGCAATGGGGAAATATCGCAGGTCTGGTTGCCGGAATCCAGAATAATGATTTCGGACTGATCGGAAGAAGTTTAAAAGATGTGATCGTAGAGCCTGTAAGAAGTATTCTGATTCCTAAATTCGATGAAATTAAAGAAAAAAGTCTCGATTTAGGCGCTTTAGGCGGAGGGATTTCAGGTTCAGGACCTTCCGTTTTTATGCTTTCCGAGAGTGAAAAAATTTCATACGAAATAGCAGAAATGATGAAATCTGTTTACCGTACAATCAACATTGAAAGTTTCGCCTATGTCTCTAAAGTAAATCCTAAAGGAATAGAAATTATTGAAGAATAAAAAAATCAGCCTATGAAGTATTATAATTTAAAAGATAAAGAAGAAGTTGTTGATTTCAAAACAGCTACCATAAAAGGACAGGGAAAAGAAAAAGGACTGTTTTTCCCTGAGTATATCCCATTATTTGAAAAAGATTTTATTGAAAATTTAGATCTTTACAGCGATGAAGAAATTGCCTACCGATGCATGAAAGATTTTGTGGGCGACGAAATTCCTTCGGAGATTTTAAAAGAAATCGTTTCGGAAACCATCAACTTTGAAATTCCGTTGAAAAAAATCAATGAAAATATCTGTTCTTTAGAACTTTTTCATGGCCCGACTTTAGCCTTTAAAGATGTGGGAGCCCGATTTATGAGCCGCTGCCTCTCCTACTTTCTGAAAAGTGAAAATAAAAAAGTAACGGTTTTGGTTGCTACATCGGGAGATACAGGAGGAGCCGTTGCGAATGGATTCTATAAAACTGAGAATATTAATGTAGTTATTCTCTACCCAAAAAATCGGGTAAGCGAAGTTCAGGAAAAGCAGTTAACGGCACTTGGCGAAAATATTTCTGCTTTAGAAGTTGATGGCAGCTTTGATGATTGCCAGAATTTGGTAAAACAGGCTTTCTCGGACGCAGAAATTAATTCAAAATTATTTTTAACATCTGCCAATTCCATTAATGTCGCAAGATGGCTTCCTCAGCAAATTTATTATCTGCTCGCGCTGAAGCAATGGAAAAAAACAGAAAAAGATAAGCCTGTAATTGCTGTCCCAAGCGGAAATTTCGGCAATCTGTGTGCCGGAATTTTAGCTTATTTCCGAGGACTTCCTGTAGAACATTTTATTGCTGCGTGTAACGAAAATGATTTTATTCCCAACTATTTAAAAACAGAAAAACTACAGATAAAAGAAACTGTAGCTACGCTTTCTAATGCAATGGACGTAGGAAATCCGAGTAATTTCGTGAGAATTTTAACGCTTTTTGAAAATAAATTTCAGGATTTAGCGGATATGATTTCAGGATATTCTGTGGATGATGAAAAAACATTAGCTGCCATTAAAAATGTGCATGAAAAATACAATTACCTACTTGATCCTCACGCCGCGGTTGCCTACACAGCCATTGAGAAATATTTTAAAAATAATGCTAAAAAAGGCTTCATTCTGGGAACCGCACATCCCGTAAAATTTCCTCAGGCAGTGGAAAAAGCCATTCAGACTCCAGTAGATTTACCCAAATCTTTAGAATTATTGATGAAAAAAGAGAAAAAAAGTATTGAAATTAGTCCCGATTTTGCAGAATTAAAACGATTTTTGCTTACAGAAATTTAAGAGTTATGAGCAGGATTTATTTAGAAAATGTAAAAATATACGCTTACCACGGTGTTCTTCCGGAAGAAAATATTGTTGGTACCTATTATATTGTAAATGCAGAACTTCATACCGATCTCTGGAATGCAGCAGCTTCTGATGATCTGAAAGATACTATCAGTTACGCAGACATCAATGATATTATTCATGATGAGATGAAAATAAAGTCTAAATTGCTGGAACACGTCGCAGGAAGAATTATCTTTAAAATTCATGAGACATTTCCGCAGGTAGATTATATCAAATTAAAAATAACGAAAACAGCTCCACCGATGAAAGGCGAAATGACAGGAGCAAGTATTGAGCTTGAAAAAAGTTTTAAGCCTTAAATTCTGATATTCATTTATAAAAAATCACACAATTGAAAGTTGTAAAAATAATATTTCTTCTGTTTTGTACGGCTGTTTCCGCACAGACCACGATGAGTTCCGAAATTCCGAACTATAATTTTCCGAAAGTAAAGTCGAGTATTACCATGCCGGTTGCCATTCCGCTTTCGGAGATCAGCAATCTGATTAATGCATCGGTAAAGGATTTGATTTATCAGGATGATTCTTACACGGATAATGACAATGACCAGTTTAAAGTAAAAGTATGGAAAACCGGTCCTATTCGTCTTGCAGGAGGAACCAATCAAAATATACTGATTGAAGTTCCTTTAAAAGTCTGGGCAGAAAAAGGCATCGGAACGCTGGGAATTTACACGTATCAGAACACCACTTTTGAAACGGTAATGTCTTTTAATGCAGCATTGAATTTTCAGAATAACTGGACGATCACCACCAACACAAAACCTAACGGTTTCCGATGGGTAACCAAACCGGTTCTGGATTATGGAAGAATAAAAATCCCGATCACTTCTCTGGTGGAAAAGAGTCTGGTAGAACAACAGCAGAAATTCTGTAAAACCATCGACAGCCAAATGGCAACCCAGCTCAACTTTCAGCAATACGCCGTAATGGCGTGGAATGTTTTTGCACAGCCTTTTAATATTTCTGAAGAATACAAAACATGGCTGAAAGTTTCTCCGGTGAAAGTGAACATCACTCCCCTAAAATTTTACGCCAACCAGATTGATACCAACATCGGAATTGATGTATTTTCTGAAACATTTACGGGAAATCAGCCGGGTTCTGCTCCTGCGATAAAGTCGGCTCCGGGTTTCACATTTATTCCGACTTTGGGAAATCAGTTTCTGCTTCAGACAACCGCCAATATTCCGTTTACAGAAGCGACCAATATTGCGAGAAATATGTTTTTGAATAAGGAATATGATGTAAGAGGTTCATCTGTAAAAATTAAAGATATTAAAGTATACGGCGTTAATGATAAGGTGATGATAGAAGCGGAAACCGAAGGGTATGTAAACGGAAAAGCGTTTATTTCAGGTATTCCTGTGTATGATGAAGCGAAAAAGAAAATTGTATTGTCCAATACAAAATTCAACCTGAAAACAGCCAATATTTTACAGAAGACAGCAACGCTTCTATTCAGAGGAAGAATCGTAAAAATGATTGAGGAAGAATACGGAATTCCTACTCAGGAACTGGAAAACAGTTCAAAGAAAAGTATTGAAGAAGCATTCAATAAAGAATATTATAAGGGCTTAAAAATGAACGGAAAAGTATTCAGCCTCAAACCCAGCAAAATTCTCCTCAATCCTTACGGAATTACTGCCGTTATTGATACTAAAGCTACCTTAAAATTAACGCTAACAGGAATTTAAAATTTATAAAAAAACTAATACACATGAGAAAGTATCTTAAAATTGTGGATATCCACAGAGCAACGAAATGGCAAAGATTTGCAAATCTTTTTATTGATAAACTGGTAATGAATCTGTTCTTCTTCCTTCTCGGTATTGCTTTGGTTTTTATTGATAATGTTTTTGGAATGTATTATTTCACTCCAATGATTTATAAACTTTCCGGAATTGGTCGTCTTGCCGATATTATTCTTACTTCGGTTGTATATTTTCTCTATACTTTTCTTATGGAATATTTTACAAAAGGAAAAACAGTAGGCAAATATATTACAGGAACGAAAGTAATTATGACAGACGGCACATCTCCTACTTTACAGGATTATTTTATACGGAATATTTCAAGACTTGTTCCTTTTGATGTACTTTCTTTTCTTGGCGAAAACGGATGGCACGATAGCTGGAGCGATACAAGGGTAATTCATACAAAAAATTATGAGACTGAAAGACAGGCAAAAAGCGAAATAGAGAGCATTGGCACGAAAGAAATTGCTTAAAAATTTTTGTTCGAAAATAAATTTTACTATATTTGCACACCTCAAAAATGGTAAATGGTACTTTGGCCGAGCGGCTAGGCAGTGGTCTGCAACACCATCTACAGCGGTTCGAATCCGCTAGGTACCTCTTTAAAATCCCTAAATTGCTGTTTAAGCGTTTAGGGATTTTTTTTATGATTTCCAGACCTTTTCCCGACAACTTCTCATTTTACAGATTTTCGCACCTGAAAATAAAAACTTCCCAAGAAAAACTGAGAAGTTTCTAAAACTGTTAAAACGAATGGAAATTGAAGTTTTAAAGCTACAATAAAACTATTTTTCCTGATATGATCTGAGTCATAATAAAAAAACCTCTCACTAATGAGAGGCAAACTTACTGAGATACTAAAACATTTAAATGTTATTTGTTAAATTTAGTTATTACTATTCTTGTATCATATGACTCTGGTCATAGAAATAATTCTAATTTAAAAACAAAAACAAATCATCAATAAATTGAAATACAATCAATTAAACAATACATTTATAAAAAAATTAGATATTGCATACAAAATTTCTTCGTCAGGACACTTCTTTTTTCACTTAATAATGATTAAATTTGCGTAAACTAAAATCATGACATTTAACGAAGCATTAAAACACAAGAAGAACATTTTAAAAAATTCCAGCGAGTTTACAAAAACACTGTACGATTACATTATTATTCCAAGTATCGACGAAGAAGGCCTTAAGTACATTGAAGAGTTTAAAAAATCGCCCGATTTGTTTATGGATGAAAGCTGTAAAAGGTACAGCAGTAACGACAGGTTTAAAGTGTTCTTATTTGCCAAAAACCAAAACTAAAAGCTTCTATTCTTCTTTCTCTCTTGCTATCTTTTTTAAACCAATAAAAAATCCCCGTATTTCTACGAGGATAAAAACTAATAACCATGAAAACTCAAATTAAACATGAGTGACTGCAAATTTATGAAATGTTAGTTTTACATACATCTATATGAAATATTAATTTCATCAATTAACAATTTTTATTAAAGATTAAAAAACTGTTAATTTCATTATAACAGGATATATTTTCTTTTTTACCTACCCTAACTTTCTTTTATTGCTGTAATTACCGGCATATAACAAATTAACCATTCTACAATCATCGAATTTATTCTATAATTCATGTTTTAACATTTATTAACAAACCAAAAAAAATAAGCCTTCATTTCTGAAGGCTTATCGTGTGTAAATTATTAATTATTTTATTCTTTAATGAACTTCTTTTGTACAGTTCCTTTAGAATCCTCAATATCGATTACATACACTCCGTTTATCAGGTTATGAACGTCGATCTTATTGTTTAAGATAATACCGCTTGATACCACCTGCCCGGCTGAATTATAAATCTTATAATTCCCTCTCGCACTAATGTTCTTAACATTTAATATTGTGCTAACCGGATTCGGATAGATTAATATATCAGACTGATTGATCGAGTTAGGAACCGGAAGCTTAGAAATTCTTACCGTGTAATCTTCTACTTCACCATCTGGGAAGTTGGTACAGTTTACCGGAATGATATCTTTGCCCATTGCCACTCTCATCACTACATATTTGTAGTCTACCAGACTGATGAATGCATCTGCAGGCACTGTAAAGGTTGTACTTGCTGTAGGATTGCTGTTTGGTCCGTCCGCAAGGATTCTTTCATTGATATCGAAATATCCGTTTCTGTTGAAATCGATCCATACTGCAACTCCTGCTTTATTGTTTCCTGCTAATTTTTTATCGATCACTATCTTGTTATCCGTAGATCCCTGAATCAGCTCAATAAATTTAGTTGTCACTCCTGTATAATCTGTATAGTTAGATCCTACGGAAGTATTTGTCATCTGAGGTTTGCCATTTGGCGTTACCGTTACTTTAGAAATATATTCTGAAGTTATAGCTCCTGTAGATGCCATCTGACAATAAACAATTGTTGGCGTTGTGAAGAAATAAGGAAGTGTATACGTGCCCGGAGTTCCGCTGCAAACGTTTGCTACCTGCATTTCATATTTAGTCAGCTCCAATAAACCTGTAAGGGTAATCGTATTGGTATTAGACGGAACCATTGTCCAACTCGGAATTCCTACTTTTCTGTATCTTAAGATATAAGTAGCTCCCGGGAAAGGATCCCATGTTACCTGAGCTGTAGTTGGAGTAATCGCTGTAATGGTAAGTCCCGGAGGGGGCAACTGACACGTTCTTTCCGTTGTAAATACTTTAGGATTAGACCAAGTATTAACAGTCGTTTCACCGTTACAGATATTTGCCACCTGTACTTCATATGTAGTGTACGGAGTTAATCCGGTAAGTGGATATGTATTTAAAGGAGGTGCAGTGATATTCACAGTAGTCCATGTTCCTGTACTTACAATTCTATATCTGATTACATAAGTAGCACTCGCCACAATAGGAGCCCAAGTTACGATTGCAGAGTTTGTGGTAATATTACTTATGGTTACATTCGGAGGTGTAGGATCACATCTCGTAGTAAACACAGCCGGAGTAGCAGTACCTTCGGTATTGTTACAAACTGCAACTACCATTACATCATATTTTGTAGCCGGATCTAAACCTGTAGTTATGGTGTAAGATGTAGCCGGTGGTGCTATTACAACTGAGGAATTCACCCATGCTGTTGTTCCGTTCTTTCTCCAGTATACTTTATAACCCAGGTTATCAGGAGAAGGAGTCCAGTGTACAGTTGCTGCATTATGAGCAATTGCATCCACATATACATTGGTAGGTGCTGTTGTAGAACATGGCTTAATGATAAATGTAAAATCTACATAATTACCATAAGGAGCCGGTCCGCAAGGCGTAATTGTACCAATATAAGATGCTGCAAATCTTGCACGATAAGACCCCGAAGGACGACCTACCGAACTTACAGGAGCGTTGGTTACAGAATTTACATAACCCCCTGAATAATAAACCTGCTCAGTAGCCGGATCAAACACCAAATCATTATTCCAGTCGATCCAGATATAATAATAATAAGAGCTTGTTCCTGCATTCATCGAAACGTTAGCAATTCCTCCAGGCAATACAGAGAAACTTGTCGCCGAATTATTTACATATGCACTGTAACTTGTAGCAGTATAATTCAGATTTGTAAATCCGTTTGTAGAAGTAATTGTTTTTAAATAATTTGTTGTTGACGATGAACCTCCCGTTGGCAAACAATAATTTGTATACACCGTACGAGGTCCGGACCAATAACTAATATCTGAAGTACTACATCTTGCTCTTACCCAGAAATAGTATGTTGTGCTTGAAGCTAATCCTGTTACCAATTGACTAGGCCCAGGAACTCCTGTGAACTGAGGAACAGTTGCTGCGGTAGGGGCAACTCCTGTAGTGTTGTAATAAACATCATAACCATTTGCCAGTGGCGTAGCCGGAACCGTCCACTGTATTGTTGCACTTGATGTTGTTGCGTTTGCAATCACAAGACCAGTTGGAGGCAGACACGTAGGAGGCGCTACAACAGATAATGTAAAATCTACATAATTTCCATACGCAGCAGGTCCGCAAGCACTGTTTGCACCAATAAATGATGAAGAAGCACGAACTCTGTAGTTTCCTAAAGCCTGCCCTGCAGGGATGGCAATATTTGCTGTAGCAGTTGATGTATAGGTTGTTGTTGCCAGAATAGTTTCTCCCGGATCATTAAAATCAAGATCATTATTCCAGTCTACCCATACGTAATAGTAATAAGTACTTCCACCAGATGTCGCTAAATTTGTTGTTACCGTAAATCCTGGAGAACTCAAAACAACACTAGGAGTATTTACATACGCCTGATACGACGATGCCGTGTAAGCTAAATTAGTCCATCCACCAGTAGTCGTAATATTATTCAGATAATAAGTAGTAGAAGAAGAACCTCCTGTAGGAACACAATAGTTTGTGTAAACCGTACGAGGTCCGGACCAATAACTAATATCCGAACTGCTGCATCTTGCTCTCACCCAAATATAATACGTTGTACTAGCTGCCAAACCGGTGATCAACTGGCTAGGTCCTGTAACACCAGTATACTGAGGAACAGTTGCTGCTGTAGGAGCAACTCCGGTTGTATTGTAATAAACATCATATCCGTTTGCCGGCGGTGTAGCCGGAACCGTCCACTGTATTGTCGCACTTGAAGTTGTCGCATTGCTGATAACAAGACCAGTTGGAGGTAAACATGTTGGAGGCGCTACAATAGATAAAGTAAAATCTACGAAGTTTCCATACGGAGAAGGCCCGCACGAAGTATTAGCTCCGATAAATGATGATGAAGTACGAACTCTGTAATTTCCTACAGCCTGTCCCGCCGGAATAACAATATTCGCAGTTGCAGTTGCAGTGTAACTTGTCGTTGCAAGAATTGTTTCTCCCGGATCATTAAAATCAAGATCATTATTCCAGTCTACCCATACGTAATAATAATAAGTACTTCCACCTGATGTAGCTAAATTAGCCGTCACCGTATTTCCCGGAGAACTCAATATTACTCCTGGAGAATTTACATAAGCCTGATAAGAAGTAGCGGTGTAAGCAAGATTGGTCCATCCACCAGTTGTCGTAACATTATTTAAATAATATGTAGTGGAAGAAGTACCGCCTGTAGGAGTACAATATCCCGTATAAACACTAATAGGTCCAATTAATGAACTTTGAGTTGTCGAGCTGCACTTTGCTTTAATCCATACATAATACGTGGTATTAGCAGCTAATCCCGGTATAGTATAACTTGTAGCTGTTCCTGCAATACCTGTAATCTGTGGTGTAGCAGGAGCCGTTGTTGTCGTACTGTAATAGATCTCATATCCATTTGCAGGAGGCGTTGAAGCAGCCGCCCAAGTAACCATAGCACTGTTTGTAGTAACTCCCGAAGAAGCAAAACCAGAAGGTCCGAAACAAGATGGCGGAGTCCATGTATAGATAAGTCCATCCGAAGGCATCCCCGGAGTAGCAGCGGTTGTATTGAAAGATTGGGTGCTGCTGTTCGCTGTTGCCAAAGTAGAAGCCGTAAACAAAGCAGTGGTAGCATTCAGCCTGTGATTAAAATCGGCATTCGTAGCCCCTCTTAATCCCGCCTGAATCGTTCCGCTTACAGAAGTAGTACCCGCAAGATAACTTCCTCCTTTATATACTACTGCAATCGTGTTTGTAGTTTCTCTAAGTCTGATCTGAAAAGAAAAAGTATAAACACTCGTTGTAGAAGTAGAATAAGAAGGTCTGAAGTCTGACCATTGTACTACAATCTCTCTGTTAGGCGCTGTTCCTACAACAGCCCAACTGATGCTTCCTGTTTTAGAAGCAATATTAAAAACTGAATTTAAGTCTCTACCCCATGCAGAAACAGCTCCTGCATAAGCCTCCGTGCTGGAAATCGGGCTGTACGTAGCGGTTCCCGGAGCGGTGGCTCCGAAAGTAATAAATCCGTTTGTTGAAACATTGATGGAAGAATAATTACTTCCGTTAAAGGAAACAGGAAAAGGAAGAGTAACCGGATAAACAACATTGTCTAATGATGCCGCACCTGTATTCCCTGTTGCTGTTGCCAAAACCGTTGCCGAACTTGGCAAATCTGTATAGGTTCCCGTAGATTGCGAAAAACTATAAGAATTTACCTGTGCACTCAGTATATATGAAAGTGCCAAGAAAAAAAACAATAGATATTTTTTCATATTAATACATATTAAATCCTCTTAGGATATGAAAGTTATAAATTTTACTTAAGAAATCTTCTTTCGGATAAGAACTATCCGGGAAATTGAGTTTGTGATAAAATTGAAAAAAAGTAAAAAAATTCACCATAGGCAGAAAATTTATTGTTGTACTGCAAATCTAATTCGTTTTTTAATAATATATAGTATAAATTACAATCTTTTTTGCAGAAAACGCATCAAAATTTAACTATCTAAATCATTCACACAGTCAAATTTGTTTTTTAATAACGTTATCTTTTCTGTTTTAGTATAAGTGGTTTATTAATTTGTAAATTCAGATTGAATACCATAAACTCAATACATATAAAACAATGCTTTATTGTCATAAATAAAAAAAGCCCCCTTACTCAGGAGGCTTAAAATACTTGCTAATTTGTAAATAAGTCTGCACTACTCTTCCCAGGCAATAGGAACATAAATGGTAACATAACCATCCGCATCCACTTGCGCTTCAGAAACCTCTGCTGTTACAGAACCATAACCTACCCATCCTCCCTGTCCTTGTGTCGCACTGAAGGTATACGTTCCCGCAGGAAGACCATCAAAATACTGTGGCAAAGACTGCATTCCGCTTCCGCCATACGTTTCAAAAGTTTCTCCGGTTACCGTATTGGTTGCTACAAAATTTCCAAGATCATAGCTTCCCGAAAGTGTTTTAGAACCATTCTGACCCTGTAATCCAAAACGGATTTGATACGTTTCTGTCTGAGAAATGTTTTTAGATGGTGAATATTTTTTTTCAGAACCACCATTAGATGCCGAAAAAGAACTTACGACAGCAATTACGCCTGCAAAAAGCATAATTTTTACAATTGATTTTTTCATAATACTGTAATTTGGTATTTCAAAGATAAAGAATTCATATTAATTAAATTTTAAGCAAAAATCAACAATTTTTAACAGCATAAAATCCATTATGGATAAAGGATTTACATTAAAAATTTAAGATTTGTTAAAAAACTTTAACATTGCTTAACTGAATTTTGGCTTCAAAATTGAAAACAGTATAACATCGAAGTTGGATTGACTTAAAATCCTTATAAAAATTTGAGTTATGAAAAGTATAGTATTAACAGGATTGATGTCGATATTTTTACTGACTGCCTGTAAAAAAGACGACCAGATAGCCCAGCAATCTTTGGAACAGCAGAAAATGGAGTTCCAGATGAGACAGTTGGAAATTGAAAAACAAAAATTAGCCATTGAGAAAGAAAAAATGGCTTATGAAGCACAGAAAAAAGCAGACAGTGTTTTAGAAGTACAAAAAGCAAGAACTGCTGCTGCCAATGCAAAACCACAGGTGATAAGAGAAACCCGTACTGTTTACAGAGACAGACCTAGCCAGAGTTCAGGTTCGAGTAACGGAAGCTATGCCAATAACGGAAGTTCCCAGACTACTGCTAAGAAAAAAGGGATGAGTGAAGCGGCTAAAGGTACCATCATCGGTGCTGTAGGTGGAGCGGCTTTAGGTGCAATTGTTAACAAGAAAAGTCCGGGAGCCGGTGCAGCCATTGGTGGGGTAATCGGTGGTGCTACAGGATATACTTTGGGTAGAGCGCAGGATAGAAAAAGCGGTAGAGTACAGCCAAGATAAAATTATATTTTCATCATAAAAGAGAAAGATTGCTTATTTTTAGGCAATCTTTTTTTATGATTCTACTTTTGCTTTCCACACTTTTACTCATTCCTGTTTTAATGGGAACAGGGAAAATTGTAGAAAATTTTTCAGGAAAATTAATTGAAGGAATATCAGGAAAAATTCTTTTAGGAATTCTTGGAATAAGCTTATCGTGGACAATTCTTACATTTTTTATTCCTTTAAACAGCTATGTAGAATTTTCTACAATTGCCATAGGACTAATTTATTTTTTTAAGGATAAACTTTATAAAGATTTTACAGCCTTTTCAAAAAAAGATTTTTCGCTGGTCTGCTTAGTTTCATTAATTATTTTATTCAGTGGATCTTTTTATCCCTATATTTTAGACCATTTCGGATATTATGTTCCCACTATAAAATGGCTGACAGAATTGGGTTTGGTAAAAGGAATATCCAACCTCGATCTCACATTGGGACAAATGTCGGTTTGGCATATTTTTCAGGCCGGATTTTCCAATTTTTCTGATCCGTTTTTAAGAATTAATTCAGTTGTACTGATTATTTATACCTTATATATAATAGAAAAGAAAAGCTGGATTCAGCTTTGTTTTATTCCGGTTTTACTATTGTTCTGCCAGTCACCAAGTCCGGATTTGCCTGTTATTGTTTTCTCACTCATCATTTTAAATGAAATTTTAAAACAAAATAAACAAACCTCTCTCCTGTTCGCTTTTTCAGTTTTTGTTTTTATCATCAAACCTACTACGATCTGGCTGCCGGTTTTGAGTTTTCTCTACTATGTTTTTATTTTGAAATCCGACTTAAAAAAGTTAATCTTCGGAATTTTAATCGGTTTCCTGTTTTTCATTAAAAATATTTACACATTCGGATATCCGATTTTCCCTGTTTCAATAATAGATTTAGGAGTAAGCTGGAAACCCAATCCTGAAGTTTTAAAAATATCTTCTCAGTTTGCCATTCAGAAAACATACGATATGCAGTATTCGTATGAAGAAATTCAGAAATTTTCTGCCATTGATTACATCAGAAACTGGCTTTTTGTTAATGGAATCAAAGCAAAAATAAATCTTCTTTTTATTGTAAGTCTGATCATTTTCGTTGTTTTTACCTTCATCAAAAAAAACAGAATTATTACTTTCATCTGTATCTCGTTGATCGTTAAAAGTGTTTTGGTTCTTCTTTTTTCAGCGCAGTACAGATTTTTTATGGATGTCTTTTTCGTGATCTTCTTTATCCTTTTCAGAGATTATTTTAACCAGAAGAAATCGGTTGCGGTATTTTCTGTTTTAAGTATCCTCTTTATTAGCTTTTTAACTTTCCCGAATATTTTGCAGACGTATTTTCCAAGTTTTAATCCCGGAAACTTTATGGGAAAATTTGAAAAAGAACAATTGTACAAACCTTCGGTCTATGAAAGCACAAAGTTTGATTCTTTCAGGGTTGGTAATTTAAAATTTAATGTTTCGGAAAATTATCCTTTTAATTACGATTCTAAACTACCCGCTATTTCCGCAGGCTACGTTTCACAGGATGAAAAACTCGGGATATTTCCTCAATTAATTGATGATAAAAACCTGAAAAAAGGATTTATCTGGAAAAAGCTAAATGATAAAGAAAAAAAACAGGCAAAATCTGTTATTTATACTATCAATCCTCTCGGTAAATAGATCATATTTCGGGAGCCTTTTTATCTGAAGAAAAAGCCTTAAATTTGTAGTATGTTAAATACTTTAGGTAATCTTCTCAGTCTTACAACATTTGGAGAAAGTCACGGTCTGGCTTACGGTGGAATCATTAATAATTTTCCGGCAGGTTTAACGGTAGATTTCGATAAAATTCAGTACGAATTGGATCGCAGAAAACCGGGACAGTCTGCCATCGTAACCCAAAGAAAAGAAAGTGATACAGTGAAATTTCTTTCAGGAATTTTTGAAGGAAAAACAACCGGAACTCCGATTGGCTTCATCATCGAAAACGAAAATCAGAAATCAAAAGATTATGATCATATTGCAGAATCTTATCGTCCGAGCCACGCAGATTTTACTTATGATCAGAAATACGGATTGAGGGATTATCGCGGCGGCGGAAAATCTTCTGCAAGAGAAACCATCAACTGGGTGGTTGCCGGAGCTTTAGCAAAACAGTTTTTATCAGATATCGAGATCAACGCATACGTTTCTTCCGTAGGCGAAATTTTCTGTGAAAAACCTTATCAGGCTTTGGATTTTTCGAAAACCGAAAGCAATGAAGTGCGTTGTCCGGATGCGGAAACGGCAGAAAAAATGATCGAAAGAATCAAAGAAATCAAAAAAGAAGGAAACACGATTGGCGGAACAATTACCTGTGTGATTAAAAATGTTCCTGTCGGAATCGGCGAACCTGTTTTCTCAAAACTTCAGGCGGAATTAGGAAAAGCCATGCTCAACATTAATGCAGCAAAAGGTTTTGAATACGGAAGCGGTTTCTGCGGTGCCAAAATGACGGGGAAAGAACACAACGATCTTTTCAATGAGGATTTTACCACAAAATCTAATCTTTCAGGAGGAATTCAGGGTGGAATTTCCAACGGAATGGATATTTATTTCCGTGTGGCTTTCAAACCTGTGGCAACGATTTTAAGACCTCAGGAAAGTGTGGATAAATACGGAAACCCGGCAATTGTAGAAGGAAAAGGACGTCACGATCCTTGCGTTCTTCCAAGAGCAGTTCCTGTGGTGGAAAGTCTGGCGGCGTTTGTTCTGGCAGATTTATTCCTTATCAACAAAACAAGAAACATCAATAATTTTTAAAAATAATAACTTTTAATAGTGAAAAATTACTGGGAAAAAGGCATCTCTTTCGAAGAGTATGTGGAAATCGGAAAACAGAGATTAGAAAACCCTTCCAATCAGCAGGAAGCAGATTATAAACCTTATTACGAACTTGGACTTCAGAGAATCGACAGAACGTTAAAGAAATATGTGGCAGATGAAGAACAGCTAAAACAGTTAGAATCTAAAAATTTCGACGGTAAAATTTTAATTATTTCTGAGGTTTGGTGTGGTGATGCAAGTGCAACCGTTCCTGCTTTGGTTAAATTTTTCGAAGGTAAAAATGAGGTTCGTATTTTCCTGAGAGACAGCGACAAAAGTTTAATCAGTCAGTTTTTAACAAACGGAACCGAATCGATTCCGAAAGTGATTATTCTGGATAAAGATTTTAACGTTAAAAATTCATGGGGACCGCGTCCCAAATTCGGAACAGAACTTCTGATGAAATACAAAGCTGATCCTGAAGTATATACAAAAGATCATTTCTATAACGATCTTCAGGTATATTATGCTAAGAACAGAGGAAAAGATACTGTTCAGGAAATCTTAGAATTGTTGTAATATGTCGAAATTTTTCAGATTTTTTGTTGTAATTCTATGCATTTCGAATTTTCTGAATGCTCAAAATTCAAAGCTTGAAAATAAAGAATTATTTTTCTCAAAAGAATATGAAAAATTTTCTCAGAATGACGACTATGAGGGTAAAGAATCTCAGTCTTTACATTTTTCTGCAGAATTCAAGAAATTCATTTCCGAAAATCCTGAAACACTGTTGTATAACTTTAAAAAATTAAATAATAAAGTAAGCATTATTACCTCCGAAGATAAAAAACTCAGATTTTATGTTTGGGATACAGAACTGGGAGGAACAATGAAAAGTTTTGATCAGATCATTCAATATTCCTCAAATGGAAAAGTAAAAACCATTTATAATAAAGAACAGTCTGATACTCCTTATTTTATTTCGGAAATTATAAAAGTTCCTCTTAATAATCAGATGTATTATCTTGTTATTTCTAACGGAATTTTCTCTACGAAAGATATGGCTCAGGCAATTCAGGCATTTACGATCCGAAAGGATCAGTTAATTGATTCTGATAAGATTTTTAAAACAAAAACAACAACTCTCAATAAAATTCAGGTTGATTTTGACTTTTTCAGCGTTGTTGACAGACAGGAACGTCCGCTGAAACTGATTACATTTGATAAAGACAAATTGTATATTCCGATTGTTGATAAAGAGGGTGTTGTTTCAAAAAAATTTCTGGTTTACCAGCTTAATAATAATTACTTTCAATATATTGGGACAAAATAAATAATAGAGATTTAATGAAAAAAAATATAATTTACATTGTACTGATCGCAGTTATTGCCGTTATCGCATTTATTCCGGGAGTGAAAGACAAACTGCAGGAAGCATTTTTTCCGGTAGCAACGATTGAAAACGCGGTACACATCAGCGAAGAAGATTATGATATCGATCTGAAGGGAATTAATGTTCCGAGTACCAATCTTAAAGCCTTTAAAGGAAAAGCGGTTTTCCTTAATTTCTGGGGAACATGGTGTCCTCCGTGCCGAAAAGAATGGCCTTCGATCCAGAAACTGTATGAAACCAGAAAAGATCATGTAAATTTTGTTTTAATCGCCATGGAAGACAAAGAGGATGCGGTAAGAAAATTTCTGAAAGAAAATAATTACAACGTTCCTGTATACATTGCGCAAAGTCCGATCTCGGAGAAAATCCTCCCGAAAGTGTTTCCTACAACCTATTTGCTGGATAAAGACGGACGAATTTTAATCAAGGAAGATGCCTCAAGAGACTGGAACACAGAATCTACCCATCAGTTTATAGATAATATTATTAAATAATTTTAACTAAATTTTGTAAATTATTGGTACAGAATTTGCGAAATTTACAGAGTTAAAAAAAAAATTATTTAAACCTAAACACAAAATGAAGTATTCTAAACTGAATCTGGCAAAAGAAGCGATTAACCACAAAGGTTTCGTAAAAAAAATCCCTGATATTTTCAGAATGATAAAAATGTGGAGAAAAGGAGAATATCCTATGAGATCCATCGATATTATTCTGCCGTTGTTAGGATTGTTATACGTGATCTCACCAATAGATCTTCTGCCGGAAGTTGCCGTCCCTGTGATCGGCGTTTTGGATGATCTTGCTGTTTTATCACTTGCAATTCCAAAGCTGATTAAAGAGGTAGATAAATTTCTTCTCTGGGAAACCGAGCAAAAATATAATTCAGGCACCACGAAAGTAATTGATGCCGAAATTGTAAAATAATTTGAAGATAATAATTAAAGACCATTCGTTGTACGAGTGGTTTTTTTATGGAGAAATGCTAAAGGCGAATCCTAATTTTTAATCTCGCAGATTTTGTTGATTTCGCAGATTAATTTTGTGTCATACGTGAAAACATTCGTGTCATTCGTGTTAAAAAAAAACGGAGCAAAATTCACAATTGACATTTAACATCATTTCCTTAAATTTGCAACATCTAATAAAAAATAATGGAAAGTAAAAAAGAATTCTTTTTGGAGTGCTACAAACTGGGCATCATTAAATTCGGAAGATTTACCCTGAAAAGCGGAATCGAAAGCCCTTTTTATGTAGATTTAAGACCTTTGGCTTCAGATCCGAAAATTTTAAAAAATTTAGCCAATTATTTACTGGATATGCTTCCTCTGGATAATTTTGATCTGATCTGCGGAGTTCCTTATGCAGCACTTCCGATGGCTACAGCGATGTCTCTGGAAAGCTACATTCCGTTAATTATTAAAAGAAAGGAAGCTAAAAACTACGGGACTAAAAAACTGATCGAAGGAATTTACCAGAAAGGACAAAACTGTCTTTTGGTGGAAGACGTGATTACCTCTGGAAAATCTTTAATTGAAACCATTGCAGAAGTTGAGCAGGAAGACATCAAAGTTGCAGACATCGTGGTGGTTTTAGACAGAGAACAGGGCGGAAAAGAGCTTCTGGAAAGCCGTGGTTACAGAGTTCATACACTGTTCAATATTTCTGAAGTCTGCACCATTCTTCGTGAAAACGGCGAACTTACGGATGATGAAGTAAAAAGAATTCAGGATTTTTTACAGGGAAACCATATTCAGTTTGAAGAAAAAATAAGACCTTCTTACGAACAGAAATTAGAAGCCGCACAACATTCCGTTTCCAAAAAATTACTGGAAACCGCTTTAGCAAAACAATCTAATTTAATCGCTTCAGCAGATGTTACTACAACTCAGGAATTATTAGATTTAGCTGAAAAAGTAGGACCACACGTTATTGCTTTAAAAACTCACATCGATATTATTTCGGATTTCGAATACGAAAAAACCATTACTCCGCTGAAAGCTCTTGCTGCAAAACACAATTTCCTGTTAATGGAAGACAGAAAATTTGCAGACATCGGAAACACGCAGGAACTTCAGTTTACAAGCGGTGTTTTTAAAATTACAGACTGGGCAGATTTTGTAACGTCACAGGTGATCGGAGGTTTTGAATCTTTAGACTGCTTCAAAAATGTAGGCGTTGTAGCCATCATCGGAATGTCTTCGAAAGGTGCATTAACAACAAGTGCGTATCGTGAAGAAGCGTTGAAAATAGCTTCATCTCACCCGAATGTTATCGGAGGAGTTTCTCAAAATGCGCTTCCTGAAGAAATGTTATTATTCACGCCGGGAGTCAATTTAGCCGATTCGGGAGACGGAAAAGGCCAGCAGTACAATACTCCGGAACACGTTTTCAAAACACTTCATACAGATTTCATTATTGTAGGAAGAGGAATTTACAAAGCTGAAAATGCAGAACAGGCAGCCCAGACTTATAAAAACGAAGGCTGGAAAGCATATTTAAATTCTTTAGAAAAAAAAGCAGTTCAGCCGTAAAATCTTTGCGGAATCTCTGCAAAATAAGTTATATTTGATACTTTATCAGGAATTTTGAAAAGAATCAGTATTTGTCTTATTTTGTTTTTGGGTGTTGCAGAAGTTTCTGCACAGAAAGATAGTATTTACATCGGGGCTAAATTATCTCAGGATAAAAAGATGCTCGATGTAACCGAAGAAATTGTGTATTTCAATAATTCGGACAAAGATCTCAACACCATTAAGCTTTTGAATTGGGTCGCCGCTTACAACAGGCGCGGAACTTCTCTGGTCTACCGAAAGCTGGAAGACAGAAATACCGATCTTCATTTTGCCAAAAAAAATGAACTGGGTAAACTGCTTAATTTACAGGTTAAAAATTCTGGCGAAGAAATTCCTGTAGCAGAAACTTCTGAGGAAAATATTTTTCTTCCTTTGAAAGAAACCCTGAAACCCGGAGAAAAAGTAAAACTGCAGCTGCAATATCAGATTCAGCTTCCTGATAAGAAATTTACAGGATACGGAACTTCTGATACCGGTGTAGCATTAAAATATTTCTTTATTGTTCCGGATCGCTTTGATCCGGACAATATTTTCAAAAGAAAGTATGCCGACATTGAAGAAACCGTGAGTTATAATACATTCTGGACGGTAAACTTAGATCTTCCGGTTAATTATTTTGCAGAAAGTAATCTTTTACAGACCCAGATCAATTCCTTCAACGGTTATTTGGATTCTGATCCTGAGTTCCTGATTTCACAAAATGAATATCCTTCCATTAATATCAATACCAACGATATTCATACGGAAATTAAGTTCGGTTACAATTTAAAGCCTGAAGAAAAAGAAAGTCTGGAATTTTATCTTCCTTTACATTTAAAATTCATCAAAGAAAGAATCGGTTCTGTTCCTGAAAGAATTTTTATTTCAGATAAATTCAGAAATAAAGAAGATTTTTTCGGAAATAATGATATTGCTTTCTGGAAATTCAGATTCCAGCTTTTTACCGATGCCGAAAAAACAGATCTTGACTATTTCGGAATTGTTGCCAAAAAAGTTTTAGATGAAATAACCATTACCGATAATCAGGATCATCACTGGTTCCGAAACGGGCTGAAATCTTATCTGGAAATTCAGTACCTCAAAAAATTCTACGCAGATACTAAATTGCTGGGAAATTTACCTGAAACGAAAATTTTCGGGGTAAAACCTTTAAAATTATTTCATGCTTCGGATGTAAAACTGACTGAAAGATACGGTTTGGCGTATCAATACATCATGTCTCAGAATCTGGATCAGAAAATTGATGAAAATTATTCTGACCTGAGTAATTTTAATGACATGGCGATCAGTAATTTTGAAACCGGAACGCTTTTCAATTATTCTGCCGACAAAATGGGCTACGAAAATTTTGAAGCTCTTGTAAAAGATTTTATTACTAAAAATACCGACAAAGAGATTGATCCTGCTGATTTTTTAAAAGAATTAGCAGAAAAAGATAAAAGAACATCTTACCTTCCTGAATTTCTTGAACATAAAAACAGGGTAAATTTCAGACTGAGAAAATTTAAAAGAGAAGGCGATTCTCTGAATGTAACCATCCAGAAAAATACTGCTGCAAACATTCCGGTGAAATTGCAGACAACGTCAAAAAACGGTGAAACCACGGAGTATTGGGTTGAAACGGATGAAAACCAAAAGGAAAAAAAATTCTCAATTCCGGCTTTAGATACCTATAAAATAACGCTGAATGACGATTACATTTTCCCGGAAGACAATTACAGAGATAACTTTTTGTATGCAAAAGGTTTCTTTTCCAATATGCGGAAAATAAAGCTTAAACTGATTAAAGATATTCCGAATCCTGAGTTCAATGAAATATACATCAATCCGAGGGTACGTTTCAGCAATACTTACGATAAATTTCTGATCGGATTTAACTTTAAAAATCAGTCGTTTTTCGATCAGAAGTTTCTGTATTCCATTACTCCAACTTACAGTACCGGAACAGGAAAACTGACAGGTTCGGGAGCCATTGCCTATTCTTTTCTTCCGGCTGAAAGCATCATCCGAAGTCTTACTTTCGGAGTTTCAGGCTCTTATTTTCACTATGATTATGATCTCGCCTACCGTAAAGCTTCCATTTATTCGAATTTAAATTTCCGAAAAAACCCGAGAAGTACGGTAAGCAGAAGCTTAGGTGTTTCTTATAACTATTTTGAAAGAGACCTTAATGCGTTAATGATTGCCAATAACGACTATGACCGGTATAATCTCTGGAGCGTTGGATATGGCTACAACGACAGCCAGAGTATTCATGAAAAAAGCCTGGGTGTAAGCACACAGTGGATGGAAGATTTTCATAAAGTAACCGCAGAAGGCTTTTACCGATGGGAATTTGCGCCAAGACAAAAATTGAGTATACGTTTATTTGCAGGATATTTTATTAAAAACAATACAAGAAACAATACCTTCAATTACGGAATTTCCAGAGTTTCAGACTACTCCTTTTCCTATAATTTATTGGGACAGAGTGCAACAGGCGGAATTCTTTCCCAGCAGTATGTTTTGGCAGACGGCGGATTTAAATCCTTCATTCCGGGAAGTGTAAATAAATGGATTACTTCAGTAAACGTAGATACAAGTGTATGGAAAATTTTCCACGTCTATGCAGATGCAGGAGTTTATGACAACAAAAACCAATCGACGAAATTTATCTGGGACAGTGGCGTAAAAGTGAGAATCATCCCCGATTTTCTTGAAATCTATCTTCCGGTGCAGTCTTCTTTAGGTTTTGAACCAGGCTTTAAAGATTACGGAAAAAGAATACGATATACTTTAATTCTTAATCTGAGTTCTATTATTAATGCGGCAAGGAGAGGTTGGTATTAAAACTGACAAAAAAAATGACTATAAAAAAAAGCCTCAGATTTCACATCTGAGGCTTTGATATTTTGTATTAATTCTTTATTACAGAACCAAATTAGTCTTTAAGGATTTTTTGAGAAACCGGCTTATTATTTACAGTACCTGTTACAATGTAATTTCCTTTTTGTAATTCAGCAACGCTTACAGATTCATTTTCTTTTACAGAAGCTGTTTTAACGATCTGTCCTAGCATGTTGTACACTTTTATATCTTTAGCATCAGCTCCGAAAGTAATCTCATCATTTTTAACAAAAGTATTTTTAACGAAGTTACCTCCTTTTACAGTAGATAAATCTGTAACAGCTAAAGATGTACTTGCAGGGGTTACACTCTCCCAAGTTGTTCCTATTCTAAGCTCATCAATTTCTAAACTTGGAGTTTCAGTCGCACTATCTTGTCTAAAAAAGAAATTTCCTATTCCTGTTAAATCAGTTGTCGAATTGGTATCAGTAATGGTAGGGGTAGGAATAATTGTAGTCCCCGGCGTAGGATTTACCCAAAGGCTAACGACATCATCATTTGTGCTTCCTGTATTAAATGTATAGCCAACAACTATAAGATATGTTTGACCTGTTGAATAAGTTGATGTTGTCCAAGTAGTTGAAGTACCCGTATTTGATCTAACTTCTATACCAAATTGCAAACTGCTATCAGTTACTCTTTTTGTCCATAAAGTCCCTCCAAAAACACTACTAGAGGTTGCTCCTTGAATAAAGCCTGCAAGATAACCACCATTAGCATCTGTAACACCTGTCATAGATACGGGATTAATCAGCATAGAATAATAAACTGTTCCTGTAGTTTGTGTTGTAATTGGTAAAGCAGTATCAATACCAGCTCCTGCAAAACTAATTTTATTACCTGTAGAAGCTTGAAGTCCAATATAAGATAAGTTTCCCGAAACTATAGATATATCGTCTCCCGAATTAAGAGAAGTCCATCCTGTCTGAGTTTGTAGTGCAGTCCCACTATAAGCAAAACCATCATAATATGGCAAACTTGCCTGTCCAAAAACATTAACACTCACAGATATTGCAGCCGCAACTAATAAAGAGTAAATCTTTTTCATGATTTTAAAAATTTAATTATTAATAATTTACAATCCAAAATTACGCCATTTTTTTTTAGTAATGCAATAATTGGGTTAATTTTCTGTTAATAATACTAAAACCCTTTCCATAAAGTATTTTTAAGTATTTTTACGCTTTATTTTTAGAGATTTGCGAAATTTTATTCTGATATTCGTATTGTTGCTCGTGGGCATATTTTCAGGAAATGCTCAGGTATTTACATGGAAAAATCCCAATCTTCCGCAAGATACTCCTAAAAATGACAGTCTTAAGCAGGACAGCATTCTCGCTGCCAGATTTGAGCAGGATATTTTCGCAAAAGACACGCTGGATTTTGTAAAAACCAATAACCGCATCATTGTAGATGAAGGAGTTCTTGCTAAAAATGATAAAAAAAGATTTTTAGGGGAATTAAATTCTAAAGGATCCATCATTCGCGGGATTACGTTTGGTAACAATCAGGGGCAATCTGTACAAAGTTCTATGGATTTGCAGATTTCCGGAAGACTTTCGAAAGATGTAACTATTCTTGCGAGTATTTCGGATCACAATCTTCCGATTCAGGCAGATGGATATACACAAACGCTTGAGGAATTCGACAAAATTTATATGCAGCTTAATATCAAGGATAAATCGATATTGAGAGCGGGACATCTGGATTTGGTGGAAGCTAAAAATTATTTTGCTAAATATCAGCGGAGAAGTATGGGACTCGAATTTCAGACGGAATTCGGGAAAGAGAATAAAACCTTTGTGGATGTTTCGATGGGGGTTGCCCGAAGTGAATTTCACAGAATCCGTTTTCAGGGAGTGGAAGGAAATCAGGGACCTTATCGATTGACAGGAAAAAATGGAGAGCAGTTTATCACTTTAATTTCAGGTTCTGAACAGGTTTTCATCGACGGAATCTTGATGAAGCGCGGTGAAAATCAGGATTATATCATCAATTACAATACCGGAGAAGTTACTTTTACCAGTTTCCGACCGATCTTCCAGCAGAATTTCATTACGATATCTTATAATTATACCAACAGAAATTACTCAAGATATTTATTTACCGGAAAAGTTGAGCATAAAAGGGAAAAACTGAAGCTCGGACTGAACTGGTTTATGGAAAACGACAATAAAAATGCACCGCTTTCTTTAAATCTTTCACAGGAAGATCAGCAGATTCTTGCAGAAGCCGGAAACAATCCGAATTTAATGTATGCTCCATCAGGTGTGGTGACAGAATATGATGTCAATAAAATCTTATATAAACTGGTTCAAAGTTCGGGAGGAAATTATTATGAGTTTTCAACCGATACCACACAAACGTTATACAGTGTTTCTTACACGTATTTCGGGGCTAATTTAGGAGACTATAAAATTACGCAGACCACCAACAACGGGCGTGTTTTCGCTTACGTTGGTCCCAATATGGGAGATTATCGTGCCGTGAGAAAACTTCCTTCTCCGGAAAAATCTCAGGTGTATTCTGTAAATTCAGAATATTTATTGAAAGACGGAAAAATAGGAGCGGATATTTCTTTGAGCAATTATGATGTCAATTTATTTTCATCAAAAGATTCTCAGCAAAATATAGGATATGCATGGAGAATTTTCGGAAACAAAACCTTCACCAAAAATAACTGGAAAGGAACTCCGAATTTCGAATATCAATACATAGACAAGCAGTTTCATATTTTAGACCGAATTAATGATGTGGAATTCTCCAGAGATTTCAACCTTGCGCAGGAATTCAGCGGAAGAACGCAGAACAGATTTATTTTCAGCTTTTTGAACAAATGGAATAATAAATCAACATTAAATTACCGAATCAACTATCTTGATGAGCAGGAAACATATAAAGGAATAAAGAATGATCTGGATTTTGGGTGGATCAGCGGTAAATTTTTCACAAAAGGAAATTTATCCTATCTGAATACGAATGCTGTACTTCAGGACACCAAGTTCATCAGAGGCGGGGTTTCCACAGAGTTTACCGGTAAAAAAGGAAGCTGGGCGATTGGCGGAAGCATGGAACACAACGAAAAGAAATACAATGATACGCAACTGATGGACGTTACCAGTTTCAGCTGGAAAGAAATTTTTGTTCAGAAAAAAATCGGAGACAGTACAAGAACCAAACTTTTGGCAAAGGTTTATATGCGAGATAATGATTCTGTGCGGGACAACCGACTTCAGAATATGAATAATATTTTGGGAATTATGGCAGAAAGCCAGATCATCAAAACAGAAAAAACAACGCTGAATGCCCTACTCCACTACAGAAAGTTCTTTTATCAGAATCAGGATGTTGATCTTTCGAGAAACAATGACTTCGTTGTCGGGAATATTCTTTATAATCAGCAGCTTTTCAAGAACGGAATGCGTTTGCAGGCTTTTTATGAACTTGGGAACGGACAGGAAGCCCAAAGAGAGTTTCAGTATATTAAAGTGACGGACGGACAGGGAATTTACAAATGGACGGATTACAACGGAGACGGTGTTCAGCAGCTTGATGAATTTGAAATTGCCGAATATTCCGATTTAGCACAGTACATCAGAATTTACACCAACTCTGTACGGTATATTCCGTCCAACAAAAATAAAATTCAGCTCGCGTTATTTGTGAATCCGTCGATTGTTTTTAATTCTGAAAATAAATTTTTAAAACGCTGGAATTTCAATATTTCATTAAACTCACAAAATTCATTCTTCAAAAAAGACAAAGTTTTGGTTTTGAATCCTTTTGAGAAGAGTGATGACATGATTCTTAAAAATCAGAATATTCTGGCTTCCGCACAATTCAGTCCGACCGACAAATCCGGCTGGAACGGAAATTACCGTTTCATCTCCAATGATAACCTCATCAATGCGAATTTCAGTAATGAGGAGCGCGAACAGGTTTCGCATTTCCTGAATATCGGCTATTGGTTTAATAAAGAATTCCGTATCGACTGGGAAAATTCGGTTCATGATATTCAAAATTCTTCACAGTTATTTTCTACAAGAGATTACCGTCTGAATAATTTTGAAACAAAACCAAAAGCAACCTATAAGTTTACCGATGCCATTCAGGCTGAACTTTCTTCGGCATTCCGCCAGAAACAGAGAGTGGATGGAGAAGAATTACTGAAAGCTTTCGATGTTACCGGAACGATTCAGTGGGAACGCAGAAAAACTTCTATCAGAGGAAATTTCTCATTCATCAATAATAATTTTAACGGCAATAATTTCAGTATTGTCGGAAACCAGATGTTGGATGGTTTAAAACCGGGGAAAAATCAGGTTTGGAGTGTTTTCATTCAGCAGGCGATTAATTCTTTCCTTCAGCTAAATTTAAACTACGAAGGCAGAAATTCCGGAGATCGAACGATTCATATTGGAAGTATGCAGGTGAAGGCGAGTTTTTAGAGTCGGAGGGGGTTTGAGTTGGAGAGTTTTAGGGCTGGAGAGTTTTTGAATCGGAGAGTTGGAGGGTTTGAGTGTTTTAAATTTCATGCTTAGTATTATAATTTACCTGAGATTTTCGTTTTTTACACTGCTTATTGACAGCAATTACATTAATAGAAATTATCAAATTCTGAAATGCTCAGAAATTCGTAAATTTGCACCATGATAAAAATTGGCAATATAGAACTGCCGGAATTTCCGCTTTTGCTTGCACCGATGGAAGATGTGAGTGATCCGCCGTTCAGAAGACTTTGCAAAATGCACGGAGCAGATTTAATGTATTCGGAGTTTATCTCTTCGGAAGGGTTAATTCGTGATGCTATCAAGAGCAGAAAAAAGCTTGATATTTTCGATTACGAAAGACCTGTCGGAATTCAGATTTTTGGAGGTGACGAAGAAGCAATGGCAATGTCTGCAAGAATTGTGGAAACGGTAAATCCGGATCTTGTTGATATCAATTTCGGATGCCCTGTAAAAAAAGTGGTCTGTAAAGGAGCAGGAGCAGGAGTTTTGAAGGATATTGATCTGATGGTTCGTCTTACCAAAGCCGTAGTGCGTTCTACAAGTCTTCCTGTAACTGTAAAAACGCGTTTGGGTTGGGACAGTACTTCCATTAATATTGATGAAGTGGCAGAACGTCTTCAGGAAACAGGCATCAAAGCATTAACCATTCACGCGAGAACCCGCGCGCAGATGTACAAAGGGGAAGCTGACTGGGAACATATTTCAAGAATTAAACAAAATCCTAATATAGAAATTCCGATTTTCGGGAACGGAGATATCGACTCTCCTGATAAAGCGTTAGAATACAAACAGAAATATGCGTGCGACGGTATTATGATCGGTCGTGCTGCGATTGGCTATCCCTGGATTTTTAACGAAATCAAGCATTTCTTTAAAACCGGAGAACATTTGCCGGCTCCTACAATCGAAGACCGATTACTGGCTGTTCGTCAGCATGCAGAATGGAGCGCAGAATGGAAAGGCGAAAGATTAGGACTGGTGGAAATGAGACAGCATTACAGCAATTATTTCCGTGGAGTTCCTCATTTTAAAGATTTCAGAAAGAAATTTTTAGAAGTGTTTACTTTGGAAGAAATGGATGCACTTATTAAAGAAACACAGGAGTTTTATACAGAATATTTGGCGCAACAGGCATAAAAAATGAAACCATCAATAGTAAGTTGATGGTTTTTTATTTTCACTGTTTAGTTTTATTTAATATCCTTCCGAAGCCGATTGGTTTTTAATTAACGCCAATGCAGATGAAGTTCCTATTCTTTGTACTCCAAGACTGATCATTTTTTCGGCATCTTCCGGAGTTCTTACTCCCCCTGCGGCTTTTACAGGAAGCTTTCCGGCATTTTCCAGCATGATTTTAATTCCTTCAAAGGTTGCTCCGTTAGGTTTTCCTCCTTCTGTCTCATAGAAACCAGTGGAAGATTTTACGAAAATTTTAGACAAATCGTTTTCAGAAAAGTTTTCTTCTGCCCAAACGGAAATATTTTTGGTAAGATCAGCAATCTGCTCATCAGTTAAAGCTGCGATTTCGATGATCCATTTTGCAATTTTATGGTGTTCCAGACAAAGCTTTGTACATTGTACAAATTCATTCTTTACAAGCTCAAGATCACCTTTAGTATAAGCACTGTAATTGATTACAAAATCCAGTTCATCTGCTCCGTCTGCAATTGCTTTTTCGGCTTCTGCAAGTTTTTCCTCTACAGAATAGGTTCCTTCATGAAACCCGATGACCGTTCCAACCACAACATCCGAATTCTTTTCCTGAATATACTTTTTAATTTCAGAAATATAATCGGGACGGATCATCACGGCAAAAATACCATGATCTATCGCTTCCTGCGTAAGTTCTATATCTTTCTGTAAAGTTTCTTTCTGTGACAGACCCGACTGTGCAGGTGTTTTCAAATATGTTGAATCCAGATATTGTGCAATATTCATAATTTATTATACTTTCAGTTGTCTGTAAATACCCTGTTCCAAAGATATGAAAGTTTCTGTTCTTATCACCCCTTTCAGTTGCTGAAGCTTACTCAGAATCTGCATAAGATGATCATTATCTTTACAAAGAACTTTCAGGAAAATGGTATAATTTCCTGTTGTGTAATGGGCTTCCACCACTTCATTAATGTCTTTAAGAGATTTTACCATGTCGGGATAATGACTTGGCTGATCCAGAAATACGCCGATGTAAGAAATAACTTTATAGCCGATTTTCTTAGGATTTAAAAAGGAAATTGAATTTTCAATAACCCCTGCCTGTTCAAGTTTTTTAATCCTTTGATGAACTGCTGTTGTAGATATTCCTACATTTTTTGAAATATGAGCTAGCGAAGATTTTGCATTATCCATTAACATATAGATAATTTCTTTATCGATTGAATCTAACTGATAACTCGTGTTGTTTGAATTTTTCATTCTTTCTACTTTATTTATGTTTTTTACGTCTGTTACAAATTCCTGAATTTTATAAAAACCGGAAAATGATCGCTATAACCACCCAAATACCTCGTTCCTGCGTAGGTCCTGTAGGGTCTGCCTGCAAATTTTCTGTCGCGGCTGCTGAGTTTTTCAGAATTGAATATTTTCGCCTCCTGAAATTTCAGACCACGGTCATCATCAAAGAAAGACTTCGATAAAATGATCTGGTCATACAGCAATCCCGATTTATAATGAAAAGTAGAATAATTTCTTGTGGAAAACAGACGCTGGAAAGGATTTTCCAATACTTTTTTTCCTGCATCATCAAAAAGAATTTTTACTAAATTTTCATCATCTGGGTTTTCATTAAAATCACCACACAGCAATACGTTTTCTTTATCATTCTGTACAATCTTAAGAATTCTCTCCCGAATCTCGGAAAGGATAAAGTCTCTTTTTGGTTTATTAACGTCTTTTTCGCGTTTAGAGGGAAGATGCGCGATAAAAACATTAATAATTTCGTCTTTATATCTTACTTTCGAGTAAAGAATGTCTCTTGTTGTATCGTAATTTCCTGTGTTTCTGTTTATAATTTCAAAAAAGAAAGTAATGGTTTCTGAGTCTATTACTTCCACTTTATTTTTATCATATAATAAGGCTACATCTACCCTTCTCTCGTCCATAGAATTGTAGTGCACAATTCCGTATTGCGAATTGAAAGGTTCCATCTCCACAAGATCTTCCAGAACTTTCCTTCCGGAAACCTCAGAAAGACCAATCATAAAAGGCAAAACACCGTTTTCCTCCTTCATCAGCCTGAAAACATGTGCAATCTTGGAAAGTTTATTCCTGTATCTGCTTTCATCCCAATTTCTAAGTCCTGATATTGTAGGATCTAATTTATGCATCGGCTTCGGATCCGGTAAAAACAGATTTTCAACGTTGTAAAAACTAAACAGCTCCATTACCACACTTTTCAGATTTCAAACAATTCCTTTTATAAAATTGATTATGTAAATTTATTATTTTATTTAATATATCGTTAATAATTTTAACAAATTTCAACAATTAATTTTATCATTCAAATATAGACAATTAACAGAATGTTTTAAACCAGATAAACAATTTTAATTAAAAATATTATCCATAACACAAAATTCACTTTTAAGTCTAAATAAAAACTGTTTTTAAAATTAAATTTTTTGGTAGAAAAAATTCTATGAACAGTTAGGTAAATGAAAAATTTTCAACCATTTCTTCGCAACGGCAATTAATTATCGTTGTAAAATTTAAAAAATTTGGCGGTTTCTAAAAAACGATTGTTTTTGTCTATTTTAAAGCAGATCGGGACGTTTTTCCGTGGTAATTCTTACCGCTTCATCATGTCTCCATTCTTCAATTTTGGCAAAATTTCCGCTCAGTAAGACTTTAGGAACTTCTAAACCTTTGTAAACTTCCGGCCTTGTATAGATCGGAGGAGATAAAAGATCGTCCTGAAAACTATCCGTTAAAGCACTTTGCTCGTCGTTCAGAACACCCGGAAGCAGACGGATTACAGAGTCTGCAAGAACGCAGGCTGCCAATTCTCCGCCGGTAAGAACATAATCTCCGATTGAAATTTCCTTTGTGATGTGCAGATCTCTCACACGCTGGTCGATTCCTTTATAATGACCGCATAAGAAGATCAGGTTATTTTTAATAGAAAGTGTGTTGGCAATTTTTTGGTTCAGCGTAACTCCATCCGGTGTAAGATAAATCACCTCATCGTATTCTCTCTGAGATTTTAATTCTGAAATACAATTGTCTAAAGGCTCTACCATCATCACCATTCCTGCGCCGCCGCCGTAAGGTTCATCATCAATCTGTTTTTTTTTGTTGATTCCCCACTCTCTCAAATGATGGAAATGAACTTCTGCCAAACCTTTATCAATCGCTCTTCTTAAAATAGAAGTTTTAAACGGACTTTCCATCAGTTCCGGAAGCACGCTTATTATATCAATTCTCATTGTACTGTTTCGTTTTTCTTATTTGGCAAAATTATCAATCTTAAAGAAGAATCTTTATTAAAATAACTCCACATCCAGTTGAAGAACACGGCAAGCTTGTTTCTTACACTTAAAATAAGCATTAAATGTAAAAACATCCAGAAATACCACGCCAGAAATCCCTGAAATTTAACAAATGGTAAATCTACGACTGCTCTGTGTTTTCCGATGGTAGCCAAAGAACCTTTATCGTCATACTCATATTCCACCCATTCATTTGCATTCTTTTTTAAGAGATTCCTTCCTAAATTTTTTGCCTGATTAATTGCTACGTTTGCCACCTGCGGATGACCCTGCGGATATTTCGGAGTTTCCATATACGCAATATCTCCGATTGCAAAGACATTATCGTAACCTTTTATTTTATTGTATCGGTCTGTAATGTATCTGTTTTTTATTAATTTTTCGGCAGGAAAACCATCTACAACATTTCCTGTAACGCCGGCTGCCCAGATTACATTATTGGACGGAATGGTTTTTCCGCTTTTCATATACACTTTATCGCCGTCATAATCTGTAACATATTCCTGGCTTAAAAATGTAACGCCTAAATCTTTTAAATATTCTTCAGATTTTTGCTGAGCTTCCGGACTCATTACCGCCAAAGGCTTTTCTGTAGAACTTACCAGAATAATCTTTAGATGATCAAAATTCATGTATGGATAATCGCGCGGAAGAATTTCTTTTTTCATCTCCGAAAACGCTCCGGCTAATTCTACTCCGGTCGGTCCGCTTCCTACGATTACGATGTTCCAGTTTCCGTCGTCGCTTCGGCTCTTTTCTAGAATCAGCTTTTCGAAAGTCATTAAAACATGATTTCGGATGCTGATCGCTTCCTGAGTATTTTTCATCCCGAAAGCTTTACCTTCAAGATCTTTATTTCCAAAAAAATTGGTTTTGCATCCTGTAGCGATAATTAATTTATCGTAGGTAAATTCTGCTTCATCGGTAATGACTTTATTATTTGCAGTATCGATTTCCTTAACTTCCGTGAGGCGAAACTGGGTATTTCTGGAACGCTGAAAAATTTTTCTGAAAGGAAAAGAAATATTGGAAGGCTCAATCCTTCCGCATGCGACCTGATAGAAAAGCGGCTGAAACATATGATGGTTTACCCGATCCAGAACAATAACCTTTTTGTTCCTGTTATTCAACGTTTTCGCAAGCTGCAGCCCCGCAAAACCTCCTCCTATGATGATGATCTTTTCGCGTGTTTCCATAGTACACAAATTTACTGATTTTATTTAGCATTTAGAAGTGAAAAAAGCTAGTTTTGTAAATCTTTATTCACAAACGATGTACAGCAAAAAAACCGCCAAAAAGATTCATAAAAACCGCCGGAAAAAATATCTTTTACGAAGAAAAATCGTACTGGTTATTTTAATTGTTGCTCTTATCGGAACAGGGTTGTATTTAAGACAATCCATAAGTTATTATTACGCTTTATATTTCAATAAATTTACTCACAGAAAACTCCACAACAGTGAAACGGAAACGCTGAGAATTCAGAAAATCCTTTCTAATAATTTAGATAAAACATACGGATTTGATGTGTCGCATTATCAGAATAAAGAAGATATCAAATGGGACAGCCTTACGATCGGAAACAAAACCATTCCGCTGGAGTTTGTGGTGATGCGTGCAACGATGGGAAACCGAAATGCCGATAAACATTTTTCTGATTTCTGGGAACAGGCAAAAAAACAGAATTTAATCCGCGGAGCCTATCATTTTTACAGAGCAGATGAAGACCCTGTGATTCAGGCGAATAATTTCCTGGAAAATGTAAAGCTCGAAAGCGGTGATCTTCCGCCGATTTTGGATATTGAGAAAATTCCGAAGCGCAAAACAAATAAAAAACTGGTTGAAGACCTTAAAGTGTGGTGCAAAATTGTAGAGGAAACTTACGGCGAAAAACCCATTATTTATACTTATTATCATTATTACAAAGATTTTCTGAAGGGCGAATTTGATGATTATCCGCTCTGGCTGGCTAATTACAATGATGTTCCGGCTCCGTCACCCGATGCAGACTGGGATTTCTGGCAGTTTACAGAAAACGGAATCGTGCACGGAATTAACACCAAAGTAGATCTGGATATTTACAATGGAAGTTCGTGGTCTTTGAAAAGGCTGACTTTGGATTGATTTTTTTCCGGTGATTTTGCATATTTTAAATTTTGGCTAAAGCCAATCAAAAAACCTTATATTGTTAACGGGCTGAAGCCCGTTTCTATTGATGAAAATATCAAACTAAAACCTGTGTGAATTCTGTATAAAACTATTTAAACGGCTTTCTTTGAATCCATTCGGTTTTTGGAGAAATAGAAGGGAAAATAGTTTTCAGGAAAGGATTAATCATGAAATTATTATGCTTAATTAAGCCAAATATTTCAATTGGCTCTGCTCCGATCGTTGATTTGATCTCTAAAGCTGTTCTTCCGAAAATAATTCTTTCAAAACGATGATGAATTCCAAATTCCACCATATCAAGAAGCATATTGAGATAGATCTGCTTTTGTTTCTGACAGTCTTTTTCGTAGCCTAAAAAATAGGTATCGATATCTTTATTATTGAGGATCATGGTATAAAAACCGATCAGTTTTTCATTCGAAAAATATCCGAAAAGCCTGAAATTGCCTCCAAGATTTTCTTTCATGCTTTCAAAATGATTTTCTCTGAGAAAAAAGGTGTTGAAAGGGGCATTTTCTGCCACATTCTGATAAAGAACATTCATTTCAAACTGATATTTTCTTATCATGTGTAATTGGAGTTCTTTTTTAACTATTCCTTCCAGTTTCTTTTTGGCAGTTTTGGCTCTTGCTCTGTATTTCTTCGAAAAATCATTGATATAATCATCAAAATTATTCCAGTTTTCTCTTATCCGAAGAATCATGTTCGGCTGAACGGAAAATCTGAAATATTTCCGATGCTTTTCTCCTTCAAAGTATTTCACAAAATTCGACTGGTAATCTTTATATATAATTAAGGATGTTGTTCTTATTTCCTTCTGCATTGTATAAACGGATTCTTCCAGAAGCGGAATCACTTCTTTGGAAGTAATTTTTGAAGCATCAAAATAAAATCCGTTCTGTCCAGTAAGCATATTATTTCCCAGAATCATCACATCTTTACCGAATTGTCTTGCCATAAAATTCCTGATGCTGCAAAACACCTCATTTTTCTGGAAAGTTTTATGCTGAATAAAATTTAGATACTGAAACAAAGCTCCGCCAATCAGATCATTTTCTTTGAAAAAACCGACAAAGTAGCATTCCATGTTTTGCGGTCTGGAATTTTCTAATGCACGAAAATATTCTTCGGAAAGCAGGATATTATGATTTCCGATTACCATATTCCAGTTTTCCGGCAAATCGACAACTGAATGAAAAATTCTTAAAGTATATGACATAAAAAAGGCTACGCAAAAGTAGCCTTAACTTTTTAAAACATTACATTTATTTTTGTGTTGCCCAGTGAAAACCGTCCGGAGCATACCAACCGCAGATAATTCCGCCCATAATGGTAATGCAGACCGTCCAAAAAGCAGCGTTAATCAATGTATATTTCCACGATTTTCTTTCAAACATCGCATTGATGGCAATCATGGGAAGCACGAATAAAAATCCCGTCATGGAAGAATGCAGTGCGCCGTGACCAAAGGATCTGTAAGCCATTCCGTAGTCTTTCATGAAGGCATGATAAGACGGATTGGCATTCATTTCATCTCCGCCGACCATTCCGAGCGCGCCAAACTGATGAATGGTTACAAATTGTAAGAACAAAGCCATTAAAGCTGATAACATGATGGAAAAAATAAAAACTCCGATCATGGAACCCTTCATTTTATCTTCGGTTAAACCGACTTCTTTCATCCATGCTTTTCCGAAAACTTTAGGATGATACCAGATAAATCCCATTATTAAAGGGACAAGTGCGGCTGCAAAAACAGCCCAGTAGTTGATTTGCATCATAGTTTTAATTTTAATAATGTTAGGAATATAAATCTACATCAAAAATCTATTAAACAATACATTAAATTTAATAAATATTTAATTTTAACTAAAATTTTATAATTAAATAAAACCAAAAGCAAATACAATTCAATACATAAGACAATTCATTATTGTTTTAATATTTAAAAAAAACGCGTGTAAGGCTTCGGGATTGTATTTCTGCTTTTTCTGATACATTTTCGTACTTTTGCGGCTCAGTTTAAGTTTCAAAATCTAACCATCAAACTATAATGAACTACGTTTCTGCCGAAAATCTTACCAAATCCTACGGAATAAAAGTTTTATTTGAAAATATTACTTTTCATGTAAACGAAGGAGATAAAATTGCCATTGTTGCCAAAAACGGAAGCGGAAAATCCACCCTCCTGAAAATCCTGATGGGAAAAGAAATTGCAGACAGCGGAACGGTCATCATCAATAAAGACATTCAGGTGGTTCTGTTTGATCAGGAAATAGATTTTGACCCGACAATTACGATTGATGAGTTTATGATGACTCTGGATTCGGCTCCGATTATGGCTCTGAAAAATTATCATCAGTCTCTGCATTCCACAGACAATGATTTTATTGAAAAAGCTCTTCTTGAAATGGAAGCACATAAAGCATGGGATCTGGAAAATGAAATGAAGCAGATTCTTTCGCAGCTAAAAATCACCGATCTGGAAGCTAAAATGGGAACACTTTCCGGTGGACAGATCAAACGTGTTGCTTTAGCAAAGCTTTTAACAGAAACAAGAGCTGAACACCGCCATACTTTATTAATTATGGATGAGCCGACCAACCACCTCGACGTTGAAATGGTGGAATGGCTGGAAAGTTATCTGAGTAAGGCAAAAATAACTTTACTATTGGTAACGCACGACCGATATTTCCTGGACAGCGTTTGCGATACGATCTGGGAAATGGAAGACAGAAATCTTTACGTTCATAACGGTTCTTACGCCACATATCTTGAAAATAAGATGATTCGCGAGGACAACACGAATGCTACAATTGATAAAGCCAACAACCTTTACCGAAAGGAACTGGAATGGATGAGAAGGCAGCCGAAAGCAAGAACTACAAAATCCAAATCCAGAATTGATGCTTTCTACGAAACGGAAAAAGTAGCCAAAACAGACACGAGAAAACAGGGATTAGAGCTTGATTTTGAAATGAAAAGGCTTGGAAATAAAATTCTTGAGCTTAAAAATATTGACAAAAGTTTTGGAAGTAAATTGTTGCTGAAAGATTTCAGCTATTCTTTCCAGAGAGGTGAAAAAGTAGGAATTGTAGGGAAAAACGGAGCGGGAAAATCTACTTTATTAAATATTATTCAGGGGTTTGAAAAAGCTGATAAAGGAGAGATTGAAACCGGAGAAACCATCCATTTCGGATATTTCTCGCAAAAGGGTCTTACTTATAAAGAAGATGAAAGAGTAATTGACTTCATTAAAGAAGTTGCTGAATTTTACCCTTTAGCCAACGGAAAAAGTCTTTCTGCCTCCCAGTTTTTAAGATTGTTTTTATTTGACGATCAGACGCAATACTCCCCTATTTCCAAACTTTCGGGTGGTGAAAAAAGAAGACTTCATCTGATGTATATTTTATACCAGAATCCGAACTTTTTAATTTTTGATGAGCCTACTAATGATCTTGATCTTCCGACTTTAACGGTTCTTGAAAACTTTTTACAGCAGTTTCAGGGTTCATTAATCATTGTGTCGCACGACAGGTATTTTATGGACAGAATCGTAGATCATATTCTTGCTTTTGAAGGCGAAGGGAAAATCCGTGATTTTACAGGTAATTTCTCCGAATACCGCGAAGCGAAAAGCAAGGAGGATGCTTTAGAAAAGTCTGTTTCCGTAAAATCTGAGCCTGTAAAAGAAACCGTTCCGGCTGCGAACAATACAAACATTAAGAAGAAAAGACTTTCCTTTAAAGAACAGCGTGAACTGGAAACCATTGAGAAAGAAATGCCGGAATTAGAGGAAGAAAGAGCGAAAATATTAGACCAGCTTAATAATGAAGCGGATTACGAGAAAATATCCAAACTTTCTGCCGATCTGGAATCTATCTCTGAAACTTTGGAAAACCATGAAATGAGATGGCTTGAACTTCAGGAGATTCTGGGTGAAGCGTAGTTGAGTTTGAGGGTGAGAGGGTTTGAAAGTTTGAGGGTGAGAGTGTTTGAGGGTGAGAGTGTTTTAGAGTGTGGAGCATTATATTTTAATTGATATTAAATTTTCTTACTCTAAAAAATCTTGCTTTAAGATTCATAACTCTAAACTGCAATAAAACTCCCAAGCCCTAAAGCCCTAAAACCCTACAACTCTAAAACTCCCAAACTCTAAGACTCTAAAACTCTCTCACCTTAAAGACTCTACAAGTAAATCACTTTCTCCTGTTTGGAACTTTCCGCTGCCGCATCGATGATTTTCATATTTTTGATGATTTCTTCCGCAGGTGAAGGCAATGCGTATCCGAAAACGATAAACTCATAAATCTGCTGGTAATAATTCATGTAATTTCCCGGTTCGCTTGAAGTGAGGATTCTTTCAGTTTCTTTATTTTCATTTAGATAATTCAGAATCCCGTCGGTTTCCGTTAAAGGTTTTGTCCATTCTTCGCCATATTCCGGAACAGCTCCTGCCACGAGTTCATTTTCCTGATGATCGGTTCTTTCCTGCAAAAAGCTTCCTTTTTCTCCGTGAACGGCATAAGCAAAATGCGCTTCTTTGGTGAATACTGAAGATTTCAGCCTTACTCTTAAATCATTTGGATAAAACAAAATAATTTCAAAATAATCGTTGGCAAATTCTTTTCCTTTCATAGAAAAAACATCGGCAAACAGTTTTTCGGGAAACCCAAAATACTGAACTGCCTGATCCACCAGATGCGATCCTAAATCATGCAGCGAACCCGAACCTACCGCTTCAGGATTTTCTTTATGTGCTTTTCCACTCGGCTCAGTTCTGAACCTATCGAAACGGATTTCCGCCTCTTTGATGTTTCCAAGTTTTCCTTCGTTGATGATTTTCTGCACCTGAAGATAATCGCGGTCAAATCTCCTGTTCTGATAAACGCTTACAAATAATTTTTTCGCTTCCGCAAGTTTTGCCAGTTCTTCTGCTTCAGCAACATTTACGGTGAAAGGTTTTTCAACTACTACATTTTTCCCTGCTTCCAGTGCCATTTTTGCATATTCAAAATGTGTCTGTACCGGAGTATTCACAACCACGAGTTCGATATCGGCATTTTCCAGCATTTCTTCTACGGAACGGTAAATTTTTGCTTCAGGATATTTTTCTTTAGATTCTTCCTTATTTCTTTCCACGATCGCGGAAATAAAAAATCCCGGATGTTCTTTCAAAAACGGGGCATGAAAAACTTTTCCGCTCATTCCGAACGCACAAAGTCCGACTTTTACTAACTGCATAGATTTATTTTTTAACAAAGATATTTAATCTAAAGTTCTCATCCCTACTAAAATAAGGGAAAACACAATTTCTAAATTAAAGATTAATGATAAAAATCAGTTTATAATTTTTATTAATTCTAAATAATAATATACATTTGCACTTTATTTAAAACCACTCTAAATAACAATAGACTATCATGAAAAAGCAGCTAGCCACAATAGGATTAGTATTCGCAGCCCTTTCTTTGGACGCGCAGATGAAATACGTTGAAGCTGATACCATTAGAATCCAGACTATTGAAGACGTTAATCTTCATAAAACCGGAAATCCCAACAAGGCAAGACCATTATCTACCAAGTCTAATCTTACGATGATGGAAACTCCTCAGCCGATTGCCATCGTTACTCACGAAATTATAGAGCAGCAACAGGCAAAACAACTGAGTGATGTTCTGCAGAACGTTAACGGAATCTATGTAACTTCTTCCAGAGGAAATTCTCAGGACAGTTTCGGAGGACGTGGTTTTATTTTAGGAAATGATAATATTTTCAAGAACGGTTCCAGAGTTAACAGCGGTGTTTTCCCGGAAGTCAGCGGACTGGAAAGAGTGGAAGTTCTTAAAGGTGCGAATGCAATGCTGTACGGAAATACGGCTGCAGGTGGTGTTATTAATATGATTACTAAAAAGCCTAAATTCAACTTTGGCGGAAGCGTGGGGATGAATGCGGGAAGTTGGAATTCTTATAAACCGACAGTAGATCTTTATGGTCCGCTTTCAAAAAATATTGCTTTCCGTGTGAACGGAGCGTATGAATATGCAGAAAGTTTCAGAGATGTGGTACAATCTGAAAAGTATTATTTCAATCCTTCGTTTTTATTTAATTTAAGCGACAGATCACAGATCATCGTTGAGGCAGATTATCTTAAAAATGATTTTACTCCGGATTTCGGAATCGGCTCTATCACGCAGCGTGACGGATATACTTACCAGATGAATAATCTTCTTCCGAGAAATGCTTTTTTAGGAACAGACTGGCAATATCAGAATATAGAGCAGGTTACTACCAATGTTACCTTCAATCATCAGTTCAATGAAAGATGGTCTTTAAACGCTACGGCATCTTACCAGAATTATACGAAAGATTATTTTTCTACGGAAAGAGTTCAGTGGGGATACGAAAAATCAACCGACAGACTTTTCTGGAAAAGACCTTTGAACAGAACGTATAACGAACAGAATTATACTTCGGCACAGGTAAATTTAAATGGTGAATTTAATACGGGAAAAATAAACCATAAGGTGTTATTCGGGGCAGATGCAGATTACGGAGTTGGAGATTCTTATACTTACTATAATCCAACCAACAGACTGGCTTACGGAAACAGCTATTTGTATGGAACCAACGGAAACAGCAATGGTATTCTTTATCTGGACAATCCTGATTCCTGGGCAAACGGAAGTGCTCCTGCTGCTGAAAGGTTAGAGAAAAACAGAATTAATACAAGAAGAATCGGAGTGTATGCTCAGGATTTTATCAGTCTGACAAAAGAATTTAAAGTTATTGCAGGTTTACGATGGTCTTACATTGAAAATATGCCAACGATCAATACTAAATTTAAAACCGTTACAAGCGGTTTAGTAAATCTGAATTCTACCACAGGAAAATCGCTGGTTAACAACTCTTCGTCATCCGATCAGGCAATATCTCCGAAATTAGGCTTTGTATATATGCCAAACGATAATTTTTCCGCATTTGCAACCTATACAAACTCTTTTGTTGCCAATGTAGGAAAATTAAGAGACGGAGAAGCTTTAACGCCAACCAACATCGATCAGTATGAAGTGGGTGCAAAAAAGAATTTCTGGAACAATGCTTTAGCGGTTAATCTAACGGTTTACCAGATTCTGTACAGAAATTATTATCAGAATGCTCTGGATGATAAAGGAAATCCGGTAGATCCGACAGGACTTACCAAAGATTTTGCAGGAAAAATGAGAAGCCGCGGAGTTGAGCTTGATATTACAGGAAATCCAACAGAAAATTTATCCATTATCGGAGGTTTCTCTTATAACAATTCTGTATATCTGGATACTCCGGAAGCTTTCGGATATGTAGAAAACCAAAGACTGGTAAGAACTCCTGCAACTACTGCGAATGCTTCGGTATTTTATAAATTCACAAAATTGGTTCCGGGCTTGAAAGTGGGAGCCGGAGTATACTACATCGGAGACAGACTTGCCGGATGGAACGATACCAAAACAGGAGCTAACAGTCTGCAGCAGAGAAACGGGGTAAGCAGAATTTTCGAATTAAAAGATTATACTACGGTTTCTTTATCAGCAGGCTACGACTGGAAGAAATTCTCTATTCAGGGGAAAGTCGGAAACCTGTTTGATGTAGAGAATTACACTGTTCACGAAAATTATTCCGTGAACCCGATTACGCCGAGAAACTACTATGTTACATTAACGTATAGGCTGTAAAAAAGAATCACAATAATTTCTTCATGTAAAGTGGGAATTGCAATTTTGCAGTTTCCACTTTTGAAATTTTAAAAACAAAAACAATATATATGGATAAGATTAAAGACACAAGAAGTTTTATGAGAATCACGCACCGTTATCTGGGCTATTTCCTTGCCGGAATAATGGCTGTTTACGCAGTAAGTGGTGTTTTGTTAATTTACAGAGACACCGATTTTCTGAAAAAAGAAAAAAAGTACGATAAAGTTGTAGAAAAAAATCTTGATGAAAAAGCATTAGGAAAAGAATTGAGAATTAAAGGTCTTGAGGTTGAAAAAACAGAAGGAACAGTTTTAAAATTTAAACAGGGAACTTATGATGCTGCTACAGGACAGGCAAAATACACGAAGAAAGATCTGCCATTTGTACTGGATAAAATGACGAAACTTCATAAATCGCAGTCTAAAGACAGGCTTTCTCCTTTAAATGCTTTCTTTGGATTTTCTTTATTCTTTTTTGTGATCTCAAGTTTCTGGATGTTTAATCCTAAAAGCAAAGCTTTCAAAAGAGGTATTATTTTCACCGTTGCAGGTCTTGTAGTATCGATTATTTTGCTTTTAGTATAATTTTAAAGCTAAAAAAAGCTCCTTTCCATCGGCATTTCATAAGAGTTATACCTTATTTGTTATTATCATGATTTCACTACCTATTGATTAGAATGGCACATTTATTGATTTTCTGAAATCACAAATGATATAAACATTAAAATATTAAAATAATAAATTATGAAAAAGTTAATTTTTACAGGAATAATGGCAGTAGCCGGCTTGGCGGGAACAATGAATGCACAGATCCAGAAAGGAAACTGGTTGGTAGGTAGTAGCTTAATATCCAGTAATTTCGGTTTAAATACTGGTGGTGGTTATAACATTGCTATTCAGCCTAAAGGAGCATACTTCATTGAAGACAACGTAGCTGTCGGTGGTTATGTAGATTTAGGATTCAATAAAGTAACTAATGGTTCTCCTACAGAATTTACGTATGGAGTGGGTGCTTTAGGACGTTATTTTCTTTCTCCGGGAGAAAAAGGAGTAGATAACTTATTAAACCACGGACGTTGGTTCTTAGAAGGAAATGCAGGGATCGGAGGAAGATCTGTAGAAAATGCAGACTCTACAACAGGTTTCGATTTCGGAGTAGGTCCTGGTTATTCTTACTTCATTACCCCAAACATTGGTCTTGAAGGTTTAGTAAAATACAGAGGAAGAGCAGGATTTGGTAGCGAAGGTTTAAATTCGAATATTACATTCAATTTAGGTTTCAGCATCTACCTTCCTACATCTAAAGCAAAACAAATCGCAAATGATGTAAAATAAGATTACGATCCAATCACTTCACATTCACATATACACTACAATTGAAATCGCCTCGAAGTTTTTCGAGGCGATTTTCGTACAAATTAAAACTAAACTATAAAAAATCAAATAAATCATGTATTCGGTTGTGGCGTATATCTCAGATACGGCTTTATTTCTTTCACTCCTTTCGGGAAAATTTTTCTGGCATCTTCCGTAGAAATTGAAGGCGGAACAATTACGTCATCTCCGTCTTTCCAGTTAACAGGAGTAGCAATTTTATGAGAATCTACCAACTGAAGAGAATCCAGAACCCTCAGAATTTCATTAAAATTTCTTCCTGTGGAAGCAGGATAAGTAATAATAAGCCTTACTTTCTTTTCCGGATCGATAATTAATAAAGAACGAACGGTAGCCGTTGCAGAAGCATTTGGATGAATAAAATCATACAATTCAGAAATCTTTCTGTCCTTGTCTGCAATAATCGGGAACTGAACTTCAGTATTCTGTGTTTCATTAATATCTTTAATCCAGTTTTGGTGATCTTCTACTCCATCCACACTCAGGGCAATTACTTTGGTTCCTCTTTTATCAAATTCTTCTTTCAGTTTTGAAGTATACCCAAGTTCTGTGGTGCAAACCGGAGTATAATCTGCGGGATGCGAAAACAGAATTCCCCAGGAATTTCCTAAATATTCGTAAAAATTAATATCCCCTGCAGAAGTTTCTGCCTGAAAATCAGGTGCGGTGTCTCCTAGTTTAATTGACATAATATTTTGCTCTTATTAGTCTACAAATTTAGTAGAGTTTTTGGAACTGGCAAAATTTTTGTTTAAAAATTATATCTTTAATCAAAAAAAATTTTAATTCATGGAGAAAAGTGGTTTAGGCTATATTGATGTTGTATATAATGTAATACAGAACTGGTATGTAAAATTTGCAGAAATTACTCCAAAACTTATTGTAGGGATTCTTGTATTTTCTTTCTTCTTATTCACCAGTAAATATCTCAGTCAGGGTGCTGTAAAACTTTTCCATAAATTTTTCCCCAAAAGCAAAAAAGAAAGCTCACTGGTTACGCTAATCAGCGTTTTCAGATTCCTGATTATGGTAATGGGAACATTTATTGCGCTGGAAATTATGGGTTTCAGCGGTTTCCTTTGGAAATTCATCGGTAGTTTGGGTGTTGCAGGGGTTATTGCAGGGGTTGCCCTGAAGGATCTGGTTTCCAGTATATTCTCTGGAATGCTGATCGGAATTGATAAAGCCTTTAAAGTAGGAGATTATATTACGATAGGAACACACTCCGGAACGGTACAGGAAATTGGTTTTTTAACAACGAAAATTATAACGGACGACGGTAAGAAAGCTTACATCCCGAATCAGGTGGTTTTTAATGCTCCGTTTTACAATATTACCGCATCCCCTCAGCGAAGAATTATTTTGAATTTCGAAATTCCTGCCGATGAAGATATTTCAAAAGCACAGAAAGGTATGCTCGACATCATCAAAAATCTCGAAAATGTAGATAAACTCGATACCGCAGAAGTTATTTTTACAGATCTGAAACAGGGTGTTTTCAATATTCAGGCTAAATTCTGGATGAAAGTGGGCGCAAATATGGTTCAGCTTAAAAGCGAGGCATATTTAAAAATAAAACAACGCCTGGATAAAGACGGTATTCAGTTGGTAACACCTACAAGCATCAGTATTACCAATGGAGATCAGTTGATCAACGAAAATCATGACTAAATAAAAAAAGCAACCTATATTCGGTTGCTTTTCTATTATGAAGCCTGTTTAAACTTTTTATTTAACCGCAAAAGTCGCAAAAGATGAACTAAGTGTTTATTTAGAGTTGGTGATTATAATGAAAAGATCACAATAGTTTTTAAAAATCTTTGATTTTTATTCTCTTGAGCACTTTGATTAATCTGGAAATTCTCTTTATCATTATCTTTTGCGGTTAATTCTGAAATTAGTTTAAAAAAGTTTATCATTAATAATTTAGATTATTTTTTTATAATCAGTTTTTCTGTGATTTTTTCTCCATTTTCCAAAACCAGAGAGATCAGGTAATTTCCATTCATCAGATCATTAACTTTTACCTGAGTTTCACCTTTGAAACTGCCTTCTTTAATTAATCTTCCTGATGCATCGTAAAGAGTATACTCTGCTTTCTGAGAAGAATTTTTAAGTCTGATATTAACTACATCATGAGAAGGATTCGGATAAATCGAGAAGTTTTTCACATTGGCTTCTGCCGTTGCGAGAACAACCTGAGTAATTGAGAAACTTGTTGTATTAAGTGCATAGTAAATATTTCCTACCGCTTTCACCATAATTCTTGCAGAAGAAACATTTTCATTAGGCAGCGTAACATTAGCTGAACCATTGTTCGGAACACTTGCCGCCAAAACAGTAGGGAACGTTAATCCTCCGTCTTTAGACAGCAAAATAGATACATTCTGAGTGTTGATGGTTCCTGTATTGGTTCCTGCAACATTCCATGTAACCGGAACGGAGGTATTTCCGTTATAGTTTGTTCCTGTTGTTGCCTGTGAAGTTACCGTGAAAGGTCCGTCGTTGGTAACCGTTACCACCATTGCATCTCTTGCCGCCTGATTTCCGGTTGCTTTATTATCATTTACCAAAAGAGAAAAATTCAAAGTTCGGGCAACACTTGGGGTAACTTCCCATTTCGGAATAAGATTATTCGCCACAACGGAACTCAGCACCGGAAAATATCTGGACGGAGAAACCGTTGGAGTTAAAGAACGGTAAACCGGTCCCACTGTTCCGGTAGAAACCGGAGGCTGTGTATTGCTTGTATTATCATATTGTTCCCAAAGATATGTTAAAGCATCTCCATTCGGATCTGTTCCCGTTCCTGTTAAAACAAAAGCAGTACTTTTTGGAATATTGTAATCGGCTCCTGCATCTGCGGTAGGAACTCCGTTATTGTTGTTAATTTTGGCAGCACAATCTGTCCCTCTCTGCAAAACAGCATACATTTCAATTACACTTGCTGCATGAAAGTAGGGATCACTGTTATTCTGCACATTATTGGTTGCTCCGCAAATTCCCGCATAAGCCATAATCGTAGATCCGCTTCCCGGTTCGTAAGCTGTTGCGTTATTGAAGTTACCGGCACATGAAGAGGTTGCCGCTCTGAAGGTATGATTTGCTCCAAACTGATGTCCTATTTCGTGCGCAACATAATCAATGTCAAAAGGATCTCCCACCGGAGCTCCGGAACCTGTAACGCCTCTTGCTTTACTGCCTGAAACACACACCACTCCTAATCCTGCCAAACCACCACTGTTTGTTCCAAAAACGTGACCAATATCGTAGTTTGCAGATCCGATAACCGCCGTTGTATTGGTCTGGTTTTCGTTAATCATGCTGTTTGGGGTGCCATTGGTAAATGGATCTGTTGAGGCATTGGTATAAACCAACAGATTATTGTTTGCGATCATCACCATGGTTGTGGAAATTGTTTTTTCATAAATTCCGTTTACTCTGGTCATTGTCGTTGCCATTGCAGCCATTGCCAGAGCAAGTGTTCCGCCATGAAAAGTGGTATATTCTCCTGTCGCAGAAAGAGCCAGTCTGTAGGTTCGGAACTGTCCGTCCGAAACCAGAGGCGCTTTATTCGCCGTACCGTTATTTTTTAAGTTACCCAGTTCGTTTTCAATATGACATTCAAAAAGTCTGTCATTTTTTGGAAGATCTTTTCTTTTGTATAAAATAAATGCTGAATTGTCCTTAGTGTAGCTGTCGAGATAACTTACTTCCCAGTTATCAAAATACATGACACTGATTCCGGTAGAAGGTGTCACACTGAAACGGATCGAGTTTTCGGGATGATTTTTTTGCCAACCTGTATAGGAACGGATTTCCGGGAATTTTGCCTGCAGTTCAGGTTCCATTACGGATGCTTCCTGAACGATGTAATCTCTTATTTTCCCATCAGAATCCGGAAATTTAATCACAAGGCTTTCATCTCCCGAAAAACGCTGGGGTGCTTTTTTAAGATCAGCTTTAATTTTTTCAAGATCAGCCTGATAAAGTGCAAAATTATTGGGAGTTGTCCATCTCGGATTGAGATTTTCCCGTTCTATTTTTATTTCTTTTAGTTTTGACCAGTAGTTCTGCTGACCAAAAACCTGTGCCGATACAATCAACAGGCACGAGACGATAAAGGTTTTAGCTTTCATAACAGTAATTTTATATATTAGTATTGAATGGTTACTTTTCTAATAAGCAAATTTTCATTGAGTTTTAATAAAATATCGGGCGGAATTCTGCTTTTCTCATTAAAATCCGGATTGTTGAATTCTTTGACTTTTATATAGAGTGTATTTTTAGAGAAAGTAATCGTATCAATTGAAACATCATTAGAGTTTTTAAGCCGGGGTTTTACGACAATATATGTTTCGGTTTCTGTAAGAGCAGGAATTGGAGAAAATCTGTTTCCTTTATTTTTTTGATGAATGATTTTAAAAATTTCATCCATCTTTTGCTGAGAATTGATAAGGAGAAAATCTTTACGGATTAAAGTAAATGGATAATGATTTTTGTCTTCAAACTGAATTTCTTTTCTTGGAGACATTACTTTATTGCTGGCAATTTGAGATTGACAAGTAAGAAATAAAAAGAGAAAAAAGAATAAATACAATCTCATTTTAAACCTTTCTTGTAAAGATAATGATTTTATAATGAATAACTTATTTAATTATCACACTTTCTTTACATTAAATTGTTTATTTTTTTGAACCTGCATCTTTGGTAATAACACTGTCTTTTTCAGAGATTTTTACACAGGAATCGCTTTCATTTATTTTAGCCTTGCCTATGACGTAATTTTTATTTTCAGGGATAGAATCTTCTTCAATCATCACAAGACCTGTGGTTGCAAAAGATTCTTCCTTCGGTTTTGAGCAACCGGTTAAAAATAAAATAACGGAAAGAACGGTTAATACAATTCTGCTATTTTGAAAGTGAACAGGAATATATTTAAAGAATCGAGTTCTTACCTTTTCAGATTTATTATCGGTATTTAACTGATGATCGTAAAATCTTCCGCAGATTTCTACATCTTGCTTTTCATCAATGATTTGTAGAATTTCGTTGGGTTGTTTCTGCGTAAAATCAATTACACATTTATTGCAGACAGAACAGAATCGTCCTTTTTCCTGCGGAGACATCATTTCCCAGTTTTCTGAACATGGGTTCGGAATGTGTACATTTTTCATGGCTATTGTTTAAATCTTTTCAGCTACAAATTACAAAAGATATTTAATTTGATGAAAAAAGAAAAACCGTTCCAAAAAATGAAACGGTTTTAATGTATTTTAAAAATTTCAGTCTTATGCTAAAACTTCTTTTACTTTGTTTGCAGCTTCTTCCAAAGTAATTGCAGAGTGAACCGGAAGACCAGACTCATCAATTAATTTTTTAGCTTCAACCGCGTTAGTTCCCTGTAATCTTACGATCAATGGAACAGGAAGGCTGCCCATTGCTTTGTAAGCGTCTACAACTCCCTGAGCAACTCTGTCGCATCTTACGATACCTCCGAAGATGTTAATTAAGATAGCTTTTACGTTTGGATCTCTTAAGATGATTCCGAAAGCCGTCTGTACTCTTTGTGCATCTGCAGTACCACCTACGTCAAGGAAGTTTGCAGGGTTACCACCTGATAATTTGATGATATCCATTGTTGCCATTGCAAGACCTGCTCCGTTTACCATACAGGCAACGTTACCGTCTAGTTTTACGAAGTTAAGACCCGCTTCACCAGCTTCTACATCCATCGGATCTTCTTCTCTTGTATCTCTAAGCTCAGCTAAATCTTTGTGACGGAACAATGAGTTGTCATCCAAAGTTACTTTAGCATCTACTGCGATAATTTTGTTATCAGAAGTTTTCAACACAGGGTTGATTTCGAAAAGAGATGCATCAATTCCTGTATACGCATTGTATAGAGAACCAATGAATTTTACGAATTCTTTGAAAGCATTCCCTTCAAGACCTAAGTTGAAAGCTATTTTTCTAGCCTGGAATCCCTGAAGACCTAAAGCAGGATCAATGATTTCTTTGTGGATCAAATGAGGTGTTACTTCAGCAACGTGCTCAATATCCATCCCACCTTCAGTAGAATATACGATCGTATTTTTACCTTCAGCTCTGTCTAAAAGAATAGAAACATAAAATTCTTTAGTTTCCGTTTCTCCCGGATAATATACATCCTCTGCAACCAAAACAGAATTTACTTTTTTACCTTCAGCAGAAGTTTGTGGAGTTACCAACTGCATTCCGATGATGTTCTGAGCGTTTTCTTTAAGTTTATCCATGTTTGGAGAGAACTTTACACCACCCCCTTTACCACGGCCACCTGCGTGGATCTGAGCTTTTACAACCCATCCCTGTGCGCCTGTTTCAGCAGTTAGTTTTTCAGCAGCAGCTACAGCTTCATCTACGTTGTTTGCAACGAAACCACGTTGGATAGCTACTCCATACTTTGATAAAATCTCTTTTGATTGATACTCGTGAAGATTCATATTATTTTTATTATTTTATTTTAATAGTTAAAGGTTGACAAATTTAATAAAAACAGATGAATTATCAACTTTTATTTTAAAGAAAGCAATGTCTGTAAGGATGCTTTTTATCAGTTTAATAAAATCTAAATTACCCCAAAATTATATTGTAAATTTGCCCTTCCTAAAATGTTGTAACCAAAGGCAACTGTACTTATTTTCCGAAAATATTTTTAAAAAATTTACCGAAGAAACCTTCTTTCTTTGTTGTGACATTCTTAACAGGTTCTTTTACATCAGGCGAAAAATCAATTTTTATTTCATTAAAAATCTGCGATCTGTAACTCACTCTGGCAACACTTTGAAACTTTTCTCTGGAAATACTGGAAACCGAATCTTTCTCTCCGTTTTCAAAATTATCTATTTCTATATAATACTCCAATCCCTGCAATGCTTCGTTTAAAAGGTTTTTTACTTCATTAATCGTTTCTGCCCTGTTATCAAATAATCTTCCCAATACTTTAATTCTTTCTCTTCCCAGATTCATCAGGTAAAGTTCAAACTTATCCTTAAGAAGAATCTGCATTTCATTTTCTGCCGCGTTAAATTCAAAGTCCGGGTTGTGTTCTACTTCCATATTAAAAGCCATCAGAAGCGCCAGAAAAGTAAAATTGAGGATTTCACCGTTGATGCCGCCTTTATCAGTAAAAAAAGTTCTTGTGAAAGGATAAAAATGCCAAGAATCATATTGAGGATCAATCGCATGGAGCAGTTTCATGTGTGCGGAATGAAAAACATCTTCATTTTTGGTTTTCACACCGTTCTGTATCACAAAACCATTTGAAGCACATCTTCCTCCGAAACAGTCGACTTCAATATAAACAACTTCCAGATCTCCATTCTTCTTAGAAAATTCCACCGCATGATTTTCAGATTCAGAATAATAGTCTTCAACCTCATCCTGATTCCTGAAAAACTGATCCGGAAACTGTTCAAAAGAATATTCCTTAAATTTGTTATTCGCCTGACAGACAATTCCTCTAAAAGGTGTAAAAAATTCCCTGATATTGTAAAACTTAAAATGTTCTGTCAACCTATTTTTCAGATCTTCTTTCTCAGTTTCCTCGTTAATTTTGATAATAATATTGTATGTTCTGTAACTCATGTGTTATTAATTTCATTTAAATCTCAAAGATGCATTGATTTTATTAACAATCAAAATTCAAGAATACTGATTATTGAAAATACTGCTTATCTAAAATTCTCTTCCAAGAAGAAACTCCAAAGGCTTCGAAAGTCTTTTTGCCCATGCTTCCTCGCTGTGATTTTCACCGGGAAAGTATAACGTTTTCCAGTTCTTTTCAGAATATCCGTGTTTGCTGATAATTGCATCTGCTTTTTTCTGAATTTCAGGATACAGCGCATCCAGAGTCTGATCTCCGCAGTCGAAATAGATTTTGTGAGTTTTAGAATCTGGTAAATTTTTATCTAAATAGCGTAAGACAGACTCCGGAAAAGGATTGTTTTCATTGGTAAAAGTTCCGGTCCAGTGCGTAGAAAGACATGCTGCTCCGCCAAAAACCTGAGGATATTCGCAAATGGCATACATGGAGATCAATCCGCCCATGCTGCTTCCTGCAATAAAAGTATGAGATCTGTCTTTAAAGGTTGAATATTTTTTGTCAATCAAAGGCTTCAGTTCCTTCACCAAAAACTTTAAATAATTGTCTGAATTGGGAGAAAACTTTTCATTGGCTCTTCCTGCTTTTTTCAATTGATGATTAACGGTATCTTTTTCCACCGCGGATAAACTTTCAAAAGGTTTTTGCGGAAAATAATCAAAATGCCTCATCTTGGAGTCGTTCCAGATTCCTACGACAATGGTATTCTGTATTTTTTTAGATTTAATCAGTTCCGCAACAGTTTCCTCCACATTCCAGGATTGTTTGTTCCAAGTGAGATCAGGATCGTAAAGCATTTGTCCGTCCTGCATATACAGAACTGCATATTTTTTAGTTTTTGAATAATCTTCAGGAAGCCATACATCAATGTTTCTCGGTGTTACAAACTGAGATTTAAAATCTGATATTCTTTCAATCTTTCCGCTGCTCACTTTCGGAATCTGCGCCTCAACTACGGAGAATAGAGCAACCACAACAACTAGCAAAAATCTGTACATCGTTTATAATTTATCACAAAGATAATTATTGTACGAGATGATTATTTTTTATCTTCATTCTGATATAAGGCGTTTTTGTTTTTAAAATCTTAAAAGTGTTCCATACTGAGAATTAAGCCTGTCAATATCACTTGGCACAAACAAGTTATCATTGAGATAGATATTTTTAAGGTTCTTCATTTTACTTTTGGGAAGATTAAAATCCTTAAGTTGATTATCGTTCAGATAAACTGATTCTAAATAGTTCAGTTTCCAAAAATTAGCAGGAAGTTTCTTTAATCCGTCGTTTTCTATATGCAATACTTTCAGATTTTTCATATTGCTGATCAGATCAATATTTTTAGAGAGATCAATATTTTTTTCGTCATTCAGAAACAATTCTTCAAGATTTTTGAGCTGAATAAAATTGGAAGGCAGCACCCTGAAATCATTACCACTCACATCCAAAACTTTTAACTTGGATAAAAAGCCGATCTCATCCGGAATTTTTTTAAGGTGGAGATCTTTCAGACTCAGATATTCCAGGTTCTTAAATTTTTTCCAGTCGACATTTTCTATATTTTCTGTTGCCAGATTAAGATTAAGCCTTAATACTTTCTCAGGATTTTCATTGGCTTCTTTAATATTTTTAAACTCATACCTCTCCTGAGAATTAATCATTATTCCTATGAGCAGGAAAACAAATGACAGTTTTTTTAAAATCTTCATTTTAATAAGTTTTAGTTAAACAAATGCGGGCTGTAGATAAAAGTAAAAGTATATGAATCAAAATTAAATATGAAAGAAAAATTCAGCCCGCATACAATGTTTTCAGTTATTTATTTTTTAGCTTTGGGAAGATTCACAAGTGTTTCCGGTAAAAACTCTACTTTTCCTGTATGGATATCATATACAGCTCCCACAATTAGTATTTCTCCGTCTACATATTTTTTGTGCAGAGTAGGATCTAAATCCCGTAAAGAATTTACCTGATCTATTACATTCTGGCGGACTGCATTATTCACCGGATCACCATGCATATGAGAACTTTTAACGGCTGCAGGTTTTATGTCATTTATCAAAGTAACAATATGTCCCGGAACATTTTCCGGTCTTTCCACCGCGGCTGCAACAGCACCGCATTCTGTGTGTCCCAATACAACGATTAATTTGGTTTTTAGCTTCAATACCGCAAACTCCATACTTCCGTAAGATGCCGCAGCCGAAACCTGACCTGCCGTTCTGATGATAAATAAATCCCCTAAACCTTGATCGAAGATCATCTCATTGGGTACTCTGCTATCTGAACAGCCTACAATTATAGCAAAGGGAGCCTGACCATTTTCCAGCTTTTTAATAGTCTCATAGTTTTGTCGGGGTTTTATACTTTTTCCTTCAATAAATCTCTTGTTTCCGCCTTGCAGTTTTTTAAGACCCAGTCTTGGATCTGCATAAGCAGAATCACGATTAACAATATAATGTTCTGCACGCCACTTCACAGAATCCACAACTTTTGCCGTTGTTTTTTTATTTTTCTGCGGTTTTGTTACCTGTGCGAATGAAAAGGTTGGGAGTGCAAAAAAAGCAAAGAGTAATAAAAAAATTCGTTTCATTTTTTCAATTATTTAATTGCCTACTTTTTAATACGGTGTTCGGCTTTTCCGTCTTTCATGTTTTCATAAATACAACAAAAACTATACCAAATAATAGTATTACTATCAATAATAATAATGTAAATATTTATGGTATGGGTTTTGCTTCAAAAAACAATAGTTGTAAATTTGTAATACTAAAAATGAAAAATGGAATTTCAGGTAAAATTTAAAGTCAACGAATACTTATATCTTAAAGATCCCGAAAACAGCGAGATCGGACGTGCCATTGTCAAAAATTCAATAGAACTGATCTACGAGACCGGTTTTGAAAGTTTTACCTTCAAAAAATTAGCCCAAAAGATCAACTCAACAGAGGCAACAGTTTACCGGTATTTTTCTTCAAAACATAAACTTCTTACCTATATTCTCAACTGGTACTGGTCTTATATTGAATTCATTTCCAAACTGAGGCTTCAGGAAATTAAAGAACCTCAGCAAAAAATGGAAAAGATCCTCGAAATCATAACGCATAACGATGAAACCGATGATAAAATAGAAGATTACGATCTTACAAAACTTCACAACATCGTTATTGCAGAAAGCAGCAAAGCTTATCTGGTAAAAGAAGTGGACGAAATCAATAAAGAAATGGTTTTCAGCCCGTTAAAAAGTCTCTGTGCATTTATCGGAGAAATCATTGCAGAAGCAAAAACAGATTTTCCTTATCCGAAATCACTTGCGAGTACCTTACTGGAAACCGCTCACGATCAGCAGTTTTTCAGCGAACATCTTCCGAAACTTACCGACAATCATATTGACAGAATAGATCATAAAAAATATGTTTTGGATTATCTGCGTTTTATCACCTTTAACCTAATAAAATAATAAAACACAAATGGAAACTTCTCCTAAACAGCACGGTTACAACCTTTTCAAATACGTCACCAAGGAAAAGAAAGATGTTACCAACATTTATTTTTACGCCATCCTGAATGGTCTTGTTCAGTTAAGCGTTCCGCTGGGAATACAGTCTATCGTCAGTTTTGTAATGGGGGCAACCATGGCAACTTCTATTTATATTCTGATCGCTTTTGTAGTTCTGGGAACCTGGCTTGTCGGCTATTTCAGGCTGAAAGTAATGCAGATCATAGAAAAGATTCAGCAGAAAATTTTTGTTGAATTTTCCCTTGCTTTTGCCGAAAAACTTCCGAAAGTGAATCTTTCAGCGACACGAAAATATTATCTTCCCGAACTGGTTAATCGTTTTTTCGATACCCAGAATCTTCAGAAAGGTATTTCTAAAATCTTACTGGAAATTCCAACCGCGCTCATCCAGATTTTATTCGGAATCCTGCTTCTTTCCTTTTACCATCCGTGGTTTTTGGTGTTCGGAGCTTTGGTGGTGATCTGTGTGGTCATTATTTTCAGATTCACGATGGAAAGCGGAATTAAATCCAGCATCGAAGAAAGCGACAAAAAATACGAAGTAGCTTCCTGGATTGAAGATATTGCCGCATCTATCAAAACATTTAAGCTGAATTCAAAAACAGGAGCACATCTTTCAGGAACCGATGAAAGAGTGGTAAAATATCTCGACGACCGAACCTCACACTTCCGCGTTCTGGTTTTCCAGTATAAAACCATTATTGCCTTTAAAGTCATCATTACTTTGGTGATGCTTGTGATAGGAACCTATCTTTTGGTGAATCAGCAGCTTAACATCGGAGCGTTTATCGCAACGGAAATCGTTGTTCTGAGCATTATGGCGGCTGTGGAAAAGCTCATCATCAGTCTGGAAAGTTACTATGACGTGATTGCAGCTTTGGCAAAACTGAATAAAGTAACTACTCTTCAGGAAGAGAAATTCGGCGAAATTACTTTCGATCAGAACAATGACGGTTTTGAAGTTGAATTTAAAGACGTAAATTTTGCGTTCAACGATCATCACAAGATTCTGGAAAACATCAATTTTAAAATTCCGGAAAATAGTTTAACCGTCATTTCAGGGCAGCTCGGCGCAGGAAAATCTTTACTGTTGAATATGATGACCGGATTTTATGATCCGACTTCCGGAAGTATTTTATTTGATAAAATCCCTTTAAAAAATATTGATAAAGTATCGCTAAGAAGCCAGATCGGGATGTACCTGGAAGACATGACGATCATCAAAGGAACGGTTTACGAAAATATTATTCTCGGGCAGCATGAAACCTCCGCAGAACAGATTCTGGAAATTGCCGAAGAAATAGGCATCGAAGATTTCTCCAGCCAGTTCAGCAACGGATTCTTTACCAACATCAGCGAAACCGATACGGAAATTTCATTCAGCTCTAAAAAGAAAATTCTTCTTCTGAGAGCTTTGGTAGGCGAAAGAAGACTTTTAATCCTTGAAGATCCTTTAGACGGAATGAACGATGAATTCAAAACAAAAATGATGGAGTATCTTTTAAAACTGAAAGAAAAAACAACCATTATCATCGTTTCGGAAAACAAAAATCTAATATTGGAAGCCGATCAGCATCTTCAGGTGGAAGACGGAAATGTGAAAAAATTATTTAACAAAAACTAAAAGAGATGGAACTGCAATCAGTCAATAAAATATACCACATCCACAGAAAATCAAGGGTTAAAAGATGGTTTCTTTTCATCCTGATTGGCGGAATTATCACTCTGTTTTTACCGTGGACACAGAATATCAAGGTAATGGGAAATGTGAGTACGCTTTATCAGGAACAGCGTCCACAACAACTAAATTCGCCGATTCCCGGAAGAATTATCAAATGGTATGTAAAAAACGGGGATTATGTAAAAAAAGGCGATACGCTTCTTCAGCTTTCCGAAGTAAAAGAAGATTATCTGGATCCGCTTTTGGTGAAAAGAACCGAAATGCAGGTAGAAGCCAAAAAAGGAGTAAGAGACTATTACGAAGCCAAAGTTGGAACCACCAATAGCCAGTTGCAGGCTTTAAATTCCGCAAGAGATTTAAAATTGAGTCAGCTTAAAGTGAAAATCAGTCAGCTCAATAATAAATTAGCCGGAGAAGAAGCCGAACTGGAAGCAGCAAAAAACGAGCTGAGAATGAGTTCCGACCAGTACGAAAGACAGAAGAAAATGTATGATGAAGGTTTGGTTTCGCTCACCCAATTTCAGCAGAGAAGTGTTTCTTATCAAAATGCGTTAGCCAAAAAAACGGCAACCGAAAATAAGCTGGCGCAAACACGACAGGAAATTGTGAATGTAAACATCGAACAGAATGCTACCATTCAGGATTATAATGAGAAACTGAGCAAAACGGAAGGAGAACGTTTCCAAAGTATGGGACAGATCGAGGGAAGCGATGGTGATATTGCCAAACTCGAAAATCAGGTTGCCAATTACAAAGCAAGACAGGGTTTGTATTTCGTGATCGCTTCTCAGGACGGACAGGTTGTACAGATCAATAAAGCCGGAATCGGGGAAATTCTCAAAGATGGTGAAAGCATCGGAATCATTGTTCCGGAAAAAGTAGATTATGCCGTAGAAATTTATATTAAACCTGTCGATTTGCCTCTGGTAAAAGAAGGACAGCGCGTGATGTGTATTTTTGATGGTTTTCCGGCGATTGTCTTTTCCGGTTGGCCGAATTCCAGCTACGGAACTTTTGCAGGAAAAGTAATTGCGGTAGAAAACAACATCAGCGCCAACGGAATGTTCAAAGCCTTGGTAATTCAGGATAAAAATGAAAAACAATGGCCTCCGAAAATTAAAATGGGAACCGGAGTTCAGGGAATTGCGATTCTTAATGACGTTCCGATCTGGTACGAATTATGGCGAAACATCAACGGATTCCCGCCGGATTATTATGAAGTAAAAACCGAAAAATCTGCAAAAGATGAAAAGTCTAAAAAATAATCTGACTTATCGTTACAGGCAATATTCAGAAATCAATAATAGTAAAGGAAGTTTAGTCAACCGATCCTTCGACAAGCTCAGGATGACATTTCTGATACTAACTGATTTATTGAAAAGCTGTCAGGCTGAGCTCATCGAAGCCTTTATTGGTCACAGTAAATTAAAAAATAAATTTTCAGCGCTTCTCATTCTGTTGTGTGTTCAGTTTTCTTTTGCACAGGATTCTCTGAAACTTTCGCATCAGGAATTTCTGAATATTGTAAAAAATTATCATCCGTTAGCTTTTAAATATCAGCTTCAGAATAAAATTGCCAATGCTGAAATTACCAAGGCGAGAGGAAATTTTGATCCGGTACTTGCAGGAAAACTGGGTGAGAAAAATATTGATGGTACAAAATATTACGAACAGCGAAATGTAGAACTCGGCATTCCGACGTGGTACGGAATCGACATTACCGGAAGTTACAATTATCTGGATGGCGAAAAACTGAACAGCAGCGAAACAAAAGGAGGTTTATACCAATTCGGAGTTACAATTCCTTTGGCAAAAAATCTTCTGTATGATAAAAGAAGAGCCATGCTGGAACAGGCAAAATTCGGATTAAAAATGACAGAAGCCGAACAGACCGTTCTTACCAATGAACTTCTTCTGGATGCTGAAAATACGTATTGGGAATGGGTGAAAAACTATGAAATCTACAAATTGCAGAAATCTGCGGTAGAAATTAACCGAAAAAGACTTAATCTTACCAAAAAAACTTATGAATTCGGGGAGAGACCGGCAATAGATACAGTGGAAGCCTCTTCGCAATTGCAGAGTTTTGAGCTTCAGGAAAGAGACGCTTATTTAAGTTTTGTGAAAAGTACGCAGGAACTTCAGATGTATCTCTGGAAAGAAAATCAGGAGTTTTATGAAATTTCAAAGCTTATTTTCCCATCTTCGAATCTTGACGAGCATTCCGGATACACCGATTATGAATTTCTGGTGCAAAATTTAGAATCGAAACCGCTTCAGAATCACGCTTCACTGGAGTATTATTTTCAGAAGCAGAATATCCTCGAAAGTGAAAAAAGGCTGAAATGGCAAAGCTTCCTTCCGAAACTGGATTTTACGTATAATTTTTTCAATAAAGAAAATTACAAATCCGATTTTCTTCCTTTGTTTGATAATAATTTTCAGTACGGACTGAAACTGGAGATTCCCATATTTCAGAGACAGGCAAGAGCAGATTATGAAATTGCCAAACTGAAGATTTCACAAAACCAGCAGGATTCTCAGCTTAAAACCCGTGAACTGAGTACGAAAATTGAAACTTATAAAAATGAAGTGAATAATTATTTCACCCAGATTGATATTTCCACCAAGAATCTGAATAATTACCAAAGGCTTCTGAATGCTGAAGAAACGAGGTTCAGCAATGGGGAAAGTTCATTATTCCTGATCAATTCCAGAGAAAGTAAATTACTAGATGCGAGGGAAAAAAATATTGAACTGAAAGCCAAATTCCTGAAAAGCTACAATAAGCTGAAATGGCTGAATGAAAATTTTTTGAGGTAATAAAAAAGGAATTCTGCGGTCAGAATTCCTTTTTTAATTTATTTTAAGATAAAATGATTTCTATGTTTTTGATTGATTGTGTTTATTAATTTGCCGCAAAGAAATACAAAGAAATTTCATTTTTTGGGAATTATTTTAAGAAAAACAAAGACACTTCGTTTAGTAATGAAATACAAATTTTTGGTATTTCTTTGATGAGTTTTACGCCTTCGTTTAACTTAAATATCTGAAAAATGAAGAATTAAACCCCTTGTCTAACCCTGCGATTCATTAAATTTTATCTCAAACTGAAGTTTCTTTATTTTTAACCTTTCATCTTCACGAAATAGAAAATCAACAGTGTCCAGCTCAGGATCATCAATAATCCTCCCAGCGGAGTGATCGGTCCGAGAAATTTCAGGTTCATTCCGAAATAATCCTGCATACTCAATCCATAAATACTGAATGAGAAAAGCATCGTTCCGAAAATCATAAACCATGAAATCCAGTTCTCTGTTTTGGTTTCAAATTTTAAAATATAGCCTGCAATTAAAAGAAAAAAAGCAGCATACATTTGATATCTCACACCTGTTTCAAAACTTTCCAGTCTTTCCACAGACAATATTTTCTTCAAAGCGTGTGCTCCGAAAGCTCCCAGAATAACGGAAAGCATGCCGTAAACAGCACCGAAAATTAATGTTATTGTTTTCATTTATAATTTAAAATCTTGAATATTAATGATATGAGTCCGATTCCGATAAAAATCCATGCGAATTTTTTATTCTGAGCGAACCCCGGATTTTTGGTCAGTTTCAGAAAAATTCCAAAACCCAGCATAAAAGCAGCTACAATAATTCCAAACATTATTGTCCTCTCATTCGGTTAAACTCATTGATCACTTCGTGATGACTCACCGTTTTATCTTTGAAATACGTCACAAAATGTTGTTTTTCTTCTTCTGTTGCGCCCAATTGGTTCAAAATATTCAGCAAATGCATTTTCATATGCCCTTTCTGAATTCCAGTCGTCACCAAAGATCGTAACGCTCCAAAATTCTGAGCCAGTCCGGAAACCGCCAAAATACTCATCAGTTCCTGAGCAGAAGGTTTTCCAAGAAGCGCTAAAGAGAATTTTACCAAAGGATGAAGATTCGTTAAACCGCCAACAACCCCTACCGAAATCGGAAGATCGATCCAGAATCTGAAAATTCCGTTATCTGTTGTACAATGTGTGAGAGAAGAATATCTTCCGTTTCTCGCTGCATATGCGTGAGCACAGGCTTCTGTTGCACGGAAATCGTTTCCTGTTGCAATTACAACCGCATCTACTCCATTCATAATTCCTTTATTATGAGTGGTCGCACGGAAAGGCTCAATTTCAGCAATCGTTACCGCCTGTTTGAATTTCCATGCAAATTCTTCGTTGGAAATTCCACTGTCGTCTTTCAGATCTTCGATTTTACAGGAAACTTCAGCTCTTACGATACAATCCGGAGTAAAATTGGACAGAATATTCATTACGATCTGTAAAGAATTCTTTTCTTCCTGAGAAAAATCTTCACTTGTAGCCACTTCCTGCTTCAATGTTTTTCCGAACTGTTCCAAACAGGAATTGATAAAGTTGGCTCCCATCGAATCTACGGTGTCGAAACTTGCTTTCAACTGATAATAATTCGCCATTTCAGACGTTTTATCAACCAATTTGATGTCTAAAATTCCACCACCGCGTTTTCTCATATTCGCCGTGATGTCTTCCGTAGCTTCCAGTAATTTCTTCTTCAGTTTAAAATTAAAAAAATGAAGCAGCTTATGAGATTCAACATTAAAAATAAAGTGGGTATGCCCCAGTTTTTCGTTGTTGATGATCGTTGTTTTAAAACCACCTTTATCAATCCAGAATTTTGCTGCCTTTGAAGCTGCTGCCACTACAGAACTTTCTTCCACTGCCATCGGAAGCGCAAACAGTTTTCCGTCGATGAGGAAATTCGGAGCAATTCCGTAAGGCATATAGAAATTAGAAATGGTGTTTTCAGAAAATTCGTCGTGAAGCTTCTGCAAATCAGCATTTTCGTTCCAGTATTGGTTTAATATATTTTGATATTCTTCGTTTCCTTCAAGATACTCGTTTACGAGCCAGTCGATTTTCCCCTGTTTTGTTAATTTGGAAAAACCTTCAACGGGTTTATGATTCATAACATAAATTTAATGAGCGTAAATATACTAAATTTGTCACTTTAAACTGTTGATAACTTCTATCAAAAAAGATTGACATTTATCAATTTTGGAATTAAATTTGAACGGAAAATATAAAATTTTAAATCTAATTAAGTTTATTTTTTTAAACACTTAAGTGCCATTAGAATTAAATAATTCAAAAAATAAGAACACTTTAGTTTTTAAAATCTTTGATTTTCTTTCTTATGAGATCTAAATATTTTCAAAGTATTTTGTTAGAAGCTGTTGTAACTTATGTATTAATAAAAAATTGGTAAAAGAAGAATAAAATGAATTTTGACCGCCTGAAAGAAAAACTTGAAATCCTTGCCGATGCAGCAAAATATGATGTTTCCTGCTCATCAAGCGGTGGTTCGAGAAAGAATAAAAAAGGGGCTTTGGGAGACAGTTCCGCAAGTGGAATCTGCCATACCTATACGGAAGACGGACGATGTGTTTCTCTTCTCAAAATTCTATTGACCAATCATTGCATTTACGATTGCGCTTATTGTGTTTCCAGAAGTTCAAATGATATTAAAAGAGCTGCTTTTACCGTTGAGGAAGTAGTCGATTTAACGATCAATTTTTACCGCAGAAATTATATTGAAGGGTTGTTCTTAAGCTCAGGAATTTTTAAAAATGCGGATACGACCATGGAACGTCTGGTTCGTGTCGCGAAAAAACTGCGTCTTGAAGAAAACTTTAATGGTTATATTCATTTAAAATCGATTCCGGGAGCAAGTGATGAACTCATGCAGGAAGCCGCTTTGTACGCCGACCGTTTATCTGTAAACCTCGAAATCCCAACTGAAAGCGGACTGAAATTGCTGGCTCCTGAAAAAAACAGGCAGGATATGCTTAATCCGATGAAGTATATCCAGAACGGGATTGCGCAATACAAAGATGAGAAAAAACTTTTCCGGAAAACACCAAAATTTGCTCCTGCAGGACAATCTACGCAAATGATTGTAGGTGCTACGAATGAAAATGATTTACAGATCATTAAAGTTGCCGATCATTTTTATAAAAATTTCAGCCTGAAAAGAGTGTATTATTCAGGTTATGTTCCGGTTTTGGAAGATAAAAGATTACCAGCTCTTACGACTGAAGTTCCGATGCTTCGTGAAAACCGTTTGTATCAGTCGGATTGGCTGATGCGTTTTTATGGTTTTAAAGCTGAAGAAATACTGGATCCGAATATGCCATTTTTAGATCTTGAAGTCGATCCCAAATTAAGCTGGGCTTTGCGACATTTAGATCAGTTTCCTGTTAATCTTCAAACTGCTGATTATCAGATGATTTTAAGAATTCCAGGAATTGGAGTAAAAACAGCACAGAAAATTGTGAGCGCAAGACGTTTTCAGGTTTTGAATATGGATCATCTGAAAAAGTTGGGAGCGGCAGTAAACCGCGCAAAATATTTCATTGATTTTAACGCCGGAAACGCTTTTTTAAAATATCTGACGAATCAAAATCTTAAGAAATTGCTGATTGGCGGAAGTTCTTCGAAATTTCATAATCAGTTTTCGCAGCAGTTGACATTGTTTTAAATTCAATCCTTTGATCTTATCTTAAAACGGAGAAAAACAATTTCCAATATCCATATTTGCTAAATTTGGATATAATTTATAACTTCGAAGAAAAAATTTATTATGAATGTCAGTTTCACAAAAAAGCAGGAAGAATATATTTCAAAGCAAATAGAATCCGGTGATTTTCAGAATGCCAGTGAAGTTGTGCGTGATGCATTGCGGCTTCATGAAGTTTATAGGCACCGTGTGATTCAGGATTTAAAGGCTGAAATAGAAAAAGGCTGGAATGATGTTGAAAGCTCTCGTTCTGTAAAGGATATTATTCAGGCTAAAAAGAACAGAATCAGCAATGTCTGAGAAAACCTATATTTTATCGGAAATTACAGATAAAGATCTGGAAGATATTTTTGATTATACTTTGAATGAATTTGGATTTAATCAAGCAGAAACATATCTTTTGGAAATTGAAGAAATTTTTCAAAATTTATTTTTAAATCCACATTTAGGCAAAAAGCGAGATGAAATAAAAAAAGGTTTATATAGCTTTCCAAAAGACAATCACGTTATTTTTTACAGGATTTTAGATCATCATATCAGAATTGTGAGAGTTTTGCACGGAAGCAGAGATATTCCGAAATTTTTCCTGTAGCAAAATATTATAAATACTGAAATAACAGCAACATAATAACACAAGATTACAAACTCTAAAACTCTAAAACACTCCCCTCCAACTCAGATGACTACCCTACTCTACGATGGCAGTTTTGACGGACTTTTAACGGCTGTATTCGAAGTTTTTGAATATAAATATAAGGACGTGGAAATTGTAAGTAAAGAAAGGTTTCATCAGGAAAATATCTTTGCGGAAATTCATGAGGTTATTACTCAAAATGATAAATCTGAAAGGGTTTTAAACAAATTAGAAAAAAACATTGGAAAAGCCGGAATTCACGAACTTCTGAAAGTTTATTTATCTGAAGATCCGGAATTGGAACAGCTTATTTTGTCTGCCGTAAAGCAATCCGTAAAACATCCCGATGAAAATATTCTGAAAAACTATGCCGATAATGACATTCTGAAGATTTCAAAAATCTGTAAATCCGTCAGTCGGGAAAGACACAGAATGACGGCTTTTGTCCGTTTTGAAAAGATGCAGGATGGTGTTTTTTTTGCCAAAATAGATCCGGATTTCAATGTTCTGCCTTTAATCCGGAAACATTTCAAAGACCGTTATCAGGATCAGAAATGGATGATTTATGATTTGAGAAGAAATTACGGAATTCTGTACGACTTGGAAACCTGCGATTTTTTCTATCCCGATGAAAAAATAGACTTGAACAGATATCAGCAAAAGTTTCACGATGAAGAAAAAAATTACCAGACGCTTTGGCAAAGGTATTTCACGAAAACCAATATCGTGGAGAGAAAAAATATGAGGCTTCATATTCAGCACGTTCCGAGGAGATATTGGAAATATCTTACCGAAAAGCATTAAATTAATTTTCATCTCGATAATTTTCATTCAAAAACATTGATATTTTTTTGTAAACCGATAAATTTTATTCAGGTTTAATCATTTATATGCAAAACTCTTCTTAAGTTACTACGATTATCTGAACTTGTTTTTGTAAATTTGTGTTCGAAATTTTTTACTAGATGAAAGAGAGTGCTGTAAAAAAAATTGCAGTTCTTACTTCAGGAGGAGATTCTCCGGGTATGAATGCAGCATTAAGGGCGGTAGTAAGAACCGCAAATTATTATAAAATAGAATGTTACGGAGTAAGAGAAGGTTATAATGGCTTAATCCACGATGATTTCCTTAAGATGGGACCTCGTTCCGTAAAAAATATAATCAACCAGGGCGGAACTATTCTGAAATCTGCCAGATCCCAGGAATTTAGAACCAAAGAAGGTCGTCAAAAAGCCTATGACAATTGTGTAAAATATGGCATTGACGGTTTGGTTTGTATTGGGGGAGACGGAACTTTCACAGGAGCAAAAATCTTCAACGAAGAATTCGGCATCCGTGTAATTGGTGTTCCGGGAACGATTGATAATGATATTTTCGGGACGGATAACACCATTGGTTATGACACGGCTTTGAATACTGCAATGGAAGCGATTGATAAAATCCGTGATACGGCAACTTCTCACAACAGGGTTTTCTTTGTGGAAGTAATGGGTCGTGATGCAGGTTTTATCGCTTTGAACAGCGGATTGGCAACCGGTGCTCTGGATATTTTGATTCCCGAGAAAAAAGATAGCATCGATGAACTTTTTGCCAATTTCAGAAGTGCAGAAAAAACAGGAAAAGCTTCAAGCATAGTTGTCGTTGCAGAGGGTGAGAAATTGGCCAATGTTTATGAACTTGCAGAAAAAACAAAGAAGGAATTCCCGGACTATGATATTCGTGTCGCAATATTGGGACACATGCAAAGAGGAGGTTCTCCAAGCTGTGCAGACAGAGTGTTAGCAAGCAGACTGGGCTTTGGAGCCGTAACAGGATTAATGGAAGGGCAAACCAACGTAATGGCAGGAATGCGTTCCAATGATTTGGTATACACTCCTATTGAAGAAGCCATTAAAAAACACAACGAAATCAATAAAGATCTTTTACTGATTTCAGAAATTTTAGCAATCTAATATTTAATATAATTTAAAACAAACTATTATGTCAACAATTAAAGTAGGTATCAACGGGTTTGGTAGAATTGGACGTCTTGTTTTCAGAGCAATGACTGAAAGAGATAACATCGAAGTAGTAGGAATCAACGACCTTATCGATGCTACATACATGGCTTATATGCTTAAATATGATTCTGTACACGGAATTTTTCCGGGTGAGGTTTCTGTAGAAGGTAATGACCTTGTAGTAAACGGAAAAAGAATCAGAGTAACTGCTGAGAAAGATCCAAGCAATTTGAAATGGAACGAAGTAGGTGCAGATTACGTTGTAGAATCTACAGGTTTATTTTTAGATAAAGACAGTGCTGCAAAACACATTGCTGCAGGTGCAAAGAAAGTAATTCTTTCTGCTCCTTCTAAAGATGATACGCCAATGTTTGTAATGGGTGTAAACCACACAGAACTTACAGACGATATCAAAATCTTATCAAACGCTTCTTGTACAACCAACTGTCTGGCTCCGTTAGCAAAAGTGATCCACGATAACTTCGGAATCGTAGAAGGTTTAATGACTACGGTACACGCTACAACGGCTACTCAGAAAACGGTTGACGGTCCTTCAATGAAAGACTGGAGAGGTGGTAGAGCTGCTTTAAACAACATCATCCCTTCTTCTACAGGTGCTGCAAAAGCGGTAGGAAAAGTAATCCCTTCTTTGAACGGAAAATTAACAGGGATGTCTTTCAGAGTACCCACTGTTGACGTTTCTGTAGTTGACCTTACAGTAAGATTAGAAAAAGCTACTTCTTACGATGAGATCTGTGCTGCTATTAAAGCTGCTTCTGAAGGTGAATTGAAAGGTATTCTTGGATACACTGAAGATGCTGTAGTTTCTCAGGATTTCGTAGGAGATAAGAGAACTTCAATCTTCGATAAAGATGCAGGAATTATGCTTTCTCCAAACTTCGTAAAACTTGTTTCTTGGTATGACAACGAAATGGGATATTCTAACAAGTTAGTAGATATGCTGATCCACGCTGCTTCTTTATCTAACTAATAAAGTATCAGTTTGAAATATAAAAACCTTCCGATTTGGAAGGTTTTTTTGTTTAAATTTCATTTAATTTGATTTGAATTTTATAAAATGATTCGGCGTCCTTTAGATCAAATTCAGGAGTAAAATACATATTAGGATCATTTGCCTGAAAGCTTATTGTCCTTTTACCAATTAGATCATCTTTTCTAAAATCTTTCAGAATTTTCAATCCAACTTCAGGTAATAATAACAGAAGACTTACCAAGTTTAAATTTACAACTTTGTCTTTTACAGCATTCCATAATTCTGTAATCATATCATTATAATTCATCCCGTTTGTCTCTACAATTGCAGTAATATCTCTTAAATATTGGTTGTAGACATCTCCTCTATCCTGTTCATATACACCAAATGAAATATTAAAAATTTCATCGTCATTTACATTAAATGCCCATCTCGTTCCAAGATCAAATACTTTTATATCATTTTTTCTGAATTCAGAAATACCACTAAGACCTGAAAATACAACTTTTGGATTTCCGGATCCATCTGCTTTAGTAGTGGTAATAATCATAACAAGATAAATTCTATCTTTGTTAAGAAAGTCATTTTTCTTTACACAATGTAGCTTTGGTACTGTAATTTGAATTTTTTTCATAAGTAATAATTTTATTACAAATTTTCAAAATCCTGAATTACGAAAAAATAACCCGTTTGTGTAGTTTTACATAAATCGATTAAAATAATGAATCCCCTGCAAAATTGCAGAGGATTCCAGTTTATCATTTTCAAACAGCTAACAGAAAATTCTAAACTATTTCTGACATATTAATGATATTATGTAAATTTTGTTTTTTTATAGAAAATATGAAAACATAATCCGAAAAAACGGAAAAATATTTAGAATGAGTTTTCATGATTATTGGCTTATACAAATTTTAAAATTTTACTGATGTAAAAAAATCCCCCTTTTGCGGTATTTTTAAGAAAACTTTAACTATTTTTAGTTATAAATCTTTTTTATGGATAATCTGGAGAAAAAACATCCTTTGGTAGAAGTTTGGAACTCTTATTCTGATGTAGAAAGAAAAGAAAAACACATTTCTAATATTCCTCCTGTTGAACGCATCATCGGAGAAATGTTCGCCATTGGAGAATTTTATTATTATGTGCTAAATCTCACCAACAGTACAATTTCCAATCATCATCCTGATATCCTCAAGATACATGGTTTGAAGGAATATCCACAGAATTTAAAAGACGTGATTGATCTGGTTCACCCCGATGATATAGAATTCATTATGAAAGCCGAACAGAAAGTGGTGGAAATATTGATGAAAACAGGGAAAGAACATCAGCTTTTTCTTAAACCCAGCTATTGTTTCAGAATGAAAACCGCTTCAGGAAATTACGAGCTTTTTCATCATCAGGCGGTACTTACGTGGGAAGATGAGGATAAAAATCTGGTTCAGTCTGTTAATATCCATACCAATATCCATCATATTACAAAACAGAATCCGCATACTGTACTGATTACAGGAATTGGTCACCGCAGCGATTTCATTCAGATTAAAATTGAAAATTCTTCTTCAAAAAAAGATCAGGAAATTAATTTAACCAAAAGAGAAACTGAAATTCTTTCCCTTATTGCCAAAGGATATTCCGGACCGGAAATTTCAAAAATGCTGATTTTATCAGAACATACGGTTCGTACTCACAGAAAGAATATCTTAGCCAAAACAAACTCCAGAAACAGCAAAGAACTGTTAACAAAAGCGTTCGAATGGGGATTGATATAATGTCAAAAGTGAATAGTGAATGAAGAATTGTAAACTGTGAATTGAATTTTCCTGATAAATCTCACTCTGCAATTGCGGAGCAAAACTTGTACCTTTAGCCTTCGATGGAGAAAACAATTTTACAGCCACGCTTTAAAGATTCGCAGCATTTTAAAGATTTCTGGACAAAAGGCAACGGAAAACAGCTTCTTGATTTTTCAGGAGCAGAGGTCAGTTTTAAAGATTTTGAAAGATTTTCATCTTATTTTTATGATGTGGATGAAGTCGGCGATCAGGTTGTAAAAGATGTTTATCTCACTCAAAAATTTCATGAAGCTTCAAGAGAAATTGAAGGTTACATCCGAAATGGCGTTTCTGAAAATGATGATGTTCCGGAAAGTGTAAAACAGCTTTTACTGCAGACTCAGAAAATTCCTGACTGGCTGGATTATGATCTGATTAAAAGCGGTGCAGAACTCTGCATGAGAAGCAATGTGGATTCTCTGATCTCTCTTCGCGATTACTGCCTGATCGGAGGTTATGATTATGCTTACCTCAACAAACCCCTTATTGCAACGGAAGCCTTAAAGAAAGGTGCTGTAAAAAGACTTTCTGAAACGCTTGATTTTTGGGTAAATGTTACCCGATATGATGCTTTGGAAGTTCATAAAAAAGGATATGAGTTTGCCATAAAAACCCGCCTGATCCATTCTTACGCAAGAGTTTTCATTAAAAAATTTTATAAAGACTGGAACACGGAAAATTGGGGAGAACCCATTAATTCATGGGATATGATGGCAACGTATATTGGTTTCAGTCTTGTTTTTATGCACAGTCTGCACAAACTGGGAAACACGTTTTCTGAAGAGGAAGAAAAAGGGCTTTTCCACCTTTGGAAATATGTAGGTTATCTTCTGGGAATTCCGGAAGATCTTTTACCGAATGATAAAGTACAGGCAACACAATATTTTTATCTGTGGACTTCGGTTCAGCCTTCTGCGGATGAAGATTCTGTTTTGCTGGCTCATTCTCTTCTGAATGAATCGCTGGAAAACACGATCCTGAAATACAATTTCCAGAGAAAAAATCTCCGTTACCTTCACATCTGCTGTACATGGTTTTTGTTGGATGATGAAGTGTGCAAAAGACTGAAAATTCCGGAAGTTTCGAACAGAAAGGCTTTTCCGGTGACGAAAAGAATGATTACCAAAATCGTTGACCGACTCGTAAACCGTGAAGCCAGAATAAAAAAAGGGAATAAAGATCAGATGAAAGTCTTGAGCGATTATCTCAGCATCACCCAAAATTCTAATTTCCATTAAAAATCTACTGCAAAGACTGCAATTTATTTGATGATTTCTACCCTAGCCGCGATTGCAGCGAAAATCCTTTTTTGAAAAAAAAGATTGCAGCGGAAAGCGCGAAAAAGCTCCTGATAAAGCATAAAACAAAAGTTTTAAAGATTCTGTTTTAGTTTTTGATATGCATCTGAATTTTATGTTTTTTTAACTATAAAAACAACTTTTAGTGGTAGGAAAGATTAGTTTTTGAGCGTAAATTTTTGTATTTTTGATAAATTATTTAAACATCAGATGAGTAACATAGACGATAAGAAAAAAGCACTGGCTTTGGTGCTGGACAAACTAGATAAAACATACGGAAAGGGAACGGTAATGACCTTGGGAGAAAATTCCGTAGACAGTACAATTGAGGTGATTCCTTCAGGATCTTTGGGATTGGACATCGCTCTTGGAGTGGGTGGTTATCCGAGAGGAAGAATCATTGAGATCTACGGTCCTGAATCTTCAGGTAAAACAACTTTAACGCTTCACGCCATTGCAGAAGCTCAGAAAGCAGGAGGTATTGCAGCGTTTATTGATGCAGAGCACGCTTTCGACAGAACTTATGCGGCGAAATTGGGAATCGATCTTGAAAACCTTATTATTTCTCAGCCGGACAACGGAGAACAGGCACTGGAAATTGCTGATAATCTGATCCGTTCGGGAGCGATTGATATCGTGGTAATTGACTCGGTTGCTGCGCTTACGCCAAAAGCAGAGATCGAAGGGGAAATGGGAGATTCTAAAATGGGTCTTCATGCGAGATTAATGTCTCAGGCTTTAAGAAAATTAACAGCAACCATTTCAAGAACAAAATGTACGGTTATTTTCATCAACCAGTTGAGAGAGAAAATCGGAGTAATGTTCGGAAATCCTGAAACTACAACAGGTGGTAACGCTTTGAAATTCTATGCTTCGGTAAGAGTTGACATCAGAAAAGCAAGTGCGCCAATAAAACAGGGTGATGAAGCGATCGGAAGCCGTGTGAAAGTGAAAATTGTTAAGAACAAAGTTGCTCCGCCTTTCAAACAGGCAGAATTCGACATAATGTACGGTGAAGGGGTTTCCAAAACAGGAGAAATTCTGGATCAGGCTGTAGAACAGGGAATTGTAAAGAAAAGCGGTTCTTGGTTCAGCTACGAAGAAACAAAGCTTGGACAAGGTCGTGATGCAGTAAAAGATGTCTTAAAAGACAATCCTGAACTTGCAGAAGAACTGGAAAACAAAATTAAAGAGGAACTTAAGAATAAATAAGTTTTTTGATAACGCGATAAAACGAATCGGCGGAGCTTTCAGCTCCGCCGATTCGTTGTTTATACACTAAGGTTTTTCATCGGTTAATTCAAATCCCCAGTCTTTTCCTTTTTGGGTTGCAGGAATTCCTTTCGTCATCCAGACTGGTGCTTTCGCATCTTTAAGATAATAATCGAAAAACTGCTGTTCGCGGATCTGAATATCTTTTCGGTTCTGGCGTTTTATAAGATTATGGTCGTCACCATTATAATTCAACAGCCAAGCCGGTTTTCCTAAACGGCGCAATGCAGTAAACATTTCAATTCCCTGATACCACGGAACAGCTCCGTCTCTATCGTTACTCATAATCACCACCGGAGTTTTCACTTGATCGATGGTAAAAAGCGGTGAATTTTTAATATACAGTTCAGGAGCTTCCCAAAGATTTTTCCCTAACCTGCTTTGCGATTTTTCGTACTGAAACTGTCGGTTCATTCCTGAAGACCATCTTATTCCGCCATACGCAGAAGTCATGTTTACGACAGGAGCACCACTCCATGCTGCGGCGTACATATCTGTGTGCGCAATGAGATACGCAACCTGATAACCGCCCCAGCTTTGTTCCTGAATTCCTATTTTTGAGCCATTCACCCATGAATTTTCTTTCAGTTTTTCAACACCGGAATTGATATATTCCATTGCGGATTCTCCCGGAAAACCATCTATATAAGAAATATCGGGTGTGAAAACGAGATATCCGTTGCTTACAAAATAAGAGATATTTAATCTTGAAGGAGTCGGAGACGGTGCTACGTAACGATTCAGATTATCCGATAGTTTTTCGTAGAAATAAACAATCATCGGATATTTTTTGTTCGGATCGAAATTTTCAGGTTTATAGAGAACGCCTGTCGACGAATTTCCTTTCGGAGTCTTCCAATTGACCAATTCACTCTTTCCCCAATTGTAAAGACTTTGCTGAGGATTGGTGTTACTTAGTTTTTCCTGATTTTTAAAATCGGAAGTGGTGAAAATATTCGGAGAATCGGTGTAGGATTCTTTTACTAAAATATAATCTTCTGCATTTTTTGCTTTCTGAAGGCTGCGATATCCCCAAACATTTTCCATCTGAATTTTTACAGGATCAGAACCGGACTGAACGGTTGTTTTAAAAATCCCATTGGCTTTGGAGACATTATCAAATGCTGATAAATAGATCGATTTTTTTCGGTTTACACTTTTAATGTCTTTGTCTAAATCGTACGTATCAAAAGTAATTTTGTTTTTACGCCCGAATCCGTTGGTGATGTTTCTGGGCTTTTTGGATCCGTCCGGAAAAAACTCCCAAAGATCATAGCGGTCTTTGATGATGACGGATTCATCGTTGTCTGTCCATGATGCAATTCCGTATGCGTTGGGAAAATCCGGCATGTCAAACTCCTCATCTACAAAAGAAACGGACAAATCTTTATTGAGCGGTACTGTCTGTTTTGTTTTTACATTATAACTCAGCCATTGTCCTTTTTCCCTGTCGAAAATCACGGCAAATTTTCCCAAAGGAGAAACGGCAACAGATCCATTCAGGTTTCTTATCATTTCTGTTCTTTCGCCTGTTTTATTGTCAATAATAAAATACGTTTTCTTTGAAGAACCTTCCCATTGTGAAGAGATGCGGTTGTTTAAACTGGTAATTCCCAATACAAACTCTGCGTTTCCTTCATTCACCAGTCGTAAAGTATCGAGATCTTCGCCGTCAATGTTTGTGAAAAGTTCCGGTTTGTCGGTCTGCATTACAGCAGCGTAAGATTTTTTCAGATCATTTCTCAATTCTTTTAACTGAACTGTTTGCAGATAATCATCCTTATAATTCCAGATATCAACCACAGCATGATCGTTTGCAATCAATGTAGTGTCTTTTGCAACAGGTTTCGGAGCCACCCCGAAATACAACTGTTTTCCGTTTTTACTGAATATCGGTAAACGGTTTTCAGAAACTACCCAGTTTTTCTTCATTTGAGAATGATCGTTGGTTACCGTTTTATTTTTATTTCCTTTAAAATTAAAATAATACAATTGGTAAAGTTTCACCAAATCATTCTGTGCAGAAGAAGTTCCAACAAAAGCTAACTGATTTCCTTCTTCATCAAATGCAAGCTGTGAGAAATCTCCCTCCATTTCTGAGATTTTATTGACGTTTCCGGTTTTAAGATCAACAACCTGAACTGTCTGAAGCGTATATTTTTTAGGTTTGGATTTATCCGTATCTTTTGTAGCCAAAGATTTATCTTCCAATGAATCTTTTTTCTCTTCCTTCCCTTTTTTAGGTTTTTCTTCCGGTTTTTTTGTAACGAAAACAAGCTGCTTCCCATTTTTGCTGAACTGATAGCGAACCACATTGTCATACGTTGTACTTTTTCCGTCCAAAAGATCTCTGATAACCAACTGTAATGGTTTTGCCTTTGTATCATCATCTTTGTTTTCGTCGTCATCATCTTTATCTGAAGGACTGTCAGAAGATTTATCTTTCATATTTTCTAACAGATAAGCCACGAAAGAACCTCCCTTTTCCGGAATTTTGAATCCTTTTACATTAGGGATTTTCTCTGTCGTTCCTTTAGAGAAATCAAAAACAACGAGGGTATCTTTGGTCAGTTTATTCTGTTTTAATTTTTTATCTTTTACCGCTTTTATGTCTTTGTAAAAAGGACGGATCTGGAAAACGGCAAATCTGGAATCGCTGGTAAATTCCATTTTTGTGGCTCTCGGAAATTTCTTTGCGTTTTTATTTTTCACCGAATGCAAATACAGATCGGGGTTTCCTTCCTGCACATCTACCGAATATCCTACCCATTTTCCGTCATTGGATATTTTTCTGGCTCCGATATTCTGCCAATTATCATAAACCGAATGATCCAACGGTTTTTTCTGCCCATAGACATACGAAGCCATTAGAAGCAGAAGCAAAACTGCACTTTTCAAATTCATTATTAAATATTTTAAAAACTAAAAATAAGGCTTTTTGCGGATAAATTTTCATTGCAGAGATGTTTTCAGGATAAACTATTTAACCACAAAATGGCAAAAGATTCTATCTGTTCTGCTTAAAAGTCTAAATATTCCAATAAATGCTTTACAATTGTCTTTATGATTTTTGTAGTTGAATTTAAATTCACTTAAAAGAAATTCTGAAAAAATGTCAAAATGTCACTTTCCTTGAAACGGTATTTTTTTTGAGAAAGTATAGAAAATTAAAAAACCAAAATTATTATGACTAAAGGAAATATTAATGTATCTGTGGAAAATATTTTCCCGCTTATTAAAAAATTTCTTTACAGTGACCACGAAATATTCTTAAGAGAGTTAATTTCCAACGCAACGGATGCTACGTTAAAGCTAAAACATTTAACAGGCATCGGTGAAGCAAAAGTGGAATACGGAAATCCGAAGATTGAAGTAAAAGTAGATAAAGAAAACAAAAAACTTCACATCATCGATCAGGGAATCGGGATGACGGGTGAAGAAGTTGAAAAATACATCAATCAGGTTGCTTTTTCAGGTGCTGAAGAATTTCTGGAAAAATACAAAGACACGGCAAAAGATTCAGGAATTATCGGACATTTCGGACTTGGATTTTACTCTGCATTTATGGTTGCAGAAAAAGTAGAAATTCTTACAAAATCTTACAAAGATGAACCTGCTGTTCGTTGGATCTGTGACGGAAGTCCTGAATTTACTTTAGAGGAAACTACTGATAAAACAGACAGAGGAACTGAAATTATTCTTCACATTGCAGAAGATTCTACAGAGTTTCTGGAAGAAGGAAAAATCCGTGAACTATTGTTGAAGTACAACAAATTTATGCCTGTTCCTATTAAATTCGGAACAAAAACACATACGCTTCCTCTACCGGAAGATGCTCCTGAAGATGCAGTTGCAGAAACGGAAGAAGTTGACAATATTATCAACAATCCGACTCCGGCATGGACTATCGCACCGAGCGAACTGACAAATGAAGATTACATGAAGTTCTACCACGAATTGTATCCCATGCAGTTTGAGGAACCTTTGTTTAATATTCACCTGAATGTAGATTATCCGTTCAATTTAACGGGGATTTTATTTTTCCCGAAACTGAACAATAATTTAAATATCGAAAAAGATAAGATTCAGTTGTATCAGAATCAGGTTTTTGTAACCGATGAAGTGAAAGGAATTGTACCTGATTTCTTAATGCTTCTTCGCGGTGTGATCGATTCTCCGGACATTCCATTGAATGTTTCCCGTTCTTATCTTCAGGCAGATGGAGCCGTGAAGAAAATTTCATCATACATCACGAAAAAAGTTGCCGACAAAATGGCATCTTTAATTAACGAAAACCGTGAAGATTACGAGAAAAAGTGGAACGATATTAAAGTAGTGATCGAATACGGAATCGTTACTGAAGAAAAATTTGCAGAAAAAGCTGATAAATTCACTCTTTATCCAACCACTGACGGAAAATATTTCCTTTGGAATGAACTGGAAGAAAAGATTAAGCCTACTCAGACCGATAAAGACGGAAAACTGGTCGTTCTTTATGCGTCCAACGCAGATGAACAGCACTCTTACATCCAGTCTGCAAAAGATAAAGGATATGAGGTTCTTCTTTTAGATTCTCCGATTATTCCTCACGTTATCCAGAAACTGGAAACATCCAAAGATAAAATTTCTTTTGCAAGAGTAGATGCAGATCACATCAACAATCTGATTAAAAAAGATGAACCTGTTATTTCAAAATTAACAGAGACTGAAAAGGAATCTTTAAAGAAAAACGTTGAAGAATCTATCAATGATACCAAATTTACCGTTCAGCTTGAAGATTTAGACAGCAGCGATGCGCCTTTTACCATCACTCAGCCTGAATTTATGAGAAGAATGAAAGATATGCAGGCAACCGGAGGCGGTGGAATGTTTGGAATGGGAGGATTCCCGGAAATGTATAATCTGGTGGTAAATTCCAACAGCGAACTGGCAGGTCAGATTTTAAAAACAGAAAATACAGAAGCGAAATCACATCTGATTAAATATGCTTTGGATCTTGCCAAACTTTCGCAGAATTTATTGAAAGGAAAAGAGCTTACAGACTTCATCCAGAGAAGTTATAAGCAACTGGAAAAGTAAATTGACTATTTTTATATGGAATCCGGCGGGGCTTTGCTCCGCCGGATTTTTTGTTTCGGTTTCGGCGGGTTCGCCCCCGGAACCGCAACCCCTTAATTATTCAACATCTTATCAACAGCCCAAACAATTTTTCCCGCCTGGGGATTTATTTGTTCCCGGAGTTTGGGGGAGTATTCCAAAAACTCTTTTGGCAAAGAAGCTTTGGTGTAATTTTCAAATCCTTCTTCGTAAGGAACATCCTTATCATCTTTACTGTGGATAAAAAGCTTGGGAAGACCTTCCGTATCCTGTAAATCCTCTTTAGCAGAATAAGGAGAAATAACATATCGGGAAATGACATCCTTGAGTTCAGGTTTGTAATACATCGCAATATCTGTGAAAGAAGAAAGACTTCCATCCATTACCAGTCCTGCAATTTTGGTTTTATTATTTCGGGCTAAATGGGCAGCAATCTGCGATCCCATGGAAGCTCCGTACAGAATAATTTTTGTATTGGCAATGTCGGGTCTTTGAATCATCGCATTAAAGAAAATCTGCCCGTCTGATGCGATATTAACGTGAGTCGGTTTCCCTGTTGATTTTCCATACCCACGGAAATCTACCATGATCACCTGAAAATTATTTTCAACCAAAGGTTTCGTCATGAATACATAGGTCGTAACATTTCCTCCTGCTCCGTGAAAGAATAAAACCGTCCCTTTGGCTTTTCCCGATTTTGGCTTTAAAATAATTCCTGTAATCGTATCGTTTTTTACAGGAAGAGAAAAATTTTCATATGTGAGGTCTTCTACAGGGCGAAGTACCTTACTTGGCTGATAAAAATTATCATCCATCTGCGCTTTGGAAAAGCAAACTGTTAATAAGAAAAGTGCGGAAAGTAAAATTTTTGTTTTCATTGTTTAATTTTTATGAAGCAAAACTAAACGTTAAACATATTTTTCCCTAAAAAAACAGACTCAGCCGTAATTTTTCTTTTCTGAATGGTAAATATTCTGTTTTTACAGTTCTTCCAGCGGATTCCAGAACAGGTTTTTGAAATTTTTAATTCTGAAATTTTCCACAGTAATTCCTTCTGCTTCCAGTCTTTCCTGAAATTCCGGAACCGATAAAGTTCCTGAACTTGAAATTACGCGATGCGCTGGAACATCTTTAGGACAGCCTCCCATTGCTTTTCCAACGTGTCGGGAATGATTGGGATAGCCCACTGCTTTGGCAATTGCTCCGTAACTCGTTACTCTGCCTTTCGGAACTAACTTAGTGATTTCCCAAACCTGCTTTTTAAATATTTCGTCCATTTTTGTTTTGCATTATTTTTGAATTGACCATTGAAATTCAATCTGTAAAATATAAAGTTATGAAAAAATCGTTTTTCCGCTTTTTGAATAGAATAAATAAGGCAATTTTACCCAAATTAAGTGATAAAGACCCAAGCAAACTGACAAAAATTCAGAAAGGAATTCTTGCCTACCGTTATTTTGTACTGATAAATTCGATGGATTAGGCCGAGAAAAGTTTTATTTAATTTTAGCAATTAATTTTCTGCATTTTTCATACAGAGGTTTTTCGATGAGCAGATAAATAATGATTGAACAAATCCACAACAGTACAAAATTTTTATCGGGAAGATAAATGTAGGATTTAAGTTTCATATTGAAATAACTCAAATGGATCAGGTAAAAAACAAATGAGGCATTTCCCAAAAGAATCAATAGTTTTGAAGAAAGAAACTTTGAAATCCATGTTTTTTCAGACATCAATCCCCAAAAGAAAATAATGATTGCAACCGGAAGCAAAAATTCGTGAATCAGTCTTCCCTCCCATCGTTCTACTCCGTGAACAAAGTTATTCCGGGCAAAAAATGCAATGGCAATGGTCAAGAGAATAATAGAAATACCGCCCATTAAAGTAGACCGTTTTAATTTTTTTAAAAACTGAATACCTTTCTCTTTCTTCATTAAATAAGCCAGCAACATTCCGAAGAAAAACTCAGAACTTCTTCCGAAAAACGTGCTTCCTGTCATGAATTTCAGAGGATATAAAAAGCCATCCGGATTTCCGTTATATTCATGCAGACCATAACCGATTCCCCAACCTACAAGAAAAAATCCGGCTAAAAAAAGAATACAGTAGCTCCAGTTTTTTTTAAGCAAAAGAAATAAAAACGGAGCAAGAAGATAAAAGAAAAATTCTACCGTAAGCGACCAAGCCTGAACGATTCCTGAGACAGAGTATTTTTCAAATAAAGAGTAAAAAAGCGAATACTGTAAGAAATATGTATCTACATCTTTGGAATATTTTACATCCAGAAAAAAAGCGCTCAGCAAAATCCAGTACAGCGGAAAAATTCTGGCGATCCGCAGTAAAATGTATTTTAAATAAGATTTTTTGGATTCCAGAGGTTTTTCTTCGTATCGGTAAGCGAGTAAAAAACCGCTCAGGACAAAGAAAACGGTTACTCCGATATGCCATTCGCTGATGAAACGCATGATTTCAAACGGAAGATCATTACGCCAATATTTACGGTTATGATATACAAATACCATAATCGCTGCAACAGCGCGCATTCCTGTAAGAGCATCGAATTTATTTTTCTGAAAAGCTTCCAATTAGAATAAAAATATTTTAGTGTATCGATTTTTTGAACACGAAGTTCACAGACTTTCTATTTTTATCTACAACTATTCTTTTGTTTCACAAAGCCGCTTCGCTTATAAAAGATGAAAATATCTTAAAACAACACTTTGCGGTATTAATAGAACAGTATTTCTGTGAATTTTAAAAATGTATTTCTAAAAAAATTATGAGTTATGTTTACTTAAAAAAATAAAAGGCTTACAAAATAAGCCTTTTATGTAAATTTATATTATTCTGATTAAGAATTTTCTAAAATATAAGAGAACATTAATGGTGCACAAATGGTTGCATCACTTTCAACGATAAATTTCGGTGTAGTAATATCCAGTTTACCCCAGGTAATTTTCTCGTTCGGAACTGCTCCGGAATAAGAACCGTAAGAAGTCGTTGAATCTGAAATCTGACAGAAGTAAGACCAGAACGGAATGTCATGCATTTCCATATCCTGATACAGCATCGGAACCACACAGATCGGGAAATCTCCGGCAATACCTCCACCAATCTGGAAGAATCCTACTCCTTTTCCTGCGGAATTTTTAGTGTACCAGTCTGCTAAATAAGCCATATACTCGATCCCTGATTTCATCGTAGAGAATTTAAGTTCTCCTTTGATGCAGTAAGATGCGAAAATATTACCCATTGTAGAATCTTCCCATCCCGGAACAACGATTGGTAAATTTTTCTCCGCAGCAGCGATCATCCATGAGTTTTCTCTCGGGATTTCATAATACTGTTCCAAAACTCCGGAAAGGATCATTTTGTACATATATTCGTGCGGGAAATATCTTTCTCCTTTATCATCTGCATCTTTCCAGATTTCATAGATATGTTTCTGCAATCTTCTGAAAGCTTCTTCTTCAGGAATACAGGTATCTGTAACCCTGTTCAGACCTCTTTCCAAAAGATCCCATTCTTCCTGTGGCGTAAGATCTCTGTAGTGAGGAACTCTTTCATAGTGAGAATGCGCTACAAGATTCATTAAATCTTCTTCAAGGTTTGCCCCTGTACAAGAAATGAAATCTACTTTATCCTGACGGATCATCTCTGCAAGAATTTTCCCCAACTCCGCAGTAGACATTGCTCCGGCAAGAGTAATCATCATTTTTCCGCCATCCTTAAGATGTGCAACATATCCCTTAGAAGCATCCACCAATGCAGCTGCGTTGAAGTGCAGGTAGTATTTTTCTATGAACTCAGTTATCGGTTTGCTCATTTTTTATAATTTTTGCAAAGATAAAACTTAAAAACGGAATGTAGCGGCTGCGCTTAAAGAAAGTCTCGTTAAACCTTCTTTTTGGTCTTCTCCGAATTCTACCGACTGTCCGTTAAAGCTCATTTTGCTAAGAGTTCCTCCCGAAAGTCCGATTTTCGGACCGATTAAAAAGTTCTTGCTTACTTCATATTGATACGCAAAATCCAGTTCCGCTCCGAATGTTGTTCCTTTTCCTTTTACCGTTCCTGTTTTTGTGGTGTAGGTCATTGCTCCTAAAGCCACATCCATAAACAGTTTGTGTTTTGTTTCGTGAGCATCATTAGTTAACGTAAGTTCCGGACCGTAAAAATTAATCTGGTCTTTTGTACTTACATTTGCCGAAACAATATTTCCCATATTGTCTGCAACACTTAATCTTCCGCTTGTAGAAGCACTGTAGTTGGAATATTTGAAACCTATAAGAAGTCCTCTTTTCACTTCGTAGCGCAATGCAACATCGAAATTAAGACCGCTTTTAATTCCTTTGATGTATTCTTTCTGATCTCTCGGAATATTGTCCGGAGTTTTTGCCAGTCTCCACGCATAACCTACCGATGGAGAAATAGAAACTTTTTGTGCAAAAGAAAATACTGAGATTGAGAATAAACCCAATGCGAATAGTTTTTTGATCATTAGTTTAAAAATTATTTAATATTTAAGAATTGGAGATCGCTAAATTACTTTCTGAAAATTCGCCGCAATATATAAAGAAAACCATAAACCTGAAAGTTTGTAAAATGGAATATCTTTCTTTTTAATTTTATGCATTGAATATTAAAAACTTTGCAAAAAACCAATGCTACTGTACGATTACCAGAATTATGAATATTTCTACAATAATTGAAAAAACAAAATAAATTATCTATCATAAAAAATTATTTAACAATTTTTCAATAAAATAATCATTATTATCAATTTTTTAACTTAATTTTGAACGGTTCAATTAACAACGAACTAAAATTATTTAATACCGTTATCCGTTACCATTTGAAATTTTGTATAAAATTTTAAAAACTAATAAGAATGAAAAAAAACATACTTTCAGGATGTGTTGCCTTGTTTATTTCTTTGCCGTTCTATGCGCAAGTAGGCATCAATACAAAAAATCCTGCAGCCACACTGCATATAGAACCTTCTTCTTCAGTAAGTCCTACAGGCAAAGACGGAATTATAGTACCCAAAGTACAAAATCTTCCTTCCGTAAATCCTTCAAGACTGGGACAATTTATTTTTTTAGAAAATAATGCTACTCTTGCCGACGGATTTTATTACTGGGATGGCTCCAGTTGGGTTTCATTTCCGGAATCCATCGACAGAAACACAGACAATACCATATATTCTTTTGACGGACAAGGCTATACAGGAACGGCATTATCAAGAAATATTAATTTTTCGAGGTATATAAAAGCCAGTACAGACGGGTTTACATTAAACAACAATACGATTACAGTAGGAAAAGGAGGATTGTATCTTATTTCTTTTACAGGAAACAGTAAAAAACCTTCCGGAGCGGAAGAGCATGCCAATTTTACTTTTTCAGTTCTGGTAAACGGAGTTCAGGCGTCTTCTGTTCAGACTTCGATGGCTGCAGAATCCACCGCTTCCGTAAGTACTGCTTTTTCATTTTTAAGAAGATTAAATGTGGGGGATAATTTAACAGCCACCGTAACAAAGTCAAACGAAGGTCCCAATAATTATCAGGCATTCGGAATTAATAATCTGACTCTATTTTTTATACAAAACTAAGAATCATGAAAAAAACACTGCTTCAATCTCTTTTTCTTCTTTCCGGAATATTGATAAAATCTCAGATAGGAATCAATAATACCAATCCTAAAGCCAGTTTACATCTTGATGCTAAAAATAAAATACTACCCGAGTCTACCGTTGGTTTGGGAGTTCCGGTAGTGGATAAGTTTCCCACAGCATCACCTTCCTCCAATCAGGACGGAATGTTAATCTATCTTAGAAATACTACAGATTCTAATTTGGAGGGATTTTATTATTGGGATCATGCGAAAAGCAATTGGGAATATATCATGGATCTTAAAGCTGCCGGACTGGATGTTTCCAAAACCATTGCTTCCGGAAATTCTTTTTCTCCGAATAATATGAGCGGAAACGGTGTGCAGTCCAGAACAATTCCTCTGACCACAATCAACAGTCTGGATCCCAGTTTCAGCCTTAGCAACGGAGGTCTGAAAATCGGTAAAACGGCAACTTATTATATTTTTCTTACAGGTGGCGTTTATAAAGATGCCGTAAATAATGTGAATGAATACATCACAGAGATTTTAATTAACGGAGTTTCCAATACGCAGCTTACCTCAACCAATACAGCTCCGGGAGGAGATACCGTTGGAAGATCTTCTACTTTTTATATTGCAACCATTTTTTCTTTAAATAAGGATGATGTTTTAACTGTAAAAACAACAAGAACTACAACTGCCGCCAATACTGTAAGTGTTGATACTCCATATACTTTAACCATTATTAATTTAAACTAAGCAACACCATGAATAAGCTCTCCATATTTTTTTTCACCCTTGCATTTTTATGTACAGGTAAAGTAACGGCTCAGATAGGAATCAATAATCCGGCTCCCAAATCCACACTGGATGTTAAGCCCGACAATCAGGCAAATCCTTCGGGTATTTCCGGTGTTATTATCCCGAGAGTAAATGCCTTAAATACAACGGATGTTAAAGAAAAAGGTCTTATGGTTTTTCTGAATTCTGCCGACACTGCCCAAAAAGGATTTTACTGGTGGAACGGAACAGAATGGAAACGATTTTTGTCTTTAAGCAGGGTTTCCAGTAACAAATCTATTTTGTATGCCACAACAAAAAATACCTTCAAAGAAGGAAATATGACCGAGTTGGGTTCTTCCAACGACAGAACTTTAGATTTTGAAGATTTCACCACCAATGATGCTTCTAATTTTGAGATCAACACTGCCGGAGAACTTGTGGTAAAAAAAGCAGGATATTACCATATACAGGCAGCTTCTTTCATCAAAAAAAACAATGGAAACGATCTTAAAAGAGAACAGCTTGATATGAAAATCTATGTAAACGGAGTAACTGCATCCGCCAATAATCCCATAAATTTTGATCTTGAAGGAACAAAAAGTTTTCCGATTGGCTTATATTCCATTGCAATAAATGCTACCGGTGTTTTGAAACTGAATGCGAACGACCGTTTATCAATGAAAATTATCAGAACGTACAGAGACACCGATCAGACAGGGAATCTGGTGATTATTCCGGATCAGAATACGAAATCCAATGTTACTTTACGATATATGGGAAATTTTTAGAACTGAATTAATATTTAAACTTCCGATTCTCTTTTTTATCCGATAATTTCTTTTTTGTATCTAATCTTTTTTGCTTCTGGGCTCTTGAAGGCTGCGTAGCAAGACGTTTTTTGGGTACAACCAAAGCTTTATTCACGATTTCAAGGATCTTATCCGTCGCTTTATTTTTATTAGCAAGCTGCGTTCTGCTTTCCGAAACGGTTAAAAATAAAAATCCATCCGCATTAATTCTGTTCTTCAGTTTTTCCTGAATAAGATTTTTCTGAAATTCATTAAAAAATCCGGATTCCTGAACATTCCAAAGAACCGTTACAGAAGTTTCCACCTTATTCACATTCTGTCCTCCTGCTCCACTGCTGCGGGAAGTCTTATAACTTAGTTCTTTGGTAAAATCTTTCATTTAAATTTTAATTTTGAATGTTCTTTTATATAATTGAGCTCTCCGTCCACAAAAGACAAATCTTTTCTTAAATTATTCACCGTATCTTTTTTAATAATTAAAAAACTCCTTTTATTGGAGTCTATAATTATTGAATCTCCACGTTCCACATCATGCACACAAGCCCAAGAATATATTTCACAATTTCTGCCATTAATTGCATAGGGATAGGTATTTTTCCTGAAAGGATTAAAATAATGTGTTGTACTTTTAAAACTTTTCAGATAAATGATATTAAAACAATGATTACCGGAATCGCTGATATCATCAATTATTCCTTTTATAACAATATTATTTTGGAATAATGGCTCTTCATACTGATCCTGTTTTTCAGCTTCTCTTACACTCCATTGAAAATAAAACATCGAGCAGGTAAGAAAAATGACAAAAATAACTGCAATTTTTATCAGTTGTCTTTTCATAAAATCAATTTTAAAAGTTCTTTCCTCGATATTTTTCCATTGGGTGTTCTCGGAATTTTTTCAACAAAAATAATTTCTTTTGGCTTGTGAAAACTTTTTTCAAACTGAATTTCTTTTATTTTTTTAATTAAATCGTCCGATTTTTCGCCTTCAATTACTGCAATTAATTTTTGACTGAGACTTACATCATCAATTCCTAAGAAAACCACTTCATTAGGAATTTCTTTTTTTACCAACGCTTCCAACTGTTCAGGGAAAATTTTTGCACCACCTGAATTAATAACATTGTCAATTCTCCCGAGAAATTTAAACTGTTTTCCATTTTTAATTTCAACTAAATCATTCGTTTGAAGGATGTCAGGATTTAATTTTGGAGCATAAATTCTCAGACAGTTTCTTTCGTCTAAAGATATTTCTACATTTTCAAAAACCGTAAAATATTCTTCCGGCTCTGGTAAAATTTGTTTCAAACCAATATGCGAAAGGGTTTCAGACATTCCGTAAGTTTCGAAAATATAGGTTTCAGAGTCTGAAGTTTTCAGAGCTTCCTGCATTTTATTTTTCAGATCCTCAGAAACGGCAGCTCCGCCAATGATGAGATTTTTAATCAGATACAGTTTATCTAAAGAATTTTCAACCTGAAGCGGCGTCATGGCACAGAAATCGATTTTCTGGTCTAACGTTTCTACAGGTTTTACAGAAGGATCAGTAACAATTAATTTTAATTTCCTCATCATCGAACGAACGACCATCATTTTCCCTGAAATATATTCGACCGGAAGACAGATTAACGCTGTATCTCCTTCTTTCAATCCCAAAAAATTACAGGTCATCTCTGCGGAATTCATCATTCTGCTTTTTTCAATATCAAAAACTTTGGGAGTTCCGGTAGAACCGGAAGTCTGTACTTTTACCGTATCAGAATCCGAGAACCATTCTTCCAGAAAATTCTTCACCCTGATTTCGAATTCCGTTTTAAAGGATAATTGATTAATATTGAGATTATTGAAGTCTATCAGCATCATTTCCGTGAATAAAATATACAGTAAATTTAAAAAAAAGTTTAAAATTTTCTTGTATGTAATAAAAAAAGCTGTAAATTTGCACCACTAAAACAAACAGAGACTCATGGTGTAGCGGTAACACTACTGATTTTGGTTCAGTCATCTGGGGTTCGAATCCCTGTGAGTCTACAAAAACCATCCTTTTTAAGGGTGGTTTTTTGTTTCTGTTTTTTCAGAATTTAAGCTTCCCATTTTATTTTCTCCGTTTTTAATTTGTTTTAAAAATAAAAGACTGCCCCAAAAGAAGCAGCCTTTCCGATTTTATATCTAACAATATTTATAAATACTCTTTAGGAACTTCAATTCCGTTCTTTTTCATGTATTCTACCAGATCATTATACTTATCCTCAAAACCATTACCGCATTTATCAGAAATACTGCATACATCAGAAGGTTTAATTTCTAAAATATCCGAAATTTTGGTAAGGATTTCCAAATTAATCTTCACTTTGGAATTTTCAATATCAGAATAGGCTTTCTGAGAAATCCCCATCTCAAAAGCCATATATTCCTGAGTAAAATCCTTACTCCGTCTTATTTTCCTGATGTTTTGTCCACATATTTTCATCTCTCTTGGTTTTAGTAGTTTTCGGTATATTTTAGAAGTATATCTATTAGACTTACACAAAGTTAGTAAATACCTTTGTCAAAACATTATTACACTACATGATATTTAATATTACCTTAAAATTTGTTTGTAGAATTAGGCTTTAATAGAAAAATATCAACCTCAGTACAACACAATAGGAATTATGGAGACGCAAAAATTTAATTATGACAATAATATTGTCAGAGCATTCCTCTATGCTACAATCGCATTCGGTTTGGTGGGTTTTTTACTCGGGCTTACTGCTGCGCTGATGCTTTTTTATCCTGAGCTTCCGGAATTTTTATTCGGAACCGATGATACAACGATTAAAAGTTTAGTATCTGGAAATATTCAGGGACTTATTAATACTCAGGGAGCTTTAGGTTTCGGGAGAATCAGAATGCTGCATACGAGTGCTGTAATTTTCGCTTTCGTCTGTAATTCCTTTTTCTGCGGTGCATATTACAGTATGCAGAGACTTCTTAAAACAAGAATGTACAGCGACACTTTATCATGGATTCATTTCTGGACATGGCAGATCATGATTGTTTCTGTGGTTATTACTTTCCTTATGGGAATCAACACCTCAAAAGAATATGCAGAACACGAATGGCCGATTGATATTTTAATTACCATTTCATGGGTTATTTTCGGGATCAATATGTTCGGAACCATTGCCAAAAGAAGGGTGCGACACCTTTATGTAGCCATCTGGTTTTACATGGGAACGTGGCTTGCCGTAGCGATGCTTCACATCTTCAATAATCTTGAAGTTCCGTTGTCTTTCACCACATGGAAATCTTATTCCATCTACGCAGGAGCTAAAGATGCTTTGGTTCAGTGGTGGTACGGTCATAATGCGGTAGCGTTCGTACTCACAACTCCGGTTCTTGGTTTAATGTATTATTTCTTACCGAAAGCGGCAGACCGACCTGTATTTTCATACAAATTATCAATTATCCACTTCTGGTCTCTGATCTTCGTTTACCTTTGGGCAGGACCACACCATTTACAATACACGGCGCTTCCGGCTTGGGCGCAGGCGGTGGGAACAGGTTTCTCCATCATGCTGATCGCTCCGTCTTGGGGAGGAATGCTGAACGGATTGCTGACTTTGAGAGGAGCATGGGATAAAGTAAGGGAAAATCCTATCTTAAAATTCTTCGTTGTTGCAGTAACATGCTATGGTATGGCAACCTTTGAAGGTCCGCTTTTAGCAACAAAATCTTTAAATAAAATTGGTCACTATACAGACTGGGTTATCGGACACGTACACATCGGAGCATTAGGATGGAATGGTTTCATGGCTTTCGGTATCGTTTATTATCTGATTCCGGTGATGTGGAGAACACAGCTTTGGTCCAGAAAATTAGCCAACTTGCATTTCTGGCTGGGAACTTTAGGAATTATTTTCTACGCCGTTCCGATGTATATTTCAGGATTTACTCAGGGATTAATGTGGAAACAGTTCAATCCGGACGGAACTTTAGTTTGGAAAAACTGGCTGGATACCGTAACTGCAATTATTCCTTACTATAAAATGAGATTCTTAGGAGGTCTGTTCTATATTTCAGGAGCCATTTTAATGGTGGTGAATGTTATCAAAACCGTCAGAGCAGGATCTTTCCAGAAAAACGTTCCGGCAGAAGCTCCGGCACTGGCAAATATCGGATCAGCGAGAAAAGAAGGCGAAGGAATCCACTTATGGATTGAAAGAACCCCGAGAGTTATGGCAATATTGGCTTTCATTACAGTAGCCATCGGAGGTTTGGTAGAAATTATCCCGACATTAACCTTAAAACAGAGTGTTCCTACCATTACCGCAGTAAAACCTTACTCACCATTGGAACTGGAAGGAAGAGATTTATACATCCGCGAAGGCTGTAACGCCTGTCACTCTCAGATGATCCGCCCTTTCCGTGATGAGATTGTAAGATTTGAAGGCAAAAACGGACAGTATTCCAAAGCAGGAGAATTTGTTTACGACAGACCATTCCTTTGGGGATCTAAAAGAACAGGACCGGATCTGCAGAGAGAAGGTGGAAGAAACCCGGATTCATGGCACTTCAAACACATGTATAATCCAAGAATTACCTCAGCGGGTTCTATCATGCCACGTTTCCCATGGCTGATCAGCAATACACTGGACAGAACAAAGACGATAGACAAGATGAAATTAATGAAAAATTACTTTGACGTTCCTTATTCAAAAGCTGAGATAGATTCCGCAAACCAGTGGGCAGACAATCAGGCAGGTGCTATCGTAAAAAGAATTTATTCTGAAGCGAAAGACGTGAAAGATCAGGTGGAAAAAGACCGTGCTGCAAAAGGAGCTTCATTCGTTCCGCTGGAAAAAAGAGAAATTGTAGCCATGATTGCTTATCTGCAAAGATTGGGAACAGACATCAAGACCACTCAGATTCAAACTGCAAGTGCAGAATAATTTAAATTAAATTGACATGAAAACAAGAACCCCGATTTCAATCTACATTCTCGTAACAGTAGGTTTAACGATTATGGCGTTCGAAATGTTCGCGCACGATTCAGGATATTTTTCTTCACCTTTTTTCTGGGGATTAATGCTTATTGCCATTATTCTTCTTCTCATCATGAATTCCATCGGAGATTTAATTGAAGGTGAAAATTTTAAGAAATTATCTGACGAAGAAAAAGCAGCCTATATTAAAGATAAAAATACGCCTTACTTTCAGAAACTCTGGAATTCGGCATTCAAAAAGCAGTCTGCAACAGAGGAAAAAGATATTCTTATCGATCACGGATTCGACGGAATTACAGAGCTGGACAATTCTCTTCCAAAATGGTGGATCGGTTTATTCTACTTCGGGTGTATTTTCTGTGCGGTATATCTAATTGCTTTTACCTTTACAGATTATGCGCATCCTGATGCAGAACTGAATGCAGAAACCAAAACAATGCTTGCTTCTATTGCCGAGTTTGAAAAAACCGCACCGCAGGTAACACTGGAAACTGCAAAATACAGCGCAGACAACATCGCGGAAGGTCAGGAATTATTTAAAACAAACTGCGTAACCTGCCACGGAGAAAACGGAAAAGGCGGAATTGGTCCTAACCTTACAGACACACACTGGATTAATGTACAACAGAAAAGCCTGTTTAAAAACGTAATCTGGATGCTGGAAAACGGTTCACCTAATAATCCTACGATGAGACCTCTGATTAAAGAAGGAACCATTACCGGAAGAGATGCCGAAAAAATTGCAGCCTATATTTATCATATCAATCAGGAAACCCCTCCTATTACTCCGGCTCAGGGCGGTGCTGCCCCACAAGGCGAACAGGTAAAATGGGAGAACGGAAACGAATAAAAAATAATTATCTCAACACTTAAACCATGCCAAGCCCCCTATCCATACACTAACTAAACATTTTGAATTTTCATTTTTGCTAAACCTTTTCAACAGAAAAATGATTAAGAAGGGGGGCTTTTTAAACAATTCAAACCCGAGCCTTGACTGCCATTTTCAACTATTCACTTGACAATAAACTAAACTAAATTCCATAATTGGCAGTCGAGGCAGGGTTTTTGTATTAAGAAAAAGTGTACCACAACATATTAACAGTACGGTAAGTATTGTTATATTTGTTATAAACCCGATCACTTTTGAAACTGAAAATCAATAAAAGAAAACTCTTAAAGCGTTTTGCAATTACCATTATATCCATACTGGTATTTTTTTCGTTATTAGTACTTAGTTTAAGACTTCCTGTTGTTCAGAACTTTATCAAAGACAAACTGGTTGTTTATCTGGAGAAAAAGATCAAAACAAAAGTTAGTCTCGAAAGAGTCTACGTCGGCTTCCCCAACAGTCTTGTGATGGAAAACCTTTATCTGAAAGGTCAGGATATCGACACTCTTTTGGCGGTAAAAAAACTGGATGTAGGTTTAAATATGCTTAAACTCATCAACTCCACCGCAGATATTACGTCTGTAGATCTGGAAGGAGCAAGAGCCAACGTGGTGAGAAAACCCGACGGAAAATTTAACTTCGATTATATTCTGGATGCTTTTGCAACAAGCGATAAGGAAGAAAGTGCGTCCAAACCGTTCATTATTTCTTTAGATAAAATCAATCTGAAAGACATCGGTGTTACCTTCAACGATCAGCAATCCAGAAATGATATTCAGCTTTACTTTAAATCTTTTGATACAAGGGTAAAAACATTTGATCTTCAAAAGAATTCTTACGCCGTAAACGACATCAATTTAGACGGCTTAAAACTGAAACTGAAGCAGGATCTTGTAGAAGAAGTTTCCAAAAAAGTAGAGAAAAAAGTCGATTCTCTTAATAACAAAAAGCCCATGCAGATTGGCTTAAGAGGAATTAAACTCACCAATTTCAACATCGATTACGGAGATGACAATACCAAAACTTTCGCTAAAGTTTTATTTAAAGAATTAAGCACGAAAGTGAATAAACTCGATCTGGAAAACAATGCCTACAATGTGGATAATGTTTTTCTTTCAGGAGCCGATATTAACGCCAATTTATATCTTCCTGCGAAAAATGCCAATCCGAAAACGGAGCCGGAAGTTTCAAAACCTTCGGAAAAAGAAAAAGCACTCAGTCTTCTTTTAGGAAAATTTGTTTTAAATGACGTAAAAGTTGCTTACAACAATACAGCGATTGCTCCTACCAAACAGGGAATGGATTTCAATCATCTGAATTTTTCCAAACTCAATCTTGAAGTCAGAAGCTTTAAAATGCAGGACAATACTTTTGCAGGAAACGTAAATTCCGCAGAAATTCAGGAAGCAAGAGGACTGGATATTCAGAAATTCAATACAGATTTTGTGTATAATGACAAACAGGCTTATTTAAAAGATCTTTATCTGCAGACACCGAAAACTATTCTTCGCGATGAGGTCGTACTAAATTACAATTCAATCGAACAGTTAAGCTCAAATTTAGGAGCCGTACAGATTTCAGCCAACATCAAAGATTCAAAGATCGGATTTTCGGATATTCTGAATATTGTTCCGACCTTAAGAAATACCACGCCTTTCAATAAATATCCCAATGCGGTTTTAAATGTTAATGCCAATGTAAAAGGAAGCGTCAATGATTTATTGATTAATAATCTGAAAATTTCAGGTCTCGATCAGCTACGGGTTGCTGCATCCGGAAGAGTGAAAAATGCAATGAATCCGGATCAGTTGTATTATGATCTGAAAATTGCAGAATTATCTTCATCCGCAAAAACCATTTACAATCTGGTTCCCCAAAATACAATTCCGAAAAATATTTCACTGCCTTCCAATTTCAGCATCAAAGGAATTGCAAAAGGAACTACGAAAGTGGTTACAACAGACCTTAACCTCTACTCTACGCTTGGAAATGCTTCCGTTAAGGCAAATGTGGATATGCGCAGAAAAAACAGGGAACTGTATGATGTAAAAGCCAATCTTCAGGGACTTCAGTTGGGGAAAATCATCCAGAATAAAGAAATCGGAGCCATTTCTGCACAAATTTACGCGAAAGGAGAAAGTTTCGATTTTAAAAATGCCAATGCAGATCTTAAAGGTCATGTTGCTTCGGCTGTTTACAAAGGATACCGTTATCAGAACATGAATCTTACCGGAAAAATCCGCCGCGGTGTGTATAACGTTGTTTTAAATTCAAAAGATCCGAATGCGAACATGATGTTAACCGCTTCCGGAGTGTACAACGAAAAAAATCCGACGGTAAAAGTAAACGGAGAAGTAATAAAATTAGACCTTAATAAACTGGGATTCTATAAAGATCCGATGATTCTTGCCGGAAAAATAGACGGAGATTTTTCTAATCTCGATCCCGACAATCTGAACGGTTATCTGAATTTAAAAGACTTTGCTTTTTCGGATACCAAAGAAGTGTACCCGATTCAGGAAGTGAATTTAAAAGCATCTTCAACTGCGGATTCCACCAAAATTATGTTCAATTCCCAGATTGTAGATGCCGAATTAAAAGGAAAATATAAACTGACGCAGATTTTCGGAGCTTTATCGAATACAATTAACCAATATTATCAGTTCCAAAAACCCGGAAAAGCACAGAAAATTCAGGCAGGACAGTTTTTCACCTTCAATGCAAAAATTAAAAATGATGATCTGATCAGAAAATTTGTTCCGGAACTGAAAAGTTTTGAAACGATTAATGTAAATGGAAATTACGACGCAGATTCTCAGAAAATTGAGATCGACGGACAGATTCCGCAGGTTCTTTACGGTGAAAATTCTATTGAAGATGCCACCATAAAAGTAACGAACGAAAATAATGCTTTGCAATATAATCTTTATGTTGCAGGGCTGAAAAGTTCCAGCTTTGCACTGAATAAAGTAGGAGTTACAGGAGATGTTGCCAATAATATCATTAATTATAACATCACCACGAAAGACCAGAAAGAGGTTACCCAGTTTCTGATTGCCGGAAATGCAAAATCACTGAACGACATCACGGAAATTTCTTTAAATCCGAATGGTTTAAAATTAAATTATTCTGACTGGACGGTTTCTGAAGGAAATAAAATACAGATCGGCAAAAACGGAATTCTGGCAGATAATTTCAGACTTTCCAACGCAGGAAGCGAAATTGCCTTACAATCTGAAAGCCAGACTCCGAATGCTCCGCTGAATGTTTCTCTGAAGGATTTTAAGATTGAAACCATTACCGAATTAATTAAAAAAGATACGGTTTTGGCAAGAGGAACGATCAACGGAACGGCTCAGCTTAAAAATATTACGAAAAACATGACCTTCACTTCGGATCTTAATGTATCTGATCTGATTGTCTATGGAAATCCTGTCGGAAATCTTGCCGTAAAAGTCAATAATAATGCTCCGAATCTACTGAATGCGGATATTGTGCTTTCCGGAAATAACAACGATGTGAAAATTCTGGGAGATTACAATACTTCTTCCAGCACATTCGATATGAATATGGCGATCAATCAGCTTCAGATGAAATCTGTACAGGGATTCTCGATGAATGCGATAAACAATACGGAAGGTTATCTTTCAGGAAACCTGAAGATTACAGGAACAGCATCCAAACCGAATATTTTAGGTAAAGTAAAATTCAATGATGTAGGTTTGGAAATAGCAAAAACAGGAAGTGATTTCAGAAAACTGAATGACGAAATCAGCTTTACCAACCGCGGAATTGAGTTTGATAATTTTAAAATTAAAGATAAAGACGGAAACGCGCTTAGAGTGGACGGACAGGTTCTTACACAGACATACAGAGATTTTGCCTTTAATCTTGATGTAGATGCACAGAATTTCAAAGTAGTGAATTCTGAAAAATCCAACGATGCCATTATGTACGGCGTTCTCTCTATTGATGCAGGATTACACATCCGCGGAAATTTAGATTTGCCGAAGGTGGACGGAAGACTGGCTGTTGCAGACAACACCGACTTTACTTTTGTGCTTCCGCAATCTTCTCCTACGCTTCAGGAAAGAGACGGAATTGTAGAATTTATCGATCAGGATCAGGTTGTTTTAAACAAAACTGTGAAGGCAGATTCTTTAAATTCCCAGAGCAAAATTAAAGGAATGGACGTAAGTGTGAACATCGAAATCAGTAAGAAAGCAAAAATGTCTTTACTGATTGATAAAGCCAACGGAGATTTTGTAAAACTTCAGGGGGAAGCGGAATTAACGGGCGGAATCGATCCGTCCGGAAAAACTACCCTTGTCGGAGTTTATGAAGTGGAATCCGGAAGTTATGAAATGACGGTAAGTGTTCTGAAACGTAAATTTGATATTCAGAAAGGAAGTACGATTACATGGACAGGAGAACCGACAACGGCAAATCTGGATATCACCGCCATATATAAAACCGAAGCCGCCCCAATTGATCTTGTGGAACAGCAGATCAGCGGAGAACATGCTTCCACACTCAATCAGTTTAAGCAGAGAATTCCTTTCAGCACGTTACTGAAAATGAAAGGCGAACTGCTGAAACCTGTAATTACTTTTGATATTACGACAGACGAAAAAAATAACGCGGTTTCTTCCACGGTTACAGATATTGTGGATCAGAAACTTGCCCAGTTGAGAACTCAGGAATCTGAAATGAACAAACAGGTTTTCGCACTGCTTCTTCTCAACAGATTTATCGGGGAAAATCCTTTTGAATCCGGAGCGGGACTTTCGGGAGAAATGTTGGCAAGACAGAGTGTGAGTAAAATTCTTTCCCAACAGTTAAATAATCTTGCCTCGGATCTTATTAAAGGAGTGGATCTTAATTTTGACCTTGAATCTTCTGAAGATTATTCTACAGGATCTAAAAATACGAGAACAGACCTGAATGTAGGGTTAAGTAAAAAATTACTGAACGACCGTCTGAAAGTTTCTGTGGGAAGTAATTTTGCACTGGAAGGAGAAGCGCGGCAAAATGAAAACATGACGAATATCGCAGGAGACGTAACGGTGGATTACAGCCTTTCCAGAGATGGAAGATACATGCTTCGCGCATACCGTAAGAACGAATATCAGGTTGCGCTTCAGGGGCAGATCGTGGAAACAGGCGTAGGATTTATCATCACTTTGGATTATGACAAGTTCCGCGATATTTTCCAGAAATCTAAAAACAGAAAGCAGAAGGAATCCAGAAAAAACCAACAAAACCAAGTTGTAGAATTTAAGTAAATGAAAAAAAGTTATCAGACCTATTTTAAATTTTTAATCACCTGCGGAATGGCTTCTGCAACCCTTTCCTGCAGCAATACAAGATTTCTGAAGGAAGGACAGATGCTTTACACGGGTGCGGAAGTGAAGATTGAAAACGACACTTTGCCGAAAAAGGAAAAGAAAGATCTTCAGAGCGCGCTTCAGGATAAGCTGACTCCTAAACCGAACTCTTCATTTTTAGGATTAAGACCTAAACTGTATTTTTATAATATTGCCAAAGAGCCGAAAAAAGAAAAAGGTTTTAATTACTGGCTGAAATATAAAGTGGGAGAAAAACCTGTTTTGCTGGGTGATGTAGACCGCGAATTCAATAAAGACATCATTGTTAATTATTCTGAAAACAAAGGATATTTCAATGCAAGAGCTACCTATGATACGGTTGCCAAAAATAAAAAAGCCAAAGTAATTTACACTTTAAAACCGGGAGCAAGATATCTGATCAGCAATGTAAAATTCCAGAAAGATTCTTCACTGGTGAATCAGGAAATCCAGAATCTTAAAGACAATACGCTTTTGAAGCAGGGAAATCCTTTCGATCTGGATGTAATAAAATCTGAAAGAGAGAGAATAGATAACCGACTGAAAGAAAGAGGGTTTTATTATTTCCATCCTGACAATCTTATTGTTCAGGCAGACAGTACGGTAAGCAAAAACCACAAGGTGGAACTGAATGTGAAGCTGAAGGATAATACTCCGGATCTGTCTACGCAACAATTCAGCATTGATAAAGTAATCGTTTTTCCGAATTATAGTATTCAGGATGTGAAACAGGGAAAATATTCGATCCCGATGAACACAGATTCGCTTCAGAAATATGAACACGGCGATATCTACGTTATTGATCCTCAGAATAAATTTAAACCGAAAATTTTCGACAGAGCATTATATTTTAAAAAAGGAGATCTGTACAATAGAACCAATCATAATCTTACGCTGAATAGGCTCATCAGTCTTGGTGTTTTCAAATTTGTGAAAAATGAATTCATTGTTTCTGATTCTTTACAGCATAAATTTGACACGTATTATCTTCTGACTCCGAGAGAACTGCAGTCGCTTCGTCTGGAAGCTTTGGGAAGAACCAATTCTGCAAACTACGCCGGAAGTGAAGTGAATCTTAACTGGACTCACCGTAATTTTTTCCGCGGCGGCGAACAGTTTAAAGCTTCTGTTTACGGTGCTTTTGATTTCCAGATCGGAGGTCCTGAAAATGCGAAAAATATTTTCAGAACGGGAGCGAATGCGCAGCTTTCGATTCCGAGGATTGTTGCGCCTTTCAGATTTAATTCTTCAAGCGCATTTGTTCCGAGAACCAATATTTCGGTAGGCTATGAATTCCAGAACAGAACAGAAGATTATTCCCTCAATACTTTTACGGGGTCTTTCGGGTACAATTGGAAAGAAAACGCACGAAAAGAACATGATCTGAAGATTTTTGACATCACCTATGTTTCTCCGGCAAATATTACAGATGCTTATCGAGAGGTTTCTCAAAATAACGATGCTTTAGAAAGAGTGGTAAAACCTCAGTTGATATTCGGACCGATTTATTCCTATACGTATACCAACACGATGCTCCAAAAGCCAAATACTTTTTATTATAAAGGAACTTTGGATCTTGCAGGAAATTTAACCGGTTTGATTACCGGAGCGAATGTTGAAAAAGATAAAGAAAGAAAAATTTTCGGTGTTCCGTTCAGTCAGTTTGCCAAAATTGAGAATGATTTCAGGTTCTATCATAAATTCAATGAAAAAACGTCTTTGGCGACAAGAGCTATTGCGGGAGTTGCCTATCCTTACGGAAATTCGGAATATATTCCTTTTTCCAGACAGTTTTTCTCGGGAGGAAGCAACAGTGTGAGAGCCTTCCGCGCAAGAACTTTAGGACCTGGAAGTTTTGATCCGAGAACCATTAAACCGGGATATTATTTTGATCAGTCGGGAGATGTAAAACTTGAACTGAATGCGGAATACAGAGCCAATCTCTATAAATTTTTAAATGTTGCCTTGTTTGCCGATGCCGGAAATGTATGGCTGATTAATGAAGATTCCCAAAGACCGGGAGCTAAATTTTCTAAAGAATTTTTAAGCGAAATGGCTGTAGGCGCAGGTTTTGGTCTGAGACTTGATTTCTCTATCCTGATCCTGAGACTGGATCTAGCCATGCCATTGCGCGTTCCTTATTATGAAAAGGGCGAAAGATGGACATTTGATAAAATTAATTTCGGAGATTCGAGCTGGAGAAAAGATAATCTTATCCTGAATATCGCCATCGGATATCCTTTCTAAACCAAACCATCAATGATCGAACAATTAAAATTTTTCTGGGAAACATTAAAAGAATCATTCAGACAATGGAATAATTCTTCGGCTTCAAGTGATGCCGCAAGTCTTGCCTATTACGCTATTTTTTCAATTCCCGGGCTTTTAATTATCATCATCTGGATTGCAGGGTATTTCTTTGGAGAGGAAGCTATTCGCGGAGAAATTACCAATCAGATCAGCGGAATCATGGGAAAAGATGTTGCAAAAAGCATTCAGGATATGATTGCGGGAGCTTTAATTGACAGAGAAAATATTTTTATGAAAGCTGTGGGGGTCGGTTCCTTGGTTTTCGGTTCCACTACTCTTTTCTTTCAGCTTCAGCACTCGCTTAATAATTTGTGGGATGTTCAGGCTACTCCGCAGAAAGCATTCGTTAAATTTTTAATGGACAGAGCCAACTCTTTGGGAATGATCCTGATTATCGGCTTTTTGCTGATGATCACGATGGTACTTTCTTCAATGATCAGTATTCTGAATAACTGGATTACGAATTATTTTGGGATGGAAACCTATCTGATTGTTCAATTGGTGAATTTTGTGATCGGTTTTGCCATTGTCATGTTGCTTTTTGCATTGATGTTTAAAATTCTTCCTGATGTAAGAATGCGTTGGAAACCGGTGTGGAACGGAGCTTTTCTTACCGCGATATTATTTACTCTGGGTAAATTTTTACTAAGTCTTTATTTCGGAACCGCGAAACCTACTTCCGCTTTCGGAGCTGCCGGAACCGTGATCCTGATCATGATGTGGATTAATTATTCCTGTATGCTGATTTTCTTTGGCGCGGAATACACGAAAGTTTACGCCTATAAAAAAGGATATACCATTTTACCATCGAAACACGCAAAATGGAGCGATGCGAAATTGTATGAAGACAGTTTAAAAGAGAAAATAAATGCTGAAAAAGCTTAAAATAAAAAACCTTCAGAGCGTTCTGAAGGTTTTATTTTTACATTCTTTTTACGGTTTTTATTCCGAGTAAACTCAATGATTTTTTTATGGTTTTTGCCGTAAGATCTGATAAATTCAATCGGAACTGTTTCAGATTTTCGTCTTCCTGACTGATAATCGGATTGCTCTGATAGAATGAATTGTAAGCTTTTACCAAATCATACACATAATTGGCTAAGAATGCCGGACTTAATAATTCTGCTGCTTTTTCTACCGTACCTTTGTAATTGGACAAAAGCATAATAAGTTCTTTTTCATATTCATTCAAAGCCAGATCTGAAGTCGTTTTAAATTCAAAATTAGCTTTAGATAATACCGATTGAATACGTGCATAAGTATATAAAACGAAAGGACCTGTATTTCCTGCAAATTCTACACTTTCATCCGGATTGAACAGCATTTTTTTCTTAGGATCAACTTTCAGCATGAAATATTTTAATGCAGCCTGCCCGATAATTTCGTAAGAGGCTTCTTTTTCTTCATCGGTAAGACCTTCCAGTTTTCCTAGTTCAGTGGTAATTGCTTTTGCTTCCTTATACATTTCCTGCATTAAATCATCTGCATCCACTACGGTTCCTTCACGGGATTTCATTTTTCCGTTCGGAAGTTCCACCATTCCGTAAGACAAATGATACAACTGGTCTGCCCAAGAATATCCTAATTTTCCTAAAATTTTAAACAAAACCTGGAAATGGTAATCCTGCTCGTTTCCAACAGTATAAATCAGTTTCTGAATATCATTCTGCTTAAAACGTTCTACCGCAGTTCCCAAATCCTGAGTCATATACACCGAAGTTCCGTCCGAACGAAGCAGTAATTTCTGATCCAGACCTTCATCGGTAAGATCACACCATACAGAGCCGTCTTCTTTCTGATACAGCACCCCTTTCTCCAGACCTTCCTGAATGAGGTCTTTTCCTAAAATATAGGTGTTGCTTTCATACTGAACCTGATCGAAATCCACTCCCAATCTGTTGTACGTTTCGTTGAATCCTTTGTAAACCCAAGAGTTCATCTCGTTCCAAAGGTTTCTTACTTTTTCGTCTCCGTTTTCCCAGTCCAGAAGCATCTGTTGCGCTTCTTTCATGATTTCAGTTACCGGTTTACAGATCTCTTTCAGATTGGATTTTTCAGCTTCGAGTTTACCTTCAGCTTCCAATACTTCTTTAAAAATACTCTGAAAAACTTTGGTCTGAGATTTAATAGTTTCCAGTTCTTTTTCGTCAGAAATATTTTCTTCCTTATTCTTTTTGGAAATGATTTCTTCCACCTTTTTAGGAACAGCAGAAATCAAAGAATTATTATTTAAAGCTTCTTTGAACTGTTTTTCGAACTCTTCATGCAATGCAGAAAGTTCAGAAATATCTACTGTCTGAAGCAATTCTTTTTTCTTAGCTTCAAGAGTATTTATTTTTTCATTTAATGCTTTAACTTCCTCTTTTTTAGGAGTGTCAAACTGATCAAATTTATTTACTCTGAAATCATTGAAGATCGTATTGGTCTGATTTTTCAATTCCTTATCAAACTCCACATAATATTTTCCGACGAAATGATCTCCTTTTGTACTGGTAGATTCCGGAGTTTCGTTGTTCCCGAATTTCTCCCAAGCCAGCATAGATTTACAGATATGAATTCCTCTGTCGTTGATGATCTGCGTTTTAATGACATCATATCCCGCTTCTTTCAAGATCTGAGCAACGGAAAAACCTAATAAGTTATTTCTTACGTGACCTAAGTGAAGCGGCTTATTGGTATTTGGAGAAGAATATTCTACCATAACCGTCGCATTTTTCTTTTCTATAGTGTCGAAACCATTATAAACAGATGTAAAATTGTCTACGAAAAACTGATTTCTTATTTTGATATTCAGGAAGCCTTTTACGACATTAAAACTTTCCAGTAAATCGGTCTGCTCTGTTAAAGCTTCTCCCAATTCTACGCCGATACTTTCCGGATTTTTCTTCAACTGCTTTACCAAAGGGAAAGTAACAATCGTAAAATCTCCTTCAAATTCTGTTTTATTTTCCTGAACTTCCAGAGTAATGTCTTTCAACTGAAACACATTTAAAATAACCTCCGAAAGTTTTTCTTCTATTATATTTTTAATATTCATTGTCTGTTATTTAAAAAACGAATGAGTCTTTTTCCGCACTGCAAATATACGGAAATAAAAAAACCGCCCGAAGGCGGAATAAATATGAAGAAAATTAATATTATTGTTTTATATAAATTAAGCTTGCTTCGTCATTTCCAGCTACATTATCCAGATCTTTTGAAGAATCAGTGATCTTTAATTCTGTACTTGAAAAATTCTCAATTTGTTTTTTCAACGTTTTAGTGATTCCATTTTCATTGTAAGTAAGTGTTAAAACTTTATTTATATTATCATAATTCCAGTTTCCTGAAAATGAATCATATAAATTACAATCCGAATCAGAATCTGAAATTCCAAATCTTTCATAAACTCCTGATAAATTTGCGTTTATTAGGATCTGTCCTTTCTTTTCACAGTCGTTTAATGGATATGTCTTACCTTTAAATTCATATCTTGAAGGCTTCCAAACACCATTAATATCGGGTATTGTAACAATTGTATCTTCTCTACTGTTATCATTTGAACATGAAAGAACAAATGTCATGAAAATAAGTAGATTAATGAATGGTTTCATATTTCAAAATTTTAAAAGATGATAATCCTGCGATAACAGAAAAAATATCATGCATTTTAATTGATTTAATTAGAAAACGTCCCAAAATATTTTCGTAGTTACTTTATCTCCTCCGATTTTCTGTGCTGCTGCTGTTACATTGTTTTTATTCAATAAATACTCCTGATCAGAATATTTCATTCTTACCGGAACATCATCTACAGCAGAATCAGCCGGGTTTACAAATACCGGATAATCCAATCTTCTGGCAAAATTCCAAGCTTGGAAACCTTTATTAAACATTGCAACCCAAGCCTGAAATCCTATTGCTTGTTTCCAGTTTGACGCATTAAAAGGATTTGCAGCAATAAATGCAGTTGTATTTGCTGAACTGATTCCGTACTCTAACATCGAAGCAGTTATAGCGTTAGCGTACAATGTTGCAGCCGTACCACCAACATTATATCCGCGAGCTGCCGCTTCAGCTCTTAGGAAGGAAATTTCAGTATAATCTAATAAAAAGCCTTGTGCATTTTCAGTAATTAGCATATATGATCCATCTGATCCTACTTCTGGATTTCCATTAACATCAGTTTTTGGAGAAGTCATATGTGAGTAACCTGCAAAAGAATTATTCGAACCATATATACCTCCTTTGTATACTCCCCCAATTTTAGTAAACCATCTGTCTCTTCTTGGATCTGTAGTTGAATTCATATAATCGACTAAAACATCTGAGGGAATAAAATCATTTCTTCCTGACTGAATAGCCTCTTGATAAACAGGGTTTGCGAATAATCCAGATGGGAAAGCGGATAGTCCCCAGTTATCATCTTTATTATCAAATAATCCAGCATTGTAAGCAGCTTCTGCGTAAGACTTTGATAAAGCAGGTTCAACATCTGCTAAAGTAACAGCTAATCTAAATTTTAAAGAATTTGCCATTTTTTTCCATTTACTCATATTTCCTTTATAGAAAATATCATCTGTATAGCCGCTTTGATTTATGTTAATCATCGCGTTAGCAGCATCAATTCTTTTAATTAGATCAAGATATATTGTTTTTGCATCATCATATGGAATTTCCGATGCATTATTTGCTCCAGCTACAGCTTTTAAAGCTCCAAAATATGGAACATCACCATAAGTGTCCACCAAATTAGCCCAAGTATAAACACTAATCAATTCAATTATCGCTTCATTATTTCCTTTTTTAACAGCATCTAATCCTTCATTTTGAAGAGATTGTTTTGCATCTCTTAAGGCAGAAAGTACACCTGGAGAATAACTTGCTGCAGAACTTGAAGCCATCATCCTGTTATAATGATTTCTAGGAATAGGTCTTGTTACCATATCATAGTTAGATTCATCGATATAAGTGGTCTGTGCCCATTGTTGTGTAAAGAATCTTGCTATATTATTGTTTACGTTGGGAGTAAGCAATTGTGAAATTAATTCCTGTTCTGCACTCGCTACCAATAATCCAGAAGGAACTACTGTCGGATGCTTTGGATCTTCATTTAATGAAGTGATATCACTTTCACAAGAGTTTGTAACAACCGTTAGAGAAAGTATGCTAAGTATAAAAAGTATTTTTTTCATTTTCTAGAATTTTAATGTTACGTTGATACCTAAATCACGTGTTGTCGGCAATACTCCGATAGAATTTCCTTTTGAAGCAAGTCCGTTACCTGTTCCTGTTTCCGGATCTGCATAAGGTAAATTTTTATGGATAATCCATAGGTTTCTTCCCACTAATGAGATTTTAACTTCTTGGAAAGATGTATTTGCTAATATGGATTTCGGAAGACTATAACCAATACTTGCTTCTCTTAGTTTCACATATGATGCATCATATACAAATCTTGAGTTGGGCATTCTTCTATATCCATCAACATTACCAAAGGTATCTGGTGCTGCTGTAGGCGTAGTATTTACTTGTCCATTTGGATTTACCCCAGGATGAATTACACCTGCAGTTCTATAATCTCCAACAGCAGTTTCCTCATACAAACCTGTCGCCAAACCATAATACATATCTGTTGAAAATACATCCCCGCCGTGTTTCACATCAATCAGGAAACTTAATGATAAACCTTTATAATTGAAACTATTTCGTATACCTCCGATCCAGTCTGGTGTAATGTTACCAATTACCTGATTTGGATTTGTTAAGTATCTTCCTGTTGAAGGATTAATTACTTTTTCTCCATTTAAATAAACGTAATCAGAACCTACTAAAGCCCCAAAAGCTTCGCCTACACGAGCATTTAAAGAAACTCCACCTTGATAAGATGCTAATAGATAGTTTTGAGAATCTCCATTTAATGATATAACTTCATTTTGGTTTTTAGACCAGTTTACATCTATATCCCATTTAAAATTATCTGTTTTAATTGGTGATCCATTTAACTGAACCTCAATTCCTTTATTGTTAATTTGACCTGCATTTACTAAAAAAGTTCTATATCCTGTTGCTGAGGATACTGGAAGATTGATAATTTGATCAAAAGTACGTGTTTTGTATATCGCAACATCGAACCCTAATCTATTTTTGAAAAATTGTGCCTCCATACCAAATTCAACTTCTTTGGATCTCTGCGGCTTTAAGTTTGGATTTGCTAAAAAATATGATTGATCTACAAGACCTGTATTACCAAAACCACCTCTTACTCTATAGGTATTTTGTAGTTGGTAATTTTTTGTAGAAGATCCAACTTCTGCGTAATTACCACGTATTTTCCAAAAGCTTAAAAAACTTGGCTTCCAAAGTTCAGAAAGAATAACTGAACCTGTTACTGATGGATATATGTATGAATTATTATTTTTTGGAAGATTAGAACTCTTATCGGCTCTTACAGTTCCATCAATATATAATAAATTTTTATATCCAAATGAAGCGGTTGCATATACTCCAGATGTTAACCATTTTTCATAATTTTCATCAGGAGGAATAATTGGACTGGCAGAATTTGAAATTGCAAATAGTCCGGGAGTAGCTAATCCACCTTCTGTACTTACATATACATTATCAATTAAATTTCTTCTAACATTACCTCCCACAAGACCACTAACATTTAAATCACTTGTGATATCAAATTTATAATTTAAGAATAAATCAAAGTTGGTCTCTGTTGTACGAACATCCTGACGCGAGTATCCCGAAGTTACACTGTTTCCTGAAGCTCCAAAAGCCTGAGGTAATGAGCCATTCATTAGTCTCTCCTCAATTAGCATTTGCAGTTGATCATAGGATAGTTTCCCTGTAATTCCGATATTCTTAGTTATGTCATATTTTAACTGAGCATAGCTAAAACTTCTTGTTCTTGTATCTGACTGATAATTTTGATATCTTTGAAAATAAGGGTTATTCCAATAAGCCGGCGTACCATCTGATCCTGAAGTCCTATTCCAAGTAAGATTTGAATTACTTCTTTCGTAAGCATTTTTTAAATCATAAATGTCAACATTGGTTTGCCACCATTGTCTGAAACCTGAAACTAAATTATCAGAATATCCTGTTTCATTTCTACCTTTTGTATCCTGAATTGTTAGTGTAGAAAATACGCTGGCATGCAATTTATCAGTGAAATCATAATTGAATTTGGCTGATAAACTATTTTTTCTCAAATCCGAGTTAGGCAGTAATCCATTAGAAAGCATATTGGTGTAAGAAAGAGAAATATTTGAAGATTTACTTCCTTTCTCTAATGAAATTGTATTAACATACGTAACTGGTGTTTCAAAAAACTTAATCGGACCGTTCTTAGCAGCTTGCCAAGGAGTAGCTTGTCCATAAGTTGGAGAATCAGGATTATAAGAATCCCATTGTCTTACCATCAAACTTGGATTAAACTCGGCTCCATATGAAGCATCTTCTGTAAAAGGAGTTTGTAGCTCTCCAGTATTCGGATCATGATTAAAATATTCAGTACCATCACCATATACTCTACCATAACCAGCACCGTATCTTGTCTGGTATTTTGGGAAAGTTGATCTATCAATAAATCCAGCTGTGATTCCTGAATTTAGTGTAACTCCCCAACTTCCGTCTTGCTTTCCTCGTCCATTTTTTGTGACAATCAAAATAACACCATCGCTACCACGTTCTCCATACAAAGCAGATGCTGCCGCTCCTTTTAAAACGTTGATGCTCTCAATATCATCTTGATTAATATCAGATAAAAAGTTACCGTAGTCGAAACTCGATCCAGAAACCGTCCCATTATTAACTGGAGATCCATCAATTACAATTAATGGGCTGCCTCCTGATAGAGATTTGTAACCTCTAATTAGTAAGTTAGCAGAACCCCCAAAGTTATTGTTTGTATTTACCTGTAAACCAGAAACTTTACCAGATAGTAAAGAAGCTACATTTCCAGTATTGGTAGTTCCTCCTGTAAGAGCATCTGCTTTTACTTCTTCGGAAGCATACCCTAAAGATTTCTTTTCTCTTTTAATACCAAGTGCAGTTACAACCACACCTTCAATTTCTTGTGTTCTTACTGTATCATTCTTCTTTTGTTGAGCATTTGACACAGCTAGAGATGAGGATAATACGAGTATAAGTATTCCTGCTGTTAATTTCTTCATATCAAATTATATTTGCTAATCACAAATATGTGAAAATTTCTATTCAGAACAAAATAAAATTAGCTAAATTTAACATTCAGTCAAATAATCTCATTAATAAATAAAAATAATTTAATAAAAAAAGTTAAAACCAAACAAATTAACAAATATTACCAAAAATGTCATGTCAAATTTTATTATTTACTTAAAAAAAAATAATTTTAAGTAAATTAAAAAGCTTTATAAACAAGCATCTTTAATAGCTGATAATAAACCATTTAGAAACATAATTTAAAAATCAGTCATCAAAACAAAAATAAATGCAATGCGTGACATATATTTTGTTTTTCAGAAAAAATAAATTTTAACACTTGGAAATAAAAAAAACCGCCCGAAGGCAGTTTTGTATTATAATCTTATTAAAAAGATTAGTTTTGATTCCAGAATGGAGTAAATTGGTTTTTAACAAACACTTGCGAACTACTAATATTCGGAACATTAGCAGAGTTTGTTGCATATTCAGATACTGGATAAATTAACCTGTAAGGTTTATTAGGTTGTCCTGCTGTTGTTGCCATAGGTGTAGTAGGATATCCCGTTCTGTTATATTCTATAAACATTTCTGTTGGATTAACGTTTGTCAGAGCAATCCATTTTTGAGTCATGATAGCTTCTAATTTTTGGTTATCAGTACCAATCCATCCTAATCCAGTTCTTGTAGAGATTAATCCTTTATATGTTGTCAATGCAGTTGCTGAAGTTCCTAACCAAGCACCTGAAGCATCAATAGCTTCAGTAAATCTTGTTTGGGCAACAGCTCCAAAGATTGCAGGATATCTTAATGAAGCCTCAGCTTGCAATAATTTACTTTCAGCAAGAGACATAATTACACCTCCTCTATTACCACTAACTAAACTTAAACCCGTTGTACCTGAGAATGTTCCGTTAGCTAATCTTGATACAGTTGTATTACCAACAGGAGCTCCTGGTTGACCAGGAACAGCACCTTGTCTAATCCCTTTCAAATATGATGGTGCTATTACAGCTGTAAATAAGCCTGTCCTTCTAGGATCTGGAATTCCTGTATATTTTTGATGATAGGTTTCGGTAGATCCTTCAACATTTCCATTTAAAGCAATTGCCATATGTTCAGAAACTGTTATAAATGGATAATTTGTAACTGCTGATCCGGCAGAATTAACTCTCCAATTTAAAAGGAAAGGGCTCATCTGATCATCATTGGATCCATTATATCCAGGATTTTCTAGTACATTTACATTAATAAATGTAGCTCCTGATAAAGTTTGCAATTGAGCATCTCTAAAAGTCGCCATATCTCCAGTTACTTTACTCATTCTCAAAAGCATTCTTAGCTTTAAAGTTCTTCCAAATGCTTGCCAATTAGACATATTTCCCTGAAATACTATATCAGCACCCTTATCAGCTGGATTGATTGCGTCTGGACTTGCATTACTAATTAACGCTATTGCTTCATTAATATTAGTAACTAAAGCTCTGTAGATATCAGCATCATTATCATATTTAGGCTTCATATTCAATTGACCTAAAAATGCTTCACTAAAAGGAGCATCACCATACAGATCAACAATATACTGCATATAATAAGATTTCATAATCTTTGCCATCGCAATATAGTAATCTTGCTTATGATCCGTATTTGAAAACTTTTCTATTTGTGCGAAATTTGCAATTCTTGGATATAGTCCATTCCATATACCTTGATAAAAAGTATTATCTACACTTTGAAGGTTGAATTCACGTTGAAATGGGCTACTATTAGTGTAAGCATTACCTGTCCAACTATTCATCATCAAATTTCCAAACTGCATCATAGTAGTCGCTTGGGTTCTGTAAGCCTGACTTACAGCACCGGGAAACATTAATTCTGGAGTAATATTTTCTGCGTGGATTTGATTTGGATTCTCATTTACATCCAAATACTCATTAGAGCACGAAGTCAAACTTAACGTTGCTGCTAATAATGCAATATAAAATTTATTATTTTTCATTTCTTTAATCGTTAAAAAGTTACATTAAGATTTATACCAAAATTTCTCATTGTAGGGTATTGGCTTGTATCTGCAATACCTGCTGCATTTCCTGATGTTGTTGCAGTTTCAGGATCAGCATAATTTCTGTTATCTTTAGCATAAATAAAGAATGGATTTCTTGCATAGACACCAACATTAAGAGAATTTACAAAAGTATTTCTTAAAACAGATTTAGGAATATCATAGCTTAAAGCAATTTCTCTAACTTTAAATGCTGTACCGTCAACTAAAAACTCTTCACCAACACCTAAGAATGTTGAACTTGTATAATATGAGTTTACACCTATATAGTCTGCAGTTCCACCAATAGGTGTAGTATTCGGTACATATTGACCTCCCACTAATTGTACAGAGTTTGGAATTACATATCCCTTAGAACGATCAAAACTAGCTTGCTGTTCTAAAGATCCCATATTTCCTAATAGAGTTTTTGTTCGAGAGATAAAGCTGTTACCTGTTCTATAGTCTGCTGTAGCACTTAAGGTAAGACCTTTAAATCTAAAAGACGTACTGAACCCTAAAATATAATCCGGATTCACTTTTCCTAAAACCTCAAGAGTTGAAGTTGAAAGAGGGTTACCGTTTGCTCCTACTACAATATTTCCATTAGGATCTCTTAAATATTTTGTACCTTTAATCATAGGAAAATCATAACCGGCCATTGCGTAAATGCCAACATTTGGTCCCGTGGTTGTCAATAATGGGATCTCTGGAACACCTGATTCTAATGAAAGAATCTTTGTTTCGTAAGTAGAATACGATCCTCTAAGTTTCCATTCAAAGTCTTTTGACTTTATAGGAGTAAACCCTAAATCAATTTCAAAACCTTGGTTTCTACTTTTCCCGATATTATCAAATTGACTAGTGATACCTGATGCAGATGATGTTGCAATTTGAGTAATCAGATTATCTGTATCATTTCTGTATACAGAACCATCAAGAGTTATTCTATCATTAAAAAAGCCTAAACTAATCGATGCTTCTTTAGAATTCAAAAATTCAGGTTTAATATCTGGTGCATAACTAGTAGTTCGTGGCAAATAAGAAGATAAACTATTAAAAGGATAACCTGTAGGAAATACACCCACTTCATCTAATCCATAAACTGGAATTGCCTGAACATTACCAACTCTTGTAAATGACGCACTAATTTTTGCATAACTAAGTATCTTACTCTTTATACTTTCAAATGCTTTTGTTGGAATAAATGATGCTCCTACCGAATAATAAGGAAAACCTTTATTTTCTAATTTATTTGTACCTATAGGTGTAACACTCATCACCGAGTTTTTCTCGTATCTAAAAGTTGTGTTTAAGAATAAATAATCCTTGTAAGACAAATCTAAGTTAGCAAACCAAGCAAAAGATCTTTGTGTCGAGGAGTTATTATTAAGATTATAAAACTTATCCGGATTAAGTACATTATTAATATGGTACCATCCTGGGACTTGCAAATTTGTTCCTCCAACCTGACTATTATCAGCTCTAGAATCTTGAATATTATGCCCAATATTTGCCTTCAAATTAATATTATCCGTCAGATCATAATCAAAATTTGCCATTAAATCTCCATAATATCTCCAAGAAGTTCCTAAAGACTTATAATAGTTAGAAACAATAGGAACCATCCCAAAATCCTCTGCTAAATGCCCATCCAAATATGTACCCGTATTATCATACATTCTATCATTAGCATAATCATTCTGATAGCTTTGTGTAATAGAATGTCCAGTCACAGCCGTTCCTGCATAAGTAAATGAAATATGATCATTAAGCTTATATTCTAGGTTTAATAGCGCTGAAATTGTTCTACTCTTACTGTTTGTTCTGTTATTATCAATCAACCAATAAGGATTTGTTGTATATGGAGAATAACCTGCATCAGGATTAGAGTTTCTAAACTTTCTGATATCTAAGTTTGTTGGGGTTTGCAGAACTTCAGAATAAAGTGAGCTTGGCGCTGTTGAAGTCTTAATTTCTAAATAGTTGACGTTACCATCAATCCTGAATTTTCCTAATTTTTTTCCTGCTTTTAAAATAAAATTATTTCTCTTCAAATTATCTTTTTCAACAATGAAATCATTTTCAGCTCTGTTCATTGATAAAAAAACATAACCATCACTACCTCCAGCATTTACAGACAATCCATTTTGTAGAAGAACCCCAGTTTTAAAAAACTTATTTATATGATTATCCTTAGGACTAAATGTTTCTGTATAAAATTGGTCATTAGCTTGTGGTAATCCAATATAAATATTTTGCCCACCTAACGCCGAAGAATATGCTGGGCCCCAATTTGAGTTTTCATAAGGCACCCACGTCGTACCTCCATAATCAGTTGTATCAAAAACATCACCTGGATATCCCTGTCCATATTTTTTTTGATAAATAGGAGTCTTATAAACGGTAGAGAAATCAATCGAACTCGTTAAACTGAATTGAAGTCTTTCAGATTTAGATCCTCTTTTTGTAGTAACAATAATTACCCCATTACTACCTCTTTCTCCATATAAGGCAGCCCCTTGCATTCCTTTGATAACATTCATGTTATCAATAATCTCCGGTGGCAAATTTTGCAAAATACCTAATGTGGATATAACGCCATCAATTACCACTAAAGCTTCATTACTGGCTGTAAGAGATCTAGGTCCTCTAAGGACAACTCTTGTAGATGGATTTACTGAGTTATTGGTTGTATTAATTTGCAAACCTGAAACCTTACCTGTTAATGCCTGTACAGCATTAGGATTCTTTCCTTGTGTAATTTCAGCATTATTAACAACCTGATTAGAAGTAGTAACAGCGTCCTGTCTTTTCTTGAGACCTAAAGCACCTGTAACAACAACCTCACGAATGTCTTGAGTTCTCAGAGTGTCTTGTGCACTTACCATTGCAAAAGTTGAGGTAAGCACTACAGCTAACACACTCGTAGTTAATTTCTTCATATTTAAATTGATTATTTTTTAATATTTGCAAATATGTAAAACTTTCCCAAAATGACCAAATATTTTGTTAAAAATATTTAATATTGCATAATTTTACTTAGATAATTTAATAAAAATTATGGATTTAATAAAAAAATGGTCGGTTTTTTATGTTGAAGCAGGTTGTGATGAAGTAGGTCGTGGCTGTTTATCCGGGCCTGTAGTAGCTGCTGCAGTGATTTTAGATGAAAATTTTAACCAAAATTTGGTTAACGATTCCAAAAAGTTAAATTTTAAGACGAGAATGGATCTTGACAGCTACATCAAAGATAATGTTAAAGATTACGCAGTTGCAGAACTTTCTCCCGCATTTATAGACCAGCACAATATACTGAATGCAAGTATCCATGCTATGCATCAGGCTTTAGATAAATTAACAATGAGACCGGAACTGATTTTAGTCGATGGGAATAGATTTCATCCTTATAATTTTATTCCTCATGAATGTATTATCAAAGGAGATTCTAAAGTATTGTCTATTGCTGCGGCTTCTATTTTAGCAAAAAATTACAGAGACAAATTAATGATTGAGCTTCATGAAGAACATCCCGAATACGGCTGGAACACAAACTTTGGCTATGCTACTAAAAAACATCAGGAAGCGCTGATAAAATTCGGACCGACTAAATATCACAGACAGTCTTTCAGGTTGAAATATGACTAATATAAAATATTTGAAGTAAAAAAGAGAGGCAAAATTAAATTTACCTCTCTTTTTTATTATATAGAAAATTTTATTTTTTCTTTCTCTGCTGCTGTTGCACGTTTTGCTGCTCCTGAGCTTTCTCCATCATTTCTCTCATTCTCTTCTGGAACTTCCCTTCTGCTTTCGGCTTTTCTTTATTCGCCTGAATCTGTGCATGGATTTTTTTCTCATCCAGAATTACATATTTAATAACAAGGATTATTAAAATGTTAATCGCATTCGATACAAAATAATACCAGGAAAGACCGGATGCTGAAGTATTCAGGAAGAATAAGAAGGTAACCGGGAAGATGTACATTAAGACCTTCATATTAGGCATTCCTTCCTGTTGTGGCTGCTGCATATTTCCTGAAGTCATTACCGTATAAATTAAAATCACCACAGTACAGGCCAAAGCAAAAATACTTAAATGATCTCCTAAGAAAGGAATCCCTTTAATTGGTAATTTTATCAAATCATCATAAGCCGTTAAATCTTTTGCAAACCAGAATCCTTTACCTCTAAGATCAATAAAGTTCGGGAAGAAACGGAATAATGCATAGAAAATAGGAATCTGAACCAACGCCGGCAAACATCCCGCCATCTGATTAACTCCCGCTTTTCGATAAACCTCCATCGTAGCCTGCTGCTTTTTCATCGGATCTGCATCCTTGAATTTGGCATTTACCTCATCAATTTCCGGACGGATTACTCTCATCATCGCGCTTAATTTGTGCTGTTTGTACATAATTGGCGATAAGATTAGTTTCACAATAATTGTCATTAAGAAAATTACCCAACCTGCAGATAATCCCCATCCAGCAATTACACTGTAAAGCCACATAAAGAAATAACGGTTCATCCATCCGATGAAAGACCATCCTAAAGGAAGAATTTCATCAAAGTTTTTATCATATGTTTTTAATAATGGTAAATCCAAAGGCATAAAGTACCATGTGAAATCCTGATTCAGTTCACTTCCGGTCATCTGAACAAAACCTTCATAGTTTAATTTTTTCAGATACTCCCCTTCTTCAATGGCTTCCTGATTTCCTTTGCTTTGGGTAAAACCTGTTTTAGATTCAATTACAGAAGCGAAGAACTGCTGTTTAACCCCGATCCAGTTAAGCGTTTCTTTGTCTTCTTCCATCGTTGTTCTTCCATCGTAATCATAATCTTTATAATTATTGAAAGCATAAGAGAATTCTGAGTGAGACTGTTCCTGCGCTCTACCCTTTTCAAGATTTCTTACGCTGTAATCCCAGATAAAATCTGCTTTATTATCAGAAGTAATTTTTGCCAGTCCCTGTGTTCTTACTTTAAAATCCAGAGCATACTGATCTTTCAGTTCTGCTTTTGGATTATTGTTTAATGAATATACAAACTGAATGGTTGCACCATTATAATTTGCTGTTAGCGTAGCAACATTTCCATTGACAACAGGAGCAAAAACTAAATCTTTAGTATTGATAATTTTCCCTGTTTTATCTTTAAACTGAAAACCATAGTTGGAGTTATTTTTCGTGATCAGGTAAAGCGGAAGATCTGCATTATCTGTTTTATGATCGTATGCCTTGTATTTTGCAAGTTCCACTTTAGAAACCTGCCCTCCTAAACTGTTGAATTCAATTTTCAATTCATTATTCGCCAGAGTTGCCGTCTGAATTGAGCCGGGAGTTACATTTGGATTGATATTGGTTGCCTGAGTCTGTTTTACGGCATTTTTAGCCTGTTCAGTTTTCTGCTGCTGAGCTTTTACTGCATCTTCTTTCGATTGTTTGTTTTGGAAATAAAACATGAAACCGAAAAGAACTAAGCATAAAACCGCAAAACTAATAATCTGACTTTTATCGAGTCCGTTGTTCTGTTGCATTTTATCTTTAATTAAAATTTTTACCTATTAAATAATATATAGTAAACGCTATACATTTTCGAGTCGACAAAAATACTGTTTTTTTATCAAAACTCTATTCTTTAATGCATTACTATATAAGAAACTCAGGCTGAGAATAATCAGTCTGAGTTTATTTATGACGTTTGTAATTTTTAAATTACTTTATTTTGAAGTACATGCTTTAATAAAAGCTCTGAATAAAGGATGCGGTGTTGCAACCGTACTTTTGTATTCCGGGTGATACTGAACTCCTACATAAAAAGGATGATCCGGCATTTCCAACGCTTCCACCAATCCGGTTTCAGGGTTTGTTCCTGTAGCTAAAAAACCGTTTTTCTCAAATTCTCCAATATAATCACTGTTGAATTCATATCTGTGACGGTGTCTTTCCGTAATATTTTTTACTCCGTAGATTTCGTTTAATTTAGAACCGTTTTTCAAAGAACATTTCCATGCTCCAAGACGCATTGTTCCCCCTTTATCTACAACATTTTTCTGTTCTTCCATTAAAGAAATTACAGGATGCTCCGTAGAAGTATCGAATTCCATAGAATTTGCTTTAGTGTACCCTAAAACATTTCTAGCGAATTCAATCGTCATGATCTGCATTCCCAAACAAATTCCCAACATCGGAATTTTATTTTCTCTTGCATATTGAGCCGTAAGAACTTTTCCTTCAATTCCTCTGTCTCCGAATCCCGGTGCAACCAAAATCCCACTCACTCCGGATAAAGTTTCTTTAATATTTTCAGCCGTTAAATCTCCACTGTACACCCATCTGATCTTCACTTCCGTTTCAAGATCTGCTCCGGCATGTTTGAAAGCCTCAGCAATGGAAATATAAGAGTCCTGAAGAGAAACATATTTTCCAACCAACGCAATTTCGATAGATTTTTTAGGATTCTGGAATTTTTTAAGGAATGACTTCCAGTCTTTAAGATCCGCTTCTTTATCACTTTTCAGATCTAATTCTTTAAGAACCACATCGTCAAAGTTTTGTTTCTGAAGATACATCGGAACCTCATAAATTGTATCCAGATCTTTACATTCAATTACATTATCTAAAGGAACATTACAGAACTGAGCCAGTTTTGCTCTCTGATCTTTCGGGATCTTATGTTCCGTACGGCAAACCAAAACATCCGCCATAATTCCGCTCTCCATCAACTGACGAACAGAATGCTGAGAAGGTTTTGTTTTTAATTCTCCGCTGGAAGCCAGATAAGGCAATAATGTCAGGTGAATTACCATAGAATTTTTTTCACCCAGTTCCCATTTCAACTGACGAACTGTTTCAATATAAGGTAAAGATTCAATATCCCCTACCGTTCCCCCGATCTCTGTGATAATGATATCGTAGTTCTGTTTGGATAAGATTTTAATTCTGCGTTTAATTTCGTTCGTAATATGAGGAATTACCTGAACCGTTTTTCCGAGGAAGTCTCCTTTTCTTTCCTTTTCGATTACCGTCTGATAAATTTTTCCTGTTGTAACGTTATTGTTTTGGGAAGTAGGAGCATCAAGGTAACGCTCGTAGTGACCTAAATCCAGATCCGTCTCCGCACCATCTTCGGTTACATAGCATTCTCCGTGTTCGTAAGGATTCAAAGTTCCCGGATCGATATTGATATAAGGATCAAGCTTTTGAATAGTTACATTGAAGCCACGCGATTTTAGTAGAAGTCCAAGAGAAGCTGAAACGATTCCCTTTCCCAAAGATGAAGTTACACCTCCTGTCACAAAGATGTACTTAGTATTCTTTTTACTCATTAGATTAGGTTTGTGCAAAGTTAGGGGAAAAAGAAATACAAAGCAATTTTGTATCTAAATTTGATTATGTATTTTAGTCTGTTAAATTTTTAATGATGAAAATTATCAATCAATTAGTCTATTTAAAACAGGTTGAACTTATTCCCGAAAATGGTCTGTTACTAAAATTCGACAATTTGCAGATTTGGGGAATCAATAGTGTCAACAGTTATTTTTCAGATCGCTTTCAGGATTATTATGATGGAATATTTATTTACTTCAAAGAAAACGTTCTAAATTACCATTTACTATTTAAAAGTCACATTGGAGAACAACTGTACATTGAAATTTCAAATCAAAATTTAAATGTATGGTATGCAGAATATTTTGATCATATTGAAGATAGAAATACGGTGGATAATCTTGAAGAAATAGAAATCTTAGATTTTAAGTTTGAAAGAATAGAAAAAACAGCTCAGGATTGGAAAAATGAGTATAAAAAGTTAGAAAGCACCTATCTGCAATTGCTGACGACAAATAAAAAAGGTTTCCAAAACTGAAAACCTTCTATTAATATTTATAATTGTACAAATTATATTTTTACCATTTCAAAATACAGATTAACATCTACTTCTTTAGCAACTCCAGTTCCAGTAGGATCATATTTAATATCGTAATCCAAACGGTTTATGGTAAAACTTGTCTGAAAACCCATTACTTCTTTTCCCTGTTGATTTTTCGCTATTCCGCCAAAAGTTACGGGAACAGAGATATCTCTGGTTACGTCTTTTATGGTTAATTTTCCTTTCAGAATGTAGGTGTTATTTTTATCCTTCTTCATGGAAGTTGTTACGAAACTCATCGTCGGATATTTTTCTGCACTGAAAAAATCTTCGCTTTTCAAATGCTTATCTCTCATTTCAACCCCCGTATTAATGGTGTTTACCTCAACCGTAAAATTAAGGTCTGCATTTTCTAAAGTATTGCCTTTTGTGGAAGCCTTCCCGTCAAACTTATCAAATCTTCCCTGCACAAAGCTGATTCCCATATGTTTGATGTTGAAATTAACAGAAGAATGCATCGGATCTACCGCCCAGTCTGTCTGCGCAAAACTGAAAACACTTAGTAATGTAAATACAAAGGTTAAAAGTAATTTTTTCATTGTATAATATTTTGAATTAATTGTTGTACAAAGGTAAGCTACTTATAACAACGAACTATTGATCTATGTTATTTTTTGATTTTGCTAAATTTATTTTTGAATATAATCTATCTATTAAAAACATCATCAGTAAAACAAAAAAAGAATTCAGATACAATAAAAAATCTAAAAACAGAATTTCTTCACCCCCCGTAAAATAAGCGAAAGGATTTGCTCCGCTAATAATTAATGTAAATAGATAAATAATTTCAAATAAAACTGCATTCTTCAGAATCGTATTGTAAGCTTTATTGAAAATCAAAACCGTTAAAAATCTTATCGCAGAAACCATTAAACCACTTAGTAAGACCGAAATCGGAGCCATTGCGATTCCGCCTGATTTTCCATCTGTAAAAACTAAAGACCAATCTGTAAATTGAGCATGCAAAAGTGACATCACCACAAAAACCATCAAACTCAGGAAAATATTTTTCATGGTTGAAAATTAATTAAAATTCGAAAGAAAAATTCAAAAAAAATTTTGAACTTCGCAGTATGGCAAAACTCAAAACAGCATATTTCTGTCAGAACTGCGGAACACAATATTCCCAATGGATGGGACAATGCAAAAACTGCGGACAGTGGAATACCTTGGTGGAAGAAGTGGTGGAAAAAACAACTTCACACAAAACGCCGCCTTTTTCAAAGACCAAACAGCACGTCATCAATATCGTAGAAGTTGAAACCAATGAAGAACCGAGAATAAAAACACCTTCCGAAGAACTCAACAGGGTTTTGGGAGGCGGAATTGTCTTAGGATCTGTCACCCTGATCGGTGGAGAACCGGGAATCGGTAAGTCTACCCTGCTCCTTCAATTGGCTTTGAAAATGAAGAAAAAAGTTTTCTATGTTTCGGGGGAAGAAAGTGCTTCTCAAATTAAAATGAGAGCCGACCGTCTGACTGACATTCAAAATCCCAACTGTTTTCTTTTTACAGAAACCAATCTGGAAAAAATTCTCCATGAAGCTAAAAAACTGGAGCCCGACTTTGTGATTATCGATTCCATTCAGACATTGCAGTCACAGCTCATTGAAAGTTCGCCGGGAACTGTTTCCCAAATCCGCGAATGCTCCAATGAAATTATTAAATACGCCAAAGAAAACAATGTTCCTGTATTTTTGGTAGGTCACATTACAAAAGATGGACAGATTGCAGGACCGAAAGTCCTGGAACACATGGTGGATGTGGTTTTGAATTTCGACGGCGACAGAAATCATCTTTTCAGATTATTGAGAGCCAACAAAAACCGTTTCGGATCTACTTCCGAGATCGGGATTTATGAAATGATTTCTCAGGGTTTAAAGGAAATTAAAAATCCATCTGAAATTTTAATCACCAAAAAATTTGAAGAACTTTCCGGAAATTCGGTGGCGGTAACTTTGGAAGGAAACCGTCCGATGCTGTTGGAAATTCAGGCTTTGGTAAGTACCGCAGTTTACGGAACACCGCAGAGAAGTTCCACCGGTTTTGATGCCAAAAGATTAAATATGCTTCTTGCGGTTCTGGAAAAAAGAGCAGGTTTTCAACTCGGAGCAAAAGACGTTTTCTTAAATATTACCGGAGGCATAAAAACCGATGATCCGGCTTTAGATTTAGCGGTTGTCGCTTCTATTCTTTCATCCAATGAAGATATTGCCATTTCCGAACATTATTGTTTTGCGGGAGAAATTGGTTTAAGCGGCGAAATCCGTCCGATTGCACAGGCGGAACAGAGAATTACCGAAGCGGAAAAATTGGGCTACGAAAAGATTTTCATTTCTAATTTAAATAAACTTCCGAAGAAAAAATTCGGGATTAAAATAGAAGAGGTAAGCAAAATTGAGGATTTTCATGAAAGATTATTTTAACATAAAATAAGATAGTTGTTTAAAGGTTAATAATTATATTTGTAAAGCTATAACCTTAAAATCCAACAAATCATGAAAATAAAATTTACTCTTTTCATAATCTTATTTAGTTTATTATCTTTCGCCCAAAATAGAATTTTTAATAATTCAATCAGTGAAAGTAATCTTAATTCTAATCAAAAAGTTAGTAAAGAACTTCTTTCCAGTTATACAGAAACTAAGTATTATTTACAACCTGCATTTGATCCGAAATCTGATCTTCAAATTTTATTACCCACCAATAAACTAATTACAGCCAGATTTACTCGCATTTTCAAATATGGAAATAAAAGTGAATCGTATGTATATTCTATCGATAATGATCCAAATGCAGAATTTGTTCTTTCAAAATATGATAATATATTAACAGGTATGTATACTTCAGGAACTGGTGAAAAAGTCATTTTTCATCAAACACATGAAAATATTTTCGCAGTATCGCTTGTGAATGAATCAAAGATAATAAGCCAGGACTCTAAAAACGATTATATTCTTGGTGATTTTGCTAACTTATACAAAACTAATTCAAATATCTGCTTAGAAACTGCCCCTATTTGTCCAATGTCAATAATTGATGTAATGGTTATTTATACCTGGAATTCAAGAATCAATTGGGGAGGAACAGCTCAAAGTAATTCTATGATTACAACTGCAATTACCAATTTTAATTTAGCATTAATAAATTCGGGAATAAATAATGTGAAAATTAATCTGGTATATTCAGGAGAAACAGGCTATGTGGAATCTGGAGATATTTACACGGATCTATTGAGGTTTGCGAATGATACAGATGGTTATATGGATGAAATCCACACATTAAGATCCACTTATGGTGCTGACTTATGCGCTTTGGTTACTTCCGGCCCTACTAATACTTGCGGCTTAGCTTACATCACAATAAATCCTACAGAATATAGTGGAACAGCAGGGTTCTCAGTCACAGTTTTCAATTGCGTCCTTACGAGTTATACTTTATCACATGAAATGGCTCATAATATGGGTTTAAGACATGATTGGTATGTAGATACATATGATATTCCCTGCGCTCATCATCATGGCTATGTTAATAGAAGTGCTATTAGTTTAGGAGCATCTGGTGCTTCTTCTAAAAGATGGAGAACAATTATGTCCTATAATGATGAATGCGCGGCAAATGGATTCAACTGTTCAAGAATTAACAGATGGGCAAATCCTGATAAAAATTACAATTCTGAGCCCACAGGAATTGCGATAGGAAATTGGGATTCAAGTGATGAAGCCTTTGGATTTTCTCGTTTTTCATGTCTCGTAGCCGATTTCATGCCTTCCAATTCATCTCTCAAACTGGAAGAAGTGAATCTGAATGATAAAAATTTCACAATATTTCCAAATCCAGCAAGTGAAAATATCACTATTTCTTTAAACAATGCTGACAGGCATACTTTTAAAATTTTCAATACAATTGGGCAATTGATATTTACCACAACAGAAAGAACAATTAATGTAAAAGGATTGTCTAATGGTGAATATTTTTTGAGTGTTTATGACAAAAACGGTTTGTTTATAGGAAACAAAAAATTTATTGTTAAATAAAATCTATTTTAAAGTCACCACAAAAATCCCTCGAATGTCTTAAATTTATTCGTGGGATTTTCAGTTTTATATCCTATATTTTTGTATGAATTATTTGGCGCATTCTTTTCTCACTTTTACTGACGGGCAGATTGTCGGTCAGTTTTTAGAAGATTTTATCCGAAATAAAGATCGTTTTTCTTTTCCGAAAGATATCCAGGACGGGATAACACTTCACCGTGCAATTGATACTTTTACGGATGCTCACCCTGCCATTCATGAAGCAAAAAAAGTTTTTGCTCCTTTGGTAAGACTTTATGCAGGAGCTTTTGTGGATGTTTCAATGGATTATTTTGTAGCAAATGATCTAAGTTTAAATTCCTTAGAAGGCTGGAAAAACCATTCATTAAAAGTATATCGTGTCTTACATGAAAATTATGAATTTCTTCCTGAAAATTTCAGAAGAATGTTCGAAAGAATGGAAGCAGACGACTGGCTTTATAATTACCGAAAAGATCAAAGTATTGGTTACAGCATGCGCAATGTTCTTAATAAAGCCAAATATTTACATACAGATATTGTGGTTCATGAGGCTTTTTTAAATAATAAGGATGTTCTTCAACAATGTTATGATGATTTTTTTCCTGATTTATTGGAACACGCCAAAGAAATCAATGCACTTTTACAGCTCGAAAATTAATTTTTAAAACTGCTGAAACAAATAACGATTCGGATAGGTTAGTTTTTCGCTTTTCCGGTTTCCGTTAACGATGATGTGAACAATATTGATCTGATCGTCAAACAAATTATACAGGAAACTTACCGCTGCTTCTACTTTTTTAGGATTGTCTATTTTTTCAGATTCGAGGTAAATATTTACCGATTCGTGATCTTCTTCGTAGTCTACATAATTAACGTTCAGAAATTTATTATTGCCTTTTAGCTTAAAATATTCTGCGGAATAATTTTTAAGAGATTCGTTGAGCTGTGCTTTGAATTTCGGATCGTTGAAATGAAAAGTTTTTCCGTATTTGTTGTTTAATCCGTTTTCCAGATCATCCAGAAAAAAACGTCCTGTAATTTCAAAAGTTTTGGATTTCTGATTGTAATTAATTTCTACAGAACCTACATGATAAGGATGTTTTGCCTTTGTAAAAGAGAAAAATATAATTAAGACGGAAAAGAAGAAAAACAGTTTTTTCATTGTAATAATTCAAGGATTTTTTGTGGATCTTGTCGCATATCGAAGAACAGTAGAACTTTAATTTTAGTCTCGCTTTCTTTTCGGAAAAACATTCTTACGTGTTTTTTGCCGATTAAAACACTTTTCGTCTTGTGAAAGGAACTTTGAAACTGAGAATATTTTCCATTTTCAAGATCATTTGTTATTCTTTTCACATCTTCTAAGAAAATAACAACTTCACGATTGGTCCAGACTCTCTTAAGAAATTCGATATTTTCGGCTAAAGTTTTTTTTGCTATTTCTGAGAATTCAATCTGCATATTTCTTCATCAATAAACTTAAAGAAATCCTTTTTCGAGATCATGTCTTCATCTTTCATAGATTCCCCATATTTTTCAATCTCTTCAAAAATATGAGAGGGCAGACCTTCAACCGTTTCATAATTATTTTCTACAATTCTTACTCCTTTCAGTCTTTCTAAAAGCTGCTTAACGAAAAAATAATCTTCTTTATTATCTATTTCTATGGTAAGGTTCATTGTATTGATTTTACACAAAGTTAAAATAAATTATTATTGTAACAATTCAAGTATTTTTTGTGGATCTTGCTACATATCGAAGAACTACTTTCGAGAATATAATTCGCACGCTTTTTTTCTTGCATATGAAAAAAACTCCTCTTCTGAAACCATGTCTTTATCTTCCAGACGATCTGCATAATCCGCAAGTTTATCTATAAACCATTTTGGCGTTCCGTCTTCATAAAATTCTTCCTCATCTTTTACAGAAACAGATTTTACACCTTTTATTTTCTCTAAAAGCTGTTTGATAAAGACAAAATCTTCAGCATTTTCTAATTCTATATTAACAAGCATACCATTGAATTTTATAACAAAGTTAAAATAAATTTTGTATCATCGCGTTTCAAAAATAATATTGGAAAAATGCAGGATTTTTTATTCTATCTGAACCTCGGCTGGGAACACATTATTTCTTTGGATGCACTCGATCATCAGCTTTTTGTTCTGGCTTTAATTGCGGTATATTCTTTTAGCGATCTAAAAAAAGTTTTAATTCTTGTCACCGCTTTCACCATCGGTCATTCGATTACTTTGGCGTTAAGCACTTTTGATATCATAAGAATCAATTCAAACTGGGTAGAATTTCTTATCCCGCTCACGATTGTTTTAACTTCGCTGAATAATATTCTCATCCGAAATAAAAAACAGTCTCAGAATAACGCTAATTATTATTTAGCCTTAATTTTCGGGCTGATCCACGGAATGGGCTTTGCGAATACTGCAAGAGTAATGATTGCCAAAAGCCAGAGTATTGCCATTCCTCTTTTAGGCTTCAATATCGGTTTGGAATTGGGACAGATCGCGATTGTTTTCGGGATTTTAATGCTGCTCTTTATTTTGCTTAAATTATTCAAAGTAAATCAGAAAGACTGGATCCTTTTTGTCTCTTCCGGAGTATTTGCCCTCTCTTTAAAGATGACATTAGAAAGAATTCCTTTTTAACGCTGAAACATTTTCAAATTTTCAGCTACTTATTATTATATTTGAAAATCTTTAAAACAATTTCGGTTATGAAACTAAAAGTTGCCATACTTTCTCTTTCTGTATTTGCGTATACAGGTTTCACCGCACAGAATATCCAGAACAACCCTGGAAGCAACCACGGAAATAAATTCGAACAGTTAGGAACCATTCTTCCTACGCCCAATATCTACAGAACCGCTTCCGGAGCTCCCGGTCACGGCTATTGGCAAAACAGAGCCGATTACGAGATCAATGCTTATCTGGACGAAGACAAAAGGAATCTGAAAGGTTCTGAAACCATTACATATTACAACAATTCTCCGGATGATCTGGATTATATCTGGCTTCAGCTTGATGAGAATCAACAGTCAACGGTAAAGAAAGCGGACTTCCCTTTCTCTTCTACCCTTCCGAAAGCCGCAACAGACCAACAGCTGAAAGCTTCTGAAGTTCCGGCAATCGATAATGGTTATGGAGTAAATCTTGAAAAAGTAACAGATGCTTCAGGAAATCCTTTGAAATATACCGTCAATAAAACCATGATGCGTATTGATCTTCCTAAAGTTCTGAAAAAAGGAGAAAAACTGGTTTTCAAAGTAGACTGGAACTACAATATCCCGAACCGAATGAAAATGGGCGGTCGTGGCGGTTACGAAAACTTCCCTGAAGAAGGAAACGATCTTTACACGATGACGCAATGGTATCCGAGAATGTGCGTATACAGCGATTTCCACGGATGGCAGAATCACCAGTTTACAGGAAGAGGCGAATTTGCCTTGGTTTTCGGAAATTTTAAAGTTTCGATGAATGTTCCCGCAGATCATGTTGTGGGTGGAACAGGAGAATGTAAAAACTATGATCAGGTTTTAACATCTGAGCAATTGGCAAGATATAACAAGTCTAAAACTTCTACTGAACCTGTAGAAATCGTGACTCTGGACGAAGCTAAAAAAGCGGAGAAAAATCATTCAAAGCAAAGAAAAACATGGACGTTTGAAGCGAATGACGTAAGAGATTTCGCATGGACTTCTTCCAGAAAATTTGTGTGGGACGGAATGGGCGTTACGATTCCTGAAAACAACAATAAAGTAATGGCAATGAGCTTTTACCCGAAAGAAGCTTATGGATTATACAGAAAATATTCAACCAAAGCAGTTGCGCATACTATCAAAACCTACTCAGAATTCACGATTCCGTATCCATATCCTGTTGCACAGTCTGTAGAAGCGGCAAACGGAATGGAATATCCGATGATCTGCTTCAACTACGGAAGAACAGAAAAAGACGGAACCTATTCGGAAGGAATTAAAAACGGAATGTTGGGCGTTGTGATTCACGAGGTGGGACATAACTTCTTCCCGATGATCATTAATTCTGACGAAAGACAGTGGAGCTGGATGGACGAAGGTTTAAATACTTTCGTGGAATACCTTACAGAAGAAAAATGGGATAATAAATTTCCTTCAAAAAGAGGTCCGGCGTGGACAATTGTAGATTACATGAAACTTCCGAAAGATCAACTGGAGCCGATTATGAGCAATTCTGAAAATATTATTCAGTTTGGTCCGAATGCGTATTCCAAACCGGCAACAGGATTGAATATTCTTCGTGAAACCATTATGGGAAGAGAACTTTTTGATAAAGCTTTTAAAACCTATGCGAAAAGATGGGCTTTCAGACATCCTGAACCTGCAGATTTTTTCAGAACGATGGAAGACGCAAGTGGTGAAGATCTGGATTGGTTCTGGAGAGGATGGTTCTACGGAACAGATCCTGTAGATATCGCGATTGATAAAGTGACGATTGCAACTCCGGATCTGAATACTGCTCCAAGAGAAGCCAAAGAAAATAAATATAAAGTTGATAAACCTGCCCTGAACGAATTTGAAGACATTTCAAAAATCAGAAACAGAGAAGATAAAAGCATTACTTTCTACGTAGATAAAGACAAGGAAGCACAGGATTTCTATTACAGATACGACAGAGGTCAGGAAAAAGTGGATAACAACAAAGAATACACTTTTAAATTCGACGGAACCGAACCTTTAACGCAGAAAGAAAAAGATAAATTTAAAAATCTTACCGCATATCAGATTGATTTCGTGAACAAAGGAGGTTTGGTAATGCCGATTATTTTAGAATTTACTTTTGAGGACGGAACAAAACTTACCGACAAATCTTCTGCACAGATCTGGAGAATGAACGAGCAGAAAGTTTCTAAAACGTATTACTTTGAAAAGAAACTGAAATCTGTTCAGCTTGATCCGATGAGAGAAACTGCCGATATTGATACTTCCAACAATTTCTGGAGCAATGACGGCGGCACGGCACAGGTTTCCAAATTCGATCTCTTTAAGCAGAAAGAAGCAGGAAATGCAAGAGGTGCTTCTAACGGAAAAGTAAACCCGATGCAGGCTGCAGGGAAAAAATAAGCCGAAAAGTTCTGTAACTTTTACATAAAGGGCACTACTTATTGTTAAAAAATCATGAGACTATTTCTGATCCTTTTAATAATGAGCAGTGCCCAATTTTTTGCTCAGAAAACCATTGTTCCAAGTAACGTAAAACCGGAATCGCAATACATTAAAGATGAAATTTCCGATGCAGTATGGTACGCTTCGAAAGGTGACAAGAGAATGGAAATCGGGAAAATAACCTCTGAGGTAAAAAAATTAGACAAAAACAGACTTCTTCTTAAAACTAAGGTAAAGATGAATCAGGCTCCGGATAAACCATGGACGGATTCTACGATGGTTAGAATTTCAGATTTTCAGCCGATGCATCATTCTTCCTACAATATGATGAGAGACATGGTGATTAAGTTTGAAAAAAATAAAGCAACAGGATATTATTTCGATAAAAAAACACAGAAAAAAGACATTATCGACGAAAAAATTTCTACTGAATATTTTGACAGCAATGCGTATCCCGCAATCATAAGATTTATGCCTTTAAAAGAAAATCTATCTGTGGAAATTCCGATTTTCGATTATAATCCGGCTGCTAAAAAAGGCGTTATAAAAGCATATGTGGAAAATGTAACCCAAGGAGATCTTAAAGGTAATAAAGTCTGGATCGTAAAAACAACAGATGATATTCAGGACAGAAAGTCCGTCATTACTTACTACATCGATACTTCAACAAGAAAGGTTTTAAAACAGGAAATAGATTCCGACGGAAGAAAAATGGTTATGGAATCTGTAAAATAAAAAGATTATTCTTTAAAAGTATTCAGAATCTGGATACTTTTTTTAGATTTGCACCTGATAAAAAACTTTAAAATATCCATGAAAAAACTTAGCCTTTTATTGGTGTTTATTCTTTCAGCACAAAACTTTTTTGCACAATCTCTGCAATTTTATACAGGAAAAAGGGATTTCCTTCCCATAGAAATTCTAATGGAAGACGGCAGTACGAAAAAAGGATTTGCACAAGACTTTATGCTTCCTGATGTTGCAACATTCAGTTTCATGGGAAAAGGACCTAAATATGCCAATTTAGACAGAAAAGAAGTAAAATTTAAATCTTCAAAAAGCGATACCCAAGTACAATTAATCCCTGTTTCTGATATTAAAAGTTTATTGTATACAAATGAAGAAACTCAGGAGCAATTTCAACTGGACAAACGCCTGGTAAAAGAAATCAACAAAGATCAGGAACTGGAATCCGAAGGGAAAGTACTGATGCTTCCTTTGATGGAAAAAGGACTGATAAATCTTTATGGTTACAGAAGCATGATGTGCAAGGCAGATTTTGGAAATAATTATTCCGCAGCTTCCAATGGAAACGAAAACGATTGTCAGTTAACTTATGTAATGGTTTATTTAAGCAAACCAGACGACACCGTTGCCATTGCGCCGGTAGATTATCCTTCATTAAGTCCCTTAGATTTATTTAATCTTAAAACATTATACAAAAAATTCTACACAGCCTATGAAATGGTTGGAGCAGACTGTCCAGAGTTTCTGAAAAAAGTAGATGAAGCAAGACAGAACGATTATTTTTCCAATAAAACTTTTAAGGAAAAGAAAAGAGCAACCGATGACGAAAGAAAAGCAGCACTTAAAGGTAAAAGAGGAGCTGAAGCATCAAAAATAAATATGAAATATAAATCAGCAATATACACTGATATCTATAAAAAACTGATTGACAATTACGAAGATTCTTGTCATCAATAAAATACAAGTCACCTCATTTTTGAAGTGACTTTTTTTCTGCCAAAATTTCCGTTCAAAAAAAATTAGTCTGCCAAAATTTTCTTTTGCCTGTGTTGGCATACAATTAGAGAATTTCAAGACAGAAATAATTAAAAAAATTAAATATATTATGTCAGTAAACTTTAAACCATTAGCAGACAGAGTTTTGATCGAGCCGATCGCTGCAGAAACTAAAACAGCTTCAGGTATTATTATTCCGGACACCGCAAAAGAAAAACCTCAGGAAGGTACTGTTGTGGCAGTTGGCCCGGGCAAAAAAGATGAGCCTACAACTGTAAAAGTGGGTGACAAAGTTCTTTACGGGAAATATTCAGGTTCTGAATTGAAATTGGAAGGAAAAGATTATTTAATTGTAAAAGAAGGAGATTTACTAGGAATAATTGGCTAATAGCTTTTTGCTTCCGGCAGATGGCTTTCCAGCATTGAAAATAGTAAATGAGAGATTTCAAAAAATTTGAAGTTTGGCAAATAAGCCATCAACTGACTTTAAAAATTTATACCTCAACCAAAAATTTTCCAAAGGAAGAAATGTTTGGGTTGACCTCTCAAATCAGGAGATCATTTGCTTCTATCGGATATAATATTTCGGAAGGAAGCGGAAGAAATTCAGATAAAGAGTTTGCTAATTTCATCAATATTGCGCTGGGATCATCCAACGAAGCAGAAAACCAATTAATTCTTGCTAAAGATTTAGATTACATTCAGGAAAATGAATATCAAAATCTTTCAGAAGAATTAACCCTGCTAAAAAAAAAGCTTGTCACGCTTTGGAACAGGCTTAACGGAAATTAAAATCAAATTATAAAAAATAAACCGCGAATTGCTAAAGCCAAAAGCTAAAAGCAAATCGCCAAAAGCTTAAAACAATGGCAAAAGAAATAAAATTCGATATCGAATCAAGAGACGCTTTAAAAAGAGGTGTTGATGCATTGGCTAATGCAGTAAAAGTAACTTTAGGACCAAAAGGTAGAAACGTGGTAATCGAAAAATCTTTCGGTGCGCCTCACGTTACCAAAGACGGAGTTTCAGTTGCAAAAGAAATCGAACTTGAAGACAGAGTAGAAAACATGGGAGCACAAATGGTAAAAGAAGTGGCTTCCAAAACCAATGATATCGCAGGAGACGGTACTACTACCGCTACTGTTCTGGCACAGGCTATCGTAAGAGAAGGTCTTAAAAACGTAGCTGCAGGTGCAAACCCAATGGATTTGAAAAGAGGAATCGATAAAGCGGTTGCAACAGTGGTTGAAAACTTAAAAGCTCAGTCTCAGGAAGTTGGAGATTCTACAGATAAAGTGAAGCAGGTAGCTTCTGTTTCTGCGAACAACGACGAAACAATCGGTGCTTTAATCGCTGAAGCGTTCGGAAAAGTAGGTAAAGAAGGAGTTATCACAGTAGAAGAAGCTAAAGGAATCGATACAACCGTAGATGTTGTAGAAGGAATGCAGTTCGACAGAGGGTATCAGTCGCCGTATTTCGTGACGAATCCTGAAAAAATGTTGGCTGAACTTGAAAATCCATACATCCTTTTAGTTGAGAAGAAAATCTCTTCCATGAAAGAATTGCTTCCTGTTCTTGAACCAATCGCTCAGGGAGGAAAATCTTTATTAATTATCTCTGAAGAGGTTGAAGGAGAAGCTTTGGCAACTTTAGTGGTAAACAAATTAAGAGGTTCTCTTAAAATTGCTGCGGTAAAAGCGCCTGGATTCGGAGACAGAAGAAAAGCAATGTTGGAAGATATTGCAATCTTAACAGGAGGACAGGTAATTTCTGAAGAGCAAGGTTTCACAATGGAAAACATCTCTTTGGATATGTTGGGAACTGCTGAAAAAGTTTCTATCGATAAAGACAACACTACGATTGTAAATGGTGGTGGTGACGACAGCAAAATCAAGGGAAGAGTTGCACAGATCAAAGCTCAGATGGAAACGACTACTTCTGACTACGACAGAGAGAAACTTCAGGAAAGACTGGCTAAATTAGCAGGAGGTGTTGCCGTACTTTACGTAGGTGCTGCTTCTGAAGTGGAAATGAAAGAGAAAAAAGACAGAGTGGATGATGCGCTTCACGCAACAAGAGCTGCTGTAGAAGAAGGTATTGTTGCAGGTGGTGGTGTTGCTTTGGTAAGAGCAATCGCTTCTTTGGAAAGCCTTTCCGGTGCAAATGCAGACGAAAATACAGGAATCAAGATCGTAAAAAGAGCGATCGAAGAGCCATTGAGACAAATCGTTGCCAATGCTGGTGGTGAAGGCTCTGTAATCGTTGCGAAAGTAGCAGAAGGACAAGGAGACTTCGGGTACAACGCAAAAACAGGCGAGTATGTCAACATGCTTGAAGCTGGAATCATTGACCCTACGAAAGTAACAAGAGTTGCCCTTGAAAACGCAGCTTCCGTATCCGGAATGTTATTAACCACAGAATGTGTGATCACTGAAGTGAAAAAAGACGAACCGGCCATGCCAATGGGCGGAGGAATGCCAGGAATGATGTAATGGCGTGTCGCCAAGACAATTTATATACTAACCGTTCTGATTTTCAGAGCGGTTTTATTTTCAAATAAAATAAATAATTAATAAAAAACTAACAAAATGAAAGAGATTGGAAAAGCAATATTTAATTTACAAAGGTTTCAAATTCTTCAAACTAAATTAAATCCTGCAACAAGTAATTTGATTCCAAATGATTACGCTTATGCATGGTATCAAAAACTTTATCCTTTATTAGAGGAAAACAATTTACATGAAGATTTACAGCCATATTTTTCTATAACTAAAGAACAAGTCGATGAAATTACAAATTATGCCGACAGTGAATGGTTAAAGAAAAAATATTATAACTTCTATGAATATGAAAAACATTACGAATGTCGAACAAATCCTGTAATGGGAATTTCTAGAAGCACATTAATTTCAGTTTTTAGATACATGTTTTTAAGAGATAGTTTTGATCAAGAATTTTGGGACAAATTATTAGAACCAATGCAACATCCAATTGAAGCAAGCGGAATAACCCGAGATTTTGACATTAATTACATGTATCTTATCTAATGGATTGGACAATAAAATTAGGAGTCGTCTCCTCAGTAATTTCGATTTCCGGTGCAGTGTGGTCACTATTTAATGTGAGGATTATACGTAAAACAAAAAAAGAAATTTTTTCTAAATTTAAAGTTGTTAAATATTCAAATATTAATGAAAAAGCTAAAACAACAATATATCAAGTTAAAAAAATTGCTTTGAAAAATAAAGTACCTAAAGGTATAAACTTATCTGATATAAATAATTTTGTTAATGATTATTACGAAAAAATTCATGAAATTAGTAACGACATAGAAAAAGAAAATTCAGCTAATCTTAACAATTACATTAGTAATTTACAAGAGAAAATAGAGGAAGTTTCAAAACTAAATAATAACTCTTCAGATCTTATAGAAAAATATACTCAACTGTACTATATAATATTGCAAGTTGATAAAGAGATCGATAAGTTTAAACAAAATATCATTGAGAAATAACCAGCTTTTGCGAGCCTTTCGCTCGTACCAAAAACATTAAACCGTTCTGATTTTCAGAGCGGGTTTTATTTTGTATTATTTTTTTAATTATATTTGAGAAAACTAATTAATAAAATCATGAAACAATATCAATTAACTTCTCATTTCCCTTCCTTATTTTTATTTTTAGAAGCAATTATAATTAGCCAGATATAAACTTTCATCATTTTATAAGAACTAATCAATATTCGACATTCTTAATAGAAAAAATTATAGACGCATACGCGTATTATTTATACAGATAAATTTTGTGCAATGCGTAAATTTACATGTCAGCGGTAGTGCTTGGAAAACTTCGCTGACGCAAACAGATAACCATTAAACTAATAAATATATGAGTTTCGGACATGCACTTTACTACCCGCATATTAATCTCACAAATAAAAATTGGGTTAAGCATTCTTTACTTTTTTGGGACAAAATTTCAAGAATAGTTCCAAGTTCTGTTGAGCCTTCTGACAATGAAGATATAACGAGTATAAAATATCATACTGGGTTTATTGAAGATTATCATCCTGAAAATTATGACACATCAAATGCTTTTAATCAGTTTAGTGACCAGTTAAGACATATTCTCGAATCCGACCATTTTTTTCACGATAGATACTTTAAAAGAGAAAAACATAGACGAGATTATAGGAGAGATTATTATGAAAGGAGAAATTTTTATTCAGACATGGCTAAGTCAAGTGGCACATATATTCATGTAATGAAGATTGACCCACGAATGAAAGAATATTTATTTGAAATTGGTATCGCAGTTCCTGGTGAAAATGAATGGGAAAATTGGGTGAAAATTGATAATGAAATTGGGCTACTATATATGGCCTACCTTGCAAAATCAATTTCAAAGAAAAAAACTCTCCCTATAGTAACGGATGTTGAACACTCTTTTTCAGCATCCATTCAATTTGAAGACAAAATTAACTCCGATTATAAAAACCAATTCGAATATCGTTTAGGAAATCTTCTTATTGAAGCCATTGTTCCAAAAAGAATTAATGATGTTCCTCTTGACAAAATAATTGACATTCGAGAAAACTATTCTGCTGAAAGAACAGCGTTCTTTAATGAAATTTCCAACCTAACAAACTCAATACCAGATATAGATAATGCATCTTCATTAAAAGATGCCTTAAACCACTACTCAAGATTGATATTGAAAGAAACGAAACATTTAGAAAAATTATATGAAACACACAAAATTGAAACAGTAAATAAGTTTTTGAGCATTTCTGTTCCGACAACTATTGCATCTTTATCAGAGCTTATTCCTGATATAGCAAAGCCAATTGTTACAACAGGTGGGGTTATTTTTGGAATAATATCTTCAGCTAATTCTGTAAAAAAGGAAAAACTTGAATTACAAGCGAATCCAAAATCTTATCTACTTAATCTAAAGTCTGAACTTTCAGGTAGTAATATGTTTTCAAAAATAAATGATAATATAAAAGGTATAAGAAAATGGTGAATAGAATGGCATAAGACATTAATCATGATTTAGACAAAATGGGACTTAAGTCTTGTAAAATAATGTAATAAATAAAATTTGTAATATTAACCAACAATAGTATATTCCAACTTCTATTATATGAATTAGTCGTTTCTGTTTTCTTGTTAAGTGATAGATTAACATAATCATATATTGTCTTCAGAATTTATAATCAATTTTAAAATCTAATAATTCTTTAGGTAATACATTTAATCAGATGTCGCGGATTTCTAATCCGTGACATTTCCGTATCAAAGAACCTCATTCGTAAAAATTTCCAATCTACGCTTATACAATATAAAAATTTAAATCACGGATTGCAAATCTACGATATCGAGGTTTACTCATCAATTTTATACTTTTCTATATCAAAGTCAAAATCAAATAATTCTTTTGGATGAATTTGTAATGCTACGGCAAACTTTATCATAGTTTTCAAAGTTAGATTTCTTTTTCCTTTTTCATATTTACTTACTTCTGCCGAATCAATACCTGTTAGAAATTCTAAATCTTGTTGAGTTTGGTTATTTTTCATTCTAATTTCAGAAATACGCTTTCCTATCAAAATTTGCAGGTCTTTGTGAAAATCCATTAATACTATGTTTTCAACTAAATTGCATTTATAAAAAATAAATATTATTGGGATATATGCCAGTATTGTGATTTTTTGTTATATTTGTCGAATAAAAGCATTTAATATAAAATCAATTGCTTATTTAGAGATTTAAAAACACAATTTATCATATACCCTTGGTTTGTATAGGCAGGAAGTTCAGGCATTTTTACAACTTCCTCCTGTACAGCCAGAAAAAATGTAAAAACAAATAACCAAAACCAAATTTATCATTTAACAACACATCATGATGAATTCAAGAAAACTTAAAATTTATTCAAGATTTCAGAAAAGCAGCAACAAACTCATCATCGTTCCGGAAATCCGCCTCAGAGGAAAATGGCTTGATGAAATAGGCTTCGGAGAAGGAAAAATGGTGAATATTCAGCAGAAGAAAAACAAGATTATCATTACGGTGGATAAATTATAAATCATCGCAATATCTACAAAATTATTAACTTTCTAAAAAACGGAAGAAAAACAATGGTTTGTGTATGCGTAAAATCTACGAATGTGTAAATTTGAAAGTCAGCCGCAATGAATTAAAATCACTATGAAACATCCCTTGATCTGCACTTTTATTTCTGTGTTGCTTGTAAGTTGCAGCGCTTCAAATCTCAATAAAAAAACAGGTAACGATGTTGCGCCTGTTTATACTACAACAAGTTATCTCGACATAAAGCTGGATTCTAACAAACAACTTCCTTCCAATCCGTACATTCTGGAATTTACAAACGGTAAAAAAACAGTGGTGTTTTGCGGTGTAGCTCATCTCACAGACGATTCGGATATTGAAAATCCAATGTTTACAAAAATTGAACAGAAGTTTTTTGCCTTCAGACCCAATATTGCCATTAATGAAGGAGGCGACATCTCAAAGAAAATTTATACTTCCAAAAAGGATGCCTTATTAAAAGATGGAGAAATTGGATTAACCAAAATACTGAGTGACAGTTTAAAAATAAAAACAGTTGACGGAGATCCGCCAGTTTCCTTCGAGTTTAAAGAATTACTTAAAAGCTATTCTAAAAAAGAATTCTTGGCGTACATCATTACAGAACGCCTTATGTGGGGACTTAAAGGGCAGCACATTACAGACCTCCGCGAAATAGAAAAAAGATACAATACATTTATAGAAAACTATATCATTAAAAAAGGCGGTGTAGCATTATCCAAGTCCGAACAAAAGTTCAGTTTCTATAAATCCGGTTATGAGCAGCTGTTGAAACGTCCTTTCGACATTTTGGAACTTGAACCTACAAATCCCTTTGAACCCGTGGGGAAATTTCAGGAAATCGGAAGAAAATCCAAAGAAATACGCGACCAGTTTTTACTAAGGACCGTTGATAAATTATTGGACAGCAACGACAGAATATTTATTGTTTTTGGCGGATGGCATTTATTAACCTGTAAACCCGGACTTGAAGAAATCATTAGCAAAAAAAGAGAATAACTTTTATTAATATTTAAAAAGATGCAGCGGATTTGAAATCTGTGACATTTCCCTACCCAAGAACCTCGTTCGTAAAAATACCTAAAAACTAATATCAGAATATTTTTCACTTTACTATAAGTCCTGAAATTAATCCGATTACAAATACACTATACCGATTTTATTAAACTTTTTTACTATATTTAAACTATTGCAGTTCGCTTGAAGTTCGGGAATATAAAGAACCGTTATAAATAAGGCGATAATCAATGAAAAACTAAAAACAAAAAAGTGAAAACAAATTTAAGTGCTTTAAATGAGAAACAGCAAGATGCAGTTATTAGCGAAGATAAGAGACTTTTAGTTCTTGCAGGAGCAGGTTCAGGAAAGACCAAAACACTTTTGCAAAAACTCATTTACTTAATTGAAGAAAAAAATGTGAATCCTTCCGGCATTCTTGCGATTACTTTTACAAAAAACGCAACAAATGAGATGATTGACCGGCTTATCATTTCTGCAGACGAAAGTGGTGAATACGAAAAACAACTTTTTGACAAGCAAAAAAGTATTGCAGACAAAGAAAAAGAAAGATTTTTACAACAGAAGAAATACACATGGATCGACGGACTTACCATTAAAACTTTTCATAGCTTCTGTTACAGTGTTTTACGTAATTATGGTGTAAATGAGTTTGATAACAAATTCAAAATAATAGGAGACGAAAAGCGCGACGACGAGAGTGAACTTTCAAAACACATTGCTCCCGAAACGGCTTTTGAAGTAATGCATAAATTACTTATAGACGAATGTGAAAACACAGAATACCTGTTAAAGCTAAAACGCTATATTCTGGATTATATCATAGACAAAATCCATTTAAAAAAAATAGATCCTAAATATATACCCAAAGACGGAAAATATTTTACTACACTTAACGGAACAAAAGTACGTTCGAAATCAGAACAATTTATTGCAGATTGGTTTTATCGCCACAGCATAAAATTCGAATATGAACCTTTGCTAAACATTAAAGATTTTACTTTTACTCCTGATTTTTATATCCCGAATGCAAATCTTTACCTTGAGCACGTTAGCAATAAAAGTTACTCAACAAAAGATAAAGAAGAACAGTTTAAAATAGGAAATCTTTTGCTAATCAGGACTTTTGAAAGTATGACAAAAGATTCTGCTTTGTTCAATCACACGCTCGACAAAATTGTTAAAAATCGTTTACCATCAGATTATCACCAAAATATTTCCATAAACTTTAAAGAAGAATTTAATGGCTATCATGAAAACGTGAAAGATTTTATTCTACAAATCTTAAGAATTACTGATATGATAAAAGTTGAAAACATCTGCATAGATAAAGTTTCAGAAAACGCTGGGAAAGATCAACACGAACGTGTACGCTTTTTTTATGAGTTGGCAATTCCCATTGTGAAAAAATATATTCATTATTGTACAAACAAATCTTACCTTGACTTTAACGATTTGATTTCACGAACAGCTTCATTGTTTCAAAATCACGAAGATATAGCAAACAAATACAAAGGAAAATTTCAATATATCTTGGTTGATGAGTTTCAAGACGTAAACAATTTACAAGTAGAGCTTATTAAATTATTACTTACCAACAATACCCAGTTATTCTGCGTTGGTGATGATTGGCAGAGTATTTACGGTTTCAGAGGATCAAATGTGAGCTATATTGTAGAATTTGAAAAACACTTTGCAAATGCAAAAACAATAAAACTCAATCTAAATTATCGTAGCACACAAAATATTGTTGGTGCAAGCAACGAAGTTATTAAACACAACAAATTTAAGGTAGAAAAAGACGTTCAGGCATCAAAAAAATCCGAACATAAGATCGTTGTTTTCGCAGGAAATACAGAAGACGAAAATCTGCAATTTTGTACAGATAAAGTAAAAGAGCTGTTAGAAGACGGGATAAACAATGATGAAATTTTATTTCTGTACAGACGAAGTAAGATGTTTACGCCTTATTTTTTCAGATTTAAAAATGAAAATATTCGTGTTCAGAGTAAGACAATACATGCATCCAAAGGACTTGAAGCAAAAGTTGTTTTCATTATTGGTTTAACGGAAGGCAATGGTGGATTTCCGGATATTTGGCTTGAAGACAGGATTTTCCAAGTGATAAAACAAGCAAATCACGATCTGCTTATGGAAGAAGAAAGACGTCTATTTTATGTTGCTATTACCAGAGCCAAAGAAAAGCTTTTTTTAATTACTCAAAAGGGAAATGAATCGAGTTTCTTAAAAGAAATTCCAACTGCATACACAGTTCGAACTACAAACAAAATTAAACAGGTTTTTGATAAGGTAATCCTGTGCAGCACTTGTTTCAGCCAATTAGAAAAACTTCATAAATTTTGTCCATATTGTGGACAAAAAATATCAGAACAAAAAGACGAAATTGAAAACAATGAAAAAGAATAGATTTCCAAAGTGTTAAAATTTGCCTGCGTGTTACAAAAATATAATGATGTTACAGCAAAAAACCGATGAAAAAAATAACCTCCCTTCTGTTCATAATACTATCAATTATCTGTTTCGGGCAGAAAACCGTTCATTTTGCTGATTCTATTCGCAAAGTCTATCACATTCCGGAAATAAGCTACGCCGTAATCAATAGCAAATCTACACTGGAAATGGCGGCATTAGGAAAACATTCAGTTGATCTTCCGGACACGGCAACTTTAAACGACAGATTCCACATTGGTTCTAACACCAAAGCAATGACTGCATTTATGATTGCCAAATATGTGGAAAATGGAAAATTGAAATGGACGACCAAATTTTTCGATCTGTTTCCCGAATGGAAGCCGAAAAGCAAGCCCGAATACGCCAATATTACCTTACAGGATCTCCTTTCTCATAAAGCAGGAATTCAGCCGTTTCAGGGAGAAGACGATCCCAAAATTCCGGATTTTAAAGGAACGCATCAGGAAAAAAGAAAGCTGTTCGGAGAATTTGTACTTACGCTGGAACCTATGAAGACAGACGAACAGCATCCTTTTGTCTATTCCAATGCAGGATATACTTTAGCGACTTTAATGGTAGAAAAAGTAACTGGTAAAAGCTGGGAACAACTGGTTGATCAGGTCTTTAACAAAGATTTAAAATTAAACGTACAATTATCGTGGCCGGAAAATCAGAAGCAGAAAGACACTTGGGGACATTTTACGGAAGATGGTAAACTACAACCGGTTCCTTCCACTTTTGATTATCATCTGGATTACACAGAACCTTCGGGAGATATCAATTTAAAACTGAAAGATTACATCAAATTCATTCAGCTTAATATTCAGGGGCTTGAAGGAAAAAACAATTACCTGAAAGCCAAAACGTATGCTTTTATCCACAAAGGAATTCCGAATTATTCGATCGGATGGTTTAATATTTACGAGAACGGAAAGGAACTTTCTACCCATTCCGGTACAGCGGGAACGTATTACAGTCTTGTTCATATCGACAGAATAAAGCACAAAGCGTATATTATTTTCGCCAACTCTTTTAATCCGGATACTCAACAAGGCGTGAGACTGTTGATGAGAAAACTGAAGGAAAATTATGGAAGTTAGGATTTTTTTGTTGAAGATGAGAGCCTTGCAACAATTGAAGCTCAGATGTCGCGGATTTTTAATCCGTGACGTTTACCTACCAAGAACATATTTCGCAAAAAATTTGCAACCTATACTTTCAGAATATAAAAATTAAAATCACGGATTACAAATCCGCGACATCGGAACAATAATACTTTGAGAAAATGAACAGAATTATTTTATTACTTATTTGCTTGACAACTTACAATTTTGGACAAGCTCAAACAATTGACACACTTATAAATGTTGGAAATCACAAATTGCACTTTAACATTATTAAAGGAAAAGGAACACCAATCCTTTTTGAAGCAGGAAATGGCGATGATGGTAGTGTTTGACAATCAATAACAAACGAAATTCATAAGCAAACAAAAGCTACAATAATAACTTATGACAGAGCTGGGTTAGGAAAAAGTGAAATTGATACGACAAAAATCAGCTTCCAAAACGAAGTAAAAGACTTAGAAATAGCTTTAAAAAAATTAGGCTATTCTAAAAAAATATTCATTGTTTGCCATTCTTTAGGTGGTTATTATGCTTCATTATTTACTCATCGGAATATAAAAAAGGTAAAAGGAGTTGTTTGTATAGACATTGCTACACCTTGCTTTTTTACAAAAAAATGGTCGGATGAATTTATCCAAACAATAAAAGAGGAAGATTGGAAAATGATTAAACAATATAAACCAGGTTTGTTTTATGCTTTAAATAGCTTTTCAAATACAGCCGAATTTATGCAAGACAAGTTTTTAAGTTCAAAAACACCTGTAACAATGGTTATGGCAGAAAATATACAACCAATGATAAAAGAAGATGAAAAGGAAAAATGGATAAATTGTTGTAAGGAATTGGGAACAATGCCAAATCATAATTTTGTAATTGCTAAAAATGCTGACCATAACGTTTGGGAGAGAAACCCAGCAATCGTTATTGAAGAAATAGTAAAACTGTACAAAAAAACTAAATGAACATAGGAATATTTACCTACGGAACAAGAGGAGATTTACAACCATATGTCGCATTGGCTCTTGGACTTATGGACAAAGGGCATCAAGTAACCCTTTCTGCAACGGAAGACTTTAAAGACTTTGTTGAAGGTTTTGGTGTTGCATTTCAGCCACTTTGGGGAAATGCCGAAACAATGATGAACTCAAAAGAAGGACAAAGCATTTTGCAGACAGAGAACTCAATAAAATTAATGAAGTATTATTTCAAAGTACTTCACGACAACAGAGACCCTTTGAGAAAAAGCTATTATGAAGCAATTTCAAAAGTTGATTTTATCATTGCTAACTCAATGACACTTCCAATTGTAAGTGCTATTGCTGAAATACAAAATAAAAAAGTTGCGTTAAGTTATTTTATGCCACCCGTTGTTCCAACGGCTGAATTTCCATTAGGTGATTTTGATTTTTTTAATTTTCCTTGGTACAATAAACTCACTTATAAAATCGCACAAGGTTTCTTTTGGAAATTCATAAACAAGACACCAACGAGTATAGAAAAGAACTTGGTTTGCCTGAACTAAAAGAGAATTTAGTTACATATCTTGACAAACAAAAAATATTGGACTTGTACTGTTTAAGTCAGTCTTTAATTCCACAACCAAAAGACTGGGAAAGCCATCATAAAATAACTGGTTTTATAAATATTCCAAAACACAAACGAGAAAATCACTTTTTGGACCAAACAACAAGCGAACTTTCTGAATGGTTATCTAATGGCGACAAACCCATTTATATTGGTTTCGGCAGTAATGGAGTTGGTAACACAGCAAAGTTTTCTAAAATCTTGACACAAGTTTTAGAGCAAACCAATGAACGAATTTTGTTTTGTACAGGCTGGTCACAGTTTGACAATTTGCCAACAAACAAAAATTTATTTGTAACGAAGTATGTAAATCACGAAACAATTTTACCACAATGCAAAATAGGAGTTTTTCACGGTGGTGCAGGAACTTTGGCAACTATGTTAAGGCACAATTTACCAGTAATCATTGTTTCATTTTATACAGACCAACCAACTTGGGGGAAAATTGTTGAACGAAAAAAATTAGGTGTACATATTCCTGTAAAAACTTTATCGGCTGACAAACTAATTTCGGCTATTCAAAAAGTTCAAATAAAGGAAATAGAAAATAATGTTTCAATAGTTGGGCAACAAATCAGAGACGAAAATGGTCTTGACAATGCTATAACTGAAATTGAAAAATACTTTAACGAATGAAATTAATACGGCACATAACATAGGTTTGGCAATATGGCGGCTGAAGTGCTTCTATTAAACATTTGTGCAAGGTTCAATAGCAGTAATTCTATTGAACTTTTGTGCTAAAATTCCGCCACATCGCAAAGCCGAGCCGATCGTTAGCTGTAATCTTAAAACAACGAAACGCAAAAATGAAAATCATAAAAATTATACCATTTTTATTACTAAATTTTCCAGATGTCGCGGATTTGCAATCTATACTTTCAGAATATAAAAATTAAAATCACGGATTACAAATCCGCGACAGCAGGTGATATTTTTAAGGAAATAAGCGCTTTCAACTTCCCTGAAACATTGGTTTTCAAAAATATCGACTTTATAGAAGAGACAGATAATCTGCAATGGAAGACGCTGCAAAGATTTCCATTGTCTAAAAATAAAATAATTGTTTTCTTTGGGTTGATATACATTATTATTGACGCAATGCGTAAATTAGAGAGTTAGGCGTAATTTTGGACAAACATACCTTCATATGAATTTTGAAACAAAAATTATTAGAGAATCGCATATAAGCTTATTTGATTTAACAGGTTTGGATTATAAATTAAAATTTTATTATGACGAAACTAATAATATCCGTAAGTACTATTTAAAAGAAGATAAATTTAACGAGTCAATTAAAACTAATTTCATACTAGGAGGTTTGGTTTTTGAGAATGCACAAAGTTTTGATTTACAACCTCTTTTCAAAACATTCAAACTTCAAAAGAATATTAGTGAAGTAAAGTTAAAGCATATTGCTAAAGGGAATTTTATTGAATGTTTAAATTCAATTCATTTACAGTCTATTTTTGGTTTCTTAATTTCAAATGATATTTCTATCCATTATTCTTCTTTAAATTTTCTATATTTTTCTATTGTTGACATCATTGACTCACTTATTGACGCAACAGATATTCATTATGCACCATTTTATAATAGAGAGTTAAAAAATGATTTATTCATATGTGTTAGGAAGAACATAAAGATATTTATCGAACTTTTTTATGAATATCAATTTCCTAATCTTCAAAAAGATAGAATTAATGATTTTATTAAAAATATCATAACAATTTTTGAAAAAGAGCCCAATAGTATCGGTAACAGAACTATATTAATGCTATTAAGAAAAAGTAAAGATTCTAAAGAACTTGTTTTTATAATGAATGAAAAAAGTCACCAATTAATAGAGAATTTTTCCCTTTTCTATGCAAGAAATATTTATCTTTTCCTAAACTCTGAACACTTTTTTGATAAGGAGGATTCTGTGGAGCCAATAATCGAAAATTTAAATATGACTTATGCAGGTAAAAAAATTGAAAATTATAAATTCATCGACTCAAAAGAAAATTTATATATTCAATTATCAGACATAATTGTAGGTATAATTGGAAAATTTTACAATTACATAAATGAAAGTGGTATTGAAGAAATCCAAAATGAATTAATTACAATTAACAAAACACAACAAAAGACCCTAAGTTTATTTTACAATGTTTTAGAAAAATCTGAAGAAAAAAATAAAGCCTTTATTCATTTGACAATTAGTAATGATGAGGGGCGAAAAATTACAATGATAAAAAACTATGCCTAACATTGTATTGGCAAAAAACGGGGCAAATACTGTTTTTCATAACCTATTTCCGCGAATTTACGATCCGTGAGAAATAATATTATTTTAAATCCACCAGTTCTGAAAGAGAAATTTCCAAAGCAATAGCCAATTCCAGTAAAGTATAAAGTGTAGGATTTACTTTTCCGTTTTCCAATTTTTCAATTGCCTGTCGGTCTTTATTACAGGCACGGGCAAAATCCGACTGGCTCCACCCTTTCTGTTCTCGAAGCATAATAATTCTTTTACCCAATTCTGTCTTTAGCTGTTCTCTCGTCATAATTCAAATGTCAGCTAATTCGCTTACAAATTTGTCATACAAAAAGTTGACAAATTGATTTTTTTTATACATTTGTCATATAAAAATACGAAAATAATGAATTCAAGAAAACTAAAAATCCATTCAAGATTTCAGAAAAGCAGCAATCAACTCATCATCGTTCCGGAAATAAGGCTCAGAGGAAAATGGCTTGATGAACTGGGTTTCGGAAAAGGAAAAACTGTACACATCCAGCAAAAGAAAAAGAAGTTCACCATTACTGTTGCGAACTAGTAAAATTAAAGTAACGGTTTGCAAATCTGCGAAATCAGTTGGTTATAAAATACTTGGACGCATGTTATAAATTTAAATTTGACGCAATGAGTAAATTTAAATGTTGCCTGCAATGCTACAGGCGACCGTGCTAACAAGAAACAGACGAACTAAAACAAACGGACAAAAATCAAAAAATCGTATCTTTCAGACGATTTTTTCATTAAAAATGGAGCTTACACAGGAACAATATGACATCATAAATTCAACGGGCAACATCAAAATAAATGCTGTTGCGGGTTCGGGTAAGACTACGACCATAATTGAATACGCCAAAGCACGACCCAAGACATCCAAAATTCTTTACCTTGCTTTCAACAAATCAGTAAAATTAGAAGCACAGAAAAAATTTACGGACAAAGGACTTGACAACGTAAAAGTTGAAACTGCACATTCGCTTGCATACAAGCACATTGTTTTCAAACACGAATACAAAGTCCGACATCAAGGTTACAAGACAAACGAAATAGCCGAGTTGCTTAACTTGCAAGGTAACGGAGAAAAGCACGCTGAATACATTGTTGCGAACCACATCAATAAGTTTATTGCATATTTCTGTAACAGCGACAAACAAAAAATTCAGGACTTAAATTATCTTGGAACTGTTTCCGACAATAAAGCTAAAGCATTTGTAACAATCTTTTACGACTACATTGAGAAACAAACACGCTTACTTTTAAACAAAATGGACAAAGGCGAAATTGAAATCACACACGACTTTTATCTCAAAAAATTTCAACTTTCAAACCCGACACTTCATTACGACTACATTTTGTTTGACGAAGGACAAGATGCTTCATCGGCAATGCTTGACGTTTTCTTTAAGCAAAAAGCAACCAAAGTAATCTTTGGCGACACGCACCAACAAATTTACGGTTGGCGTTATGCCGTGAACTCACTTGAAAAAGCAGATTTCAAAACTTATAATCTTTCAACAAGTTTTCGTTTCAGTCAAGACATTGCAAGCTTAGGAATGGAAGTTTTGAGATTAAAAAAACATATCAATAACGAACCAAATTTTTCAATAATAGGAAAAGGCACAACCGACAAAGTAAAATCAAAAGCGGTAATTGGAAGAACAAATCTTGGTTTGCTTTTGAAAGCGATTGAGTATGTAATGGAAAAGAAAAAAGTTAAGAACATTTATTTTGAAGGCAACATCAGTTCTTACACTTATGCAGACGAAGGAGCTTCGCTTTATGACATTCTAAATCTTTACAACGAAAAACGACACCTTATCAAAGATAAGCTAATCAAGGAAATGAAAAACCTTGATGAATTAGAAGATTATGTTGAAAAAACCGAAGACGTTCAACTTGGAATGATGATTGAAATTGTGCGAGAATACGGCAACAAAATTCCAAACATCATAAAAGCAATTAAAGAAAAGCACATTGACAACGATGACAAAGAAAAAGCAGAAATGATTTTTTCAACTGTTCATCGTTGCAAAGGAATGGAATACGATGCTATTCAACTTGTCAACGATTTTATTTCAGAAGAAAAATTAGAAAAATTTTTAGAAGACAAAGAAAAAAGCATCAATCCTGACAAACTAAATGAAGAAATCAACCTTTTGTATGTTGCCGTTACACGAACAAGAAACAGTATTCACATTCCTGAAACACTAATGCCAAAAGAATTTCCACGTTCTTCGCAAATTCACATAATGAAAGTTTCAAGCGAAGAAGAAAAGGAAAAACTTTTAATACCAATACAATCCAAAACCACAAATCTGCAAACAGAAAAACAAGAACAGACAAATGGCAAAGCATATTCTTATGACGAAGTAAGAGAAAAACATAAAGACGCATACAAACCTTGGACAGACGAACTTAACCAAGAATTGACAGTAATGTATTGCGAAGGCGTGAATGTTCGTGATTTGGCAATACATTTCGGACGAACAAAAGGTGCAATCCGTTCACGAATTAAAAAACTTGAACTTGAAGAATTGTATGGCTGACAAAAACTTTGAAATAATAAAAAAAGCACATCAGGCAATAGGGGTTTGGCGTAATAGTCTGCCAACGCACAAAGCCAACGCTCAACGGCTACTACGCCAAGCCCCTGAACGTTAGCTGCCATTTTACACCAACATTATGCAAATATTTGATACGGAAAAAATCGAACTAATCAAGCAGATTGTAAAAGAAGGAAAACTTCCCCAATTTGTATATAAATATTAAAACTAACCAATTTTACAGAAGATGTCTTAAGAGAAAGTAAAATTCGGTTTGGAAGTCCAGTAAATTTTAATGCCCTATTTGATTGTCAATTAATTCCAGATGACCAGATGTCGCAGATTTACAGCCCATGACATTTACCTACCAAGAACATCTTTCGCAAAAAATTTGCGACCTATACTTTCAGAATATAAAAATTAAAATCACGGATTACAAATCCGCGACATCGGTATTTTAATATCCAGTGGATTTAGACTTGCGGCTTTTACTTGAATTAAAACATCGTCTGCCGTAGCAATTGTTGGTTGAGGAATATTATTGAGAGCTAAAACTTCTGATGCTCCAAAATTTTGATATTGTATTACTTACATTTTTAAGTTTAAAATATTTTATTTAAATCAATGTATTCCACCTTTTCTAAATATGGAAAAAAGGTAAACTTTCTATTTTATTAACCACTTGTTCCATTTCCATATCTTTAAAAAAAAGCATTGCACCATTGGTATCTGTTCTTACAAAAAAGTTTTCAATAATTCCTTCTTCTTTCCACTTCATTACCATTGGTATTTCTTTTTGCTTCAAAGCCTCAAAATCCACATCTGGATAATTAGAAGCGTATTTTGTTGTTATAACTGCTATTCTGTTCATTTTTTTAATTTTATTTAGTTGTACCACAAATTTATTACCTTTGACTAAAAATTTTATATTAACAATAAATATGTGTATAGGCTAAAATTTTAGACTAATAGAAAACAAAGCGGTTAGGAAGACAAAAGAGTTTACACCAGGTAACTGCCCTGTTGTGTATTGTATGAATATTATTGGTGGAAAATGGAAACCAAGTATTATTCATATGATACGAACAGACAGAAATCGTTATAGTGTTTTACTTAAAAACATAACAGAAATTAGTAAACAGACTTTGACGAATCAGTTAAGAGAATTAGAAACAGACGGAATAATTGAAAGAATTATTTTTCCTGAAATCCCACCAAGAGTTGAATATAATATAACTGACTATGGAAAAACCTTGTTGCCTATTATTGACAGTATGTATCAATGGGGACGACAACATATGAAAACAGACAACAAAGGATATTGCGATGAAAAATAAAACTACCTACAACATCGGTTTGGCAAAAGCAGGGCTGAAGTGCAAACTTCAGCTTTTGTGCTTCTATAAAATTTTTGTACATTAACCGAACGGAAGTGCTTCGATTGCCCTGCCTTCGCCAAGCCACAAACCGTTAGCAGTAATGCTCTCAAAACCGCAAAACAAAAACATAAAATGAATCAATAATGAAAAAAAATATTTTAATACTTCTATTCTTTATTACAGTAGTTTCTTGTAAAGAAAAAACTCAAGAAATTGAAAAAACAGAAATTAAGCCAAAAAATCAAATTCAACCCAAAACTGATTTATTAAAAGAAAATTCGGATGCAATTGATGAAATCAAATTTATGAAAGTAGATATGGCGAATTTTCCAATATCTGAAGAAACTTCTTTCGACACTTATGATGAATCATATAGAGAAAATCATCCTGATGGAAGAGTTTATAAAAAGCTAAAAAAAGAACAAATACAAAAATTAGGACTTCAAGATTGGCTTAAAAACGGAACGGATATTTCTGTTAATTATGAATTACCCTATTCTGAAAATTTCAGAACATTTGTATTTACATTTCAAGATGGAGAAATGGAACTTAAAACCTTTATGGTGACTTTTGACAAAAATTTCAAGAAAATTGACACATTGCAAATTGCTTACGACGAAATTGCGGAATCTTGGATGTGGACAAAAAGCGAGATTTCCAAAAGCAAAATTGAAGTGAAAGATTATAACGAATCCAGTGGAGAAACAGAGATTACGACAACAATTTATAAAATTGACGAAAATGGTAAATTTGTAACACTTTCGAAGAGTGAACCAAAAATGAAATAAGCACTATCCGATAGCGCGGATTTGCAATCCGTGATTTTACAATATGGAAATTACCAATCCGTGACATTGCGAGAATTATACTGCTTTTGTGGAGCGTTTTTTTACAAGTAATCTAAAGGACTTTTGACTTTACTTTTGGAAATATCTGTAATATGGATGTAAATTTCTGTGGTTTTAATATCATTATGCCCTAAAAGGTCTTTAATTATTCTGATATCTGTACCGTTTTCCAAAAGATGCATTGCGTAAGAATGGCGTAGTGTATGAACAGTTGCGGGAGAACTGATGTTTGCCTTTTTCAAAGAGTTTTTAAATACCTGCTGCACACTTCTTTTTGAGTATTGTTCTGTATTTTGACCTTCAAACAAATACGTTTTCGGCTGATACATTTTAAAATAAACTCTCAATAATTCCAGCAATTTGGGAGAGAGGTTTACGAATCTGTCCTTCTTCCCTTTTCCCTGCCTGATTAAAAGAACAGATTCCTGTGATTTTATATCCGATATTTTCAGTTCCAGAACTTCACTTAATCTTAGACCACACGAATAGATGATAGTAAGGAGAGCTTTATGCTTTATATTTTCGGTACATTCAAGAATCTTTTTTACTTCGTTCCTGGTAAGAAATTTAGGCAGCTTTGTTTCTCTTCTTTTAGGATACAGATGCTTAAGATTGATATCCTTACCAAATAATAATTTGTAAAATTTAGCAATACTTGAAAGAATAATGCTTTGATGCGACGCAGAAATATGGTGTTTATTAATTTTCCAAAAGATAAATTTTTCAACATCTTCTAAAGAAATATCAAGCGGATCTGTATACTTTTGAGAAGCGATACTCAAAAAATTCTGAAGAGCACTTGAATAGTTTTTTACAGACGATGAACTGTATCTTTGAATAATTAATTTCTCTTTGTAAGAATCTACAAGCGAAATAATTTCCATGGTTAAGTTTTCACCAAATATATAAAACTTCACCCATACAAAAAAATAATACCTCAAAAAAACATACTTTACAAGCTTTTAAATCAGTAGTTTAATCAATATTATTGAGTTGATTATAAAATGAATGGACGCATGTTATAAATCTTGTATTTGCGCAATGTGTAAATTAGAGAGTTGTAAGGCAAATTTACTAAAGCGCTTTCAAAACGAAATCATAATTAATAACCAATAAAAAAAGGAAACCAATGAAAACACTTTCTACTCTCATTCTAACAATTCTTGTATGCAGTTTTGCATCTGCACAATCAAAGAAAATTCCTTTTTTTGGAAAAATGAAATATTCAGAAATTTGTGGAAGCGATAAATGTTTGCCTACAAATGGTTCAGCTGCTTATGTTGCTGATAAGATATTTTTCAACAATGATTACAATAGCTTTTTAGGGAAAAAATTTAAAAGTTCCCCATTTCCAACAATTCCTTGTATGACATATAATATTACAGAAAAAGATGTTGATACTTATCTTGAACATAAAGGAAAAGGTCAACTTGAAATTAATCAAAAGATAGACTTTGATGCTAACATCTCTGCTGACCTTGTTAAAATAATTAATGAAGGAATAGAACTTCCAACTGACCTAAAAGCTAAACTTATAACAGACTTAAAAAGTGGAGTTGAAAAACAAACAAAAAATTTAATTGATTTTGATTTTAAAATCATTCAATTGAAAAATACCGGAGAAATTGGAAATGAAATTGCCAAGAGTTTGCAGAGTATGAATAAAGGAGAAAAACTAATTGTTGGTGCAAGTGTAATTTCAATTAGCGGAGAATGGACATCAAATACTTTGAAAAATATTTTTGATAGTTTTGAATTAAGTGCAGGTTACAAAGAATATTTATCAGGTGAGGCAAAATTAAAATATGAACAAAGTAAAAATAAGGTTTTGAGCGGTTCTGTTAAAAGATTTTCGTTTATAATTGGTGACAGTTACATTATAAAAGACTAAAAAAATTAGCAACAAAAAAGGTAAAGAAGTGCTTCGATTAGCCGTTTGTGTTAAAACTCCAGATGTCGCGGATTTGCAATCCGTGACATTTACCTACCAAGAACATCTTTCGCAAAAAATTTGCAACCTATAATTTCAGAATATGAAAATTAAAATCACGGATTACAAATCCGCGACATCGTTTAAAAACGTTATTCTATCAGCTAAATACCTGTTCCTCCCCTCAAAACTTCTACTCCACTTCAAAATCAAACAATTCTTGCGGATGTACTTCTAAACATTTCGCTAATTCCTGTATGGTAGAAATTCTTACATTAACTTCTCCTTTTTCAATTTTGCTGATATTACTATGGTCAACATCACATTTTTGAGCTAATTCCCGATAGCTTAATCCTAATTCTTTTCTAAATTTTTCAATTCTTTTCCCAAAAGCTATCCGAAATTCAATTCTATCCATTGTAAATGTCCAGATGTCGCGGATTTGCAATCCGTGACATTTACCTACCAAGAACATCTTTCGCAAAAACTTTCAGAATACAAAAATTAAAATCACGGATTACAAATCCGCGACATCGGATTGACGTAGTTATTCAGAAAGTTTCCAACTTTTTTAATCAAAATTAATATTCAATAAATCTTTAGGTGGCACATTTAGACCTTTAGCAAGATCAATTAATGTAGTAAATACAAAATTTCTTTTTCCATTTTCTATATCGCTTATTGTGGCTTTAGTAATTTTGGAGCTGTTAAGAACAACATCATCTTGTGTAAGTCCGGATTTAAGTCTTAAATCTTTAACGTGTTCTCCAAATTTTTTTAGTATTTCATCTTGTAAAACGTCCATTTGTAAGCAGTTTACACAAAGGGCGTAATTTTTTTTATAAATTTTGTTACAAGAACTTATAACAAACGGTAAATTTCGTATATTTGAAAAAGATTATTATTTAGAATACTAAAAAAGATTCTGATATAGAATTGTCAAAATTTAATAAACAATCAATTGCTTATTTAGAGATAAAAAACACAATTTATCATATACCCTTGGTTTGTATAGGCAGGAAGTTCAGGTATTTTTATAACTTCCTCCTGTACAGCCAGAAAAATTTAAAAACAAATAACCAAAAACAAATTTATCAGATAACAAAAACACCATGATGAATTCAAGAAAACTTAAAATCCATTCAAGATTTCAGAAAAGCAGCAACCAACTCATCATCGTTCCAGAAATAAGGCTCAGAGGAAAATGGCTTGATGAAATGGGTTTCGGAAAAGGAAAAATGGTGAATATTCAGCAGAAGAAAAACAAACTGATTATTACCGTTGATGACTTATAAATACAGTATAGTGTATTTGTTATTCGCAACATTTAATGATTAAATTCAATTATAAAAAACTCAAATTTTGCACTCTTTTTGGTAAAATACTTTCCGTACCTTTGATTATATCTGAAAATCATCAATAATAAACATCACAGAATGAAAATACTCATCATTGGCGGTAACGGAACCATCGGAAAAACAGTAGCAGCACATTTTAAAGAGAACAACGAAGTTGTAATTGCCGGAAGAAACTCCGGAGATGTAACGGTGGATATTGCAGACAGCCATTCCATTAAAGAAATGTTCGGAAAAATCGGAAAACTGGATGCCATCATCTGTATCGCCGGTGAAGCAAAATGGGCAGATTTTAAAGACCTTACCGAAGAAGATTATTATATCGGACTGAAAAGCAAACTGATGGGGCAGGTTAATCTCGTCCGTATCGGAAAAGATTATCTGAATTCCAATGGTTCTATAACATTATCTACTGGAATTTTAGCGGACGACCCTGTTGTACAGACCGCAAGTGCAGCAATGGTGAATGGCGGAATCCACAGCTTTGTACAGGCGGCAGCGCTGGAACTGGAAAACGGAATCAGACTGAACGTGGTATCTTCCGGAATGGTGGAAGACGCTTACGAAAAATACAGAGATTATTTTCCGGGACACAACCCTATTCCCATGAAAAAAGTAATCAACGGTTATGTAAGAAGCGTGAACGGAAAAGGAAACGGCGAAGTTATCAGAATTTATAACTAAAAACATAAGGTTGAATGATGAATAAACTGCCGAAATATTTAAATGATCTCGAAGAAAAAATCTCAAAGCATACTATTTCCAATCCTGAAGTTTCGAAATCGACTGTAGGATGGCAAATAGAACATATTCTGCTGACAATTAATGCCATTATTGAAAACATAGAAAAATCTGATCCCCAAAATTATAAATGGAGCTTCAAACTTTCGAAAATTATGGTTTTTGCGTTGAATAAAATTCCGCGAGGCCGTGCAAAATCCCCAAAAGTAGTAACTCCGGGACATTATGATGAGCAGACTTTAGAGCAGCATTTGCAATTCACCAAAACGAAAATCCGGCAAATGGAAAATCTTGATCCCAATAAATATTTCAACCATCCTTTTTTCGGAGATTTAAAACTGAAAAAGGCAATTAAATTTCTGGAAATACACACGAACCATCATCTGGAAATCATCAATGATATTTTGGAGAGTAAATGACGAACAATAATCAACTCTTCCACATTATCTGGACAACCTATAACGAATATCCTATCTGGGATAAAAATGGACGTTGGAAAAAACTTACTGATACTTACTCGAAATTACGCCTGCAAAATATAAGCTACACTTTGTCTCATGAGTTATCCGATGAATATGTAAATAAAAATCCACAAAACAACAGGATTCTTTTACAGGAAAAATCTATAAACCAATTGAGAATTGATATTCTTCAAATTTGCAAGGAGAACAGTGACAGGATAATTGACGGACTTGAAATTAAAGCGCTTCATATTAACGAATCAAAAGTTGAAATACTCGTGTTTTCTAATATAAAAGTACTGAATCAGAAAATTTCAAGACTGAAAAGCAAAACCTCTTCCGCCCTGCTAAGTTCAAAATATACCGAAGAATGTACCAGAAAAAAAATCTGGGGAAAAGGTTTTTGGTATTCAAGGATTTTAAATAAAGAAGAACTGGCGATTTCAATAATTCAGGATGGTTTTTCTAAAGAATTTTAAGGAATAATAAAGATCAGTCGGCTACCATTTAGAACAAAAGCAAGATGCAGAAACCAGATAAAATAATCGACTTAATTTTCAACAACAGAGAATACAAAGTTGAAATTACAGGAAACGTAGATAAATCGGACGGATTTATTTATTACACTTTTAAATTTGATGAAGAAAATTTCATTGTCATTTCAAAATTTGATGGCGACCAATGAAAAATCGCAAATATAACCGATGATTCTATTGCTGAAAAACTGGGCAAGTGGATTGAAGCGTTGGATTGAGAATCTGAAACATTCAACTTTACAAATTGAACTTCAAAATGCTGAAAAAGAATTAATGATATTATAATCAACAAAAATAGATGATTTGCAGATACAGATACCACATTATCAAACTATAAAAATAAAAATTACGGTTTAGTTGATGAAACCATAAAATTAGGCAAGGAAAAAGAAGCCTACCACATCCATAAACTTATCGAACTGAAAATGAATGAGGAAGCTATCTTTAAAAATTGTAAAATTAAATTGTGAAGCATTAACTTAATTTTTCTTCATTCATTAAATTTGCGGATTTGTAAAGTAAATTCTATATTTACCAAAATTAAAAACTAAAAACCGTTGAAATATTTAAATTATACCACAAAAATTACTTTTTATTTGTAAAAGTGTTATTCTATATTTTAACACTTAAAGACACAAGAAAAATTCCAATTAAAATCTACCGCTTACAGTCATAATCTTTTTTAAAAAATCCGTTAAAAGATTAAAAAACACAAAGCCAGAATTTTAAATCCTTAAAAAAACCAACATTTAAATAAAACATAATGACCAAACAATTAAAGTTTGCAGTTGTATTATTACTAACAGTTGCAAGCATGAATGCAAATGCTCAGAAAAAAGCACCTGCAAAAGCTACAAAACCTGCCACAGAAAGCAAATCTTCAAAACCAAGCAAGCAGGAAACAATGGATTGGATAGCCGGAAAGATGAAGGAAAACCTAGGACCATACAGAACATTTGTTTCTTATTCCGACGGAAAATTTGTCTATAAAAAGCCATATGAAAGAGAAACAAACTTCTGCACAACAACGATTGACCTTAATAAAATTACAGGAATGAATTCTGAATATTCAGATGATTTCTTTGTAACAGGGAAAGGCTGCCTATCAGTTATTTGTGATGGTGAAAAGAATGCTACACTGAAGCAGGTATTTTCCATGAGCGGTCCTAACTATAATGACTATTCAGCTCCGTTCAATTTTACCCCGGATCAGATTTTGGTAGAAAGATTAAAAAAAGCGGTTACGACTTTAATTGAATACAACGGATCAAAGAAAGAAGAAGGAGAAGCCTTTTAAAATATCATAAACAAATATTCTTAAAATTAATAACATGAAAAATAAATCAGTTTTAGCTGCATCTTTTTTTGCTGTTTCCTTAACGCTTATATCTTGTGGAGAAAAACCTCAAAACATAGAAATGGGAAAAGAATTCAAAGTGTATGAAAATCCCATCACGGTCTTAAAACTGGAAGAAAGCAAAATTCTCAGAAACGACAAAGATTCTACCCTTTTGATTGCTCCCAATGGAAAAAAATACGTCTATGCAGAAGTGAAAAATCCAAAAAATGAAATGATCTTCATAAAAGCTTTCAGTAAAGATTCGGAGGTAAAATATGATGACGATTTATCTTTGTCAGATTACAAACATGATATCGACAAAGGATTTACCGATGATTATTTCCTTGTTGATGACAACAGCTCGATTGATAAATTAGTGATTACAGATCCATCAGAATCGTAATTTGTTTTGACGAATCCAAAAATTACAAAATCTACTACTGCAATTTCTCCCGAAGCTCAGAAAGTAGTAGACTCTTTCGCTAAAGAAATAAATCTTTTAAATGCTTTTGCTCCATTTGTAAAAGATGGTAAAGACGTTCTTTCGATCACGAAAGACGAGGGAGATTTACCTGTTAACCGTTTGAGCATGAAAGCTGAAGTAAATTACTTTTCACCGGATGGAAAGCTGTATATCTTTAAAGTAACCGATATTATTAAAAACATAGCAAAAGTGTATACAACCTGGGAAAATGGGAAAATTACAAGCATTGTAGTAAAGCCTCATTACAGACAATAAAACAAATATTATTAAAAAAATAGAGTATGAAATTAGGAAGATTATTTGGAATTCTTGCTATTCTGGGCGGAGGTTATGTTACTTACATGGGATATGAGATGATGCAAACCACAGGATCTGTTTTTAAGTTTGTAATAGCAGCACCGGTTTTTGTTTTAATTGGAATTGCCATGTTATTTTTCCCTGGTGGGGACATTACAACAGCCGAAAGCAGGAATAAGACTAAAGATCCAAAAGCATGGATAAATGAAGCTCCGAAAAGTCACAAAATAGTCTGGCTGGTTGCAGGAGTTGTAGGATTTATCATTTCCATAAACCTCTTTAAAATTTAAACAATAAAATTTTTAACAAATTGTTGTTGAAATTCTACAAAACTTATACAATGAAAAAATTTAATTTACTTTTACTGATTTTCGGATTTTCGTTTACGCTGTTTCAGGCACAAACTTCTAAAAAAAGCATCAATGAAAGTCATTTCAAAACATCAGATCTTGTAGATCTTGACTTAAGCAGCAAAGGATATAATGTGATCACAAAAGCGCCAAAAGGAGCCCGAATAATTCAGGATGGAAAAGATATTGCCGTTTATGGAGGGAAATTTTTCAAAATGACTTTTTCTAAACAAGATTTTTCAAACCCATTTAATGAAGATGAAAAATACAGCAATATTGCCGAGAAAGTGGCAGATATTAAAACATTAGCAAGCGATAAAGAAATGAATCCTAGCTTTGTAAAATTTGAAGCAGAAGATAAAAACGGTTTCCTGAACAGAAGTACAGCAAGCGGTCTATCATTTACTTATGGAGTAAAAGCCGGTGATAATGCCATTATGATCTCGGATGGTATTACTTATGATATATCACCCGATAAATTTACAAAGTATACCGATGAAGATATAAGAGTGATGTATGAAGCTGCAAAAGCAACGGTAGCAAAATAATTATAAAAGTTCTACAAAGAGTATTTTCATCAGCTCTTAGTTCTGTGAAAGTTCAAGAGTAAACAACACAGAATCCCGGACTTCAGATCCGGGATTTTTATTTCTGTATACTTAACGTTTTTCCTTTAATTGTTTTCGATATATTTGTTTTTCAGATAAGCTTTCTGAAAGGCTAAAACTGATACCCGAAAATAAAATAACCAAACTCAAATATGAAAATTGCTCTCTTTTCAGACATTCACGGTAAAATCCTGCTGCCTTTCAAACTTGTTGATCTTTATCAGAAAGAAACAGGCAGCAAAATTGATTTCATCTTACAGTGCGGAGACATAGGAGCCTACCCTATTATTGAAAATCTTGATAAAGCAACGATAAAACACGCACAATACGACAGAGACGAGCTCGGTTTTCATGATGATTTCACGAAAGAAAATCCTGAGATTAAAGCATTTTTGAATGAGCTGAATATTAATATGATCTGCGTCCGGGGAAATCATGAAGACCACGATTTTTTAGACCGTCTGGAAAAAGAAAATCCGGATAAAAGTATTTTTCCTATCGATATCTATGAAAGAGTTTTCGTCTGCAAATCGGGTTTAGAACAAACATTGGAAACGAAAGATGAGGTTTTACATTTTGTAGGAATCGGCAGAATCGGAGACCGGAAAGGCAGATCCGAAAAGCGTTTTATTCAGGATTACGAAAGATTTGAAATTAAAAAACTGCTGAAAACAAACAATACTTTTGATGTCCTGATTACTCACGACAAAGACGACAGCCAAAGCGGTTACGGAATGGCGGAAATCAGAGAGGCTTTGGATAACGTGATTTTTCAATATCACTTTTATGGACATACAGGAGAACCGTTTATAGAAGAAACAGATTCCAACGGCATCACACAATCTATAAAAGTAAGAGAGCTGGAATTCAATGAGAGCGGAATGTTGGAAAAAGGCTGCATGATTATTCTCACAAAGGAAAACGAAGAACTGAGCATTGAAATTGTTGATCAAAAACTGACGAATAAAATGACTAAATTTAATTGGAAAACCCAGTAACCAGACTAAAATACTATACAAAATGGAAGAACATCACACCCATCTTATCATCAACTGGATTGAGGTAGATCATCACATGATTTTGGTTGGAGCAACCGACAATATACACTGGAACCTGGAAAAAGAATTTGGAGGTTCCGGAGCAGATGCAAAATCTTCTGTCTGGGTAATTTTAAAGGAAAATGGGAAAGGCAGAAGTGTATCCGAAGAAGCTCATTTTTTCTGTTTTCCCGGAGATCCTGTCAGGTTTCTCGCAATGTCTCGCGTATTCGATTTGTTTGAAACCGCGTGGAACATTAAAAATCAAAATATGAATCTTGATGAAGCCAGAGAAAAGTTCTTCGGAAAAATTATTGAGGGAGTTGTTTAAATAAAAAACCTTATTAAAATGAAAAACATACAACTAATTGATCTGGAGAAGCACAGAAATTCTAAATATGAACTTATTGAAGATAAAATCTATAAAAATACAGAAGAGGACATCTATGTTTTTGCACTAAATTTTGATCTGGAAGAAGAGGAAGATTCTCAATATCCACTTGAAGATGTTTTGGATAAATTTTACCTGCACGTTTCTGATTTTCTTGATGAAGATGCTTTTTACAGCTCAAATAATATCAGTCTTGAATTAGCAGGAGAATTAGCAGATGTTCAGAACGCCATTCAATCAATTATCGGAAAGAGAGTTTATAATTCCGAATATATCGGAGAAGACGGAATTACTTATGTGAAACTGGTTATAGAGTAAAATTTAATTGGAAAAATCAGCTCTATCTAAATAAAATCTACATACAAACAATCACAAAAAATGAACAACAATTTTACAATAGACGATTTACAGGACATATGGCAGAAAGTAAGCATTCTGCACAACGGACAAACGTACGGCGGACAAAACAAAAACCAAAAAATAGAATACATCAACCACATCGGAAGCATTGTATTTGAAATCATCAATGCTTCTAAAAATACTCATGATTTTAATTTTGATCTCGCCATCAAATGTGCGTTTTTGCACGATACCATAGAAGATACAGATTACCCAATCGAAGATCTCGAAAAAGAATATGGTAAAGACGTGAAAGAAGGTGTTCTTGCCCTCACAAAAAATACAGAGCTTGAAAAGGAACACCAAATGAAGGATAGCTTACACCGAATAAAGCAACAGCCCAAAGAAATCTGGGCGGTTAAAATGGCTGACAGAATCTGTAATTTATATGCTCCACCCTATTTTTGGAAAGAAGTGAAGAAAGAAAAATATCTTGAGGAAGCAAAAATTATTTACGAACATTTAAAAGATGGTAATGATTATTTAGCCAAAAGATTATCCGAAAAAATTGAAGCTTATAAAAACAAATGATTAAGATTGAAATACATACTCTCGCAGGACAATTTGATATTGAAATCAAGAAAAACGAAGATTTTTATATCCTTTTAGTTATTTTATCCAAATCGCAATATTTCCAAGAAGATGGCAGAGTTTGGAGTGGAAAAATTGAGGAAACAGAAAAGCTTTTTGAAATCGTAAATCTTATAAAAGAGTGTTACAGAAAACCTTCTGTACCCACGAGAATAACCATTCTTGACGGAAGATCAATAAAAATCAATCTGAAAGATGACGAATCGCAAATTGCATTGCGACTGGTAGATATCGATAAAAATACAAACGAATCTGAACTGATACAAAAAATTAAAGAACTCACAATTGAGATAACAGGCAATGATGCTATTCTACAGGATTATTTAGATATTTTTATGTATTAGCCTGCTTTTATTAAAAATACATTTTATTAAATATGACGTATAATGAATTTTACAATTGCATCAATCGCAACAACAATATAGAAAAAAGAGATTTAGAAACATATCTTCTAGCTTTACTGGAGCTTGTGGAACAGATAAGAAAACAACCTTTGACAGCCGATTTATTATCGAAACTTCTAATGAATGCATTTACTTCGGAGCCGAAAAAATTTGGTACTGAATGGTTAAAGATTATAAAAGCACCTGACGAAAAAACATTCATCAATCCAAAGACAAGTACTTCAACCAGTGGCGAATATGATTATACAATTGCCGTTATAAAGTTTCAGATTGCAGAGCTGCACAAAATGAAAGGAAAACAGTTGGAAGATGAATGGCGTTATTTTGGAATCGATTCTGAAACAGGCAACCGATGGTACAATTTTGATCCGGATTCTATTTTGGAATGTGGTATGAGATGTTACTTAGATCATGGCGATGACGAAAGTAATAATGAAGAGTTTGAAGTAAGTTGGCGAACTTTGGGCGACTTATTAGAACTGGGCAGAATTTACGAGTAAAATAAATTGGACAAAAACATAATAACCATCAATATCTATGGGATTTTTCAGCAGAAAAAAAACATTCAAAATAAGAGATGTAGAATTTTATTCCGACAGCGAATATCATTATTCAAAAGGACTAAAACCACACTTACATAAAGAGATCAAGATCGTAAAACAAGATCTTTCCTTAGAAAATCTGGGACACATCTTACAATATCTAGTAGAATTCATTCAGGATGAAAAACCCGATATTAAAAGTGGAGATAAAGTCACCTGTTTCACCTGGAACATTATGTTTCAGGAAGTTTCTTCAGGCTTTTTTGAGATTTTTGAACTTATTCCTGAAAAATTTGGATTCGAGCCGGGACTGATTCGCACTCTTTTTGTACTTAATCAACAGCTTTTAGTATGCGACCAACTAAAAGCAGAACCGGATTTTCCGGATATTAATCAGATCGTTTTAGCAGATCCTTTAACCAAAACAGGATTGCCCATCCATTTATTTCGCTGGAAAAGGGAATATCCGGATTCAGGATGGATGGTGATAACGGATGATTTTGATGAAGAAGCAAACAAATTTGAAGAAATAGCACTTGGACAGTTAATGATGTCAAGACCTGAAATTGTGAGGTTTATGGCACTTCCGGCAGGATTCAAAATTATTTGGAAGGATAATGATGCCAATATTGCATTTGATAATTATCTTGTGGAAAATTAAATAATCATTTTTACATGAAAAGTGAAAACAGTCCACAATCACTTAATAAATTTATTGAAACACAAATGTAACAGACATGGGAGAATTGCATGGAGTAACACAGCTAAAACCAAGAGTAATTATAGGTGGCGCTATTTTGAAGGTAAAAAAAGAAAAAGAGCAGGAATTTTTAGAAAAATATTCTAATGAACAGACTCATACCGGAAAATGGGGAATTTTCAAACAGACATATGTAAAAATTTCTGACAATGGCTTTGTCGAAAGACGTGCACTATATTATGAACAAAAAATAATTGATTTTAAAATATCGGGAATATACATACAGATAGAGGGTTTAAGCAAACATGGTCCCGATAGTTACAACTATGTAGATTTCATGAATGATTTGTCTTATTTTTTAGAAAACGCTCTTTTCTATGTTGACTATTTTGATAGTATTGATCGGTATGAAATTATAGATGGTATTTTGCAGTTCCAAAAAAGAGATGAAATCAATAATTTTGAAGATTACTTTATTTTAAATTATAATTCATCTCCTCAAACTATTGCCAGATATTATGCTGAAAAAGTTGATGAAATTAAAAGATCTAATGAAGATATGATAAAAATGAATAGTGATCCAAAAGAAATATATGATCCCGAAGATTATGAAGAACTTCTGGAAAAGTTGAATAACTATAAAGATTTTCTGCCAACAGATGAAGCAGAAGAATGTGTATCTTGGTTAAAAGAACAAATAGCAGGCTATCAATAAAAAAACAATGAGTGAATTTTCGGGGTATGAAAAAATGCCCAACAACTTAAAAAAATTAGGTCTTAGCGAAAGCGATTTTTCCAAGATGGAAAAACTGAAATGGGTGGTTACAGAAAAAGTACACGGCGCGAACTTCAGCTTCGTCTATGAAAACGGCAGTCTGAAATTTGCCAAAAGAAAAGAATACCTCAACTGGACCGACGATTTTTTCGGCTTTCAGCTCGTGGTCAGTAAGCTGGAAAATAATATTCTCCGTCTTTTTGAAAAACTGAGCAGCGACATTGCCGCCGAAAAATACATCATCTACGGAGAGCTTTTCGGAGGAAAATACCCACATCCGGAAGTTGCCCCTGTAAAAGATATTCATGCCATACAAACAGGAGTATATTATACGCCCGACATCGAATTTTGTGCTTTTGATATTGCTATTGAAACCGATGGTACTGCTTCTAAATATTATCTGGATTACGAAAGTTCCGTTGCTTATTTTGATGAATTTAAAATATTTTATGCAAAACCTTTGCTGATAGGAAAGTTTAATGAAGCGATGAATTTCAATATCAGGATCAATTCTGCTGTTCCCAAAGAATTTAATCTTCCGGAACCGCAGCATAATTTAATTGAAGGTGTTGTTATCAAACCTTTCGATCAGAAAGATCATGCAATTTTTTCAAGACCGATTATCAAATTGAAAAATCCTGAATTTGATGAGGAAGAAAAGTTTCATGAGGCAGAAAAATGGTCTTTCATTCCAAACGTTTCTTCCAAAACGGAGGAACTCTCCTTTATTGTAGACGAACTGAGAAACTACGTTACCCAAAACAGGCTGAAAAGTGCTGTTTCTAAAATCGGAACTTTAGATTTAAATAATCATTCAAGAGTTTCCGAAATTAAAAAGGAATTTCTGGAAGATGTGATCACCGATTTTAATGAAAACAATGACGGTCTTTTAAATGATCTGTCTTACGATGATCAAGCGTGGATTGTGGAGAGAATTAATGCTGAGATTAATAAAATGATTTTGTAGAATATTTTTGATTTTTACCATTCAACTAAAAAAAAACAAGTCACAGTCTTACAATGAGAAATATAATCTTTTTAATTATACTTTTGGGATGGTTTGCCTGTACAAATAAAAAAGAAAACAACGGAAAAATAACAGCTAAAGAGAATTTTCAAAAAACACTTTCTTTTGAAGATAAAATTGAGAATTTTAAAATCAATAAATCAGGCGACTCTATATTATCAAACGATATTCAATACATTAACGACTCAATTCTTAAAAGAAAATTCAAATTGGATATTTCTCAATATAATTCTAAAGATATTCAAAAAAAATGTCTGCCGAATATAATTTTGAAAAACTCTTTTTATGAATCTCCTGTTGAAGGAGATGTCAGTTTCACCAAAAATTTTAAAAATCTGGGCGATCTGGATGGCGATAAAAAAAATGACTCCGTTTTCATTTTGCCCAGTCTGAACTTGTGCGAAGAAGGACAATCTTATTATTTTACCAATAATAAAATTCCAAGGATAAAAACTGAATCAAACTGTTGTCATACAGAGAGTATTTTCAGCATTGGAGATATAGACGAAGATGGCGGAAACGAAATTGCAGAATATTATTCATCATGCGCCAGTAATTTTAAGTCAATCCGAATCTGGACTTTGAAAAACAGCCAGTGGAAATCTGTCGGGGTATTTACTTTTTACTATAACAACGGTAAATTTAAAGCCTTTGAGGATTTTCATAAACTATATAAAAAAATTTCTAAAAATAAATTTCAGTTTCTCGAAATCTCAGACAAAAAAGGAGATGGAAGTTTAGTAATGAAATGGCACACGATAAAGATGTAACAGAAACCTGAATCATTAGTTTTAAAATAAAATTAGATGTAATTAATTTTACTCAAAATGCATCGTAGTTTCAGACGACAGTAAAGCGAAAGAAAAATTAATTGCCATTTGGAAGGAAATTGGTTTCGGATACAAAATATTATCAGACAATGAATTATTGCTATTTCGTTTAAAATCTCCCACTCAGTATTAAATATAAAATACAGTTTGTGATAACTGCTAATATAAAAAGATGACTGTCATTACAACAGCCTCTTTCATTATAATAAACATCTGTGTTATACAACAACAACCTGCAGACAAATCCAGCGTGTACCGTCGCTTATTATCTTCCACTGAGAATAATTTTGTCCGGTTCCTATTTCATAATTCATTAAAGAACTTCTTGAATTGAAACTGTTGGCATCCGATAATGCAGAATGCATGGCATAATTGGTATAAACATTTTCTGCTGTTGTCACTCCTACTTTGTCGCTGTCATTAATAAAGTGTAAAACTCTTCCGGGACACGTTGTAGGATCGGGAAGCTGCAGATTTGCTGTACTGTTAATATAGGGACTTACAGTACTTACATTCGCAGAAGCATTTCCGCCTGTAGAAGCTGTGCTGTATCTTAAAATCAAAATATAATCGTCTGGTTGTATAACGTAAGGAGTTGTAGGAGAATATGTTCCTGTAATAATTTTAAAACCTTCCACCACTCCGGAAGATGAATTTCGGATATTATACCATTTGCTGGTAGGGGCATCATAAAAATAAAGTCCCACAGAAGTAACGTTAGACACTTTGTTTATGGCAGATCCGTCCAGAGTTGTTACAAAAACAAGAGTTCCGTTCTGATTGTTTCCGTAAGACGCATCTTTCGCAGAAAGCTGTGCTCTCGTTAATCTCGGAGGCGTAAATCCGTCAGGAACCCCGGAAGAAGCAGCCTGTCCTTCAATCTGTACTGTAACTTTCGGGTCATTTGTTCCTATCCCTACTCTCCCTTCATCAGTTGCAACAAAATCTGTGTTGCTGCTTCTTGCAGAACCGTCAGATTTGGCACCAAGTTTTATCATCGTTCCTGCAGCATCATTTGTCCATGCATCGTTAGTAGCATCCAGAGCTGTCCATGCGGTTCCGTTCCAATAGTGAAATCCCTTTAAAAAACCACCTGCATCAGCAGTAAGATAAACCAATTGACCGTTTACAGATCCGTTTACCGAGAGCGAGATAACTCTAGGTACTAAAATTCCGTCTCCCGATGTAACAGCTCCCGGAGAAGATCCCAAATGGTTTTTTGCACGGATATCAAGACTTGATTCCGGAGAAGCCGTGTTGATACCAACTTGACCATATAAAGCTGAGGTAAACAGGGAAGCAATAAAAAAAGCTGTAAATAATTTTTTCATTTTGTTTATTATTAAATATTGTTTTTTGAAATTAATTGAGAATAAATCTGTAAGAATACGATCGGAAATTTTAACTGTAAATTTAGATTTCCGGAAACATTTTTTTCCACTTTGCTAAAGAATTTCTGCTTATTTTAAAATGATTTGAAATCTCGGTATTACTCATTTTATTCTTTTTCTGATAGTTCAGAATCTGCAAAATAGATTCACTATCATATGCCCGGAATTTTCCGTTCTCTTTATCATTCTGAAGATCATTAGCATCAAAAATTATTTTTTCGATTTCAAAAATATCCATCACCGTGAGCCTTGGTTTATTAAGTACCGCTTCACATTTTCCTTTTTTATGAAGGTATTTCATTTCAATCATATCGGTATAAATCTTACGGTAATCTGGAGCATTTATTCTGAATTCCGACTGTTGTATTTTGCTATCCATTTGTAAAGTGTTGTCTTAGGAATTTTATATTCTTCTATAATCTCAGCTCTTGTTTTCTGTTCTTTATTTAAAAGTTCCAGAACAAAATCTATGATTTCTTTTGTATAGACATTCTTTCTGTAAGAAGGCAGTTTCTGGTTTTCCTGAATCTCGCTGCTGCTTTTCTCAGAAGGAGAAAAAAGTATAATGTGCTGCACATAGATTCTGAAAAAATCGTATTTAAGAAGCTTACTCCATCTTAAGAGAATTTCGGTATCAATACTTGGTTTTTCATACATGGAAAAAATTTCTTCCTCACTGCATTTTAAAAATTTCTCTATTCGATAGGAATCGATTCCTTTTTCATTTACCTTCTTATGGATAAGTTTTCCTATGTGGATATTTTTTACGTTGAAAGACATAATTCATAATTTTTTACCTCATATTTATGTTATCAGCAATTGTTTTTTTTCAAAAAAAAATTCCGTATCTCAACTTGTTACAATTACTATCACAATTTTGGATACTCTAATTGCGTTCTGACATTACAAATATAGATTCTCAAATAAACTGATTTTTGAAAATTTTAAGGTTTTAAGATTTAGCTTAAAAAATACATAAAACTATGATAAACAATATCTTAAATAAGCTAATTTAGAAATTAACTTATGATAAACATGGTATCTTATAAATTATTATCTTAGTACTGAAATTTTCAGACTTTGTAAAGAGTAAAAAACGAATATTTTCACAAACACAATTAACTCATGAAAACTAATTTTTCTCAGATCATAAAACCGGAAAGTAATTCCGAAGAACATCTAATTAAAATGTTCTTTTTTCATTACAATTTAATGTTGATGATTATTTTGTTTATCCATACGCTTCTTTTTTATTTTGAAGGAAATAAAAATATTGCGGCTTTCTTTTTTCCGGTTGTCTTATTTTTAGGTATAGTAGCCACTGTTAACTACCGGTTGGAATACAATATTCTGAAATCTCTTCTTGATTATTATCTCATTGTAAAAATTATCCTGCTCTTTATATTGCTTTTTATATTCTGGAAAACGGCTCCCGAAAACATCTTATTCTTTGCTCTTCTTCCTTTGGGAGTATACAATCTCTATCATTTCAAAACGCTGTTATGGGCGGCATCTGTTATCATCCTGCTTATTGTTATGATGATAACTCTTCCGCTATCCTACTTTCCGGATATGGTAGCATATAAAAATATTCATGCAGGTAAAGTAAAAGTATTATTTACCTTTGTACCGATATCCCTGTTTCTGATATTTTATAATATGAAGATTTCGGAAAAAAGACATCAGTACAAAAATTCGAAAATCACCTTCGAAAACGAAGACACAGCGTCTGAAAAAAACACCATAAAAGAAACGAATGGAGAAAATCTTCAGATGTATTCCGAAATTTATCAACGCATTAAAGAATATCTGGAAACTGAAACTCCATGGAAAAATCCGGATTTTGGCATTCAGGATCTTGCCCATCAATTTGGGATCAATACAACGTATCTCTCCAAAGCAATCAGCCTGAATACTGATACCAATTTTAAAAACCTCATCAATACCTACCGGATTAATTATATCAAGGATGAAATGAAAATAAATTATCCGAAGTATACTTTAATGCACATTTATGTTTCAGCAGGATTCAAGCATCAGTCTACATTCAACAGAGCCTTTAAGCAGATAGAAAACAAAACCCCTTCCGAATATATGAGATCAATAGGGATAGATACTTATACAATTTCTTAGTGATCTGATTTTTAAAAATCTTACCTTTTAACCGGATTCAAAAACATCTAAAAAATAGCATAAATGGAAAAAATGATAATCAGTAAAACTTTAAAATAAAAAATACTCTCTGAACGTAACTTTTTGATTATCTTTAAGAAAAAAAATCAAAAATGAAAAAAATTTTACTATTGATGCTGTCATTGTATGGAGTGTGCAACGCGCAGACTACCGTTACCAAAGCTTTTAATGATCCTGTTTCCGGAGACAATCCCAATTATCTTCTTGCCACCGGAACGCCCAACAATTCCGGAACAGGAGCAAACATTACGTTTAACAATTCTTCGTTGGTATTAAGCGGTTCCGCACCCGGAAATTACTCTACTCCTTCTGCTTCTGAAATTTCAACATTTCCCGGATCCACTCTCAAGCTCACCGGAAGTTCCAACACCGTATACTACAAACAGTCGGCTTCCAAACTTGAAATTACAGGCCTTGTAACCACCGATGCCACGCTTAATTTATCATCCAACAACGGTACATTTATCTCCTATCCTGCCGCTTACGGATACAGTGAGACAGATCAGGCACAGGGAACATTCACGTCCACTTCTGCAAACGGCCTTTGCAAAGGAACAATAACCCTTACCGCCGATGCGTGGGGAAATCTGCTTTTGGCATCTTCTACATTTACCAATGTTTTAAGGGTAAAATCTGTACAGAATTTCAACCTTTATCTTCCTAACGACACCTCTTTCTTATTTCCGATAGGAACTATTGTAAATACTTCTTACTCCTATTATGGAAGTTCATATAAATTTCCGCTTCTCACCACCAATGAAACTGTGGTAAACATTCCTGTAGCCGGAATTAATAACCAGACAACGAATTCGGCACAGGCTCTAAACACAACAGTTTTGGCAGCCGGAGATTGGTCTGCCCAAAAGCAGAGATTGGAAATTTATCCGAATCCTGTTTACGATTTTATCAATATTAAAGGAAATATCCAAAATTACACTCAGACAAAAATTTACAGTCTGGATGGTAAACTCGTTAAAACATCAGATCTGGGATCCGGAAAAATACAGGTTTCTGATCTTCCGCCGGCATCTTATTTCATTGAGGTTTCAGGCAAAGAAAATAAACCGGAGACGACAAAATTTATCAAAAAATAATTTGAATTTAAACAACCTATTACTCTGCACTAATATGAAAATCAATTATTTATAACAGGCACTTCGACAAGCTCAGTGTGACACCTCTAATACTAAACGCCTGATTTCTAGCGATGTCAAGCTGAGCCTGTCGAAGCTTTAGATTAATAAATGGACAATCAAAAAAAATAAAGAGTTTTCCTGTTAAATAAAATTCAGCCCGAAAAAATCGGGCTGAATTATTTTATTATCAATCCGTTATACAGTAAGCTTTTAGATGATTAAGCTTTACAATTAATCTGTTCTGAGATTTGAATTATCAAAAAAAACTTATCTGTACATTACACGGTTCGCAAAAAATAGTATGATGCAACTCATATAAATTTATAAATAAAGCACTTCCAATATGGTATTTTTCATTTTTAATCTGCTACCTTTAGAGTTAGAAATTCGTCTAGAAAATAATAATATTACCGCTTTTAAATAAAAAGTTTTTATTGAGCTGTATTCATCAGAAAAAAACCATCTGTACTAACAGTAAAATTAATTGTTTTATTCATTTACAATGATAAGAAAGATAAAAAGTATGAAATATTTTGTTTATAGATCCAAAATAAAGTTTTCACATGACTGGTAAAATTATTGGAATCGGCAACTGCATTCCTTCTGAAACAATTGATAATTTATTTTTTAACGATCATATTTTTCTTGATGATCAGGGAATTATCCTGAAAGACGACAATGCCTCGCTTACCGAAAAATTAAAGAAAATTACAGGTATTGAGGAGAGAAGATATGCATCGAGAGATCAGGTAACTTCTGACCTTGGCTTAATTGCTGCAAAAGCAGCCATAGAAGATTCCGGAATAGATCCTGAAACATTAGACTATATTATTTTTGCCCATAATTTTGGTGATGTCCGCTTTGGAACTGTACAATCGGACATGGTTCCGAGTCTTGCTGCACGAGTAAAGCATCTTCTGAAAATTGAGAATAACTTTTGTGTTGCGTATGACGTGTTATTCGGATGTCCCGGATGGATTGAAGGAGTTATTCAGGCAAATGCTTTCATTAAAGCCGGTATTGCCAAAAGATGCCTGGTTATAGGAGCAGAAACATTATCAAGAGTTGTTGATATCCACGACAGAGACAGCATGATCTATGCGGACGGAGCAGGAGCAGTTGTGCTGGAATATAACGATCAGGACAATTCCGGTATACAGTCTCATCTTTCGGCTTCTTTTACACTTAAGGAAAAAGACTATTTATTCTTTGGTAAATCCTACAACAATGAAGCCTGTCAGGACACAAAATATATAAAAATGGAAGGCAGAAAAATCTATGAATTTGCACTTGTGCATGTTCCGGATGCCATGAAAAAATGTCTTGACGAAAGCAAATACAGCATCGATCAGGTAAATAAAATCATCATCCATCAGGCGAATGAAAAAATGGACGAAGCCATTGTGGAAAGATTTTACAAATTATACGGATTAAAAATGCCCGAAAACATCATGCCTATGGTAATACAGAAACTTGGAAACAGCAGCGTGGCAACCATCCCATCTTTGCTTACGATGATCCTAAAAGGAGAGCTTGAAAATCACGAAATCCAGAAAGGAGATATTGTTTTGTTTGCCTCTGTAGGCGCAGGAATGAACATTAATGCCTTTGTTTATCAATTTTAGATAGAAGAAAATTATTAATTATTCTGACGGTCATGCTTTTTTAATTCTCTTTCAATTTCATTTACTTCTGTGAGTGGAAGAAGATAGCTTTCTTGAATATAATTGAGAAGATTCTGGTGAGTCTGCTTATTCATTTTCCTGATGAATAGGTGATTTCCGGACTTTAGAGATTCTATAAAATGATCGGCGTGAAGATCTTTGCCGAAAAAAGGATGATCGATAACGGCTCTTTTGTCATCATTCACAATAATATCCGTAAAATCTGTATTCATTAAGACCGTTTGAAAGAATGATTCAGCCGGAAGAAGCGTATGAAGATAATAATCCTCAAAATCCATAACCTTTTTGTTATTGGTTAAGAAAACGCAGGTTTCTCTTGTAAACATAAACCATTTTCCTCCAATGTAAGGTACAACACCCTTCATAAATTCTCTTCTGTAAACATAAGAAGAAATTTTGTGGGTAAGTTCGGTAAAATGATTCTGTATTCTTTTTAGCGTATCCGGTCTGTAAAACTTCTGGTCGTAATAGAAAATATAGTTCCTGCCTTTATTAACAGTAAGAAACTGGCGGATAATCTGTTGCGATTTTAAAGGAGAATCTTCACCGCTTAGATTAATGAAATAATCCCACTCTATACTTGCATTAAGAAGATATTCCATTGCATTCAGTTCTGTCTGGATCATGCTGAAACCGCCGGAAACGATGTTTACACTTTCCAAAATATAAACATTGGGAAACCGCACGAGATAATTCTGTATTTCTTCCGTTAAATCTGCTTTTGCTTTCCGGTCTATGTGGATAAGATAGAACTGATCTCTTGTATAAATCTTTTCAAACATCTCTTTAAAGACCTCTGGTTTATGATGAAGCATAATAAAATAGGCAATTCTTACCTGCTTTAAAGATCCGGAAGGAGATTTCTGTGGATTTGCCAGAATTGCATCTGAATATTTTTGCATAAGAATTAGATTAAAATCATCGGCATTATGCAAACAATTCTGTTGGGCGTGAAAGGTATGAATAAAATTTTGATAATCAACCTATTAAATTAAACAGTATTCATTTATTTTATCCTATCTTTGCAAAAGCATCAATAAAACAGGTTTCTGCCTTCGTTATTCTGTAATAGTTTAAGATCACAATTTTTCTTTCAGTTTACTTTTTCAGCCACCCGATTATCAGAGCGATTTCAAGTAGAATCTGTGAAGTCGACAGATTTATAATACCATAATTTTAATACCCATTACCATGCAACAAGGCACAGTAAAATTTTTTAACGAAGCAAAAGGCTTCGGATTTATTTCTCCTGCAGACGGAGGAAAAGACATTTTTGTACATTCTTCAGGATTAAGCACAAGAGAAATTCGTGAAAACGATAAAGTGAATTTTGAAGTACAAAAAAGCGAGAAAGGATTAAACGCTGTTAACGTTAAGTTAGTTTAATTCTCCACATACTCTACAAAAAAATTTTTGAAACATAATCTTTATAGATAATCTGTAAGTTCGTATAATGTTTGACTATATTAAGTAGAAATTACTTTTTATTTTTTTATGTTCATCTGCCTCTTGTTTCCGCAAGAGGTTTTTATCTGTATAATAATCTTCAATTAAAGCACATTAAAAAACAGTATTACTTTATTAAAGAAATTACAATCATATTATTGATGATTTCTTTTAAATTTAAAAAAGCATTTCAAAATAAGACAAACTATTAACATAATTTTAATTTTTCACGCAAAAGTGTATTTTTTATTTTTTTTGCCCGTTTTTTGCTCTCTGAAAATTATCACCTACTAAATATAAGATCATGAAAAAATACTTCTTCCTTCTTTCCTCTTTTATCTTTTCAGGATTTTCTGCACAGGAAACTATAGCTCCTGAAACTCCGGCTAAAAAGGATGTCATTAAAATGACAGTTCCCGAAACCTCAGATAAAATGAACATTATCAAGACGAATGTTACCGCATATGTTTTCAGAAACATCAATCTATCATACGAAAGAGCTTTTAATAAATGGTTTTCTTTAAATATGGGATTCGGAACCATGCCTGAAGGGAAAGTTCCGTTCATCAATTCTTTTCTGAGTGATGAAGACGAAAAAAGATTTCAGAATCTCGAAGTAAAATCGTTCAACTTTACCATCGAACCGCGATTTTATCTCGGAGCCGGTTACGGAAAAGGATTTTACGTAGCCCCTTATTACAGATATTCCAAAATTACTTCCAACACCTTCGATTTTTATTATGATTACACGTTCAGCGGAACGACCTATCAGATTCCTCTGAAAGGAAACGGAAGCGCACACGGAAACAGTGGCGGTGTAATGGTGGGAGTACAGTTTTTCCTTACGCCAAGCAAAAATTTAGTTCTGGATTTCTGGATCGCGGGAGCGCATTACGGAAAAGGACAGGGCGATTTTACCATGACGAGTGATGTAATCCTCACTCCCGATATGCAGGCTCAGCTAAAAAAAGAAATTGAAGATCTGGATATTCCTTATGTAAATTACACCGTAGAAACCAATGCAAACGGCGCTAAAGTAAATGTAGACGGACCATGGCTTGGCTTCAGAAGCGGATTGTCTCTGGGATATCGATTTTAAAAAATTTTATTTAACTATTTTATAGCCGAGAACTTTATTGTCCGAAAATTTTCCGGCTTCGATCATAAACCATTAGTTGAGGTCATCTATTCCGGATATTCGGAATACTTTTATATTTCGCACGAAAGAATTGTCCCGATAAAAAATTACAGAAAACAGTTTATACTGAAAACAAAAGATCGTCTATACGAGAAAATTTACAACATCATTAAATATTATTATGAGAGTTCTTTAATGGAAGCTAATGATCCCATGTATCAGCATTTTTATGCAAGTGTATTCTCTCATCTTACCGGCAAAACTGAGGATGATATACCTGAAATTTATCGACTGATGGATGAAAAAAACTATCATCTGATGATGGCAATGTTTAGCATCAAAGGTGTTGGAAATATGGAAATGCATAATGGATTGCAGGGAATGGAGTTTTTACCCGAAGACGAAAATTTAAGGACATATACGCTTCCTGAATTGGGAAGTCAATTCCTTTATACGATTTTCAGATAAATTAAATCTAAAATACTTTTCACAATTAAAGAAAAGAAATATCTTTCCTGTATGAATTCATCACAAATCACCACCGCCCAAAGAATCAAAGCAATTGTAGGCGGATCAATCGGAAACCTTGTAGAATGGTACGACTGGTATGCTTACGCTGCTTTTGCCATTTATTTTTCAAATTCTTTTTTTCCGGATTCGGATATGACGGCGCAGCTTTTAAACACAGCCGGAATTTTCGCCGTAGGTTTTCTGATGCGTCCTGTCGGAGGATGGCTTTTCGGAAGTGTTGCAGACAGAGTCGGGAGAAAAAAAGCAATGACGCTTTCCGTTTTGCTGATGTCTTTCGGATCTTTATTAATTGCTTTAACGCCCACTTATAAAACCATTGGTGTCTTGGCTCCTCTTCTGTTATTAATCGCAAGATTATTGCAGGGACTGAGTGTGGGCGGAGAATACGGTGTTTCAGCAACCTACCTCAGCGAAATGGCAACTTCAGACCGGAGAGGATTTTATTCCAGCTTTCAGTATGTAACTTTAATTGGCGGACAGTTAATTGCACTGGGAATTCAGCTCATTTTGCAGAAATTACTTTTAACGGAAGCCCAACTCGAAGATTGGGGATGGAGAATTCCTTTTGTGATCGGAGCCTTGCTTTCTGTTATCGCTTTATATTTAAGAGCCAATCTTCATGAAACCGAAGCTTTTGAGAATAAAAAAGATCTTGGTGAAAAGAAAAAAGGAACTTTAAAGGAACTGCTTAAACATCCAAAAGCATTAATTACGGTTGTAGGATTAACACTGGGAGGAACACTGGCTTTCTACACCTACACAACCTATATGCAGAAATTTCTGGTAAATACCGTTCATCTTACCAAAGAAGAATCCACACTGGTTTCTTTTATCTCTCTCTTTATTTTTGCTTGCTTACAGCCTGTTTTCGGAGCTTTGTCGGATAAGATTGGAAGAAGACCTTTATTATTGGCATTCGGAATTCTGGGAACTGTTTTTACCTACCCTCTTCTGAATGCTTTAAGCCACACTACATCAATGTGGAGTGCATTTTTCCTGATTATGTCGTCTTTAATTATCGTGAGCGGCTATACTTCCATTAATGCGGTTGTAAAAGCTGAACTTTTCCCGTCCGAAGTAAGAGCTTTGGGAGTCGGGTTACCTTATGCTTTAACGGTTGCCGTTTTCGGAGGAACGGCAGAGTATATTGCACTTTGGTTTAAACAGGCAAATGTGGAACATTATTTCTACTGGTACATTACAGCCTGTATTTTCTTTTCCTTCGTGGTATATATCAGAATGAAGGATACCAGAAAAACCTCTACACTGGATAAGGATTAATAGATAATAAAAAAAACGCGGCTCAGATTCCCTGAGCCGCGTTTTTTATCTAATGATAAGCCTGCTTAAATTTCTCTAAAATATTGTCCAGATTATGCCTCTGAACATAAACGCTCTTCACATCTTCATACCTTGGCGATTTATAAAAAACTTCGTGGAAATCCATACTGCCGTTCCCTACTTTCACCACTTTCTGTACTTCGATATTCAACTTTCTTAATTCGTCTTTAAAAACCTGAAATTCATCTTGTATATTCTTCATCTATATTTTTGGATTTAATTAAAATTACCTCTTTACATCAAACACCCTACCAAAATAAAGGGGTTGTGTTTAAATTCTGAATAAAGTTAATAAAATATTCCTTATAAACATAAGATTCAGGCAATATTTTACTAAAATATTTACGACAATCGAATTTATTTTACAAAATGTATACATTTTTAACAGATTTAACGTTTAAATAAATAATTTGAAAAATTCCACAGATTGCGCTTAAAATCGCTTTTTCAGAAGTATTTTTATCACTGTTTAATTTTTTTCCATACAGAGAAACCTGAATTCAAGAACTCCCGATTTGTGCTTCGATTCAGCAAAATCTTCAAGATGAAAAAATCCTGATTTTATTATCCAAAAACTTCTGAAAAAATATGAATGCTGGTAAATTTCACAAAAAATGAACTTTCATTAACGTTAAAATTTTAATTTCGTGTTTTAAAAATTACTTCGTGAATTATTTACAAAGATTGAAACGTGATATTAAAGATCTTTTACAATTTATAAAAAAACCAATTGACGCTCAAATTGAACTTTCTTCAAAAAGAAAATTTTACTTCATCTTCAATCTGCTGATTATTGAGATTATTTTATTTTTGGTTTTAGTGCTTCCTTTAAACTATCTCGCGGAAAAATTTATCACTTTAAAACCATCCGATGCTTTTGAAAATCTAACATGGTTTCAGGCGGTCTTTTTAATGGTAATTTTTGCTCCGCTTTCAGAAGAATTTATTTTCAGATATGCTCTCCGTTACAAAAAACTTTTTTCACACCTTATCAACAGGGAAAACTGGAACAGAATTTTTCCGTTTTTAGTCTATATTTCTTCAATCATCTTCGGATTTGTACATCTGGACAATTATGTAAACGACTCGTGGAAATTCTACGCCCTTTCTCCCTTCATTATGGCTTCTCAGTTATCGGGAGGGCTTATTTTAAGCTACATTCGCGTAAGGCTGAATATTTTTTACAGTATGCTTTATCATGCGTTATGGAATCTTCTGTTCGGAATTTCTATTCCTTGCATCATGTTGCTTTTTACGTTTCCTTTTGCTGAAAAAACACAGGATTACGATATAAGAATCGAGCAGAAAGCTTTTATAAATGACAACGAACCTGTATTATCTGAAACGAAAATAGTTGATGACAGAATATACAGCATTGAAACCAGACAATATTCACTTCAGAGTTTATTGGATCATCTTTACAGAAAAGATCAGTTTACTACAGACGAAGGCTTGATGAATATTCATTTCAAATCCGAAAAAGGAATTTCCAAGGATGAATTTTTGAAAATTTTACAGAAAGAATACGAAATCAAATAAAAAAGGTTAAAACCAATCGATTTTAACCTTCTTATATCTACAACAAATTACTTCTTAGTTTCTTCTTCCAGTTCCACTTCAGGTCTCAACTGAGCTTTATAAAGTGTGGAGTAATATCCATTTTTGTCCAGAAGTTCAAGATGTTTGCCTTCTTCAACAATTTTTCCATGCTCCATCACAATAATTTTATCCGCTTTTTCAATGGTTGAAAGTCGGTGTGCAATAATGATTGATGTTCTGTTTTTCGTAATTTTTTCAGTGGCTCTCTGAATCAGTTTTTCACTTTCGTGATCGATGGAAGACGTGGCTTCATCCAAAATCAGAATTTTCGGATCAGACAGATAGGCTCTTAAGAAAGACAGCAATTGTCTCTGTCCCAGAGAAATGGACGAACCTCTCTCGCTTACCACATAATCATATCCTCCCGGAAGCTGTTCTATAAATTCATCAACTTCAATTTCTTTTGCTCCTGCCTTTATTTTATCCAGCGTAATGCTTTCATCCCCGAAAGAAAGATTCTCAAAAATACTTCCGTGGAACAGGAAAACATCCTGCAGAACGACTCCGATATGACTTCTTAAATTATACAGTTCGTAATCTTTCAGATCAACATCATCAATTAAAATATTTCCGGAATTAATATCATATAATCTTGTAATTAAACTAATAATCGTAGATTTTCCGGCTCCGGTTGCGCCAACGATTGCAACAGTTTCACCCGGATTTACTTTAAAATCAATTCCCTTTAATACTTCCTGCTTTTCGTCATACGCAAAATGCACATTTTTAAATTCGATTTTTCCGTCAAAATGATCTTTACTTACTTTACCGTTGTTCGTCATTGCATTGTCTTCATCCATTAATCCTAAAACTCTTTCTGCACCTACAATTCCTCGCTGAATATTGTTGAAACGGTCGGCAATCTGTCGTAAAGGACGGATCAGCATCGAAATATACTGGATAAACGCAATCACAACTCCCGCACTGATCGTAATATATCCTCCGTAAAAAAGGATAAACCCGATAAAAAGAGACGAAATTAATTCCACCACAGGAAAAAACAGCGAGAAGATAAAAACCGTTCTCAGCAACGCACTCTTTAAAGTAATATTAATATCATCAAACTTTTTAAATTCAGCTTCCTGCCTGTTGAAAACCTGAATGATCGGCATTCCTGCCAGTCTTTCCTGAACGAAAGAGTTTTGGTTCGAAGTCCAGTTTCTTTCATCTCCGAATGCCTTTTTCAGCCTTTTCTGGAAAAACCTTGTAATCACGACCATTAAAGGTAAAATCGCCAATGTAATATAACTGAGATGAACATTGGTACTGAACATCATAATCAATACGAAAATAATTCTCAGTACATCTCCGAAAACCATTAAAAAACCATCCGTATACACCGTTGCAATGGTTTCCACATCACCAACCGCTCTTGTCACCAACTGCCCGATCGGAGTTTTATCGAAGAAAGACGTTTTAAAATAAATCAGCTTATTATACAACCTCTCTCTTATGTCTCTGATTACATTCTGAGAAATGAAATTGGAGAAATAAACCAGAAAAAAGTTTAAAATGGTTTCTGTGAAAACCAGACCGATCAGAAGATAAATATGCTTTAGCATCAGTGCTTTATCTTTCAGTTTGGTAATATCATTATCCACCACTTCCATGGTAAGATAAGGACGGTAAGTAGAAACTATTGCCAGAAAAATAGAAATCACTAAAGTAAGGATGAACCAAGAACGGAACTTCATTCCGATAAAGAACAGCCTCTTTACAATTCCCCAGGTATCTTGTTTTTTCATTGTACGAATTGAAGAAAAGAATTATATAAAATTCTATGCAAAAATAAGACTTTCAAATTTGTCAGCCTTTACAACTTCATTAATTCCTGATGAAAAATTCAGATTGATGTTATTTATGATATAGATGAAAAACAATAAAAATGCTCAATTTAAAACTAAGCAAAGCAAAAAACACGGATCACCGGAGATCTCCGGCGGCAAGATTTTACAGGTTCTTATCGTCGGAAGTTCCGACGGGGCAAACCAATTCTTGGGCAGGCAAAAATGAACTTCCGATAGGGCAAACCAATATTCAGTGAAACAAATGTGAATTTCCGACAGGGCAAACCAACTCTTGGGCGTACAAAAATGAACTTCCGACAGCGCAAACAAATATTCAGGGAAGCAAATGTGAATGTCCGACGAGGCAAACTACCAATGACGGCTGAAAATCATACTCCTAAAGTCCCGCGAAATGTTGTAATGCACAGGCAAGTTTTTCGATTTCGTTCATGATTTTCATTTTTTTGTTTTCATTTAAACACAAATTACACCAATATTTTTTCACAAATGACTCAAATCTAATAAAGAAAATCTAAAATTATTTGTGAATATTCGTGGTATTATTTGTGGAATTTGTGTTTAAATATTACTCAAAATCATATCCCACATCCACGAGATACAATCCGTGAGCCGGCGCAGAAGTTCCCGCAGAGTTTCGGTGTTTGTCTTCAATAACTTTTCTTACGTCTTCAGGCTTCAATTTCCCCGAACCTACCTCAACCATTGTTCCCACAATAGCTCTCACCATATTTCTCAGAAAGCGGTTCGCCGAAACCGTAAATTTCAGTTCACTTCCATGCTGCTCCCATTCTGCTTTGTACATTTTGCAGAGGTTGGTTTTATTGTCTGTGTGTAATTTTGCAAAGCTGGTAAAATCCTCATATTCAAATAAAATTTTACAGGCTTCATTCATTTTTTCGACATCCAAAGATTTTCTCCAGTGCTGCCACGCCGATTCTTCCGTGAACGGATTTTTTTCAAGGGAAATATAATATTCATACGTTCGGTAAGTAGCGTCAAAACGTGCATGGAAATCATCTTTTACAGGAAAAATTCTTTTAATGGAAATATCCGCCGGAAGAAAACTGTTCAGCCTTCTCACCAATTCCTGGTCCAAAATTTTCTCCGTATCAAAATGAGCAAAAATCTTCTTCGCATGAACACCTGTGTCGGTTCTCCCCGCTCCCGTTGTCTTAATCTCTTCTCTTAAAATCGTGGAAAGTGCTTTCTCCAGTTCTTCCTGCACAGAAATAGCATTCGGCTGAATCTGATAACCGAAATAATTCTTGCCGTTGTAGGAAAATTCTATAAAATATCTCAAGGTAATAAAATAAATATCTGTTGTTTATTTCTACATATAACTTAATTTGAATCAATATCAATTTGTATTTCTTCCATAAACGAAGTGGCTTTGTTTAAGTCAAAAAAAAGATTTGTTATAATAAAACTTTGTTAACCTTGCGAAAACTTAGACGCAAAGGACTACAAAGATTTTATTTATCTAAAATTCCAAATATTTTAAAGATAAACAAAGCCACTTCATTTATCACAGAAAGACAAGTTAAAATGCACAGCAGATTATAACTCTACAAAAATACTTTAATTTGATGATAATCAATAACAGATTTTTTAAATAAATATCGAAAAGTAGCTCCCATAATCATTCAAATCCATGTGAAATTTCCTATTTTTGCAAACGTATGAAAAGATGGTACCTCTATCCTTTTTCCCTCGGCTATCACATGGTAACGGGTATCCGAAACACAATGTATGATCTGGGAATTTTTAAATCTGTGAAATTCAAAACGCCGATAATCTGTGTCGGAAACCTTTCTGTGGGCGGAAGCGGAAAATCGCCAATGGTGATGTATCTTGCTCATTTCCTGTCCAAACATTACAGAACCGGCGTGCTTTCCAGAGGATACGGAAGACTTACGAAAGGATACGCTGTTACGAATTATGAAAGTAATTACAAAACTGTAGGCGATGAAGCCATGCAGTTGTTTGAACGCTTTAAAAACCGTTTTGTAATCGCCGTTTCCGAAGAAAGAGTTCCCGGAGCCAAAAAAGTAATCAGCGATATGGATCTTGACGTTCTGGTTCTGGACGATGCAATGCAGCACAGAGCGATAAAAGCCGGATTCAATATTATGATGACTGATTTTAATGATCCTTACTTCAAAGATCATCTTTTACCTGCGGGAGATTTGAGAGAATCAAGAGCAGGATCCAAAAGAGCGGATATCATCATGGTGAGCAAATGCCCAGATGAACTTACCGAGGAAACCAAACAGTATTACATTTCCAGAATAAGACCGGATCGTACGCAGAAAGTATTCTTTTCATCCATCGGATACGACGAAAATGTATACGGAAGAGAAAAAATGCTTCCCGACAACAACCTGAATTATTATGATATTCTTTTAATTACAGGAATTGCCAATCCGAAACCTCTCCTCACCCATCTTTCAAAATTTTCGCAAAGGGTAAAACACTTAAAATTCAGAGATCATCATAATTTCACGGAAGCCGATATCAAAAATATTATAGCAGAATATAAAAAACTAGGGGAATATAAATTGATTTTAACCACTGAAAAAGACTACGTGCGTCTGAAAAGTTTTGATTATCTTAGAGATATTGTGTACTACTGGCCGATCAATGTAATTATTGATAAAAAGGAAGAATTCAATCAAATCATCTTAGATTATGTTAGAAAAAATTAAGCAGACCGCAGATTTCGTTAAAAACATCATTAAAGAAGCTCCCGATTTTGCCATTGTTTTAGGCTCCGGCTTAGGCAAACTGCAGGATGAAGTGGAAGCCATTCATACTTTAGAATACACTGAAATCCCCAACTTTCCGCAGACTACCGTTGCAGGACACGGCGGAAAACTGATCTACGGAATTCTGGAAGGAAAAAAAGTTCTGATGATGAGCGGTCGTTTTCATTACTACGAAGGGCATTCCATAGAAACGGTGGTCTTTCCGATCCGTGTTTTTTATCTGTTGGGAATTAAAAATCTCATTCTTTCCAATGCTTCAGGCGGAATTAATCCAGACTATAAGATCGGAGATATTGCAATCATCCGGGATCACATCAATATGATGCCTGAACATCCGCTTCGTGGCAGAAACATTGATTCTTTCGGTCCCCGATTTGTGGATATGAGCGAACCCTACAACAGAAAAATGATCTCCGTTGCACAAAATGTTGCTTCTGAACAGAATATTACCGTCCACCAAAGTGTTTATGTAGCTTTACAGGGACCCACTTTCGAAACTCCCGCAGAATACGGAATGATTAAAGCCATTGGCGGAGATCTTGTGGGAATGAGTACCGTTCCGGAAGTGATCGTTGCTAAACATATGGGAATGGATGTTTTCGGTATTTCCGTCGTGACCGATTTGGGCGGTCCCGATATTGCCCACTCCGTTTCTCACGAAGAAGTTCTGAACGCTGCCAATACAGCCATGCCGAATGTAATTGCAGTGGTAAAAGGTTTGGTGAAAAATTATTAGTAAACCTAAGATTATTAACAATAAACTTGTTTAAACTAATTTCAGAATTAACCGCAAAAGGGACAAAAGATAATGTTAAAGCGAATTTCCAGAATAATCAACTTTAAATAAAAAATTTAGTAGATCTTTTTGTGACTTTTGCGGTTAAATAAAGTTTAAACAGACTTAATATTTGTCGATGTTTTCAGAACGATAAAATTTGTGAATTTCTTAATTGTAAATTCAATAGAAATCTTCAATCCCATCAATTTTCATTAAGTCATCAAAAATCAACTAAGATTGGACGGCATTGTCTAGATTTGCATACATAATTTTTTTGAACATGAAAAAACTGTTGTTACTATTAATGATGGGAATTTTCGGATTAGGCTGTTCTCAACAGGCACCGAAAGTCCTGAAAAAGGGTTTCTCCAAACAAGCTTTGGCGCAGAAACTGGAAGATGAAGACGGAAAGACGGTTACCATTCAGCAGATTCTGGATCAGCATAAAGGTAAAGTTCTGGTTATTGATTTTTGGGCAGGATGGTGCAGAGACTGTTTAAATGCACTTCCGAAAGCCAAAGAACTGGAAGAAAACAATAAGAATATAGATTTTGTATTTCTATCTTTAGACCGTTCCAAAGAAGGCTTTGAAAGAAGTCTGGAAAAATTTGAGATGAAAGACAAAGAAAACTACTGGTTCTCATCCGGCTGGAAAAACGATTTCAACAATTATGTTGATCTGAACTGGATTCCACGTTATATGGTGATTGATCAGAAATCTTCCATTGCAAAATACTACGCTATTACTCCTGAAGATCCGGAAATACAGGCAACAATTGATAAACTTTTGAAGTAATTCTTATTTTTACCGCAAAGTAAAACAAAGCTTTATTTTTTATATTGTCTATTATTTTAAGTTATACAAAGGCGCTTCGCTTAAATAAAGTAAGACAAAATTTATTCAATTGTATTTCGAAAATAAGTGAAACGGCTTTGTTTTATCTTAAAAATATTTCATTTCTATAAATCTTTGTCTACCCTTGCGATTAAATAAATTAAGGACAAAAGAAAATAATTAAAAATACAGGAATCCATATCTTTGCGGTATGGATTCTTCTTTTCCCATGCGCAAAATAATTCACGTCGATATGGACGCATTCTATGCTTCTGTGGAGCAGCATGACAATCCTGCATTGAAAGGAAAAGCAATTGCAGTCGGAGGCGGAGATCGCGGTGTGGTTTCGGCGGCAAGTTACGAAGCCAGAAAATTCGGAGTCCGGTCTGCAATGCCCAGCAAAACAGCAAAAGAAAAATGTCCGCACCTTATTTTTGTTCCTCCACGTTTTGCACGTTACAAAGAAATTTCTAAAAAGATCCGCGAAATTTTTCACGAATACACCGATCTGGTGGAACCGCTTTCCTTGGATGAAGCCTATCTCGATGTTACAGAAAATAAAAAAGGAATGGAATCTGCCAATCAGATCGCCAAAGAAATCCGTCAGAAAATTTTTGAACAGACCGGACTTACTGCTTCTGCCGGAATTTCTGTGAATAAATTTTTAGCCAAAGTCGCTTCAGATATCAACAAACCGAACGGACAAAAAACCATTCATCCCGACAAAATCGAAGGTTTTCTGGAAGAACTTCCGGTAGAAAAATTCTATGGAGTAGGAAAAGTAACGGCTAATAAAATGTTCAGTCTGGGTATTTACAAAGGAAAAGATCTAAAGAAAAGATCCATTGAAGATTTAACAAGACTGTTCGGAAAATCCGGAGCTTATTATTACAATGTGGTTCGCGGAATTCATCATTCGGAAGTAAAACCGCACCGAATCCAGAAAAGTGTGGCGGTAGAAAGAACTTTTTTTGAAGACCTTTTTGATGAACAGCAGGTTGACGAAAAATTACAGAGCCTAAGCGAAGAACTGCAAAACAGATTGCAGAAAAATAATATTCTCGGAAGATCTTTAACTTTAAAAATTAAATACAAAGATTTCTCACTGTATACAAGAAGCATTACCAAAGAAGAATATTTTTCCTCTGCCGAACAATATTTCAATACCGGAAAAAAACTTTGGGAACTGAGACCTTTCGATAAGCCGGTGAGACTGTTGGGATTATCTCTCTCCCAGCTCAACACCGAAGAAAAAAAACAGTTTTCCGTTCAACTAAAAATCCCGTTTAAGGAATTCGAAGATCAATAATCCGTTTTTTTTCACTAAATTGTAGTAACCAAATTTTACAATTTATGAATGAAACGATGATTCAGTATTTCCATTGGTATTCTGAAGGAGACAGTAAGCTGTGGAAAGAAGCAGAACAAAATGCAAAATATTTAGCCGGACTCGGCATTACCTCAGTCTGGTTCCCGCCCGCTTACAAAGGCGCAACAGGAGGTCATTCTATTGGCTACGACGCTTACGACCTCTATGATCTCGGAGAATTTGATCAGAAAGGAACAATTCCCACCAAATACGGTACTAAAGAAGATTATCAAAAAGCGATAAAAGCGCTTAAAGAAAACAATATTAAAGTAATTGTAGATATTGTACTTGGACATAAAGGCGGAGGCGATGAACTGGAAACCTTTAAAGCATTAAAAGTAGACGAAGAAAACAGAGAAAAAATAATCTCGGATGAAATAGAAATACAGTCTTATACCAAATTCACCTTTCCCGGAAGAAATAAAAAATATTCTGAATTTGAATGGAACTTCACCTGCTTCAGCGGTGTGGATTATGCCGAAGGAATGGATTCGCAGATTTTTAAAATTAAAAATGAATACGGAACCGACTGGGAAGAAATGATCGACGATGAGAAAGGAAATTACGATTACCTGATGTACAATGATGTGGAACACAGAAATCCGTTCGTGCGCGAAGAACTGAACAACTGGGCAAAATGGTACTTTGATGAAACCGATTTCGACGGAGTTCGACTGGATGCCTTAAAGCATATTTCATTTGATTTTTATAAAGAATGGCTTACTTTGCTTCGTTCCAATACCGGAAAAAATATTTTTGCGGTCGGCGAATACTGGGCTCCTGGATATCTGAATCTCTTGCAGAAATACATCGATGTTACCGAAGGATGCATGAGTCTGTTCGACAGTTCGTTACAGAATAATTTTCACACCGCTTCCAACGAAGGAAATTCTTATGATTTGCGGAGAATTTTTGACGAAAGCCTTACTCAGGCAGATCCGCTTCACTCGGTAAGTCTTGTGGATAATCATGACACGCAGCCTTTACAGGATCTTGAAGCTCCAGTTGAAGAATGGTTCAAACCTTTGGCGTATGCATTGATTCTGCTGAGAAAAGACGGTTATCCGTGTGTGTTTTATCCGGATCTCTACGGAGCGCATTATGTGGATAAAGATAAGGAAGGCAATGATCAGGAAATATTTTTAAATAAAGTGGACGGTATTGAAGAACTTCTGAAAGCAAGAAAAAACAATGCTTACGGCGAACAGAGAGATTATTTTGAGGATGCCAATTGTCTTGGATGGGTTCGTGAAGGTGATGAGGAACATTCCGGATGTGCGGTTGTCTTAAGCAATAAAGACGCGTACGAAAAACCTATGGAAATGGGAGAAAGATACATCGGACAAACGTTTTATGATGCTTTGGGTAGATTTGAAGATAAAATTACCATTGATGAAAACGGTTGGGGAAATTTCCCGGTTCCGGCAGGAAATGTGAGTGTCTGGCTTGCTGAATGAGTCTGAACACGAATATCACAAATGGCTTTCACAAATGACACTATACTTTTTTTAAATGAAGCTATCTAAAATTTATTTGAATATTCGTGAAAATATTTTTGACACTTGTGTTTAAAAAATGTAGAAAATTCGTGGTATTCGTGTTTAAAAATAAAACTAAACTTTTCGGAGTTCAAGAATTTCCGGTCGCTCAGAGTGATCGGAAATTTTTCCTGTTCTTGCAAATTCCGCCCACAATGCGCGAAGTTTTTTTCCGTTTTCCTGAATGTGTTTCCACGGAACATCTTTTAAAAGTTCTGCCGATTTCCATGCTTCCTGATTTTCGAAAATCAGCGGAAGATCTACACAGTGGGAAGCTCTGATATAATTGTTTTTCAGAACAGAATTAATTTTAAACTGATAAATATTTCCACCACCCGAAGCATAATTTTCAGCAAAAATCTTTGCCGGTTTTTCGTAAATGGATTCTGTTGTTTTACGAACGATTTTGTTGAGAATTTTTTCGTGGAGATAAGTATAAAGTCCTTCCTGAGCTGTTTTTACATAAAAAGCAGTTTCGTCGTGATTGGAACCGATCAATACATCATACTTTTTCGCATTCGCTTTCCATTCTGGTAAACTTTCCTCTTCCGTGCACAAAGGCGCAAAACCATACTGCGTACAGAAAGGCATGGACGTTTTTAAACCATATTTTCTGAATGACGGTAAAAATTTCACGTATTCATCCACCATTTTCAGGGAATCTTTTTCATGTTTCAGAAAATCGGTCTTATTGAAAAATTCTAAAGACATTTTGCTTCTTTTCATCCTGAAACCAAGCGGTGCGCTGTGGATAATAGCTCTTTTAAACAAACCGTCAATTCCTTCGGAAATCATGAGATGTGCAATCGCATCGCCTCCGGAAGACTGCCCGAAAAGGGTAATATTTTCCGGATTTCCGCCAAAACTATGAATATTTTTCTGAATCCATTTCAGAGATTCAATCATATCAAACAAACCTAAATTGGCAGGTCTTTCTTCGTTTCCTCCCAAAAATCCGAAAAGCCCGAGACGATATGTAATAGAAACAACGATAAGATTCTGCTCTTTTACCCAAACCGAAGGATCGGAAGTAGGCAGATCTCCACAGCCAATTTCATAGGAACCTCCGTGAATCCATACCACCACTGGAAGTTTTTCATTTTCTTCAAAATTTTCAGGACGGGTAACTGTTAAAAACTGAGGAGACTCATCGGGTTCAAAATGATCGACATTTGTTTTCTGGATCAATCTTTCAAGTAACGGACTGATGTGTTGAGGACAAACCGGTGTTTTATCCGGAATTTCGTGACTCTGTATTTCTTCTACAGGAACGGGCTTTTTATATCTTTCTGATCTCGCGTAACGGATGCTTTTCGCTTTGATCACACCGTTTGTTTTTATAGCAGAGATTTTACCGATAGAAGTATGAAAAGTATGAATTCCTGTATTTTGCTTTAACGTCATGATGAAACAAAATTTTTCTGCTTTTTAAATGTAGTAATTTTCTCAATTTAATGAAACATCAATGTCCCTGTTTTAGACAGTTTTTCACAAATAAATTCTTAAAATCACCTAAGTAAGCAATGAAATATCGTTCTGGTTTTTGCTTCAACCAATCAGTTTAAAGATTTATATTCACTTGGAGAAACACCTACTTTGCTTTTAAAAAGCCTGGTAAAATGCTGCGGATATTTGAATCCAAGATTGTACGAAATTTCACTGATGGATTTGGCGGAATCGAAAATCTGGTCTTTTGCCACATCAATCAGTTTATTGTGAATGAATTCCTGAGCGGAAACTCCCATTTCTTTTTTAATTAAATCTCCAAAATAATTCGCTGAAAGATTAAGCTGTTCCGCAAAGTAATTTACCATCGGAAAGCCTATATTTTTAGGCTTTTCGGAGGTGAGATAATCGTTCAGCAGACTTTCAAACTTTCCGATGACTCCCTGATTGATATGATCTCTGGTGATAAACTGTCGGTCGTAAAACCGCATACAGTAATTCAGGAAAAGCTCGATATTATTTACAATTAAAGATTTACTGTGTTTATCAATTGTCTGTTCCAGTTCGTGCTTGATATTTTTAAAACATTCAAGAATAATTTCTCTTTCTTTTTCTGAAAGATGCAGTGCTTCATGAACTTCATAGGAGAAAAAATTATAGTCTTTGATATTTTTTCCAAGGTTGGTTCCTTTTAATAAATCAGGATGAAAAATAAGAGCAAAACCGGCTGGCTGAATGTAGGTACCTGCATTAGAAATTCCGTACGTCTGTCCGGGAGCAATAAAAACCAGTGTTCCTTCCTGATAATCGTAGCTGTGTTTTCCGTACTGCATATCGCCGCACATCACATCTTTTAAAAAGACCGTGTAAAAACCAAATTGTCTCAAATGCTGACAAATGGGATCGGATTGGGAAAAATCGATTACACTTACCAAAGGATGTAACGTCTCGTGATTCAGCATTTTATTGTATTCTGAAACCGTATTGTAGATTTCAACCTCCTGATTTTTCATGAAGTAAATTTTAATTGCTTTTCAAAATTACCACTTTTAATCCTACGTTTTATTTCGTCTGTAAAATTGGTACATCTTTCCGTAATTTATATAAGATGATTTGTTCTAAAAGGTTCGAATTTTGCAGCTAAGAAAATAACGAATTCCCTATTCTGAATCAAAGAATAAACTAATCAAAATAATTAATACTAAACAAAATGAGTACATTCACAGTAAAAGCTTACGGAGCAGAATCCAAGACTGCCGATTTACAGGAATTAAATATTGCAAGAAGAGAAGTAACGGCAAAAGACGTAGAAATTGAAATTCTATACTGCGGTGTTTGCCACTCCGATCTTCACACCGCAAGAAACGACTGGGGCGGATCAATGTATCCTGTAGTTCCGGGACATGAAATTGTAGGGAGAATTACAAATGTAGGAAATGAAGTTTCTAAATTTAAGGTCGGAGATCTTGCGGCAGTCGGCTGTATGGTAGATTCTTGCGGCGAGTGCGAAAGCTGCAAACACGATCTTGAGCAATATTGCCAGAATGGTTTCACAGGAACTTACAACGGGCCGGACAAACATTTGGGAGGTCATACTTTCGGCGGATATTCTCAGAAAGTAGTTGTAGATGAACATTTCGTATTAAGCGTTCCTGAAAACTTAGATTTAGCGGCTGTTGCTCCTCTTCTTTGTGCAGGAATTACAACATGGTCTCCGTTAAGACACTGGAATGTAGGTCCTGATTCTAAAGTTGCTGTTGTAGGTTTGGGAGGTTTGGGACACATGGCGATTAAACTGGCAAAAGGTTTAGGCGCTGAAGTAACGTTATTCTCCAGAACTCCGGGAAAAACGGAAGATGCTAAAAATCTGGGAGCAGATCATGTGGTGATTTCTACGGAGCAGGATCAGATGGATGCTGTAAAAGGGAAATTTGATGTGATTATTGATACTGTTCCTTATGAACACGACATTAATCCTTACATGCAGACTGTTGCTTTAAACGGAACTCTGGTTATGGTAGGATTTGTAGGGGAATTCGAGAATGAGGCTCCAAGTACAAGACCGCTTATTTTCCAGCGCCGTTCTGTTGTCGGATCTTTAATCGGAGGAATTGCCGAAACTCAGGAACTTTTGGATTTCTGCGGAAAACATAATATTGTATCGGATATTGAATTAATCAAAATGCAGGATATTAATGAAGCGTATGACAGAATGCTGAAAAGCGACGTGAAATACCGTTTCGTGATTGATATGCAATCTTTGTAATTCTTTGTATATTGTTAACTAAGGCTCTCTTCGGAGGGCTTTTTTGTTGACGGTTGGTGGTTTAGGTTTAATAGTCAAAAATAGTTGGTAAAATTCATCGTACTGCCGATTGTTACTGATGATATATAAAGTTTATTGAAC
>NZ_JACLCU010000006.1:0-309331 GCF_014218905.1 Chryseobacterium sp. C3 | reverse complement strand
AGAAAAACAATAATGAATCATTACAGGGATATTTTAAACTATTTTCATCAAAGAAGCACCAATACCGCTGCGGAATCTTTTAATGCCAAAATCAAAAACTTCAGAATGCAGCTGCGGGGAGTAAAAGACAGAACTTTCTTCCTATTTAGGTTGACTAAACTTTTTGCATAGCCCCCAACTTTTGCGCTTGATCCCTCTTCCTGTCTCAGATCTGGAAACCGTTGAAAATGAATTAACGAACCAATCATCAACGGTAATTGATGTGAGAGATGCGTACCGTTACAGAGGCGAATCTGAGCCAATTGATCTCGTTGCAGGACATATTCCCGGAGCAATTAATATTCCTTTTTCTGAAAATCTTGATGAAAACGGAAACTTCCTTTCACCGGAAATTTTAAGAGAAAAATATTCAAAATTGCTTGAAGGAAAGCCCGAAAATCTGATCATTCATTGTGGTTCCGGAGTAACGGCCTGTCATACCATTCTGGCTTTGGATTACGCAGGATTCAAAATCCCGAATCTGTATGTAGGATCATGGAGTGAGTGGAGCAGAAGAGAGAATAAAGAAATTGCCACAGAAATATAAAAACTTCCACAGACCGAAATCTGCAGAAGCTGAAGGGTAGGTTAATAAAAAGGTTATTTTTTAGTTCTATTTGGTCACAGCCAAACCTTCAAAATAATATTTGAATGCATTGATTTCCAGTGCAAAAACGCCGTCGTTTCCAATCATGTTAATCGGTCTCCAGAAACTTCCGTCGAAGAAGCTGATAAGTCCCTGATAAGAATTTAAACCATTCGGTTCGGTAATTCCCCACGGATTTCTCAGGATGATGTAGTTTTTACCATTGAAAGTTGACCATCCCAAAACGGTATAAGCATGGTTTCCTACAATATTCGAACCCGTGTAATCTCTTCCCGATCCGTACGTCCATGCAACCATTGGATTGATGGTTTTAAAGCTCATCGAATTCTCTCTTACCACGCCAAAAAGATCAAGCGCTGTTCTTGGCGAGGTGTAATAGTAATACGGGGTTTTGTTCGTAAGTTGCGCAACAGCTTTGGCAGGATCTCCGAAAGCGGTTTTGGAGATGTCCGGTTTATCGTCATTTACGTTCGTGATCCATTTGGCAAAGGCTTTTTCGTAAACAGCCGGCCAGATTTCTGCGGCATCATTGCTTCGGCAATATACAGGGTTGTTGGACGAGTTAATGATTGTATTATCAGTAACTTCCACGAGTCTTGTTGCCGCATCTTTTCCTCCGCCTTTGGTAAAAAACTGAATGGCGTTGGTACGGTCTGTTTCTCCGGTTCCGGTGGCTCTCACTTTATGCTGAATAGTATAAGGATCTGCCCATGCAATAGCAGAAATAGCGGCAATAAAATAACAGTTGGCAACTGCACCCTGAATCGGGTCATTATACTCAGTCACGTCATTGAAGAAATTTCCTCTGTCGCTCCACGAAGTTCCTGCGGGAGTCCATCCGTTGGCATTTCCCATCCCGAAAATGATATTTTTAAGAGAAGGGGAGAGTACTTTATTGCTGATGGTGTTGTTCAGCTTTGGGATATTCAGTACCACTTTTACATCGCCTTTGTCTAATCTGGCATTTTTTACAGCGATGCTGTTCAGGTCTTTTATTCCGGTACCTGAAAGATCATTGAGTGTTTTAATATTCGAAAGATTTACAGTTTCCAGTTTGTCTGTTGCTCTCACTTTAATATCCTCAGATTTCAGAGTTTTTACAGTGTTATCGCTGTTAAGTTGCAGTCCTGCGTACAGAGGAGAATTGAATTTAATGTCGAAAAGTTCTGCGTAGTTTTTTTCCAGGGTTTCTTCGAGAATCTGATAAGATTTTGCGTCTTTCCAGTCGAATGTTCTTCCTGTGATGGCTTCGGTTAATGCATAAGGATTGATAACTCCTACAAACATTTCTTTAGGTGCTTTGTCCATGATAATTGTTTTTTAAAGGTTAAGGTTAGAATTAATTTGGTTGATGAAATCGGGATTGTACAGATATAAAAACCGGTTGAACAGAGAAATTCCGAAGTCATTATCCGGATGGATCTCGATTTTTTTTGAATTCACCTCAATCATTCTCTGGCTTCCTCCCACCATTGTCGGATCTTTCACAGAATCCTCTATTTTGCTGATTAAAGAAAGGAGCTGAAGAAAAATTTCTGTATTGAATTTTCTTTGTTCAGAGACGATCATTTTTTCATCCGCGTCATATCCTCTGAAGAGTTTCAGATCTGCATTTCCATCCTGTTCGGAAAAGACGATCTGATATCGGTAAGCATACTGTGGCGGAACACTTCCGTTATTAAACGATACGATGAGGGTATTGGCTTTCATACTGTTGATTTCTGAAACCAAAATTATATCAACTTAATAATCTGAATGTTAGGGTTTATACGAAATGTATATGGGGAAAAAACGGAAAATAAAAAAAGCTGCTTCAAAATGAAACAGCTCATTATTTTTTAATGGAAAAATTGCTTAAAGAAATAAAATTTTACAGCATTCCAAGCTCAAATTTAGCTTCTTCGCTCATCATATCTTTATTCCAGCTAGGTTCGAAAGTAAGTTCTAAGTCTACGCTTTTTACATTTTCCACTTCACCAACTTTATCTTTTACCTCCTGCGGAAGCGTTTCTGCAACCGGACAATTAGGCGTCGTTAACGTCATGATAATTTTTACGTCCGCTTCATCGGAGATCTGAACATCATAAATTAACCCCAATTCGTAGATGTCCACCGGAATCTCAGGGTCATACACGGTTTTTAAAACACCGATGATTTCCTCACCGATGTCAGCAATCTGATCGTCTGTAAATTTCATTTTTTAATCTAAATTGATGTACCTTTTCAACAAATCTTCCTGACGCATACGCCGGAAAACATTCGCCAAAGTTAAGACATCTTTTTCACAATAGTCAACTATTCTTTGCAAGTCTTTCTCTATGTAGTAGATTGATGAAACCATTGAGCCGTCGATATCGTCTTTTGGAGTGGGAATTCCGAAAACATGAGCCAGCAATTCCAATGAGACAAAACTTTTGTAATCCCCGAATTTCCAAAGTTCCATCGTATCGATATGCGGAATTTCCCAAGGCTTTTTTCCGAACATCTGAAATGGAGTAGGAGGCATCATTCCATTAATTAAATATCTTCTGGCAATCCACGGAAAATCGAATTCCTTTCCGTTATGTGCACATAAAATGACATCGCGAAGTCTCGGACTGTTAAAAATTTCACCAAATTCCAGAAGCAGCTTCTTTTCATCGTCACCCGCAAAACTTTTGATCTTCAGCGTATCATTCTTTTCGATCATTCCGATGGTTATGCAGATGATTTTCCCGAATTCTGCCATAATTCCGGCTCTTTCCACATAAAATTCTTCAGGAGAAACCTCATCTTTTCTCTGGAATCTCGTTTTTTTATCCCAAAGCATCTGTTCGGCTTCAGAGAGTTCTTCCCACAATCCAAATCCCGGAACCGTTTCAATATCAAGAAATAAAACTCTTTCTATAGGAATATGCTGTATCATTTTTTATTCTTCGTAATTTGTTTGAAACTAAACCTCACAGGTTTCAAAAACCTGTGAGGTTTTTCTATATTCACAGATGTTTTATAACTTATCCTACCTGCATTCCGTTCTTTGCCGACAATGATGGAGTTAAAAGGGTAACATCTTTTTTATTTTCACCATAAACACCCAAAACCAGACATTCGCTGAAAAAATTGGCGATCTGTTTTTTAGGAAAATTAACGACAGCCAAAATCTGCTGACCAATTAATTCTTCTTTCTGATACAACGAAGTGATCTGAGCGGAAGATTTTTTAATGCCTAAATCTCCAAAATCTATTTCGAGCTGATAAGAGGGGTTTCTTGCTTTCTCAAAATCGTTCACAGAAATAATGGTTCCGCAACGGATGTCTATTTTTTCGAAATCTTCCCACGAAATTTCGGGTTTTACAATCATGATAATGTGTTGATTAATTCTTCTACTTCAAGTTTCTGTTCAGCATACTTTTTCTGCAGTTCAGAACCTTCGCCCATTCTTTTATAATATTCAAGAGCTTTGCTGCCGAAGTCTTTTTTGTAAAAAACAGATACTTCAGGAATCTGAGGAAAAACCTTATGAAAAAGCATTTCGTAATACGCCTGAAATTCTCTTTCGTTTTTTTCTTCAATAACGTGTCCCGGAGCTTTCTGCCGTACATGCAGCATTTCGTGGGCGATTAAATTTAAAACCAGATTCAGATCAAAATCGAATAAATTTTTAGGGATCATTACTTTTTGCGGGCTTCCTAAAACACCTTCTGCTGTTAAGACAAGAGAATTCGGGAAAACCTCATCGCGAAGACCAAATCCTTCGAAATTGTCGTGTTCGAGATTGAAGGAGCGGATAATGTATTCTGCCGCATCAATAATCTGATCGTGTTCCCTGTAAGCTTCTAAATGTAAAGCAACCTGTTCGAAATTCATCTTTAAATATGTTTTAACAAATGTATTAAAATCGAAAGATTATCAAGGTTTTTTGCTAAGGAAAATATCAAATGAAGACGAAAATAGTAACGTGGGTTCAATATAAAACAATACAAAACATCAATAGGAATGGCTTTAGCCAATTTTGATTCAGAATCTTTACATTGAACTCAGTAAAATTAGAGGATATTCAAAAAAAATCCCTCAATAAATCTGTTGAGGGAAAATATGATCATTGATGATTTTATTTTTTAATCCACCATTGGCTGTCCTTTCTGTCGGAACGTTTCACGCCGTTGTCTAAAGTATAGGCAAAACCAACTCCCAACGTCTGTTTAAGCTGTGTTTTCTGAACCTGATTATGGTCGTACATTACATCCACTGTTATATTGGACGAAATGAATTTATTAACCTTTAAATTTAAGATCATTCCATACGCAAGAACCAATCTTTCCGGATGATCCAGATAATTGGAGAAAACGGATGCCGTATTGGTAATATTTACGTTCTCCATCAAATTAAATTTATAATAGGCTGTTCCCAGAAAACCATATTGTAAAATCGAGGAATCTCCGTCTGCTTTTAAACCGTAATTTCCTGCAAACTGAAGATCTTTATCCAGCACAAAAGCCCATCTCGCGTTGCTCGGACGAAGGGTAACATTAATATTGTCATTGGGTCTGTAGGTGATCCCCATCCCGACATTCAGATAACCGGGAGCCATAAAATTGGATATTTTTTTTGCTTCCGGATTATTTCCGTCCTCATATCCCGCAGAAAACTGAGAAATCAGACCCGCTCCTACGGAAAGATACCAGCTTTTTGAAAACCTCCTTCCGTAATTAGTGGAAACATTAATAACATCCTGCGTTTTTCTTACACCAACTCCTTTCGTATCATTTTGTCCGTAATTCAAAAGAATGATGTTTTCCCAAAGATCTTTATCTTTTTCATACGTGATGTTATAATCCAGCGCAGCAAGCCATCCCACATTGTTGGCTCCTCCACCTACCCAGTTAGAAAATGCTGCCTGATTAATCATCAGCGACTGTTTTCCTAAAACCGACCAGTGTTTAACGGTATCTACTTTAATGGCTGCGGTGTCTGTAATAACAACCTGTGCATTGGCAACAATTCCCAGAGAAAGAGAGAGTGTGAATAAAAACTTCTTCATGAGTTCAGGATTTCATTATACAAAATTCCTTACAAAAATATTAAATATAAATTTTATAGAAGGAAATTCAGTTTTAAGAATGGTTTTCAGCTTTTACTTTTTGAATTTCGATGACAAACAGAGAACTTTTGTTTAAAAAGCAGTGAAAATCATTACTTTTTGGCTGAAATAAAAATTTAAATAGATTTTTCATCGACAATTTTTCCGAAATTTATCGTTGGCTTTTCATTTGACATAGAATCTTCATGTTAAAAAACAATATAATTTCCAAAAAGGCTCTTTTATATCCTTTGCTGATGCTTTCAGCGATGTGGCTGGGCTTTTTTCTGCAGATGCAAGGCTTTTTTCAGAGCTGTTTCGGGGCGATTATTCCATTGTTGCCGGAAGGCTTATTGGGAATTATAACGTCACCTCTTTTACACGGTAATCTCGAACATATTGTGGGAAATTCTATCCCGATCGCGGTGCTTATGTTTTTGCTGTACCAGTTTTATCCTTTGGTTGCCAATAAAGTGTTTATCACAGGTTGGCTTGCTACAGGGTTTTTGGTATGGCTTCTTCCACCAATAGATATCATGACGGGAGATTATCTTTATACCTGTACCATCGGAGCAAGTGGAATAGTTTATGTTCTTGCATTTTTCCTTTTTTTCAGCGGAGTTTTTAAATGGAATATGAAATTGCTCACAATTTCTCTGTTGGTTGTTCTGTACTATGGAAGTCTCATCTGGGGAATGCTTCCCGAAGAACTGTTTTCCAATCTTCAGGAACCCAGCAAAATTTCCTGGCAGGCGCATCTTGCAGGTGGAATTGTAGGCGTAATTCTGGCTCTTTTGTTTAAGAAAGTAGGCGATAAAAAGAAAAAATTCATCTGGGAATTTCCAAATTATTACAGCGAAAAAGATGATAAATTATGGCAGGAATACAAAGAAAATCATCCCGAAGATTTTATGGAGCTGCCTTACAAAAAGAAAGACGATATCTGGGAAAGACTAGATGAACTGAGAGGGAAATAATTTTAAAAATTTTCTACATTTGTGAAAAACAACACAAATGTATTCTGAAGAACATCTTTATTCTATTGCTCTGCGCGAGTGTAATTTAATCGGAGATATTAATTTTTATAAGCTTGTCCGTATTTTCGGAAGTGCCAAAAATGCCTGGGAAAATACCAAAAAAGAATACAAAAAGCTCGACGGATTCGGATCTAAAATAATTTCGGACATCGGAAATCCTGCTCATTTGAAGTTTGCTGAAAACGAACTGAAGTTTTGTGAGACTAATCAGATCAAAATTAATCTAAGACATCTCCATGATCTTCCCAAACTTCTGCACGAGTGCGACGACGCACCTGCTGTTCTTTACCAAAAAGGACATTTTGACGGTGCTAAACCAATAATAAGCATGGTAGGAACAAGAAATATGACTTCCTACGGAAAGCAGTTTATTGAAGAGTTTTTTCAGGAAACGTCTTCCGGTAATTTTATTTCGGTGAGCGGTCTGGCTTTAGGCGTTGATAAAGAAGTTCATGAGCAGTCTATTCTTCATCAGGTTTCTACGGTTGCGGTTTTAGCACATGGTTTCCACACATTGTATCCTTCAAAAAATAAAAAATTATCGGAAAAAATTCTTGAAGAAGGAGGAGTTTTATTTACAGAATTCAATTCATCTAAAAAGCCGGACCGCGAGAATTTTATTCAGAGAAACAGAATTGTAGCCGGAATTTCCCCTGCGACAGTTGTGGTGGAAACAGCTTTTGGAGGCGGTTCAATCAGCACCGCAACGTTTGCCAATCAGTACAACCGCGAAGTATTTGCGCTTCCCGGAAAGATTACAGATAAACAGAGTCAGGGCTGTAATCATCTGATTTTTCAGAACAAAGCTTCGGCAATTTCCACGATAAAAGATCTTGTTGAAAATTTAGGATTTAATCATCCGGAGAGCAGAACTGAAGAATTATTTCCATGCAGTGAAGTTGTTGTTCAATTAACTGAAAATCAGAGTAAAATATTTAAAATTATTGTCGAAAATCCACAAATTTCTTTGGACGATCTTGCTGATAAAACAGACCTTTCTTCACACAAAATTTTGCCTGTAATTTTAGAATTGGAGCTTTTAGGAAGAGTAAAATCATTTTCAGGGAGACAATTTTTAGCAATATAACAATTAACGATTTCTTAATATTGCATTATTTTAAACATAACATTTAATTTTTAATAAAATTAATGATTGAATTGCTGATTTAATAATATTAAGTCATTATATTATTAAATTTTCAACAATTGTTATTTAGGGTGTTGTGAATCTTGAAAAAAAAATTAAATTTGTTGGCAATAATATTCAACCCTAATATATGGAACAATATAATATTGACCAGAAAATCCAAGAATTTATAGCTAAAATTGAGGCAAAAAACCCTAATGAGCCAGAATTTTTACAAGCAGTAAAAGAAGTTGCGGTAACTGTAATTCCGTTTATCTTAACGAAAAAGGAATATACGGGAATGAAGCTTCTAGAAAGAATGGCGGAAGCTGAAAGAATTATCATCTTCAGAGTTCCATGGGTTGACGATAAAGGAGAGATCCAGGTAAACAGAGGTTTCAGAATCCAGATGAACTCTGCGATCGGACCTTACAAAGGAGGAATCCGTTTCCATCCAACCGTAAACCTTTCTGTTCTTAAATTCTTAGCTTTCGAGCAGGTGTTTAAAAACTCTTTAACAACGCTTCCGATGGGAGGTGGAAAAGGAGGTTCGGATTTCGATCCTCAAGGCAAATCTGATATGGAAGTAATGCGTTTTTGCCAGGCTTTCATGACGGAGCTTTGCAAACACATTGGTCCTGAAACAGACGTTCCTGCGGGAGACATCGGAGTAGGAGCAAGAGAGATCGGATATTTATTCGGACAATACAAAAAAATCAGAAACGAGTTTACGGGAGTTCTTACAGGAAAAGGTCTTGCGTACGGAGGTTCATTAATCCGTCCTGAAGCTACAGGATACGGTGTTGTTTACTTCGCGGAGCAGATGCTTAAAACCATCGGACAGACTTTCAAAGATAAAACGGTAACGGTTTCAGGTTTTGGAAACGTAGCTTGGGGAGTTATCAAAAAAATCTCTGAACTTGGCGGAAAGGTTGTAACGATTTCCGGACCGGACGGTTATGTATATGATAAAGACGGAATCGATGGTGATAAAATCGATTATCTGTTGGAATTAAGATCTTCAGGAAACAACAGAGCGGAAGATTATGTGAAGAAATATCCTTCTGCAGAATTCTTTGCAGGAAAACGTCCTTGGGAAGTGAAGTGTGATGTTGCGATCCCTTCTGCAACCCAAAACGAATTAGATCTGGAAGATGCTAAATTGTTGGTGGAAAACGGATGTGTTTGTGTAACAGAAGCGGCAAACATGCCTTCTACACTTGATGCAATCAACTATTTCTTAGACAATAAAGTATTGTTCTCTCCGGGGAAAGCTTCAAACGCGGGTGGTGTTGCGACTTCAGGTCTTGAAATGACGCAAAACTCAATCCGTCTGAATTGGACTTCTGAAGAAGTTGATGCAAGGCTGAAAGAGATCATGATCGGAATTCACAAAGCGTGCAGAGACTACGGAAAAGAAGAAGACGGTTATGTAAACTACGTAAAAGGTGCCAATATCGCCGGATTCGTGAAAGTTGCTGAAGCAATGTTAGCTCAGGGAGTAGTATAAAATACAAAGGTTGGGAAAATTCCCGACCTTTTTTCATATAACCTGTTCCCGGGATTAAAAATGGGAAAAAAGTAAAAAGTGAAAGGAGAAAGCGTTGATTATTCAGCGCTTTTTTTTATTTTTAACGCTACGTTCGAAAGGTCTTGTTTTCGAATGATGTGAATATTTTTCGATCGTAAAGGCATTTCATTCAGCTAATGATAATCATTTTAATTCAAATGAAATTAACATCTTCATGTCATTTCGACATAGGAGAAATCTATAACGTCTCAACCAAAGACAGATTCTTCACTTTGCTAAGCTTCAATCTGAATGATAATAAGAACTGCCAAAAAGTGAAAAATCATTACCTTTAATTTATGAAAAATACATTTGAAAATATTGATGAATATATAGCTCTGTTTCCTGAAATCAAGGATAAATTAGAAAATCTCAGAAAGCTGATCCTTTCACAAAATTCTGAAATTGAAGAGTATATTGGCTATCAGATGCCTGCTTTCAGATACAAAAATAAACCCTTGGTGTATTTTGCAGGGTATAAAAAACATATCGGATTTTATCCCGGAGCAGAAGGAATAAAAGAATTTGAGGCTGAATTTAAAAAAAGCAATTATAAATTTTCAAAAGGAGCCGTACAGTTTCCTGTAAATGAGGGTCTTCCTGAAAATTTAATAAAGAAAATTGTTCAGTTCAGACTTGAAGAAATACATCACAAAAAATCCTGAAAAATGATTCAGGATTCTCTTTATTTGCATATCGATTATTCATTCAAAATTTGATATTATGTTAAATGCAACTTTCGTACAAAGTTTATTGTTTCTACTTCTTTTAACTTGATTTATAATTATTTAAGATAAATTATACCGTTTGATATTTACGAAAAAATCCTGAAACATTACATTTCAGGATCTTCTTTCTACTTCTTAAAAATTTAAATACTTACTTCGACTTTTTCTTCTTGGATTTCTTTTCTTCTTTTATAGCGTCTGTAGATTTGGTGGTATCTGCTACTGCTTCTGTATTGGCATTTACAGTGGTTTCTGTGGATGCTGTTGTGGCGGGTGTTGCTGATTCAACAGTGGCAGTGGTGCCTGTATTTTGGTTTTGGCTTGACGTTCCGGAGTTTGTTTCCCAGTTGGTGGTTGCCTGTGAATTCTGTTGGGTCTGAGTGGTCGATGGATTATTAGAATTTGTGGACGAATTTTGTTGTGATGTTACCGTTTGAGCCGATACTGCGATTACTCCGACTAATGTAAACGCTGCTGTTAAAACTAACTTTTTCATAATATTAATATTTAAATGGTTGTTTAACTTAAACGCCGGCATTTTGTCTAATATTATGCGTGAAGTCTTTATTTAACGGACTTTATAATTATTTAAGACGGATTTTGAATTGTATATTATTTTCCTAAATTTTTCATAATTCGCTCTACAAATTCGTATGCAGCGGGACAGATCACGGTGTTTTTGATCATTAAATTATTGATCTGGTAGATCTTCTTTCTGTCGGTATGGGGATATTCTCTGCACGCTTTCGGACGCACTTCATAGATAGAGCAGGTATTGTCTTCATTTAAAAAAAAGCACGGCAAATTTTGCAGAACTTTATCATTATCTTCATCTACACGCAGGAATTTTGCTTCAAAATCGGCAGGTTTCATGCGGAGATGCTTAGAAATTCTTTCAATATCTTTTTCGGTATAAAGCGGTCCTGTTGTTTTACAGCAATTGGCGCATTGCAGACAGTCTATTTTTTCAAAAACCTCTTCATGCGTTTCCTGAACCACATAATCCAGATTTTTTGGTGGTTTCTTTTTCAGTCCGTCGAGAAATTTTTTATGCTCTTTCTGCTTTTGTAAAGCCTGTTTTTTATAAAATTCTAAATCCATTTATTCTTCTTCCACCAATACGGGAAGTTTTGCTTTTTGATACTCACTTATTTTATCCAGATTCAGCACCGTGGAAAGATTATCTTTATCAGGATAATACATCGGGATGAATTTTGCTCCGTACACGATTTCTTTGGTTATATAAGAAGTTCTCTGAACCACCGTATTGGAAAAAACCTCATCAAAAGCACGGATATGCACAATAATTTCAATTCCGGTATTTTTAAAATCCTCTTCAGAAAATCCATAAAAAGGGGATTCTTCATCAATTTCATGAACAATTGTCCAGTTCAGAGCCAATGTATTGATTTTGCTGAACTGTGTTTTCAACTGATAAAAATTACTTCTCGAAATACCATTTTCCACCACTTCAATAGCCGTGGTAATAACAACTTCGGCATCTGTTAACGCATTATTTTTATAAGGCGCCAGTCTGAACATCAATGCTGAAGCTTCTTTAAACGGTGCGATAACGGCAATTTCAGAAAATTTCAGATACGCTCTCGGTCTTGAGAACCTCCCGTAGAAAAGTCCCGTTGCAATGGCAAAGGTAAGCAATCCCAGAAAAGCTTCAAAGGTAGCAACAAGACTGGCTGTAAAACCTACCGGAGCAATTCTTCCGTATCCTACTGTTGTAAAAGTTTGAGAACTGAAGAAAAATACATCAATAAATTCATTCACTGGATTACTTTTATCAATTCCCGTTAAATGTTCTACTCCGATAAGATAATAGATTAAAGCAAAAAATAAATTAACCAGAATATAAGCAATAACAAGATAGGAAATGAACTGAAAACTGGACAGTTCCAACATCGTATGATACCAACTGTATCTGTTGAAAATATTCACCCCTTTTCTGTTGACGTTCGGAAGACCATCTTTATTGATAAACCTTCCGGAAGCATTACTGCCAAAACCACTGTTTTCAGTGTTTTTCTGTCTGATTTTTTCTCTGAATCCTCTTGCCATTTTTTATATCATTTTGTTTTTACTTTTTCTGTTGATTCTAAACCTGAAAAATAAACTGATTTATCAATTCGAATCAAAATCAACATACAAAGATAAAATATTGTTGTGATGAATTTTGTAAAAGGATGGATGAAAATTTTTAGCTAAAATATGAAAATTTCAAATGAATTTTAACACCAAAAAGCAACTCACAGAATACATTAATTTTCTTCTAAAAAAGCTAAAAAATTAGACAATTTTCTCTTCAAAATTTCCGAAAAATCCTTCAAAAATTTTTCTCACTGATTTTCAATTAACTATGGATTTTTATCGAAAATAATTAGAAATCAATTTAATACGACGAGTTTTGTCGCCACGCCGGACGATATTTGCAGTATAGAAAAACAGAGAAATGAAAAGAGACTTTAAAACTCATGGTGGACATACTTTAGCCTGAAGACCACCTAAAAAAATAAGGCTAAAACCTGAAGTGACTCTACTAAAAAGGGGCTTCAAATCTTAACCTTTATAAAACCAAACAAATTTACAAAATGTCAGGAAAAAACAATGCGTCTCAGACGCTTTTCAGATTCGTGAGCTTAAGAAATCCACAGCTTACAGAAACCAAAGAAAGAAATTTAGGATTTATCCACAGACCAAAAGGAGCTACCGGAATTTTCGATACTGCCGTTGCAGGAAAATTTTCAAGAGCATCGAAGTTCTCGGAAATGGCAAATGCGGCAAGAACATTCAGCAATTCAGGATTCGAAACAGAAAAGAAAATTGAAGAAGGAGAATTCGGGAAACTTCTGATTATCGGGAGGAAAATTTCTAAAAGAGAAGAGCTTAACGCCAACGAATTAAGCGATGTAAAAAATTATTACAGTCATCTTATTGATAACAATAAAGAGCTTACAGCAGATGGAATCAAAGTCTTTTCAACTCTTTGGAACAATTATATTTTCCAGATCGTTACTCAGGGAGATTTCTATGTGAAAGAAGCAATCAGCCATATTTTAATGGCAATCCATATTGGCTTTGCCCAAAGTATGAATTTAGCGGATCCTGAAATTATCAAGGTTAATGGACCAAAGCCATTGGAAAAAGCCTTGGATGGGAAAATTGTTTTGCCTAAGTTTTTATTCTCTGAAGATGCTGTTACCGCGGGGTCTGTCTCTTCAAGAGCTGCTTCCGGAACATCGGCTAATGCTTTGAGTGCAAGAACTTCGCAAAGATTAGAATCTGAAACACAGGCTTTATTATCTGCCAACAAAGCACTTCATCAAAAAGAAGCTTTGGAAAAGCTTAACGCAGAACTGGAAAAGCTTCAGAAAAGATACCATAAAGTTAGTGAACAGGCTTATCAGGAGGCATATGCTAACTATAAGGAACAAAATAGAGATGCCCTTGAACTGTACGAAAGAAAATTAGAGGAAGTAGAAAGTAGAATTACGAAGGAAACCCCTGAAGAAGAAAAACTCCGAATGTACGAGGAGTTGAAGAGATATGAGGTCGCCCCTTTTCAGTTTTCTTACAAAAACGAAATTAATCTGTTGGATCTGAAGGACAACCTTTCTCCTGAATCTTTAGATACCTTCATCAAGCTCTTTGCAGAATTCGATCATCAGAAGGCCGCTGAAGAAGCTGAAAAATATGGAATTGAAGTTCTTTCAGACCATATGTTAAGAATAGGTTCCCAAAACATCACGCTTGATAATGAATTAGAAAGCTATTCTGATGCCTTAAACATCATCGGGAATCATATTTCTTCTTCTATGCAGACCGCACTGGAAAACTCACCACTTCAGCAGCAGCAGTATGTTAATCTTGCAGGGGCATCTGTTCCGGTGGTGCAAAGCACGGCAAGGACACCAATGGCTTATAGTTTTTATTCCCACAATACATTTGGATTTTCGGGAGCGGGAGGATTTGTTAATTTCTCTTTTGAAGTCGCAGATTCTTCATGGAACGTTGCTTCTGCAAAAATTTTTGCTACAAGCGATACCGCAGGAAGTTTTGAAGAAAACTTCAGCAATATTCCGGTAATCAACGATAAAATTACTTTGCCAACTTGTCTTATCAATAAATTCAGAGCAAGTCTTGCTTTCAGAATCGAAATTATTTTTGATAATGGAAGTAAAGCATCCGCAGATCTTGGACAGTTGTACCCAAAAGAAGATATCAGTCTAACCGGAATGCTTACTCTGACAAGAGGAGTGGTGGAAAATCCGGAAGAACCGGAGAATGTAAAAATCCAGAAACGCAGAAACTTCGGAATCAAAAGATTAGGAGTTGCCGATTATCTGAAAGTCGTGCAGAGTATTCACGCCTATGTTCCGGGAGAAGTTTCCAATATTGAGAACGTGATGGCAAGTGAGCTGAGGCATAAATCTTCCGTAGCAAGGGATTATTCTGAAATTACGGATACGACTTCCAAGTCTCAGGAAACAGAAAAAATCTCTGATACTTCCAAAACTTCCAGAACAGATATGCAGACGGAAGTAGCAAAAGAACTGGATAAGCAACAGAGTTTCAATGCTCACGCAAGATTTGGTAAATCGGGTACTTGGTACTTTGAAGTAGGAGCCGATTATGCCAACAATACCGCGCAGCATGACAGCACAAGACAGGCGGTTGCTAAATCTCAGGAAATCACGGAAAGAGCTATGGAAAGAGTATTGACCAAAATTTCTGAAGAAAGAGTACAAAAGATCATTAAAGAATACACGGAAACCAATGTTCATGAATTTGACAACAGAGGAAAAGTAACTGAAACAGATGATGCAGATGCAGCACAGCCTAAACACATTACAGGCGTTTACAGATGGATCGATAAGAAGATGAAAAATCAGATTTACAATTATGGGGTACGTACCATGTTTGAATTTATGGTTCCTGAGCCTTCAAGACTGCATCGTCTGGCGGTTGCCGTCGCAAAGGCGCAGGTACTTACGGCTCCGGTAGATCCGAGAACCGCTCCATCTCCTAAAACAATGGACAGTCCAAAGGCTGCAACTAAAGAATTATTGCAATATTGGGCGAATATTTATGGAGTTACACTTACTGATTTACCTAATGCTAATCTTACTGTAACCAGTAATGTAGAAATAGATTTGGATAATAGTGCGACACCAAGAATTTTACCAATCAGTATTCCTGCAAATTATAAAGCATATGAAGCTGAAATAACGTATGCTTTTTATAACAGATTCAAAAAAAATAGTTCTTGGTTAACATTTGATAACTTAAAAGGAGGTTCGCAGCATATTGAAAATCCGCATCGTCAGGGTTGGCTTCGAAGCAGTTACACAAGTTACGGAATTAATATTGTTGGAGATTATAATATGCAGTATGCAGGAGAAAACGGAACAACACAGGTAGGTTTGGTTGTGAAAGCTAAATGTACCCTTTCTGATGCATATATGCTTCAGTGGGCTACAGAAAACTTTAATGCTATCATCAAGGCTTACGAAGAAGCGTATAAAAAATTCCAGGAAGAACAGGCTCGATTGGATGCGGAGCAGAAGGAGAAAGAAACAGAAGCTAAAGAAAAACAGGGGAATTTCTACCGTTATATGGAGCATGATACCCTGAAGCATAACTGTATCGCTTATCTGTTGCAGGATTACCTTAACTCAAATACACTGGGCTATGAATCAACAAACGCATTGAATGATAATACCAAAATGGATAATTTCCAAGTGTACCTGAATGATAACCTTGATCAGTATGCAGCTTTGGCAAAGTTCATGGAACAGGCATTTGAGTGGGAAATCATGGATTATACGTTCTATCCGTACTATTGGGCAAACCGTAAAAGCTGGCAGGAATTCTACCTTACCGAAAGTATGGATCCGTTGTTCAGAAGCTTCCTTCAGGCAGGGATGGCAAGAATCATTGTTACCGTAAAACCTGGCTTTGAAGCAGCCGTACAGTTCTTCCTTGAAACAGGAATTATCTGGAACGGAGGTGCTGTTCCTGTGATCGGAGACCCAATGTATATGTCTATTGTAGACGAGATGAGACAGCCGACAGGAGTTCCGCAAGGAAAATACTGGATCACAAGAGTTCCTACAACGCTGACGATTCTTCAGGATTCTTCTACGGGATTACCGGTTGATCCGCTGCATCCGCTTCCTCTATTTCGTGAAGATTATCCGGAAAATTGTGAAAACCGTGAAGAACTTGTGTTTGAAACAAGCTTCAGATTGGATACAGAGGCGCAGTTGCAACATGGAGAAAAAGACACCAGTACTTTAGGCTAATATTTATTTAACAAAATGGCGGACTAACCGCCATTTTATTTCTCATAACATTAAAAACTAAAAAGATGAGCACAATAAAAGCATTAAAAGTTCCAAAAATACAGGATATTTCCTCTCCATCTCAAGTCATAAAAGCTATTCCTCCGCTAGGGCTACCAAAAAAAAAATCTGGTAAATATTCAGAAGATTTTTATGGATTAGAAAGAAATGAAAAAATTGATTTTTCTAAGATAGTTAAATACTTGAAGACTGGCACAGAAGAACCTTTAGACTGGACAAACTTTATTGCCCCAACAAAAATAATTAATGAAAGTGTTGTAATTGGTACAGATGGTGTGGTTGATGTAAAGAGAAAAGTTAATGAGACAATTCCTTTTTATTATATCAACTCTTATAAACAGAAAATTACAACATCGATTAGCTGTGGTATCAATAGAAAAATAGATAATATTGACAGTACAATATCAATATCTTTTCAAATTGACAGCAACCAAGAACAAATTAAGTGTAAGGCAGCATACTTTTATAAAAATACAGAACATTATCGGAATTCTGTACAATCAACAACTTCAGAAAATGCATTTAGCATTAATGATAAATATGTTGGCATTATGTTTTTCATTGAAAACATTACGGATATATATTACTTAATCAAAGAAATCCAAGGAGATACCCCTGAATGGTTTCAAGAATTAATTAACAACAAATATATTCCATTAATTGAAAGGACTACAGTTATTAAACAACTTATTTGGTTATATGAAAACGCCCCTGATTTCACATTATCCAGCTTAAAACCTGAAGTTTTATGGAAAAACATTTGTTCTTTTTACAGCTATGATGTAAACGGTTTTTTCAGCTTTGTAAGAGATGCCAGTCCTGCGTTAATGAAAGCATTATTTGCATTTAACACTCCTCAACGAATCTCATTTTTGATGCAACAATTCAATAAAAACCAAAGTTTTGTAGTTAACCTCTACCATGCTTTGGATGATGAGATAGCTTTTATGGGCCAGGAGGTTCCTTGTAAAATGGCCTTTATAAGCATCATTAATTCATTCTCTCATATCGCAAAAGATAATTTCACTTTTACTAATCATCTTTTTTCAGTTGGAAAAAAATCTTTTGTAAGTCTGGAAAAAATAGAGTCCAATCTAAAAGAGGATAAAAACAAATACTATGTTCAACAAAAATATATTACAGACGAACAATTAATAGATACCGGAAGTGTTATCATGGATATTGGTAGTAATACCGTTACAACAAGAGCAATAAAACTAAATCCACTAGATATTGTTATTGTTATAGAAGAAGAAACTCAAAGTCTCTTATTTGTACCTGCATTGTTTCTCTATGATAAAGAGCATCAGAAAAACATGGAAGGACTGGCCAGTGCAATCAGAATTGGAATAAACATGCTGGCGATTGCATTAGCTGTAGAAACCCTTGGAACAAGTTTATTAGCTGCTGAAGGAGCCAGCTCTATTACATTTTGGGGAATGTTAGTAGCTGTAGACGGAGCCATCGCCTTAGGAGATTTGGGAATTCAATTAGCCAAAGATAACCTAACGAAAGAATTTCTGGATATATGGGAGAAAATTTATAAAACAGCAGGTTATGCAACAGCTACAACAGCCGTAGTACAACAATTATACAAAATAGGGGGGAAGATATTAGCCGAAGAAACCAGAGCAGAAATAAAGAATTTTGTAATGAGCTGCATGGTAAAAGTAATGCTTGAAAGAGAAATTTCTAACTTTACCAAAAATACATTTAAGGTACTCCTGACAAACAAGGAATTAATAGATGCAACAAGAGGTCTTGTAAACGAAGCTAAATCAAAAATGCTAAATAAATATGGCATGTTCCTAATAGAAGGACAGTTCAAGACTCAAAGAATTGTAAAAAATAAGGTTGTAGAAGAAGTTAATAACGAGATTGCTATAGTATATAAAGGTGAAATAATTACAAGAGCCCAAAAATCCGAGTTTTATAAAGAGGCTAACAAGCTGTTGAAGCACCTTAATAACCCAAAGGAATTTATTAAAGCAGCTGAAGAACTTCTTACATATGGTAAAATATATCCTACAAGCAATTTAAAAGATTTACTTACTGAAGCAGAAGCTTATAATAAATATGGGGATTGGGGTAGAAGCCTCGTAGAAAAGGTGAATATAGATGCTGCCAAAATTCTTTCTACTTTCGATGCTGGTGTTATTTTCGAAAAAACAATGATAAGTGGTTTCATTTATGTAAAAAATGGAATAAGGTATATTTCAACTGAAACCAATTTTTTGAAAGCAGAAATAGGAAAAGGAAAAGGTGAAGTATATAAAAACTTCATTGATAATATCCACCCTACTCTTAAAATAAGGTTGGAAAAGCATATTGCCCGTTTAAAAATGAAAGGGATTCCTGCTGAAGAAATTGACATATTAAGGGCTGGTGCAATGGGGTCTCATGGAGAGATAAGAGCATTAGATAAGCTGTTAACGACTATTGATCCTGAAGGAAAACTGGGAGAAGCAGTCTTTCATGATATTATCGGATACAACAGATATTTAAGAATTGCCGATAAATTACAACCTCCATGTGTCCATTGTTATTATTTAACCTCAGGAATTAGATTCATGGGATTTTAATAAATTTGTTTAATACATTAATCGAATAATCATGGCATTAAAAATAAAAGAAAGCGAGTTAACATGTAACCGTTTAGACGGCGGAGGAGTTCCTATATATTATCACAATGGCAGCCCTTTTACAGGCATTGTTTTACGGTACTATGACACTGGCGAGCTTTTTTGCGAAGAGGAATATAAAGACGGATATCAGGAAGGATGGTTCAGATCTTATCATAAAAACGGTAAAAAATACACAGAATACAAAGCCCATAACAACGTAGAATACGACGGGACTTATAAAAAATGGGATGAAAATGGTAATTTGATGGCATCCTTCTGATAAGAATATAATAGATAAAAAATAAAACGCGACACGTTTTGTCGTATTAACTGCGGCTCCCTCTATTAACCCCATGAAAAAACAGAGGGTTTTGAGAAACAAATAAACATCTGAAAAAAAGACAGCGAAATTCGAATGCTTTGGTGCAGAATTCAAATGATTCTTTTTAGAAAGAATTTATAAGAAAAAGTATATTTGAACATCTGATTTTTTCAGAATGTTTCAAAAGAGAAAATGACCCGCTCTCCGAAGTTTGTAACTTCGGAGCAGATAAACAAACCTAACGCCACTTGTAAAAAGGTGGCGTTTTTTTATGCCAAATAAGCATGGCGAGAATTATCGTTACCGTAAAACCGGGCTTTGAAGCGGCTGTACAGTTCTTTATGGAAACAGGAATTATCTGGAACGGAGGTGCCGTTCCTGTGATTGGCGATCCTATGTATATGTCTATCGTGGATGAGATGAGACAGCCACAAGGAAAACCGCAAGGGAAATACTGGATCACAAGAGTTCCTACAACCCTTACGATTCTTCAGGCATCTTCTACAGGATTACCGGTTGATCCGCTGCATCCGCTTCCACTGTTCCGTGAAGATTATCCGGAAAATTGTGAAAACCGTGATGAACTTGAGTTTGAAACAAGCTTCAAATTGGATACAGAGGCGCAGTTGGCTCATAGTGATGGAGCGACCACGTTGCCAAGTACAATTATAAAACCTGTATAACAACGGTTAAACTTTGTTTTGAAAGTGGTGGGAAACCTCCGCTTTCTTTCTTACTAACATTTAAAATTAACAAAAATGGAAACAGGAAATACAGGAATTAGAAACCTTGCAGATATCGGGGTGGCGGATGTTGATCCATATGGAACGAACAAAAGAAAATATAAAGCATTTGAAAAAACAGAAAAAGTACAACTTCGTATTGGGGTATTCTTTGATGGGACAGGAAATAATAGATATAACTCCGATACAGTATATTATGATCCAAAGTATAGTAAACCTCCATTGGAACAAGATAAAATAAAAAAAATTAGGAATCTTAAAAGTTTTGTAATAGAATCGGGGAGCAGCTATTGGAATACCTATTCCAATATTGCACTTCTTCACGATTTATATGAAGAAAAAAGAAAGTGGGAACAAGATGTAAAATTTCAAAGTCTTCAGCTGAAATTTTATATAGAAGGCATTGACACATTACGGGATGAAGAAGATGATATGGTGGGTTCCGGTATGGGCGAAGGAGAACGAGGTGTGATATCCAGAGTGGAGCAGGCGTGTCAGAATATTGCTGATGAGATAGTAAAATTGTTCTCAGCAAGGCAAAAAATTACCCATAAACCTTTAGGGATTATATCTATTCAGTTTGATGTATTCGGATTCATCCGAGGTGCTGCAGCGGCAAGACATTTCAGTAACGAAGTTTTGAAAATAGGAAAAGATAAAAATCCGGGAAGCGGTGGAAATATGCCAATTACAGAAATTAAACGACCAGCCGCTAAAAAGTATGAGAAAATAAAAAACAGTCTTCCAAGTATCCAACAATACAAAAAAGATGCGTATAAAGTAGAAAAGGATAATACCCGAGTGGTACAACGCTTCAATGCACCTGAGAGAGATATTTTTATAGGGGGACATTTGGGCAATATCCTTCAAAAAAAGGGAATTAATTATCCAAAATACAATGTGAATGTCGAGTTTTTGGGATTATTTGACACGGTAATTTCTCAGATGCTCGAAAGAAAAGGAATTATAGACGCTACGAGAAATCCTATTACAAAAGTATTGGCAGTAGCATTGAGTCCTATAAAGCTAAAGCCTGTAATAGGTGCAGCTGTAGAGGGTATAAGCAGAATAAAGAAAGTAAACCCAGATCTGTCCAATCCTAATATTAAAAAAATTTTACAGCTAAAGGCTGAAACCGAGTGGCGAGATAACTTTCCCATTACACCCATAGGACCTATTTTGAATACTACCCATGCAAAAGAAATTGGTGTTTTGGGAGCACATTCAGATGTCGGTGGGGCATACTGGCAAATACAAAAAGAGCTTTGTACCTTACATTTTTTTGATTTAGGAGTGGGTGCAAGTATTTCTGAAAAACAAAAGTTGGAACAGCAGAAAGAATTATTGCGTAACTGGTATATTTCTCAAAAGCTTTGCCCAGATGATCAGACCATACTGTACTGGGAAGTAATGCATCATGTCAGGGCTTACACATTAAGCGGAAGTATGGATGAAGATTTAGAGTCTCATATCAATAAATCAAAATATCTCTTGTTGGAGAAAGATTTCATGGGAAATGATTGGTATAAAACTGACGGAGAATGGCATTATAAGCTACAAGGATACCATCACAAGCTTCTTTCTAAACGTCCATTGAATAACAAACTATCCATGGTCTATATGAATGTAATGAAATATATTGCCTCCACTTATGCTGATGTACCGTTTACACTGCCTGAAAGTAAAACAAAGCACCCTAAAGAATATATTTATCCCACAGGAGATGGGAAAGAAAAAGATCTGAAAACATATTATGAATTGCTAAAAAAAGTAGCAGAGGATGGCTGGGTAAACAAAGAGGGAAAAGTTGTTACCTATTCCAATCTTATTGATGAAAAGGGACGTTATCATATTTCATCTGAAATGAACAACTATCTTATGGAGAATTTTGTACATTTATCTGCAAATTTCAATGCTCCTTTAGCAGATGCATTAGATTATTATAATTTTGCTTATGTGTAATAGCCACGACTTTACCTATGAAAAAGAATATACAGATCCGCCTTATAAAAGGGAATACTACATTCCTAATTTGGATACTTATGATAAGTCTTAGCCTTTTACAGTCTTGTAACAAAAAAAAATACAGTTGGGAGGCGGGAATTTCCGCCCCCAAGTATTATCCTGTAGCGGGGAATGTAGATTTTGGGAATGCCGGAAACGGAAGTAATACAAGCATTGCTCCTGGTTGGGGACAGAGCTATGGTGCAGTAGTTGGGGAGAAATGGAAAGATGTACCAAGAGAAGTGTATATAGACTATTACAGTGTTGTAGATGGTAAAGGATTTAAAGGAAAAGTACTACTCCCACAAGAAAAAATAAGGGATTTATTTAATGAATATAATCTTGATGACGAAGACAATTTAGGGCATTTGGTGGTAGGTATGGCACCTGGAGGCTGGATACGGGTTTGGTTTCAAGCTTTGGATGAAAAGGCAGATGAATATGTAAATTTAGAAGTAGCAAAAGGACACTTGAATGGCTATAAAGATGAAACTGTAGAGGCTGGCTTAAAAACAAAAGATTTTAAAACATGGGGTAATACTTACAGCTACTGGCAGCATCATGGAATCCCTTATGAAGCATGGGCTAATAATGAAAGGGAATATGATATTTATTTTGATTTTAATAAACCTAATAAACGTGAGGTTGGGTTCAGTTTTACTTCTTTAGACGGAACATTCGAACAAGGGATAGGTATATATGAAAAATTCCGTAGAAAATTACCCGTTGAGTTTGAATTGGGATGGCGAGATAAAGCAAAAAAAACTTTCTATTGTTCAAAATTTGTTATGCCAAAAAGCTTTAGAAGTTTTGTAGAAAAAAAAGAGCTAAAGATAATTATTTTTAATTTAGAGATTGATGATAATGATCGAGATGCTACGCTTTATTTAGTAACGAATAAGACAAAAGAAAAAATACTAAAATTTAGGAAATAAACAACCAACAGCAGAAGAGAAAAAAAATAATGAATATAATTACGCAACAGAAGTAGAATATTTTATGCCTTAATCGGAAAAATAAGTAGGATTGACTATCCAACTTCTAGTGTTAATTGACCACTTTCTATAAATCATCTACTTTCTGAAAACTATACCATTGAGAAACTAATGCTCAATTCAAGCCGAAATTACAGGATCCCTCAAAAATAAAACATAAGTAGATAATATTGCTTTGCTATTTTCTAAAAACAAATGAGAAAAAAACAGTTTTTATTTATTTTATTGATCTTATCAGCAGGCTTTACTGCTTATTTCGGATATATTTACTTTTATTCAAGTGACATTATAGATTACGGATTATATTGTGGCGATGGATTTACAGAATGTTATGAGGTGGTAAAAAGATGGATTAAAATCCATACAATAATCCTGGCCATTATTTATATTATTTTTTTCTTGGTTCAAAGAAAAAATCAGCATGTAGAACAAGAGATTGACTTTTGGACACTTTTGCTAATTTTTGGTATAAATATATTTCATTGGAATGATATTAACTCTTCTTGGGGGATTTTAGCATTACCTTTAAATAGTTTTTTACTTCTTTATTTTCTATTTTTTAGAAGTAGTTTAAAAAAATATATTTATTTAAGCATTCTTTTTTATTTTTTGATTTATTTAAACTTAGTATATAATATTTCTGAACTGTTTTACTACAACCAGAAATATAACAGCTATGAGAATTACTTATATATTTTTAATACCTTATTATTGCTTGTATTTTTAATTCTTAGAACTAAAGATTTATTGAATCTAGAAAAATAAAAAAATAATACAATGATTACAGACGAATATTTTATCGCCGAAAGTTATATGACGGTAAAAATGGTAAAAGAAGTAATGGCAGAATTTACTTGGCCCGTCACTTATAGTGTAGAAAAATATAATGAATACCATATTAGTCTTAAGTTTCCACTCTGTGAAATAGATTTGTACAATGTACCCGAAGATGGTGTTAGTGTATCCTTTTTGACTTATGATGGCGGAAAAACATTAAATGCAGATGAAATAGACATTATTGGCTTTATAGATAACCATGATCCCAAAAGGGATTATGCAATTGAATATGGAACAGGTGCTAATAATGAAGACAACACAAAAAAGAGTGTTAGGAACAATATCAAATGGTTACAGCAGTATCACTTAGGTTTTATTATGGGTACTGATTATAGCTGGATAACAAAATATCTGGCAAGTAAAAAGTAATTTTCAATAAAAATAAAAAAGTCGTCTCAAGCTGTGAGGCGGCTTCTTTATTTTTATTAAGCTTTATACAGAGCTAAAAGACGGCGATAAAGTACGCTCTATTCTAAGGAATGAAGTAAAAATTGCAGAAGAAATTCCTGAAATGTATCAACCCAACCACAAAACATTCCCACACAATTTTATACTAACTTTGGTGTATGAAAAAATTAGAATCAAGAGAAGATATTGAACATCTGGTGAATTCGTTTTATGCCAAAGTCGTTAAAGATGAGGTGATTGGCTTTTTCTTTAATGATATTGCTAAAGTAAACTGGGACAGTCATTTGCCGAAGATGTATTCATTTTGGGAATCCATTCTTTTCGGACAGATGTCGTACAAAGGAAATCCGATGGGCGTTCATTTTCCGGTCAATGAAATTCAGGCGATGGAACAGCATCATTTCGATCGTTGGCTGAATCTTTGGAAAACAACGGTTGAAGAAAATTTTGTGGGCGAAAATGCAGATCTGGCAATTTATAAATCCGAAAACATTGCCAAATTAATGGCTTTTAAAATGGATTTGGCGAGAAGACTTTAATGGTTTAATGTTCTGCGTTTAATGTTTCAGATTAAGGTACAATTACCGTGAAAATGTAGGCTGCAAGGTTTACCAATAAAACAGTTCCGTAGAGAATATTCGTTTTTCCGCGGCTTAAAGAAAGCATCACGATAAAAACAGAAAGAGAAAGCAGAATAATATCTTTCTTATCCAGACCTAAAACCAGCGGAATATCGTATAAAATACATACGACAGAAACCGCAGGAATTGTCAGTCCTATACTTGCCAAAGCTGATCCTAAAGCTAAATTTAAACTGGATTGGATCTGATTGCTTCGAGCCGCCCGGATCGCCGCAACACCTTCCGGAAGCAGAACAACCGCCGCGATAATGACTCCGACCAGAGATTTTGGAGCGCCTAAACTCTGCACCATATTTTCAATTGTGGCAGAAAGTCCTTTTGCCATCATCACAACAATCGCCAGACAAATCACCAGAAAAGTAAAACTGATTGCCGTTTTTGAAACCGAAGGAATATAATTTTCTTCAGATTGCTCCTCAGGAACGATGAAATAATTTCTGTGACGAATCGTTTGTACCATCAGAAATACACCATAAATCACCAAACAGGCAATTGAAACAAAAATCAACTGTGCCTGATTGTAAAAAGGTCCGTTTACGCTGGACGTGAAATTCGGAAGAACCAAAGTCAAAATCAGGATGGAAACAATACTAACCAGATAAGTTGTGGCGGAAGTTCTTGCGAAAAACTGTTCGTAATATTTCACACCGCCCACCAAAATACAGATTCCTAAAATTCCATTAAGAATAAGCATCACCGCAGCGAAAACCGTATCTCTTGCAAGCGTGATTGCCTGATCTCCTCCCGCAACCATCAGCGAAATAATCAGCGCCACTTCAATGATTGTAATACACAGCGCAAGGATAATAGTTCCGAAAGGTTCGCCTACTTTATGTGCGACCACTTCCGCGTGATGCACTGCGGATAAAACACTGCCTGTTAATAAAATTCCGGCAATTACATCAGACAGAACGCCCGTTCCCATCAGTCCGGAAAAATAATAACCAACTGCAAGAATGGGAAAAATATACGTATAATGTAAAAAGTCTTTCAATTTCATAACTGTTTCTAAAATACAAAAAATCGATGACTTTTGAAATATCAAAAGAAAATATTAATGATATTTTAATGATTCCAGAAATAAAAATCCTGAAAATCCGTCAACATATGAAACAGCAGTCCAATGGCTATAATCCTTATATTTCCTTTAAAAAAAAGCATCAAAAAATACACCGCAATAGCGTAGTAAGAATGTAAAAAATGAAAACCGATGCTTCCGCGGTTAGGATCAAATATAGGATTCGCGAAAAGATGATCTGCGTCTACAAGCATCGTTGCCAATAAAATAAGATAGACTTTCTTCCAGTTTTTGCTGTAAAAGATTAAAGCAATAAATACGGGAAAAACGAAATGCAGGAAATAATGCGTGAACGTTTTCAGTAAGGCAATATGCGAAGCATCCATCGAATTTTAAATTTTTTACCACCTTAAAATCAAAGGAAGGTCATCTTTTTTAAACTGTACTTTCAGATAATAATCCTGATTCCTGTTTCCATAAAAAATATAATCAATATCGGAAATCATCTTCTTTTCCTTAGATGATAATGTTTTTAAAAAAGACAGCAATAACGGATTATTTTTTACAAAAATATAATTTTCATTCAGATTGAAAGACTGCTGAATTGGTTTTCTTGTAGATTTTATCTCAAAACCTTTGCTTTGCTGAGTGATGAGGTTAGGCTGAAAAGGAATTGCCGTGAACTGCTTCTGTGCATTGATCCATTTTTTATTCTGAAAATAAAGCTTTGTCTTTTCAGGGTTTAAGCTTTGAAAATCAATGATATAATTCGGTTGAATGATCTTCTGGAACGTTTTCTTTTCAACTTCATTAAAATTGTCATCGTAGCTGTAAGTAATGATCGTGTCATTCACCTCTTCCAGATGTAAAGAAGCTTTGATCTGATTAATGGATGAAGAATCTGCAAACGTTTTATCAAAAATAGAGGAGAAGTTTTTAATATTTTCAGCATCAAGTTCTGTCTCTAAAAAAGAATCGGTCTTCAATAGTTTTGAAATAGCAGGAGAGGGATCGTAAGAATCAGACTGATTTCTGATTTCAATTTCATCGTGTCTTAATTCGACAGAAAGATTGTGGCTGCCTTTTTTTGTGTTCAAAATAATACTTCCTAATCCATTGGTAACGAGCGCGTCTGCATCAAAAAGATTTGCCTGAGAACTGTGAAGTAACTGATTGTTAATTCGCTCAAAATCATCACTGGAACTTCCGATAATAAGGTTTTTCTCAAAAATTTTAATAACAACCTGACCTTTCCTGAACATCTGATTTCCCAGATCCGTAAACTTCTGTTGTTTGAGAAACGATAAAAAAGTTTTGCTGTCTTTCAGTTCAAAAACACTGTACCAGTTCGAAACCTTTGAACTTTTCAGATGGAAAACCTGCAAAAAATCGGGAATTTTCACTCCCGATTTTTTAAAAGATATTTTGTTTTTTCCTTTGCTTTCAAACCATAAAGAAGGATGTCCTGCAAGACTGTAAACATATTCTCTTGTCAGCTTTTTTGTATCAACCAGAATAATAGCATCGGCTTCCTTCGGAGAAAAAATCTTCGTATCTTTTTGATAATAAAACACGAAATAAACAGTTCCGGCAAGAAGCAAAAAAGCTAAGGCAAAAAGTTTCTTTTTCATTATAAAATAACCTGCTTTTTATCAGATTCTTTCATTTTATACACCTCATCAATTACATCAAAGAAATACATTAAGCTGTTTTCCGAAGCATTTTTAATGTTGTAATTAATTTCCGTTTCTATCTTTTCTCCTTTGGCTTCTGTTTTAAAATACAATTCGCCCATATTTTTCTTCAGAAGATCCAGTGTTTTTCTTTCCGACGGAGTTTTAAACTCTTTCTCAAGTCCGACCATTAGTTTCTGAATGTCAAATCTTCCCGACAAAGGATATTTCGCCGAATCTTTTGCCCATTTTTCAGAGATTTCCGACTGGTTTTTAGATGAAATATTATCCGTTGAGGTCGTTACGTAGACAATTCCGTCTTTTACCGTAAAGAATAACTTATCGAAATATCCGTCATTTTTTCCTTCGCTGAAAGCATAGAAATCTCCGTTTTTAGAGAATTTCTTAGCCGTCACTTTATTTGTGGTCATCATATCGAAAATACGGTTCCAGTACCCTTCATTTTCCGTAGCAAAAGCAAACGTGAAATTTGGAACAGCGATTTCTTTAGTTTTCTTCACTTCCTTTTCATTATAATCATCATCGTATTCATAATCGGTGTATTCTACGGTTTTGGATTTCAGTTCGTTAAGGACGAAAATTCCGTTTCCGGGTGCGATCTTGGTAATGGCCTTTTCATCCAGAACAATCTTCATGGTTTCCATTACAAGTTCCATTTCTTTCTGATAATCGCCTTCTCCGGAATCTTTCAACAGGCTGTACATCACATCAAAATATTTATTTCCGTCTACATTAATAGCGTAATATCCGATGCTTTTATCTTTGATGAGAGCCGTCAGTTTTTTATTCTTTTTCCCTTTGTAAACTGAATTGAGGCTATTCTGAACCGCTTCATTTTTGTGCTGATAACTATTCACCATTCTTACTTTATCGTTATCAAAATACAGATTATAAGAAGAATTGGAATTGTATGCTTTCCCCATAAGATTTCCGAAAGGGTAGTGGCTCATAATTTTACCGTATGCTCCGTTGTTTACAATTCTTCCGTAATCCGTATATACAAAAACATCAGAAGTACCGTCCCGGAAAGATAAGATGTCTTTCGAAACATCAAGTTCCAGTGTAGAATTAAAATAATCATCAAAATCCTTTTCCGCCAGTTTTTTGGTGATCTTAAACTTTTCGATCTTCAGAGAATCCATCTGTTTCTGGTAAATGCTGTCTTCTTCCGTCTCCTCATCCATTTCTTCCTCCATATGCGGAAGTGTGTATTCGCTTTCCTTTTCAGAATAATTTTTGTCGCTGGAATCTTTTTCTTCTTCAGGATATTTGTGATGCTTTTCCAGATATTTAATATCTTTTTCTTTCTTGGCAATTTCAGCCTGATATTCTTTAATGTCTTCCTTTAGATATTGAATATCATCTTTCAGATATTTAATCTCTTCCTTGTAATCGAATGCTTTTTCTACATATGCGCTGTCAACCGCAACGGCTGCGCTGTCCATAACAGCCGCTGCTGCACTGTCAATTGTTACAGCTGCACTGTCTGCTATCATTTCATCATTCCATTCAGCAGAGGGTTTTTCATAACCGATGAGCTTCAAAACTGCCTGCTTATCATTCCATGCAACGAACATTTCATCATCTAGATTAACGTAAGAATAATTGTTTCGTTTCGAAATTTCCAGTCCTTTTTTCTTGGATGAATTAATGAATTCCTGAAACTTTTCTTTGTTATCCAAAAGAAAATGAGCCGTATAGGTTTTTACAGAATCATTAAAAACGGCATAATGATATTGTGTGGCATCATACTTTATTCCGGTTTTGGAATAATCGTTCCACGAAGCCTGTTTTTCTTTATCTTCTTTGGCTACTTCAAGCAGAAAAGGATTCAGTTTCTGCCAGTTGATTTTCTGGTTAAGCTGCTTTCCGTTAATTTCCATGTAAAAAAGAACGTCTTTCGGAAGCTTCATTTTCTGTTGTGAAAAGATGGAACCGAAAGCAAAAAGTAGAAATAAAATTTGTGTTTTTTGTAAAATAGATTTCATGATTATTGATTGAAATTATTGAAAGAGAATGGTATTTTGTAATTGTTTTTTCTGAAGGATAAAATCCAGAATATTGGCTTCCAGTTTTACTGCTTTTTTGTTCGGAGAAAGCAGGTAAGCATTATTGGTCTGGGATTTTATGGTATTTTCAAACTGCATTACGGAAGTATATTTCGCATTGTTAAAGATTTCCTTATCTGCTTTGCTCATCCTGTCGTAATCGTTTTTAAAACTACTCACTTTATTTCTCGTGAATGTTTTTTTCTCCGGACTCTGACTGTAAAGCTTTACCGGAACCATTTTTCCAACGATGTTTTTTGCTTTCAGTTGTTGGAGTCCGGCATTGATGTTTTCGATTTTTTTGAAATTACAGCTTAATTTGATAATGTAGTTATCAAAATCCATTGAAGTCTTCACATTCGAAATTCCGGGAGTTGCTTTGAAAATTCTTGCCGCTTCATTAATTTTAGCTTCAATTTCAGGTCTTTTCGGAACTTTTTTACCATTAATTGTTTCCATTTTCGAGATGGAAGCCAATCGTGTCTTGCTTTTACTGGCGTTCAGAATAAGCGAATATTCTCCGCTGCCGTCTGCTTTTACGTTGATTTTGTCTAAAATATCAAAACAGCTTGTAAGAAGCAACAGTGGCAATAGTAAGAGCAACTGTTTCATAATGTTTTTCATATTTGAGTTTTTAAATAATTTTCAAATTTAAGTAAAATTTTAGGCAGATCAGATATTTAAATTCTGCCTTTCAGATAATCCTGCCTCAGAGCCTCATCCAGTTTTTCAATAGCGTACCGAAGACTGGTTCTCGGCATTTCTTTGTAATGTTTATTCAGGAAATTAATTAATTCCGCTTCGTTTTTTTCTCCCATTTCACGAAGCAGCCAGCCGTTGGCTTTGTGCATCAGATCGTGGGTGTGTTTCATATTTTTGGTAACGAATTCTTTGGTAAGATCAAATGATCCTTTTTTTACATAATGCATCGTTCCCACAACAGCGATTCTTTTATGCCACATTTCTTCAGAATCCGAAAGCGTTTTCAGTAATTCATCTTTCTGATTTTCAAAAGCATAGCGTCCCATAATTTTATAACAGCTTGAATCGACCAGATCCCAGTTGTTTATGTGCTGTAAATGATTCAGATAAAACTCAATAATTTCATCTTTTACCGCTTTATCCTTTGTTTTTTCAAATTTAGAAATTAACATGAATAAAGCTGTCAATCTGTGTTCATGATATTGGGAAGACAGTAATTTGCTGAGTTCTTCCATCGAAATTCTGGCATAGAATTCTTTTGCAACAGAACGCTGATCCGGAACTTTTACTCCTAAAAACAAATCGCCTTCTCCATATTCTCCTTTTCCGTTTTTGAAAAATTTAGCAGAAGAATCTGCTTTTTCCGGAATTGAAAGCTCATTTAAAGCTTCTTTTATTTCTTTTAAAATTATACTCATTTGATAATTAGCGATTTAGTCAACATTAGGTAAAGCACCACCTTCCTGTTCCTCTTCTTCTTTTGCAATCTTCTTCGGATTGGCAACTTTGGCAATCGTAAGTCCCTGAACAATAATCGAAAATACAACCACACAGTAAGTAATGCTCAAAACAATCGTGCTGTTTTCATTTTTCGGAATGGAAAGAGCCAGAGCAATCGAAACCCCGCCGCGAATTCCTCCCCAAACCAAAACTTTTACCGTTTGCGGACTAAATCTTGTTCTGAAAGACATGAATTTAGTGGGTCCCCAAATTGAAATAAACCTTGCCAGTAAAACTACGGCAATCGCTACTAATCCTGGAATCATATAATGACTTAAGTCTTTGATCATCAGTAATTCAAAGCCGATAAAAAGGAATAGGACTGCATTCAGGATTTCGTCGATAAGTTCCCAGAATTTGATCAGATAATCCTGTGTCACAGATTTCATTTTGAATTTTACATTAAAATTCCCCATGAACAATCCGGCGGCAACCATGGTTAAAGGTCCCGAAATATGCATCTGTCTCGCAATAAGATAGCCTCCCATGACTACAGAAAGCGTCACCAGTACGGAAATAATATAATCGTCCACTTCACGCATCAGTCGGGAAGTAATCCAGCCCAAGACAACACCGAGTAAAAGTCCGCCACCTGCTTCTTTCAGCAATAACAAACCTATGCTTTCCATATTCAGTGTTACTTCTTTTCCGATCGCAAGCTGAAGAACAACCGTGAAAACTACAACCGCCATTCCATCATTAAAAAGCGATTCTCCGGCAACTTTGGTTTCCAGAGATTTTGAAACATTTGCCTGTTTTAAGATACTGAGAACAGCAACAGGATCGGTAGGAGAGATGAGTGCGCCAAAAAGCAGACAATAGATAAAAGGGAGGGAAATCCCGACAAGCGGCAACAGATAATACATGCCGAAACCCACCACAAAAGTAGAAATCACGACTCCTGCCGTTGAAAAAATCACGACAGGAACAAACTGCTCTTTGAGATCGTCGATATTAATATGAATTCCTCCCGCAAACAGAAGAAAATTTAGCATGGCTCCCATCAGAACTTCTGTAAAGTCGATCCCCGTCATTAAATTGTGAAGATGTCCGAAAGTTATCGGCAAAACCGTTTCTCCGAAGGAAACTAAAAATATGGAAACCACAATGGCGATCACCATAATTCCGATGGTACTCGGAAGTTTCAGAAATCTGTAATTAAGGTATGAAAATATGGATGCTAAAACAATTAAGGCTGAAAATGAATAGTATAATTCCACTAATTTGGTGTTTAAAATTTTTTGTGATTAATAATCGATATATAATACTTTGATGTAAACTTTATTACCGTCTTTTTCCCAGATATCAAGAATTCCGTCTTTTGCGGATTTTGATCCTCTTGTATATTCTTTTCCGAGATTCAGGATGTTCAGCAGAATGTATTCGTCGCCTACTGAATTCACGAGATACGGTGTCTTTTCTGTTTTTCCGTCTCCGGAAGACTTCATTCCGTCGGTTAAAGCGCGGAACTGACTGAGATGATACAGAAAATTCTCACTGTCTTTAATGCTGTCATAGGCTTTCAGAAGAATCAGCAGAATATCCAGATTGGTAGGATCTTTATCATACAAAGCTTTTCCCTGTTTGATGCAGTCCTGAAAATTATTGCTCTTGAAAGCATCGGCTAAACTTTTAAATGCTTCATCTGTTGTAAAAAACAGATCTTCCCTGAAATTTCTTCCGTAGTAAAGATGCTGTGCTTCAAGCGTATCTAAAGATTTCGGATAGGCTTTGTATTTAAAAATCAGCTTGTTGTAGTTGTATTGAGACTTTTCGCTTTGAAGATCTTTCTCTATCGCTTTGAAATCTATTTTTGATTTCTGAGCAAAACCACTAAGCGAAATCAGAAGAAACAGGAAAAAAAAGTAATATTTCATCGGTTCTTTTCTATTTTGTATTTGTTGTATAAAACGAGCATGACAAATCCTAAAACCAGCCGGAACAAAGCGGGCATAAAATAGGTTCCCGAAACATATCGGTCGTTGGTTATTTTTTCGTAAAGAAAATAAATCAATAAACAAAAAGGAGAAAGCAGACCTTTACCGTAGAGATAAATTTTAAAGAAAAGATGATTAAATTTAAGATCTGTAAAGAATGATAACAGTGCCAACAGGCAAACTGCGACTGTTATCATTCCTAAAATCTTTAATATCAGAATATCCGTTTCTTTGCTGATTCCTCCGATGCTTCCCAAAAAATTAATTCCTACCACGATCAGAAAAAAGTAATAGAATGTATTGTTGGAAAACAGTCTGTTCATGAATTATTGGTCTTCATGATCTTTTTCTGCACTTTCTTCCTCATCGTTATCGAAATATTCGAAAAGGAAATCGTTGTACGGGAATCTGGAAATATGGATTTTCATTACTTCATCATAGATCAGCTTTTTCATTTCAGGGAAATTTTCTTTCGTAATGGCAGAGATGAAAACCGTCGGATATTTGGATTTTGCCATCCATGTTTTTTTCCATTCTTCCAGAGAAATATTCTTTTTTGTGGAAGGCGTTAAATCGTCCTCGTCTTTTTTCTCATAGCTGAAATCATCAATCTTATTGAAAACCATAATCATCGGTTTCTGATGGGCATTGATCTCCATTAAAATCTGATTCACAGAATCAATATGATCTTCGAAACTTTCATGAGAAATATCCACTACGTGAATCAGCAGATCCGCTTCACGAACCTCATCCAAGGTAGATTTAAACGATTCAACCAATTGGGTAGGTAGTTTTCTGATGAATCCAACCGTATCCGTTAAAAGGAATGGTAAATTTCCGATCACTACTTTTCTTACTGTCGTATCCAATGTCGCAAACAGTTTATTTTCAGCGAAAACTTCAGATTTGGACAATGCATTCATCAAAGTAGATTTCCCGACGTTGGTGTATCCTACCAAAGCAGCACGAACTACTTTTCCACGGTTGTTTCTCTGGGTTGCCATCTGTTTATCGATGGTTTTCAGCTTGTCTTTTAACAATGAAATTCTGTCACGGATGATACGTCTGTCGGTTTCAATTTCCGTTTCACCGGGACCTCTCATCCCAATTCCCCCTTTCTGACGTTCAAGGTGGGTCCACATTCTCGTTAATCGGGGTAAAAGATATTGATATTGAGCTAACTCCACCTGAGTTCTTGCGTAAGAGGTTGTTGCTCTCTGCGCAAAAATATCAAGGATAAGGTTGGTTCGGTCTAAGATTTTGACTTCCATTTCTCTTTCCAGGTTTTTAAGCTGTGAAGGAGATAATTCGTCGTCAAAAATGACGGTTCCTATGTTGTTTTCTTTTACGTATTCTTTAATTTCCTGAGCTTTACCACTTCCGATGAAGGTTTTGGAATCGGGCTGTGTGAGTTTCTGTGTAAAACGTTTATCTACCGTTGCTCCGGCTGTAAAGGCTAAAAACTCCAGCTCATCCATATATTCCTGAAGTTTATCCTCATCCTGATGCTGTGTAACAACCCCTACCAAAACTGCCTTTTCGTAATTATGTTCTTTCTTTTCTAGCATTAAATTCTGTCTGTATTTGTGAGATTTACAAGATACCATTTTTCAGGAAAAAATCCAAAACGAATTTTTTGGGGTAGATATACGCTTCAGCTCCGCTCAGCGTACAGTGGCGGTTTGGTTTATAATAATCTGTTTAAAATGAAGTCACACTAAAGTACGCTGAGCGGAGCCGAAGCGTACGGTTACTTTAAAAATATCTGCATTAAAATTTTACCGGAGATAAAATCTTTGCGCCTTAAATAGATAGAGCGTGTTAAAAAATATTACGTCCTTAAACAACTTTAGGAATAATTATTTACGATGATGTGCGCTTCGGCTTCGCTCAGCGTACGGTGACACATTTCGTTTATAATAATCTGTTTACAATGAAGTCGCACTGAAGTACGCTGAGCGGAGCCGAAGCGTACAATTAAAGAAATACAGTAATCAAAATTCTCCCGAAATCCTTCGACTGTTGTTCGGTATTCCTTCGGAAAAAATCCCATTTTTCCGAAGCCGATCCGAAGAAGACCCGAACATGATCCGAAGAAATGGGTTTTCAAACCGGTCAAAAGCAGTCAAAACCGGTCAGAATTTTTTATGGTGGTGGAAAATGGACATTTTTGTGGTAATTTTAAGTCAGCTAAGCGAAAAAAGCGGGTAAAGCAAAATGATAAAAATTTTTAGCAAGATAAAATGAAGACGAAGAAATTAAGTAAGAACAAAGAAATCAATCCCAGTCTGCTGCAATAAATTTCATAGTGTTTCCCTGATCATTTTTTAAAGTCAGGAAATGTCCTTCCACTTTGTAATGATTCATTGTTTTGATATTCAGAGAAAAATCATTTTCCAGTTTCATATTCGGGCACGCCATTTCTGTTGAAATAATTTCTGAAATGTGTAATTGATTCTCTTTTTTAAATTCAGATGTAAAAGACAGTTTATTGCATCCTATAAAGGCTGAAGTTTTGATTTTTCCGTTTTCGATAGGAGAAGTAAGATCAATTTTAGCATTGTTCTTTATTAATTCTTCTTTGGAGTAATCTGCAAAAGAAACCAGCATCCATTCTCTCTGGATCTGTGGATTTTTTACGGCTACAGAAGAACAGTTTAAAATAAAACTCAGGCATAAAAATGTTAAAATTGCAATGAATCTCTTTTTCATAACTCATCGGAATCCATTTTCATACCATCTCAGACATCAGACAGTAAAAAAATTAGTAAATTAGCGACACAAAAATTATTTTATAAAATGAAAAGAATATTACTACTATTCACTTTCCTTTTAAGTTTTGTCCAGATGAGGGCAGATGAAGGAATGTGGCTGTTAATGCTCGTGAAAAGACTGAATGGGGTAGATATGCAAAAAGAAGGATTGCATCTTACACCGGAAGAGATTTATTCTGTTAATAATTCAAGCTTAAAAGATGCAATCGTAAGCTTTGGAGGATTCTGTACAGGAGAAATTGTTTCCAATCAGGGTCTTATTTTTACCAATCACCACTGTGGATATGGTGCTGTAGCTGCCGCTTCTACACCGGAGAAAGATTATCTGAAGAACGGATTCTGGGCAATGAAGCAGAAAGATGAGTTCAATGCAAAAGATCTTTACGTAAGATTTTTGGTAAGAATGGATGATGCTACCCAAAGAATCAACGCTAAACTAAACAACAATATGTCCGCTGCAGAGAGAAAAGCTGTGATCGACGCTGAAACAAAAGCGATCCAGTCTGAAAACTCTGAAAACGGAAAATATACCGTAGTTGTAAGAGACTTCTTCAACGGAAACGAATTCTACTATTTTGTTTATCAGGATTATAAAGATATCAGATTGGTAGGAGCTCCGCCTTCTGCACTGGGAAAATTTGGAGGTGATACCGATAACTGGGAGTGGCCAAGACACACCGCAGACTTTACTGTTTTCAGAGTGTATGCTGATGCGGCGGGAAATCCAGCAGAATTTTCTCCAAGCAACGTTCCTTTAAAACCAAAACATTTCTTGCCGGTTTCTCTGAAAGGAGTAAAGCCCGGAGATTTCTCAATGATCTTAGGATATCCGGGAAGAACCAACCGTTACCTGACTTCTTACGGAATTCAGCAGATGGTAAACAAAGATTATCCGGCTTGGGTTGAAGCTTCTAAATTAGCCATGGATGTAATGAAAAAATACATGGATAAAGACAAAGGAACTCAGCTGAACTATGCTTCTCAATATGCTTCTGTAGCGAACTACTGGAAAAACAGACAAGGTACTATTGATGCCGTTATTAAAAACGGAACCATCACAGACAAGCAAAAAATCGAAGAAAGATTTAAAACCTGGGCAGTACAGCCTGAAAACGTGGTTGAGTACGAAACGGTTTTAGAAGATATCGGACTTTATTACAAGCAGACTTCAGACAGAAACGTGGAGAGAATGTACATGACGCAGCTTTCCAGAAATTCTAAATATTTCACACTTGCATTACAGGTAGGAAGCGTTCTTCAGGCATATGCAAAACAGGATATGGCAGGAAGACTGGCAATGAAGCCGAAAGTAGAGGCAGCATTGAAATCTGCTTATGAAAACATCAATATCAAGCTTGAAGGAGAAATGATGAACTCTATGGTAAACCTTTACCAGACAAGAGTAAACAAAGATGTAGCTTCTGAAACCATTATGGGACTGGATGCTAAAAATCTTTCGAATGTAGCGTATTCTTCCATCTTCGCAAACAAAACTTCTGCAACAAACTTTATGCTGAATCCTGATCCGTTGAAACTGGATGCAGATCCGCTTTGGAAAATTGCAAACGGAATTATGGCAGATCAAAAAGCTTCCGCTGAAAGATTTGTGAAAATTGATGATAATTTTGCTAAAAACAACAGATTGTTCTTAGCAGGATTAATGAAGGCAATGCCTGAGAAAAAATTCTATCCGGATGCAAACTCTACCATGAGATTAACGTACGGAACGGTAGACAAATTGCCAATCCGATCAGACAGAAACTACTTCGGGATTACCGATAACTATTATACTGATATGACAGGTCTTGTAGGAAAATACAAGAAAGGGGACGAAGAGTTTGATCTTCCACAGAGAGTGATCGATCTTTACAACCTGAAAGATTTCGGTCAGTATGCAGATGCTAAAGGTTATATGCCGGTTAACTTCCTTTCCAACAATGATATTACAGGAGGGAACTCCGGTTCTCCGGTAATCGATGCAGACGGAAACTTAATAGGTATTGCATTCGACGGAAACAGTGAAGCATTAAGCGGTGATATCGTTTTCGAACAGGAATGGCAGAAAACCATTAACGTAGACGTTCGTTTCGTTCTTTGGACGATCGACAAATATGCGGGTGCAAGAAGACTTATCGACGAATTACAATTGGTAAAAGACGAGAACACTCCTGCAGACACCAAAACAAAAATGCCAAAAGCAACTCCTGCAAAAGGAAAGAAAAAATAATCTTTTAACAGATATGGGAGCCGCGAAAGTTTACTTTCGCGGTTTTTTTATGCTTAAATTTTACTATTTTAACCCGATCAAAAAATATTATTAAATGATGAAAGATAAAATCTTAACAGGGTTACTGATGTTTTTAGCATTATGGAGCTGTCAGAAAAAAGAGAAGGAAAATTTAAAATCTTTACAGGAAAAAGATTCTTTACAAACGATTATCAAACAAGACAGTTTACCTAAAGAAAAACAATCAGAAAAAGAATTGCCTAAAGTATTTACAGATGATTTCCTGAAAATTGAAAACGTTCAGGTGAATGGAAATGATATTGTTTTACCTCAGGAACAATTCCAAAAACTCCATCCAAAAAATGATTCTGTTAAAACGGAACCATGGGACTGCGGAAGCCCTTTTGAATGGCTTGATAAAACGTGGATGGAAAAAACATACGGAAAAGATCTTGTAAACTTTGATGGTAAAATAACCACTTCCTATACCAACAATGCTGAATTTATTTCAAATAATCATAAGGTTATTTTCAGCAGTGCGAAATCCGGAAATAACCGTTTTGAGATCAAGTCGCATCATATTATTCTTACACAGGAAACCACTGTTGAAGATTTCCAAAAGCTATTTCCCAAACTGAAAATCGAAAATACCGATCAGAAGAATATTCAGCGTTTCAGCATTCCGGTAGGAAAGGAGATAGAAGATTCCTTTATGTTCTATTTTAAAGACGGAAAACTGGATAATTTTAATCTGTGGTGGTTATTGTGCTAAATGTAAATGTATGAAAACAGATTCTGTACAATTTAAAGCAGTTATTAAGCAAAACGGCGAAATGAATGCGGCTTTTGTAGAATTTCCTTTTTCCACGGAAGAGATATTTGGTAAAAAAGATCAGGTAAAAATAAAAGCTGCTTTTGACGATAAGGTGGAATATCGCGGAAGCCTCGCTAAAATGAAATCCGACTGTCACATTTTAGGCTTAACTCAGGAAATAAGAAACAAACTTGGTAAAACTTTCGGTGATGAGGTTTCTGTTTATCTGCTTGAAGACAAAGAAGAAAGAGTAGTGGAGATTGCGGAAGATATTGTATTGCTTTTTAATGAAAATCCTGATGCGAAAGTATTATTCGACAAGATGAGCTATACCCACAGAAAGGAATATATCCGCTGGATTGAAGAAGCAAAAAAGCCAGAAACACGAGAAAACAGAAAGCTGAAAATGATTCAGATGATTTTGGATGGAAAAAAAGGAATTTAAAACGTTCCGTTATCCATTTAAAAGGTCTTATCATAAATGAAAAAGTCCGCTCATTATTTTGGCGGACTTTTTTATTTAGCTTAATTTTTTACAATTAAATCATAAAATGAATCGTCAGAAACTGTTTAACCCCACCATTAATTATGGCAATAGAATCTTCATTATGATGAACGGTTACTCCCAGATCATTCATTATTTCCTTAAAATAGCCACTTTCCGTATTGGAAGAAATAATATTTTTCTGCCATGAAAATTCTGCCGTCTGATCCTTACTGTTTTTAATGATTAAGATTCCGAAATCATTTTTGAGAATGGCAGTGTCTATTTCTTCTACCGAACTTTCATGCGGCGCAAAATCTTTTGAAAGAAGAACGATGGATTTGAAATGATTTTCTTTGGAGTTTGTTTCGGAAATTTCTACAGCAGTTTTCATTACTATTTTGAGTTTTATTCTGATCTTTTTTGCAAACATGAATGTTTATAACGACAAAACTTGTCGTATTAAAAATTATTTCAATAAAAGTTTCGGGGCAGCGAAGCTGCCCCGAAACCACAAAAAATTATAATTAAAACAAAGAGATATTCTATGATCAGGCATTCCAGAATTCACGGTCTAAACTCCTGTATTGGATGGCTTCCGAAACATGATGAGAAAGAATATTCTCAGATTCCTCAAGATCGGCAATGGTTCTCGATACTTTTAAAATCCTGTCGTAAGCTCGCGCGGAAAGATTAAGCTTTTCCATTGCCATTTTGATGAGGTTGAAAGATACGGTATCCAGTTCACAGAACTTTTCAATTTCTTTCGGTCCTATTTGAGCATTGTAGCTGATTTTTAAATCTTTATAACGTTCTCTCTGCGTTTCGCGGGCAATAAGAACCCGCTTTCGGATGTCCTCGCTTTTTTCACCTTTTCTGCGTTCAGCCAACTGTTCAAATTCTACTTTTTGTACTTCAATATGAATGTCAATTCTGTCAAGAAGCGGCCCGGAAAGCTTACTCATATACCGCTGCATTTCGTAGGTGGAAGAAGTATTATTGGGATCATCCGGAAAAAATCCGCTCGGACTCGGATTCATTGAAGCAACAAGCATAAAACTGGCAGGATAATTTACCGTAAATCGGGCTCTTGAAATAGTAACTTCACGATCTTCCAAAGGTTGTCTCATCACTTCAAGAACCGTTCTTTTAAATTCCGGCATTTCATCCAGAAATAAAACACCGTTATGAGCCAGTGAAATTTCACCCGGTTGCGGATAACCACCACCACCAACTAATGCAACATCTGTTACTTTCTTAAATGAGGGGGCAAAAAAAATTACGATAAGAAATAACTAAAAGTACTCTTCAGAACAATAAAAGCTACTATGTAAAAGAGGGCTCTGAAACAGCCCCCGAATTATTATTCATGTAAAATAACTTTCTCAATTATTGGAAATAACTCATCATTAACTTCCTCAAAATAACTTTCTTTTAAAAGAGAATATTTGTCATCTTCTAACACTATGGTATATCCTTCTAATACATCTGTATCAATATCATCAACTAATCCTAAAATAACTTGTGAATTATCTGGTTGATTATTATTAATAAAGTTCATAATTGCTTTTGTATTTTCTTCATCTTGCTCTTGTTGCTTAGGTGAATCAATAACAATAGGACAAAATGTTGATGTGGAGTAAAGATTCATTACATGTAGGAAAGCAAAGTAATAAGCTAATAGGGCTCTTGGCAGATTGCTACCTTGCTCATTAATCTTATTATCAATTCTATTAAAAAAGGTTTCAGAAATTTTATCAGGATTTACATTAAGCTCTTCTAAGAAATCCCTTAGCTTCGTTCTATATAACAACATTATTCTTTTTTTTCTGTTCTCATTCTCTTTATTAATCTCTTTAAGTTCTTTTTCAAGCAATTCAAAACGTGTTCTTGCATTTCCAATTTTCTGATAAATTAAGTTTTTTTCATTTTTAAAAATTTCGTTTACCTTCCTCTTTCCCTCATTTTCAATTAAATCAATAAGCTTAACTTCTTCCTTTTTAGAATTTAGTAGCTGTTCTATTTTTTCAAAATCAATTTTAGTTTCTACAAATGACTTATCATGTTTTGCAATTTCATCATTTACCTTCAAAACTTCAATTCTTAATTCCGTTAATAGCTCCTGCAACTTCTCTTCATCTTCTGCAATAGAAAATCTTTCATTAAAATTATTTTCATAATGAGCTCCACACATCGGACAATCTACAACTTCATCAATATAGTTAAGAGCATATTTATAGTCAGCTTTTGCTTCGTGGATTGCATTTTCAATAATTGCTATCCTTGAATCTAAAATTGATTTATGATTATATAAGTCTGTAAGCTTTAGTTTTAATTTGTTTTGTTCTGTTTTTAATGTTTCACACTCTGTCAATAACTCTGATACCTCTGTACTAAAATCCTCAGCAGTAACGTTAAAACTTTCATTATTTAATTTTTCTCTTATTCCTCCAAGGATTTTATTTAAGGTATTAATTTCATTCTTGGTTTCACTTAACTCAATTCTAGTACTATCCAAATCCGTTTTTGTTTGATAAAATTTATTACCTTTTATTCCTGCATGGTACTCTGTTACAGGCTTTTTCCAACTGCTATATTGCCCAAGACCAGAGAAAGTATTCCAGCTGTCATTCCAGCTTTTATCTTGGTCAATATAAAATGGCAAAAAAAGATATGGACTTGGGGGATTTTCTCCTTCTCCTTTTCGGTTAGAAAGCAAAAGATTAAAATTAAAAATCTCATTTAGGAAAATTGATAATGATTTAAATGTATGAGGTATTACCTCATCTAATTCATTAACAACAGCATAACGGGACTTATCATACCTCAAAACGTTGAAGCTTTGTCCATCAACTTTAAATTTTAGATATGTAATTGGTTCAGCTTTTAGCCAATTTCGATTTAAAACTGTTGGAGTTGCACCTAAGGTATAGTATATGCTTTTTAACAAACTTGATTTCCCAACTTGATTAGCTCCCTTGATTATTGTCTTTTTTGGGCTGAATTGTATTTTTATTGCTTTTTTTTCTCTGTAGGACAATATCTGAATCTCCTCGAAAATTAACCTTTTCATATTTACTAGTTCTTAAGTTTCTTATTAATTTGTGAAAGTTACTCTTCATGATAAATTTCTTTTAAAATAACCATTTTTAGAAAGTATTCCGAATATATCTGTTGCTTTTGGATAATCTTCTGATTAAGTAATGCCTTATAAAGCTTGTCCAAAGATTCCAATAAGTTACCATCCAATTGTTCTATATTTTCTTCAATTACTTTTTTTATAACCTCAACACACTGATTAAAAAAATCGTTGCTAAGGCTCAGATATTGTATTTGTACATCCTTCCATGCTTCCAAATATTTTTTTCTTAGTGACAGATTAATTTTTTCAGCATCTAATAAGTTAAATAATTTATTTTTTAGTAAATCAAGTTTATCTGGTTCAGATACAACTATTTTAAGCATAGCTTCAAAGTCTGCCTTAGAAATAGATTTAAAATTAATTAATTCATCAAAGCTTTGGATTTCTCTTTCTAAATTATTTCTTCTATTAACTTCATCGAAAATGGTTCTATACGCTAAAGATGGGTTATATTTAACATGAGCATTATAACGGGTTTCAATTAATCTATTGAGCTTATCTTTGGTTATTTCATTGTGATGCTCTATTGTTAGTTCAGATGTATGGAGGAAAATAATATTAAAAAAATCCTGTAGCCACTCTATTGATAGTTCAGATTTAAGGCAATTTTCTATTTCGACCTTTTCATCCTCATGAAGTTCGTTACAACATATTATTAACTTATTTTCTTGGATGGATTTAATATTAAACTTAGTGTTAGAAACGATGTTTAAACTATTTGTCTCAACCTCAAAATGTAGTTTATTCTGATACAGTTTCCCTAGTATTGAGCCACCATCACCATTTTTTAACTTTTTTCTCGTTAATATATTTTTTAAAGAATAGCTCCCTTTGTCTTTTGTTTTAATTTGATAAAAATCAATTTGGGTAGGATTATTTACAGAATCAAGTACAATGATGTCTTCATGATACTCAAAAGCCAATAAAAAATCAACATTTGAATTTGTTAGTTCTATTAACTTACAGATAGCCCAATTTTTTTGAAAATCAAATCTATTTGAAGCCACAGAACCAGAATTTTCTCTTGGCTTTATCCTTTTAAATTTTTCTGTCAAATTCACATTATAGATGCTTAATGGTTAATCTAAATTTTATAAATAATTATTAGAGTTGAAAATCTTCAAGTAGTGTTTCTATCTTTTCTTCCCCCTTTTGAAAATATCGAACTTCATTAATTTGAGAGTTCTCTCCTGTTTGAAACTCTAAATAAATTCCTAAGTTGTAACGATATTGCTTAGTAAACTCTTTTAACTTTATAAAATCATATTCTTTTTCTTTGTGATTCGTATTCTTTTTCTTCATCTCAATTATTAGGTGATTTCGCTCATTTGTTCTTCTTTCATGTACAATAATGTCAGGAAAAATATTATAAGTATCATTTTGCCTAATACTTCTGACAGCAAGTTCTTCCATTACTTCTTGAGGAATTTGAAGGATTTTTCTTAAACCATCACAAGTTAAATCACCATTATATTCACAATCTACATGATAATTTTCAAATAAGTCAGTCAGGTAATAAGCTAATTTATGAGCAATACTTCTCTCGGATAAGTTTTGTTGTAATAAGTGCAAATCGTTCTCTAATAAACAGCTTATTGCTTTTTGAACGTTTCTTTTAGTTTCCTGTAAATTCATGTATATTAGTTTTATGTAATAATTCTATTTCAGCATCATTAAGCCATTTTCTATATTGACAGTCATAAACTGCAAAGTTCGAGCAGCCATAAAAAGCCCACTTTCGATTGTTTTTTTCCCCTGATTTAAGCTCTAAGTCTCCTGATTCACATCTTGGACATTTCATAACATTTTTTAATTGACTGTTTTGAGCTCTCTCCAATTCCTGTATGAATTTTGAGGCAAATCTTTTATTTGCAATTAGTGATGTCTTTAGCTTTGCTCTCGTAAGTGCCACATAAAAAAGCCTTCTTTCTTCACTATTTGGGTAGGATTCAGATTCTCCCAAAAGAAGTAATAGTACTGGGTCATCATACATTTCAGATGGAAACCCCAGTCTTCCAGAATTACAATTTAATACAAACACATATTCAGCTTCTAATCCTTTTGACCTGTGAGCTGTGAAAAATTCTAATTCAATTTTTAATCGGTCACTATATTTGTATTCAATAGTATTTTCTCGTATAATTTTAAAATTATTTTGTTCTGGTTTGATTCGGTTAAAATCATGATTATATCTACCTAATAGATAATATTTTCGTGATAAAATCTGTTTTATTTCTTCTTCGCTTGGTTCTGCATTTAAATTCAAAATTTGGGTTTTAATAACTTTGATAATAGCCTCTTCTAAGGCTTTGGAATCATCATTCTCATCAGAAAAAGTATAGAATATCTCTAAGTCAGATTGAACATTTGATTTATTTTTAAGATGCTTTTCGATTTGAGCAGGATTTTTCATAACAAATCTTCCAGAAATTTCTATCATTGGTAATCCAAATCTGTAAGTTGTCTCTATTTTTGATGTATTGGTAAACCCAAAATACTCTTCAAAATTGTTAAATAAGCTAATATCACTACCTGTAAAACGATAAATTGACTGCCAGTCATCACCAACAGCAAATAATTTAACATTTTCTCTTTGCTTTTTAAAAGCATTAATTAGTTTATACCTCCCAGTGGAAATATCCTGAAACTCATCGATAATAAGATATTTGTATTGGTGTACATATTTTTTAGTTTCAATATAATGTACAGCCTGATTTATCATATCACTGAAATCAATCTGTTGTTTCCTCTTCAGCATAGCTTCGTAAGCTTGGTAAAGTGGATAAAATAAAGCAACAAAATAAATACACCTCTGTCTATCAAAACCTGACTTTACCTTAATTTTATTTTGAAGTTCTTCGTATGTGATATTAGTTGACTTATAAAGGCTGAGAAAAGTATTAAACAAAGCAATTAACGATTCAACCTCATCAGAAGCATTTTCCTGAATCAGTTCCCACTTTTCTCGTTCTGTTAAGGGTTTAATCAAAAAGCCTTGAGATTTAATAGTTTTTATTAGATTCTCTTCAAAACTACCATCTTTAAATTGATAACTAAAAGTTTCTATACAGATTGTGCCATTTTCTTCATGTACTTTTCTTTTCCATTGAATACCTTCATGATATTTTATTTTAGCATCTGCTAAACTGATATTTTCATTAGCAAAAAAAGGAGGAACATTTCCATTTTTATCTAATGCATAGTGCTCTAAATAAATTCTCTTACCTTCTTGGTATAAACTAAAATCAGGTTGATATTGCCTATAATTTAAATCTCTTGTAGCTATTTCATAAGGCTCTTCATATCTGTAGTCAAGTCCATTAAACAACAAGAAATTGGCAATTTTACATTCTTCTTGACTTTTTACAATTTCTCTTAATACCGTTACCTTATCTTTTACATTTATTTCAATTTTTTTGTAGGGTCTAAAATTTTGGTCTTTGAGATGTTGTATATGTTCTGCCTGATTATTAAACTCAAAATCATCCTTACTTATCTTGATGAAATCAGTAAAATATTTAGTCAAAACATTAAGGTATTTCTCATTGGTTGATAGCTTTTTAAATGTATCTTTTAAAAAATATAAAGGCTCTTGGTCATATAGTGATGTTTTAGCTTTTTCAACATCTTTTATGATATCTAATCCCAATTTATGAAAGGTTTTGGCATCAATACCTTTTATATTTACTTTATTTGCAAGGTCTTCTGCACTTTTTTTTGTGAAAGAAATTAAGAGAATTTCTTCAGGTGAAATCTTTAATCTCTTATTGAGATAATTAACTTTACCCATTATTGTTGTGGTTTTACCACAACCAGCCCCAGCAATAACTAAACTGTTGTCCTCATCACGAAGTATGGCTTCTCTCTGTTGATTATCTAATGACTTTCCTCCATCTATGTTACTTAATAAAGATTGAGTTTCTTTAAGTTCGTATTCTAAAAATTCATCATTAAAATTTTCACGATGACTCTCAGCATTATTGATTAATCCAACAAAAAATTCAATCTCTTTTTCTTCAGAAAATGACAATCCAATATTTTTATAGGATTTACGAACTATATTGTTTCTCAATAAGGTATCATACTTGCCTTTCCATTGAGTTAGCTTGTAGTAGGAAAAATAACCATTTTCATTATTGGTTAAATTTTGAAAATCTTGATTTGCAACCTTTACTTTAATAAGGAAAACTCTAAATTCTTTACATAGTTTATCTCTTTCTTCCTTTTCTCTCTGAGCTTGTAATTTCTTTTTCTTTTTTTCTTTAACAGCATTGTTAATTAACCCAACTGTTGTAGCTATTACTACGCTACCAATTAAATATGAAATCATCTATCTATGTTTATAAACACTTTTATGTGAAATAAATTCTAATATTACATTTTATTTTGCAATTCAACAAGTTAAGCATTAAAAACATTTTGGCAATACTGGAACCCGTAAACTCAAAACTACAATTACTCATATATTTCCAATTAATATTTATTAAATTGCTAAAAAGTGTATTTGATGGATAAAATTGAAATAATAAATTTAGAGTTAGAAAATAATCCTGAGTTATTTACAAAGCTGAAAGAATTTGTAAATATGTGCTTTCAGAATAAAAAATATTCATTTAAATCGGATGAATTTACTCCTGAAGGAATCTTAATTGCCAATGAGATACTTACACTTGAAGACAATAAAGTCAAAATTCTTAATCATTATGCCTTTAGTAAAGCATTTTTTGATGTATGTAAGGAAAATTTGAAGTTTGACTTTAGCTCAGATTTTTTGTCAACATTTAATTTTTTATCAGAAATAAGTAAGAACTTTAAGGGAGGTGGATTTTTAAAAATACTTCCTTTTCTCTGGGAATATGCAATTTATATTTCTAATAAATTACACAATGTTTTGTTTATCAATATATCAGATTATTTAATTCAAAATAGTCACAACAATTATGTTTTTTTAAATGCTTATAATGCCCAGCTTCCTTATCTGGATTTAGAAAACAATATATTAATTCAATCTGTTCTTAATATAGTCAATCATATAAATAAAGAAAGTGAAGCTGGGATTTTAAATATCAATTATAATGCACTACTGAATACTTTATGCACTATTGTAAAATCTAATCATCAAAAAGGTCAGGATTTAATTAAAATTGCAATAGAGATTGAAAATATAGATTTAAATATAATATCTTGTATAATAGAGGGGCTTTATAGTTCAAAAAATACTGAATCAACAAATCTAATTGAAAATTACATTCAAAAGGAGAAAAGATTAGATGGTATTTTTAGTGGTTTGGCAAGATTAGATGATATTTCTGAAGCAGAGGCTGAGAAGTTTTTAAATTATTTTGATGAATATTATGAAAAGAACCAAACTTATAAAAGACCGTTAATTTTCATTCTTTTTAGCATTCTTAACTGTGAAAATTTAAAAAATAAAAAAAGATTTGTTGATTGTATTTTTAATAATCTTCTTAAAATTATTAATGATGAAGATGCAGTATATTTAGTGTTGGATAGGATTTCTTTTCTTAAACAGTATAATGATGAAAGGATTAACATTATATGTGCCATTATAAAAAAAGATTTTTACAGTAACAAAAAGTATCTCCGTTTAATTGCTCAAACTTTCTGGTATCTCAAAGATGTTAATTATTTAGAAAAAGTCCTAAATACTCTTTCTGATTCTAAACCATTTTCAAATATTGCAAGTGAATTTATTCATCATCTTGATGATTATAACCGAAATGAATTAGATAAGATGTTTATTAAATTCATAACATCTAATAAAGCTCGGAACAGGCATTTAGGAATTAGTTTTTTTAATGAATTAAATTCTCATTACTCTTATCATTTTGATTATGACATTTTAAAACTTGCACCTTTAGAACAATATAAATTAATTGTTTCCATTACGGAGAATTACAACGAACCTAAAAATACTTTACCTTGTCTAATGCCCCTTTTAAATTCTTCTTCAAGTACAATTAAAGAAGCATTTATTTGCAAACTTGAAGAATATTCTGAAAATTACGGAGGTCATGTTACAGAGGTATTAAAGGAAAATTTAAATGATAAAAATGAAAATCACAAAAAAGTTTTAGAAAGAGTTAGCATATATATGAATACATTCTATAATAAACATGTAAGAGTGAAATCTGGTATTAATGAACTTGACCCTTATTTTACACAAAGAAAACATATTGAATTATTTCATAAAATATTTAACAAAAAGATGAGCAAGATGATGCAAGATGCTACTAATGACAAAAGTAACTTTCTAAGTACAGTCAAATCTATTAGGCTTGCAAAAGGTGGTGGTTGGAAAACAGGGGATAATAGAGATATTAGTAAATTACACTCTATTGGTCATAGCTTTGCTATGCCACGCAATCACTTAATTTTTCCAAATAGGTTTGATATTGAACATGGAATTGCAATTCATACAGATTGGAAAGATGAAGATTTTAAATTAATAACAGATTCGATTTCACATGAGCAGTAATACTTTAATTGTACAAGATTATTTATCTTCTTTAAAAGAAGATTCAGAACTAGATTATATATTTCCATTGCTTTTACAATCGCTAAAGTTTAGGGTTGTTCAAACAGCTAAAGAAGCAAAGGGACAATCTCAATATGGTAAGGATATAGTAGCTATTGGTAAAGATAGAACAGGTCAAAAATATCGTTGGTATTTCGAATTGAAAGGTTATGATGATAAAGATATAACAGATAAAAATTATTTTAAGAGAGATGGAATAAGAGAGTCTATTATTGAAGCAAAAGATACTGCTTTTAATGACACATCAATTCCTGGGTTTAACGAATTACCAACTAAAATAGTTTTAGTACATAATGGTACTTTAAAGCCTAATATTAAACCTACTTTTGAAGGTTTAATAGAAAGAGAGTTTAAAGAAGGTGAATTTGAAAGATGGGATATTTATCATTTGACAGAATTATTTAGTAAATATCTTTTCAATGAATATCTATTATCCGATGATGAAAGTAATAGGCTATTAAAAAAAACTTTAGCATTTCTTGATACTCCAGATTACGATTATAAAGAATTTAAAAAACTTATAGTAATCCAATTTGATAAAATAGATAGAGTTAAAGGTAGAGCCTTGGCAAAGCTATTTGCTACTTTAGGAATTTTACAAACTTTAGTTTTTCATTATAGTAAAGAAAACAATAACATTATTCCAGCAAAGGAATGTTCAAAATTTTTAGTATTAGAAACGTGGTCTTGGATATTAAAGAATAATCTCGAAAATAAACCATCCATAATTAAAGAATTTAAAAAATTATTAAAGCTACAATTTGAAATTTTTAATTGTTATTTTCGGAAAACTTTTTCTATTGCAAAATTACCTGATGGACTTTTTTCTGAAAAAGGTGCTTTTTTTGAAACTGTTGGCTATCCGTTGAGATGCTTTGATTATTTAGATGACATCATATATTTTTCAAGACTTCGTATCATATTTTCAAAAGAGAAAAATCACAGATTTATCTTAAATAAACAAAAAGATTTAATTATTGAATTAATACAAAATAACAGTGGCTTTTATAGACCTATTTTAGATAATCATTCTATACCTATTATTCAGCTTTTTTTATTTTTTGCTGATGAAAAAGCAATAAGACAAAAAGATGTTAACTTTATAACAGATGTTATTTTTAGGTCCTTAGAAAATATTATTGATGAAAAACGAAAGTATAATAGACTTCCAGAACTATACAATAATATGGAAAAGGTTGTTGAATTTTTTGCTTTAAACAAAAAACCTGAAGGGTATACTGATAGTTCTTCTATTTTACTTGCAGTTATTTTAGAACTATTGGTAATTTTTAATTCCGAAGAATCTTTTCAAGTATTTCATAAATTTTTAGCTGAAGACTTAAATTTACAAATAGCATCAATCAATTTTAATGAGTTTGATGTAGAACAATTGTTATTTGAAAAGCACCTTCATGAAGAATATTTTGTTGATTCTATTTACAAACTACCTCAAGATTTCGAAGAATTTAAAAAAGACAGGTACAGTAAAGTTATATCACCATTTCAATACAGAACTGACAAAACTGGTCTATCATGCATACGATACTTAGCACATAGTTATTATAAGAATGAAATTTTACCAGAGGAATGGAGACAGTTTTTTAAAGTAAAAGAAAATTAATAAAAGAATTTATTTAACTTATTCTGGTATATGAAGAAAAACATTCTTCGTAAGCCTTTCCTATTAATTCTTTTATTTCACCTGGTATATTTTCGGTAAATTTAATACTAATAGGGTTCATCGTGAGTAAATAACATAAATTTAAATCAATTTCATATTCTGCTATATGTGGATATTTTTCTAGTAGTTTATCAATTTTATTTTGCAGGCAGAGTGAAGATTGATTAAACTTTTCATCTTCAAATGGATTAAATATTTTTTTTGAATTCATAGTTTATTTTTTTAAATATAATCAAATTATTCATAGGTTAACTTAATTTTATAATTTATATATAAAAAGAATAACCATATACATAACAGTCCCCCCCTGTTTATTTTGTTTTTTTGTACCCCCCTACTTCGGTTAATTCTAAAAATTTAAAAAATCATAGGTTAAAAAAAAATTATATTTTTTTGGAGTTTTTATTTTAATCCATGTGCTGAATTTAGATTAAAGTCTAAACGTGATACAAAAAAGATTTGTTTAAAAGATGATATAAAAGTTTAAAAATGTACTAAAAATACCTATTCTAAATTTGGTACACTTGAAAAAATGTTGTACATTTGAATCAATAAAAAAGCCTTGAAGTGTTGGAACCACAACAAGGCAATGTTAATAAATGTTCAACTACTAAATTAAACTTATCAACATGGCAAATTTACAAAATTGTCTTGACAATTGTAGTCTCTATGTGGGAACCTACAAAAAGTACAACGAAGGAAGCATCTTTGGAGAGTGGTTAAATCTCTCTGACTATTCAGATTACAATGAGCTTTACGAGGCTATGAAAGAACTTCACAACGATGAAGAAGACCCAGAATTTATGTTTCAGGATTATGAGTTCCCAAAATTCTTTATCAATCAAGGGTTAATAAGTGAATGTCACATTTCAGAGGACATTTACGAAATTGCAGAGAAAATAAACGATTCAGGCTTAGAATTTGAAATCATTGAAGCCTACGTAGATTGCATTGGTAGTTATTGTAAAGATACAGAGGAGCTTTTAGATAAGGTTTCGGATTCTTATTCTGGTGAATTTAATTCAGATGAAGACTTTGCACAAGAAATGTTAGAACAAGATGGCAGCATTCCCGAAAATCTGCCCTCATACATCTTCATAGACTGGCAGAAAACAGCATATAATTTCATGTTTGACTATTCATGTTCAAATGGCCATTATTTCAGAAATTAATAACAACCCTGCACCCTGTCATCAGGGTGCTTTATACCATAATCAAATGAAAGCAAGATATATTAGAGTTTCTACTGGAAACCAGAACACAGCAAGACAATTACAGAAAAGCCACCCTAATGAAAAACTTTACATTGACATCATTAGTGGGGCTACACCATTCAGCCAAAGACCAGAGGGAAAAAAGATGCTTGAAGACATTGAAGCTGGCTTAATAGATTATATAACTGTACATTCAATTGACCGATTAGGAAGAAATCTATTTGACATTCTGAGCACCTTGGAACTTCTGAATGAAAAGAAAATTGTTTTGAAAGTAGATAATCTTGGAATTGAAAGCTTAGTTAATGGTAAAATAAATTCAGCTTTTAGACTAATCATTTCAGTGATGGCAAACATAGCCCAGATGGAACGAGAAACCTTACTGGAAAGGCAACAAGAGGGCATAAAACTTGCCATAGCTAAAGGTGTTTATAAAGGCAGGGTTAAAGGCTCTGTTGAAAGTGATGAACAGGTTTTAGATAAGTATAAAGAGGTTGTAAAGTATCTAAAGAAAGGGCAATCTTTGAGAGATACTGCCAAGCTATGTAATGTTAGCTTAGGAACCGTTCAAAAGGTAAAACAAATTTTAAATAAAAATAACTAAAATAATGTACAATAATGACCTAAAGAAAACAGTCACTATATCCAATAGATATATAAATCCCCCAAACTTCATAAACACAAAAAATTATAAAGGGAATTCTGTAATTTCGTAAAATGCTAAGTGATATACATAGAATATTTAATGCTTCATTTGAAGTAACGAAATTAAGAACTGAAAAAGAGTTTATATATTTTTTTGAAAATTTCAAAACGGATAATATTTCAGAAAGACTTAAGCAGGAATTGTATAGTCTATTCCTGAAATCAAAGAAACAAAGGCTTTTTGAAATACTTTTAAACCTTTCAAAATGGGGGTTAAAGAGTTATTTTAACTGGAAACTAAGTTTTCCATTTACTCCAAAAGTTCCCCATTTTAATAATGATTCTGTAAATTTAGCACTGGAAAATCTGGAAAAAGAAATAACATTTTCTGTTATTAACATTTTATTGTTTCTAAAATTAAATTTCAGGAATGCCAAAGATGAAATTTTCTCTTTGCCAGTGGTACTTTATTCTGAAAGAATCTTAAATAGTAAGTATCCTGTACATAGTATTGAATTTAAGATTTCCAGATATGAGGATTATTTGAGAAAAATAGAAAAGGAAATTTTTATAAAATACCTTTATTATTCAGTGTTAGGAACGGTTAAGTTTCAGAATATTGGAAGCCTCAATTTACAGGATTCTGATTCCGTATTGAAACAAAAACTTACATTAGCCAACCAATCTTTGCTTAAAAGGCTGGAAAACCTGAAAAATGAAAATACCCTTAATTATTACTCATATATAAACGAAATTCAGAAAACTGAATCTAATTCAGAAAATATTGTTTCTACTGCATTTAAGATAGAGGAAAATTTTACAAAAGAAGTTTTGCAGGAGTTGAAAATCAGCTTTAAAGAAGAGTTCAGAGAAAAAATATTTTCCTCTTTGAAGCCTTATTTTGCTGAAAATGTACATTCTGTATTAAAAAACTTGATGTATTCCGAAAGTAGTCATTCTGGAAACAAAATCTTATTTCATCAGACAGCAGCCTGTCTAATTTATTTTTTAAAAACACTCTATAACAAGTCAATTATTATTTCCAATTCAAAAACTACGGTTCAAAACTGGCTGATTGAAAACTTTCAATATATGCACAACGGAAGTGCAAAAGATTTTACAGCCAATACCATACAAAAAACTCTTTTCAGGGAGGAAAAGCCTCCAAAACATGTAATAGAACTAAATATTTAATACCTATTTTCTGCCTATTTAGTACATAGGCATTTTTAAGGATTTAAATTTTGTTTTGTTTTGCACCATTAATAACAATAAAAAGATAAAACAAAATGGAGCACATGCAACAAATGGACTATTACAATTCACGTTCTCTCTATTACTCTCAATCTATTAGAAAAACTTTTCTAACTATTCAGGAAGCTGCAAAATATTTGGGCTACAAAGTTTCTACCCTCTATAAAATGAATTCAGAGGGTAAAATCCCGTTTTATAACCCCACAAAAGGTAAAGTACTGTATTCAAAACAGGAACTTGATGAGTGGATAAAAGGGAGTACAGTCTCAGTAAATGATTTAGAAAAGAAATTCAAAGGATGCTAAAACAACATTCCGTAAACAAAACTTTCAGATAAATAATTTTTAACCAACACGAATCCATAGAAGTGCTTTAGTTTAACTAAAGTAACAGCAACCGATCTTCGGGCACGGTGCTACACGGAGTAAATCCAGATTCGGGACATGCAATGTTCAAACTTCAACCTTTCTATGGTTCGTTGTTTAATACCAATAAAACAATGTTCAATACTTTCACAAATCTTTTTGCTAAAAAATCTACACAAACCATTGAAAAAATTCAGCAAGTAGTTGACTATATTAAAGATAGTTCCAGAGCTGAAGTAAAAAAAATTAAAGAACTCAGAACCTTAAAAAAAGGTACTCCAGAGTTTGATTCAATAAAAAAGGAGTTGCCTATTATTTTGTGGAATTTTACCACCGATGGGGAACGAAAGATTAAAAATGCCATTCAGTCAACAGGATATATTTACTATGATATTGATAATAGCTTAGATTTTCAATTTAATAAAAACTATTTTACAGCCTATTGGAAAAGTGTGAGTGGTTCTGGCTACGGTTGTTTGATAAAGGTCTCAGGAGTTGATAAAAGCAACTTCAAAGAAGTATTTACAGATATTGCAGGTCAATTGAATATTCCTTTTGATTATAAAGCAAGTGATATTGTTAGGGCAAATATCATATCTTATGACCCAGATATTTATTATAACCCCGATGCACATACATTTGATTGTACTTGTTATTCCAGTATTGATAATGGAGATGTTGAGGAAAATCACCATTCCATTACTAAAGATATAAAAATTAATAGTTATGAATGGAATGGAGAAAATATTCCAATCAGATATGATAATTTGCAGGAAAAGATATCAGAAAAGGAAAGGGTTTACGATGAAAATGGAGTCTGTGATTTAAAAGATGATAAACTATACTATTCAAGTGTTGTTATTCCTAAAACTATCAAGGAAGGAAAAAGAAATTATATTCTGTCAAATATTGCTATTAAAATCATTGCTTTAAATCCAGAATTAACAGATAAGAGGCTTATTAAATTTATTAGTAAAATAAATAGCTCATGCTGTACAGTTCCGATGCAGGATAATGAAATACAAACTATTTGCAGTACTGTTCTGAGTAAAAGAAATGAATTTATACCTTATAACAATGCAGTTAGGAGATTTCTATTTGACCCGCAAAAAAAGTTCCAGAAAGGAGAAAGGCAAAGACTGTCTGTAATCTACCTGAATAAATGTAGAGGGGAACGAACAAAACAGATTGTTAGCCATGCTTTTTCTGATTTATTGAGTGAATGTAGAAGATTTAAAATAAAAGATATTCTGGAAGAAACCAAGGTCTCACCAACTACCATAAACAAATACTTACCCATAATTTTAATGGAAGAGTATGCAAGCGAAATAGAAGACATTCAACAATTTTTCAATGCAAAAAAACAAATACAAAAATTAGTGACTGCCCCTAAGTAGGGGTGGCCAAATTCTCAGGAATTGCCTTTGCTGAGTTCCAGATTAAAGAATTCTCATAAAAAGGGGTTCTATCATACTGAAACAACACAAAAGGTTATTTTACAAAAAATAGATTTTAAACATTCAGTTTGAATTAATATCTTTGTAATTCAAATTCAACGAAAAAGAGAAAAACTTTTGCTTTTGTAATACGAATCAGCAAATTCAAATATAGACACAAAATGCAGACAGTTTAGCTCCTTGCCATAATTTATGGTGAGGACTTTCCTGTATATGTGTCTAGGCTTTTGCTGAGCCCGTATTACTATACATGGTAAAGTACCTCACTTTTTTGTTGTTTATAACTTAAAAATTATGAACAATAAAATTCAATTTATGAAACAATTATTTATTGCAGTCTTGATGGCTGTTTCTATCGTAAGCTGTTCTAACAACGATGATGATTCAACACCACAGCAAAACACCCCTGTACAAACGGTATATTTCCACCCTCCTTCGTGGATTCAGGGGAGCTGGAAAATCTCTGGGAGTAATTCTGCATACTTCAAATTTTCCTCAGATGACTTCATTTTGGTAACTCCATATACGAGCTGGAAAAGTGTATTGCAACAAACAGCCAGCACGGGACAGCTAGCAAAAGTAAATGAAGATATTTCAGATTTGTACTATGAATTTACAATCATAGCTGGAAATTCTGGTGGAATGTATAAGTTCAAAAAAATAAGTTCCACTCGAATTCAATGGATAAACAACACTACTACACAAGTGTTTTTGGATAAGGAATAACAATTAAATCACTGAATATGAAAAAGTTATTATTATCTTTACTGTTTTTTACAGCCCTTGTTAAAGCCCAGACACAACAGGATTACTACAATTCCAATCCTTCTGGTATAGACCCTGTAATTGGAATGAAAGAAACCCAGAGTGAAAGCGTGAGGGTTGCTGATGAGATTTTGAAAAACAATAAACCCAGTAAAATCGGGCAAAAGTTAGAAAAGTCTTTGGAAAAGGTAGAGAATCTGGAAACACCAAAGTTTGAAGATGTTTACCAACCTGCACAACCTTCTGAAAACAGAAACTACAATCAATCTGGCAATGTACAGCCCAGCAATCAAAATAGTGATGTTGACCCGTTCAGTTCCCCAGAGGATAAATCACCTTCGTTTAAAGGGGAAAGGGTTAATGTTGATGATTATTATACCCAGCAACCCGATGGAAGCTACGTTAAAAAAGATACTGGCTATCAAAGACCAAGCAACAACAGTAATGATAATACCGTTTTAATTGTAGTTATTCTTATTGTTGGTGCTGGAATCATTGGTGCATTAGTTACCAATAGCCAGAAAAACACAAATAACAGCCATGATAGAGAATAGATTTTATTACAAGCTCCATAGTTGGTTATTTCCAATTGATGAGAACAGAAGTGATACGGTGACTATTCTTCGTTACAATTACCTCAATTCTGTACCTTTTCAAAAGGTTGTATTAGATTATCTGGCTTGGAACGGGATTGATAAAAAGGGAAATGTAACCACTAACAAAGTTTATCCAACCCGTGCTCAAATTCTGGAAAACAAAACAGCACTTGCACAATGTAGATTTTCAACGGGTAAATATATCGAGAAACTTGTAGTTTTTGTTTTTCTGGAAACGAAGAAAGAAATACCTGATTTGAATCCAGAATTGTTTGCTCATTTTTTTGAAGAGAACTACCACAATTCAAAGCTTGCCAAATTTGCCACTTTAGAGACCCAAAAATCGAATAAAACAACAAAGGGGTGTTACGATAGCTTAAAGAGGCTTTTGATTGAAATTCAAGGCTTTTTAGAGACTAATGATTTAAGAACCAGAATTGAATGCAATCATACTGAAACTCCAAACTTAGGAAACTGCTTCAGATGTGAGGAATTTATAACACCTTTTTGTAAGATTGGATTAAACTGTAATGAAATAGGACAGTTCACAATCAATTACTTTATCAATCCTCACCTAAAAGAATTAATTGGTGAATCTCTGGGAAATACTCTGGAAAAACATTTTGCTGAGTTGGCTAATGGTGAAATGAAAGACTTTGTAAAAATGGTTCCTTTAAATCGTAGATATGACAAATATTTTAAAGAGATTCAGACTATTCCAAACTATAAAATCAGTGTTACCGAGCAAAATTCTTTATAAATCGAAAGACAAGGCATAGACCTTACGAGGTTTTAGACAAGAGAAATTCCCTCCAATTTTAGAGGGAATTTTTACGGTCTTATATTCGTAAAGCCAAATGTTCCGTTTTTAATATATTAAACAATTAATTATCAGTATTTTATTTAACTAAAAAGGAAGATTTAATTATCTCTTATTGACTACTATCTGTGATTATATATTATAATACAATTTTACTTATGAATATTACCTCTTATAGAGTCTTTAAATATTAGATTTTTACCCTTGATTTTATAAATATATTCTGGATACATAGCATCGTTAATTACAAAATCTTTTTGAGTAAATTTTTCCAAGTCTTTTTGAAAATATTTTTTTACAAAGTTTTTTCCAATTCTGCTATTATCTATAATGTAGGTAGCTTTTAAAGTTTCATCCTTATAGATACCATAGAGATTTTTCTCCTCACGATTTACTCCAATAGGACTAAGAGTAACAGATAGAGTGCTGTCCTGATAAAAATAAACCTCATAAACATAAATTGAATTTTCAGGAGCTTCTTTAAATGGATTTTTTTTCTGATAATTTATTAAAATATTATACAAATTATCATTTAAATCTGTATTGTTTTTTTTCTTTTCACATGATGTAAACAAGAAATAAATAAAAGCTAAAATTATTGTAATTCTCATTATTGTAAATCTTTACTATTATTAATTTTTCTGATTAGTTTAATCCCTTGAGGAGTAATGTTGTAAAGATTCCCTGAGTTAGGGAAATAAGTTTGATATTTGTAATTGATTGCCTTACCAGTACCATTTCCTCTTACATTGTAATAGTCTCCAGAAATTTTTGTTCTTCCATTTTGTGATTTATAACCCATTGAGTTTATTTCTGTAAAACTACTGTCATAAGTATCCTTGCTAGGATGATTATGTATTAGCCTTCTTTCACTTCCTTCTGCCACACCAATTTGGCTCATGCCTGGTGACTTTTCATCTGAATTGTATGTTTGGAGAGATATAAATCTTTTATCACCTATATTAAAGTCAGTCAATGAAAATTCAACTTTAGAATTCTTAGCTGAAAAATCAAATAGACTTGTCATATCACTCTCAGTAGATGAAGTATGCTCTTTTATAGCCTGATGATAAGCTGGATAAATGTCTGATGTATTACCATCTCGGAGATACTGTAACTGCCCAACTATTCCTTTTTGAACAGTAACACTTTTACTTTTATCTACATTACCCTTACTATCTGATGCAAATAATGTATCAGTTTTATCATTTGTCTTTTCTATTAACTTAACCTGTCCATTTTGAAGTAACTGGAAGTTATCAAGAACACCTCTTCCATCAGGGTCAATATTTTTTATTGGGTTATTCATAACCATGTTATAAGGAGACCAGCTCGAATACTCTTCACTTAAAGGGTCTGGTGAAAACCATCTACCTGCTGTATCCAGATAAGGTTGTGCATCAGGGTCACTCAAATCTATTTCCCTGAACTCTGTAATTTCTTTGGTTTTCCTGTTGTATTTTACAGAACCAATATTAACTACAGCATCCATATCGTGAAATTCTAAGTATTTTCCTTTACTTAATGTAGCAATCTTAGGATAATAACCACGGTCTTTAAAAGGATTTCCAATAGCAATATTTTTTCTTCTTCTTTCAGCTTCTTCAGGAGTAATGGAATCTCTGGTTTTCAAAACCTCATCCATATAAGGTCTGTTTCTCTCTTCTTTAGTAAGTTTTACAGGATTTACCCATTTCTTTTCAGCTTTTGGCTTACCTTGGGGTTTCTTGACCTGAGCTTGTGTAATTCCAGTGAGAAGAACAAAACCAGTCAATACAATTCTTTTCATAGTCATTTGTTATTTTGTAAAGTTATTCATTAATTTTTTATTCTCATATTTATCTCTCTCGGTTCTCAGAGAAACCAACCAATTCAAATACATTTCCTCTGGCATCTGTCTGAAACCAATGTCATAAATATGCCCGTATTCCTTTGTCATAAGCTCCATGAGTTCTTTAGCCTTTGGGTCTTGTTGGGCTTTTTTAATGTTTTCAGGATTAGTAGAACTCAAATTTTGTTTATCCATCAATTTTTCAAACTGCTGTTTATGAGTTTCAGCTCTCAGGATAAGAGCTTTAGCAAAATTGGGATAAATTTCTATTGCTCTGTTTACTGTTTTTAAAACAAACTCACCATCATTGCCCGGGAAATTCCTGTTATAAGCCTGCGCTAAATCAAATAAGCACAATGCTAAACTTTCCTTATCATTCAAGGCTTTCATAAACACACCGTTTTTAATAGCATCCAAATGGATATACCCCGAAGCCATGAGCCATGAATCCTGAGGAAACATCCCACTGGTAAGCTCAGTGTTATACCATCCATCAGATTTAATTTGATGTTTGATGTACACATGGTTAGGGGCTAAGGCTAAATTGGCTGTTTCTCCTAATTCCTCTGCTAGTATTTTGTAGAGGTAAGGCATAGAATTACAATTCCCTTTCTTCGTAGCCAATAATTTAGATACAAATAAGTTGGTAATATCATTATGCCCAAACACATCCTTAAAATCGTAATTAAAAGGCTTATACTGTATTACGGTGTCTTTTACAGCAATAGGCAAAGTCTGGCACATAATAGAGTATATTGCTGCATATTTGCTTACTTTATCTTTATCAGATTGTTTGTAATTTAAATCCCTGTTAGCTATAATAGCTTTAGCAAATTTTGTTAAAAACCTGATTTCGTTATTGAGTTGTATTGTGTCTAACTTTCCTTGAAAATAAGCATTCTCTACACTAAATACAGCATCTTTAAAGCTATATTTTTGCTTATCATTCAGCATATTATCAATAGTCTGATAAGCATCATTGTAAAACTGGTTATTCTGGGCTTTAACCGTCCCTGAACTTAGCCATAGCAACACTAAGGATATGATAGATATAGTTTTATGAGATAAATATTTTTTCATTATTGTTATAAATGTTTCGGGTCTATTGGGAAATACTGGGCTTTCTCGTTAGACTGCTGAGATTCTTTTTTCTTTTGTTCCTGAGTTTTCCTCAAAGCTTCCTGTTGTTTCTGCTTTTGCTTTTCAGCATTAATCTGTCTCATTCTTTCAGCAAGAGCTTCACTTTTCTGCCTACTGGCTTCACCTTTCATGTTACCTAACCATTCTTCATAAGCACCCTCAGGCATTGGGACATAACCCAAATTATCAATATTATTGAACTGGGCTTTAGTTTCCTGTAATAAAGCCAATGCTCTCGGATAAAATCTGATATTTTGTAGTTCCTCAGGATTTTCAAGGTTTTTAATACCTAATTGCCCTGCTACATATTCCAGTTTAGCTTGTTGAAAAGTTGATTTCAGCAGGTTTGCATATATATTTTTTGGTGAGTATTCCAGTGCCTTGTCTAAAGTCTTTCCTACAAACTCATCCATTCCGTATTTATGAGCATAACCATTGGCTAAATCTGCATAGAACTGGGCTAATAACTCTTTTTTGTTCTGCTCTTTCATATAAATATCATTCTGCAAGGCTTCTGATTTTATATAGCCTGATTCCAGAATAATAGAACTTGTAGTAAATATTCCATTGGTAAGCTCTGCATTCTGCCATTCTCCCTCTTCATCCTTAAACTTGACATAAGTATGGTTTGGAGCAAAGGCTAAATGAGCTTCTGCATTCATTTCCTCTGCCAGCATCAAATAATACAAAGGCATGGAGTGGCATTGCCCAGAGCCTGTTCTAAGAAGTTTGGAAACAAACATTTTGCTCCAATCCTTTGCTCCCATATAATCCTCAAAATCATACTTAATAGCTTTGTGCAGAACTCCTCCCAGCTTCATTCCTTTAGATAGGTATTCAAAAATCATCAGGTTTTTATCTGTATTGCTTTCAGTATCCTGCTTTCTCTCTTTCATTTTCTGCAAGAGCTGTTTTGCTGTTTTCTGAATTCCAGATTTAAACTGATTATAATTTTGTTTATTCCCGTAAAAAGCATTCTCCACAATAAAATTGGCTTCACTTATAGAGTAATTGTCAGTATTGAGTGAGGCTAATTGATTGTAAGCATCATAATAGGATTGTGTACCTGCTTTTCCTGAAAATGAAGGCAGATTATAATAAGAATCTTCTAAGGCTTGTTGTCTGTAATAGTTCTCCTGTTTATTTCTGAGCTCCTGCTCCTGAGCCACTTTCCTAAAGTCTTCTTCCATCATTTTTGCATTCTGTTGCTGAATTTGTGAGCTTCTGGAATTGTACAACCCACCATGAGGAACAGAGGGAACAACAGACCTTGCTGGACTTCCATAATTTGGATTTGAAAAGTTCCCTAGACTACTTGGAGTAGGGGCTTGGGAAGTAGGGAAATTTGGAATTTGCCCCAATCCACATATACTGATACACAATAAAGGCAAAACCTGTAGTTTTTTCATCATAAAGGCTATTTTTTGTGTGAATGAAGGGTCTGCAAGTTTACAAAATTTCAATGGATTGTGAAAATTACAAGCTAGTATAAACATTAATATTTACCCTTCAAGCAAATATAAAAGATGATATTGACATCAATGTCAATAGACTCTAATAAATTTATATCATATCAAAAGAATCTGGGAGAAAGACTCAAAAATATCAGGGAATCCAAAGGATATTCCTTGACCGATTTGGCTTCCCTGTGTGATTTGGAGAAAACAGCTATTTCCAGAATTGAAAATGGCAGAACCAACATAACTTTTAAGACAGCTATTATACTTTGTACAGCTTTAAAAATTGAACTTAAAGATTTTTTTGATATTCCCATAAATCCAGACATTTAATTATATTCTTTTTCCTCATCAATTAATTTTAGCCAAATTTATATATAGGGAACGACAAAACGTGTCACATTAAAACTTATTTAAAGTTATTCTTATAATATATGTTTGGAAATTTGGATTTATCCAGAATATGGAAATCTCATTTCAGGAATGAACATTACTTTTATAAATTATTTGAATTTAGTTTTTTGAATATTTAAAGGTATCATACAGAAATGTAATCCAGTTTTCTATTGGCTTATCTTTAAATTCTTTATAATTTTCAGACAGCCATTTATAACTTTGATGTTTCTTATCTTCTGTATTAATATTAATTCCAGAATCGTTTGATAGCCATGCAGTATTTTTCTTATAAAAATCAACAACCTTTTTTAAATCCCAATTCTTAACATTTCCGTATGGAAAAATTACATTTTTCAATGAGGTAATAGTATTTTCATTATCTAAAAAGGGCATTGGGAAATAAGAATTACCATATACAAAAGAAGTATTGTTAAGTGTTTCAGCGTTCATTATAGAAACAATTCCTTCATCAGATAAAAGTTTAAACTCCCTATCTCTTAGTGAAATAATTAGTCCTTTATTAACATTGAAAATGTAATTTTCCTTAATGATATTATTTTTAAATTCAATTTGAATATGGTACGTTCGATTAGATGTGCTTGACTGCTTATTGTAGGCAATGATAATCTTATCAATATATTTATGAATTAATGTTCGTTTTGTATCAAAATCTACATCTATTGAATACTTTTCAAAATCTGTTCTTGTTTCAACGATTAAACTCTCAAAATTTTGGACATCTGCTATCCTCGAATCATGCTGAATTTTTTCTAAGTTTAGTCTATTTATATCATTCTCAATTCTTTCAACCTCATCTTTTACATCTTCATCTTTAAGGTTCCCCTTAGCTACGTTTCTGATTAAATTGGTTTTTTCTCTTTGACTTTCATTAATCTTATTTTCTATTATCTCTTTGTCCTTTATAAGAGATTCAAGTAGCTTATCTCTTTCATCCGGGGCTTGATTTAACATATTTAAAAGTTCTTTTCTTATGAAAAAATGCTCCCAAATTAGATTTTCAATCTTATCAATGTTGATAGCTCTGTTTCCACAGTTTTCACCTTTATATCTTCGAGATGAACAGATATACGTATGGTCTCTCTTGTTCATTCTACTTCTTCCATACATGTTTCTACCACAATTACACTTAATTATACCTTTTAACAAGTATTTATGCTCAACTTTCTTCCCTGTATTGTTTCTGTTATTTTGTAAGTTACTATTAACCTTTTGCCAATATACCTCATCAAAGATTAATGGTGCAGAATAGTAATTTCCCCTCCAAAGTCTCTGCCCCTTATAAATTGTATTTTTAATGATTCCTTGAATGGTTCTACCTCTCCATTTGGCATCACTTTTTTTCTTTTCTGTTACAATATTGGGGTTATATCTATCTCTAATTTTGTAAACTCCTCCTTTTTCCAATTTGCGATAAGTAGTAGGAATTCCTTCATAGTTAAGTATTTCAGCTATTTTGTCTGTTCCCTTTCCTTCTAATGACATAGCATAGATTCTTTTTACAATTTCAGCTTCCTCTTTATCAATAATTAAATATCCATGTTTGTCTTTATCAAAGCCATAAGGAATCATACCATGTATTTTTCCTTCTTTTACATTCCTTTCAATAACTGCTTTACTTTTTTTAGTAATAATTTCAACATATCGTCTGTTCATCAAAGAAGATAGGCTTCCCATAAACATAGCATCAACATCATCGAAATCAAATTGTTTACCTCCTTCAAAAAAAAGCTTAACATTTTGTTTTTTGAAAATTTTGGAAATTGCAAACCATACTTCTGGGCTTCTTTCTAATCTATCCTGATTGGTAACAAATACATGAGTTATAAATCCATTAACTGTATCTTCAATCAGTTTTTCAAAACCTGGTCTATCTTCAATATTTGATGTACCTGAAATCCCATCATCTTTATAAACTTTATAATCTAAATTTAAAGAAGTAGCAAATTCCTTTCCTGATTTTATTTGATTTTCAATAGATTTTGATTCTTTATCTTCTCTTGATAATCTTGCATAAATAGCTAACATACAGTTGTTTTTATGCAAATATACGAATGTACCACATTCTATACAATAACATCTGATATCGTGTGATGGGGAGATCGAAAAGGACGCACCGTCATGAGTGACGTTTCCGTACCCATCTTTCCGGCTACGGAATGAATCTTGGTTGTTTCCAGCGCTTCTTTTAAAGTTAAAGGCGGTAAAATACTCGGAACTCTTTTGGCAAGCATTGTTTTTCCGCTTCCGGGAGGTCCGATCAGGATGATGTTGTGTCCTCCCGCTGCAGCAACTTCCATGGCTCTTTTGGCTGCTTCCTGTCCTTTCACTTCAGAAAAATCAAATGGAAAATCGTTAATCTTTTCCTGAAATTCTTTCCGGGTATCCACTTCGATTTTTGGGAGTGGTTTACCTTCATTAAAAAAATCAATAACTTCTTTAATATTTTCGGCGGCAAAAACATCAAGACTGTTTACAATTGCTGCTTCGCGGGTGTTCTGTTTGGGCAGAATAATTCCTTTAAAACCTTCTTCGCGTGCCTGAATCGCAATGGGAAGAACCCCTTTTATGGGCTGTAAAGTTCCGTCAAGGGAAAGTTCCCCCATAATCACATACTCCTGAATATTTTCGGCAACAATCTGATCTGAAGCGGCAAGAATTCCGATGGCAATACTCAGGTCATAAGCAGCGCCTTCCTTTCTGAGATCTGCAGGAGCCATATTGATCGTAATTTTCTTTCCGGGAATCTTAAAGCCGACGTTTTTTAGAGCGGCAGAAATTCTATAACTGCTTTCTTTGATGGCGTTATCCGGAAGTCCGACCAGATGGTAGCCGACTCCGCCTGTATCTATATTTACTTCTATCGTAATGGTTTGTGCCGCCACTCCATGAATGGCACTTCCATAGACTTTAATCAGCATTTTTTATGTGTTTGCCGTAAATGTAGAAAAATTTTTAAATAATGATTTTCTTAAAAGAATTTACCTGAATATTTAAAAGTAAAAATATAATTCCCTTAATGTTCAGTTTTTGATTAGACTTTTCTTTCAATAGATCAATCAGCTGAAAAAAATATTTTTTGTAATTAAAATTTTTAAGAATGAAAAAAAACCAAGGCTGATTTCCAGCAATTAAATTAATGATTTACTGTTTAGGTTTTCTAATAAAGTTTTAATAATCAATATAAATAGCTATAAAAAAATCAGAAGATAGATAGCTTATATGCTCTAAATATAGCAAGTAGAGCTTACTTTAAAGTTTAAAAATTCTTTCTCAACCTTTCCAAAAAACATTCTGTAAATCTTTCTTACTGATTATCAGAAAACTGTAAAAAAATAACAAAAACATCTGAAAATGAATTTAATACGTCAAGTTTTGTCGCTTCCCTGATGGATATTTGCATTATAGAAACAACACAGAAATGAAATTAGACTTTAAAACTCAAGGTGGATATAATTTAGCCTGAAGACCACCTAAAAAAATAAGGCTAAAACCTGAAGTAACTCTACTAAAAAGAGGCTTCAAATCTTAACCTTTATAAAACCAAAACAAATTTACAAAAAATGTCAACAAACAGCAATGCGTCTCAGACGCTTTTCAGATTCGTGAGTTTAAGAAACCCACAGCTTACAGAAACCAAAAGAAGAAATCTTGGCTTCATCCACAGACCAAAAGGAATTGCGGGTATTTTCGATACTGCTGTATCTGGTAGAGCTGCTTCTACAGCTAAGATCAATGCAATGGAGAATGCTGTGAAATCAGGGAATTTTGCAAATACTTCATTCAAAACAGAGAAAGAACTTGAAACAGGAATCTTTAGTCAGTTATTGATTATAGGAAGGAAGATTTCTAAAAAAGAAAAAGTAAATGATCAGGATTTAGCATATACCAAAAGCTATTATGCGACATTAATCGATTCCAATAAAGAGTTGAACGGAGAAGGTCTTAAGATTTTTGATCTTCTTTGGAACAACTTAATCTATCAGGTGGTTTCCCAGAAAGATTTCTATGTAAAAGAGGCAATTACCCATATTTTAAAAGCAATCCATTTAGGATTTGCTCAAAACATGACTATTGATGCGGATGTATTAAAAGCTAATGGAGAAAAACCTCTTGAAAACGCGCTAAACGGTAAGATCGTACTTCCAAAAGAATTATTTGTAGAAGATGAATCAGTTTCAGGAGGATCTTCTGTAGCCTCAAGAACCGCATCTACAGTAATAGTAAATAAAATTACCAGTCAGAGATTGACTAATGAAGCAGAGTCCGCTTTGGTAGCCCAGAAAGCTCTTCACAGAAAAGGAGCATTACAGAATTTAAATTCTGAATTAGAAAAACTTCAGAAATCCTATTATACTTCCAAGTACAAAACGGAACAGGTTACCTATGCTGAATATCAAAAAAAATATCAGCCGCAATTGGAAGAATACGCAAAACTGTCTGAAGAAATAGTTCAGCTTGAAGAAACAAAAGCTCCTGAAGAAGAATTACAAAAGCTTCATGAGCGTCTAAAAGAATTGGAAGTGCCTGCCTTTGAATTCTCTTATAAAAATGAAATTGATATTTCAGAGCTTCAGTCTAAATTGTCTCCTGAATCATTTGATTTATTTATTGAGTTGTTTTCAGATGCTGATACAGAAAATGCCTCAAGAGAAAACATTGAAGGAAAAGCAGAAATCATTTCTGGCAGAGAAATGCGTATCGGGGAAAGAGTTTTGCAAATTGACAGTGGTTTACAAAGCTTTAATGAAGCTATATCGAATGTACAGCAGGAGATTTCAGTTTCCACTCAGACGGCTCTTGAAAACACATCTTTGCCGCAACAACAGTATGTCAACCTTGGAGGGGCATCTATTCCGGTGATCCAGAACACAGCAAGAACTCCAATGGCATATTCTCTTATTGCCAATACCTATGGACTGTCATTGATGTCTAGCCGTGGTTTCTTAAGTTTTTCATTTGAGGTGGAAGATATATCCTGGGAAGTTGCGAATGCTAAAATTATCGCAGATACAAATCTGGGGCATATTGAAGAAAATTACGGCAATATTTCAGTGGTGGATAACAAGATTACCTTACCTGCAAGTTTGGTTAATAAGTTTAGCAGTATATACAATTTCAGAGTTGAAATTACCTTCGCGAACGGGAGAGAAGCTTATGGTGATGTCCAGAAAATTGCCAATGGAGAGATTCATACCGGAATGCTAACTTTAAAACTGGTAAAAGCTAATCCAAGAGAAGAAGAATCTGCTGAACCCTCAAAAAGAAAGAACTTCGGAATCAAAAGATTGGGAATTGCCGACTATCTGAAAGTAGTACAAAGCGTTCATGCTTATGTTCCTGGAGAAGTCTCCAATATTGAGAATGTGATGGCAAGCGAACTGAGACATAAATCTTCTGTTGCCAGAGATTATTCTGAAATAACGGATACTACATCTAAATCGGTAGAAACAGAGAAAGTTTCTGATACTTCCAAAACTTCCAGAACAGATATGCAGACAGAAGTAGCGAAAGAATTGGATAAGCAACAAAGTATTACTGCTTATGCACATTTCAGTTACAATCCTGGGTATAAACTGGATATTGGTGCAGATTATGCAAACAATACGGCTCAACATGACAGTACGAGACAAGCTGTTGCGAAATCTCAGGAGATTACGGAAAGAGCAATGGAAAGAGTTCTGACCAAAATTAATGAGGAAAGGGTACAGAAAATTATCAAAGAATACACGGAAACCAATGTCCATGAATTTGATAACCGAGGAAAATCTCTTACTACCAATATTCCTCCACAACATATTACAGGAGTATATCGTTGGATCGATAAAAAGATGAAAAACCAGATTTACAACTATGGCAAGCGTACCATGTTTGAATTTATGGTTCCCGAACCGGCAAAACTTCACAGATTGGCTTTAGCAGTATCTAAAGGCCAGGTTCTTACAGCTCCTGTCGACCCGAGAAAAGCTCCGGAACCTTGGAACATGGCAAGTCCAAAAGCAGCAACCAGAGAATTACTTCAGCATTGGGTAGATATTTATGGTGTAACTTTGACCGAACTTCCAAAAGAAAATGTGGAAGTGTACCAGGAAATTGTCGGCCGACCTAATTCAACCGGCTCATTTGGTGCAGTAGGAACATCAATCAATATCACACAAAATTATGCCGCCAAAGATATGAAGATCCAATATTACATGGATCGAAATTCCAGATGGCATAACAGTGAGTTTTATTGCAGCAACGGTAAAGGAGGAGAGAGAAATTTAAATTTTGGAGGCAGAATCAATCAGGATACTGTTTGGGAAAATGGGTTAAACCTTTCCGGAACTTTCAATTTCTTGTACAGAGGTAGAAATATTGAAGATGTTACTCTTAATGTTACTCTTTACTGCAAACTTTCTGATGCATTTATGCTACAATGGCAAACCGAAAACTTTAATGCTATTATCAAAGCATACGAAGAAGCTTACAAGAAATTTCAGGAAGAACAGGCAAGATTGGATGCCGAGCAGAAAGAAAAGGAAGCTGCTGCAAAAGAAAAGCAAGGGACTTTCTACCGATATATGGAGCATGATGTGCTGAAGCACAATTGTATTGCTTATCTGTTACAGGATTACCTGAATGTGTTAGGACAAAACTTTACCGATGGAGACAAAATGGAAAATTTCCAGGTTTTCCTTAATGAGAATCTGGATAAATATACTGCTCTTGCGAAGTTTATGGAACAGGCATTTGAATGGGAGATCATGGATTATACTTTCTACCCATACTATTGGGCGAACCGCAAAATGTGGCAGGAAATGTATGTGAGCGAATCCGTAGATCCTTTGTTTAGAAGTTTCTTACAGGCAGGTATGGCGAGAGTAGTGGTGACCGTAAAACCGGGTTTTGAAGACGCAGTACAGTTCTTTATGACGACAGGAAAAATCTGGAATGGCGGTGAAGTACCAGTAATTGGTGATCCGATGTATATGAGTATTGTAGATGAAATGAGAGAGCCTACAGGAAAACCACAAGGTAAATACTGGATTACAAGAGTCCCTACTACGCTTACCATTCTTCAGGACAAGTCTACGGGATTACCGGTTAACCAGCCGTTACCGATCTTCCCTGAAACCGACACGGATAATTGTGAAAATCCTTCAGAACTTGAAACAGAAACAAGTTTTGATCACAGGGACGTACAATTAAGTCATTCGGATAAAACGGAAAGTACTTTAGATTAAAAAAGGTTAACGAAATGGTGGGAGCACTTCCACCATTTCTATTTTCAACAATTAAACTTAAAAAGATGAAATCAATAAAAGCATTAGGAGTTCATCAGGGCACTTCGGTTAAAATACCCAAAATTGACAGAATAAGTGCTTTGGGAATTTCACCTAAAAACAAATATGGTCATTTTGATGAAAAAAATGGGACTACTTACTTCCATACATTTTTACCCTATGGGGATATCAATAAACTGGTTGAAGAATATAATGATCCTGTATTTCTAAAGAACCAGAGTAATACAGATTTACTGATATTCTATCTGTTAGGAAGCAAAAATGAGCTGTATATGGCTATTACCAATAGGTCACAATATTATCTGGAAGCATTAACATCACAAAATGTTTATAAATTTGAAGGATATGATCGTAAAATGACGTTTAAAGAATATGTCATCACTAATATTATAGCCGACAAAAAAGAAGCATTTCTGTTTACGTATGAAGAGATTTTATCTGCTTTTAATGATGCTATCGAAGATTATAAATTTGTCACCAGCGAACAAAACTCTAAACAGGAATCTAGATTTACGGTACCGAGTCAGGTTTTGAAATACAGGGTAAATTTAAAAGAAAAGGGAATTATAAAACTTTTACAGGAGGTCAACAGAACTATTGCCAAAATGCGGGCTGAAGAAAAATACGCTTATAATGAATGGATTATGTCTAAAGCAGATCCCTACAATTATTTTGGCATTCACATCAACAACAGCAGAGACTTTTCTTCTCAAGATTTAAAACAATTAATTACTCAGTTGAAGAATTATAAAAAGAAAATGGGAATTCTGAAAGACGGTGGAATTAAAAGTATTGAGGATATGAATTCTTTTGTAGAAGAAAACCTTACTGCAGGAGGAAGCATGTTCAAATGGTTTATCGATACTCCTTTTTTCAGTTTAAATCCTGATCAGAGAAAAAAATATATTGAAATGTATTGTGAAAAAGACGAATCTTCTTTTCCAAGATTTAGCATATCGGGAGGTCTTAATGACGGGGATATTGTTGCTGCACTGTTTAAAACCTGCTCGGATAAACAGGCTCTTTTCGATATTATCATATGTCTGGAACAGGAAGGAAAACTTTTTCATTTACTTAATAATCTAAAATTTAAAGCGTTCTCACAGGTTTGTACCATTATCACCAGTGTTTATATGACTTACATTAAAAAAGGAGAAATGGGCAAAAAATACGCTGATGCTCTTGAATTTGGGAGACAGATTTTGTTTGACAACAGAACTTTTGGAAATCATAATATTGAGGAATTTGATACGGTACATAACAAACTGAAGTTTATCACAGACCTTAATCTATTTGTAAAAATAGGAAAAGCTACTCTTGCAGCTCCTTTTTTGTCTGATATGAGTGCTGAAGATCTGCAAAAGCAGGTATCCTGTAATCCTTTGGATATTATAAGCATTACACCTGTTGAAAATATTGAAAAATATAATCTTAAAAAAGGAGAAATTTATTTACTCCCTGCCTGCTTTGTATATCTTTTATATAATGAAGAAACTTGGGAAACCGCTATACTCGCCGCAGAAGTTACTGTTCAACTCGCTTTTTGTTTGATAGGGGTTGGAGAAATAATGGCTGCGATAGAGGCAGGAAGTACAATTGGTGTCGCATATGCCACCGCGGGTGTAACTATAGATGCTGCCTTTGGGGCTACTATGATTCCGGAGTTTGGAAAAAATCATCCGGTCGTTACCAAATATATACATTATGCGATGTGGGCACGTTTGGTTACCGATTTCATTAATGTAAAAGGATTAACAGAAGAGCTGAACACCGCTATTAAAGCTAAAAAAATTGCTTTTGAACCTTATGAAGCAACAATAGATGGTGTAAAAATTATCAAAGGAACGCAAAAAACCTATAAACCCCTTACTATTGGTGCTCTTGGTATTTTACCTCACGTTTTGCCTGCTTATTTATTGGGACAAGGAGGAAGAAAGCTACTGTTTTATATAGAAAGAGTAATAGATTCACAAAAAAGTGTGACTGTTTTCTTTAAAGGAGCAGAGATTTTTTCAGGAGAAAGAACCGCTGCAAAAGAATTTATGGATGAAGCGTTAGTAGTATATAAAAACGAAGGGCAAATTGCAATGGAAAACTTCTTTTTTGCAAAGCAATCTTCCAAAGAGATAAGGTTTCTACATTCTCAAACGGGGGAAACTTACGTAGGTAAATTACTCAGAAAGGGAAAAAAAGAATATTATTATGAGCTTCATGATTTTCGATATGATACAAAAAAAGTTTTCGATGAAAGTGAACCGTTACTGAAAGACAAGTTTAGGTGTAGGGTAAAATTTGCAGATCCTAATGTTTTCCCGCTTATAGAAGATAAAAAATATTTTTATGGAGATATTTTCATACCTTACGGTCTAAATCAGACGCTACAAAACAATAAAATAACAGGATTAACTGATCTTAGCCTGGGTGAAACTATTATTAATGATGGCTTTGCTAACTTAACAAAAGACGCTGGAAAAGAATTGGATGGTATTTTTGGACAGTGGCAAAAAAACAGCAGTTATGTAGAGTATCCTGGCGGAGAATCCGTAAATTTACACACTCTAAAATTTCATGTTGGGTATGAAATGCTACAAGGTAAACCTCTTACAAAAGAACTCTTAGAACAAGCCGCCCTTAAAACTTTTACAGGAAAATGGGCAAAAAGCAAGGGCTATGGGAAAGTAGAGTTGTATAATGCTGACGATCAATTTGATGCAATAGAAGAATTAGGAGATATAGAATTAGTAACTGATATTGTATTCATTTTTAAAAAATAATATAATTATGGAAAAAGAAATAGATTATATAGTTTTAGTCTCAATAAAAAACTATAAAACAGATGGGATGGAAGTAGCAAGAAAAAATCGTAGAACGTTATTTTTAAAACCAAAGTTAAAAGATCAAAGACATTTAGAAACCGAAATATTCAAATCTATTTTTGGAGAAGATTTAGGTAAAAAAGAGTTTTTTTTAGAGGCTGGTTCTTATGGAAATATTATTGAGGCTTATGAAAAAACATTAAGAACACTTTTAGAAAAAGAGCACAAAGTACCTAAAGAATATTACAATAGATTGGAGGAATATAAAGAAAAAGTACACCGAAGTCTATTTACCGATAAGGAATATACCGATGATCATTTTTATGATGAAGTACACGAGATTTTAGGCGAATATTATGTATTGCAAATGAGATTTCCTTCTGAAAGAATCCCATATGAATTCAATAGATATTATCTTTCTATAAAAAAACTATTTGATAATGGCGAACCATTGTACATAAGTACGGCAATGCCTTTCGAAGATTTAGGTTTTTAACGTTTAAGCCGTCTCTTTTTTGAGACGGTTTTTTTGATAATGACGACAGAGAGTCTGTAAATTTGCACATTCTAAAATTTCATGTTAGATACGAAATCCTACAAAGAAAACCTCTTACAAAAGAATTCTTAGAACAAGTTGTTCTAAACCTTGTACGGGAAAATGGCCTGTATCTACATTTACTTCTATCGTAATGGTTTGTGCAGACACTCCGTGAATGGCACTTCCATAGACTTTAATCAGCATTTTATATGTGTTTGCCGTAAATGTAGAAAATTTTTTAATTAATGATTTTCTTAAAAGAATTTACCTGAATATTTAAAAAACAAAATGAGATTCACTGAAATAATCCATTCCTGATGCAGATATTCTATGAATTTATCAATCCATTGAAAAAAATAACTTATGTGATGTAAATTTTTAAGAGTAAAAAAAATAAAAGCTGTTCCAAAAGTGAAACAGCCTTCGTATTGATCAATTATATATTGTTAAAACTCTATATCAACCTGAAGCTTCTCTGCCAGAAGCTTTGAAATCTTTTCTTTTAATGGCTCGATGTCAATGTTCTGCATGGCATCGTTCGCAAAAGCGTATAACAATAACGCCTGAGCTTCCTTTTTAGAAATCCCTCTTGCTCTCAGATAAAATAATGCATCTTCATTCAATTGTCCTACTGTACAGCCGTGAGAACATTTTACATCATCTGCAAAAATTTCAAGCTGAGGTTTGGTATCAATCGTTGCTCCTTCGCTGAGTAAAACGTTGTTATTTTGCTGATAAGCATTCGTTTTCTGGGCAATTTTATCTACGAAAACCTTCCCGTTGAAAACCCCGTGAGATTTTCCGTCGAAAATACCTTTATAATTCTGGTAACTTTCGCAATTCGGTTGATTGTGGTGAACCGCCGTGTGATGATCCACCAACTGATCTTTCCCGATAATGGTAATTCCGTTCATAAATGAATTGATATTCGATCCGTTTTGAATGAAATCCAGATTATTTCTTACCAGTTTACCTCCGAAAGAGAACGTATTTACAGTCGTTAAGCTGTCTTTTTCCTGTTTTGCAAAAGTATTGTCGATTAAATAAGAGGTATCGTTATCGTTCTGTAATTTATGCCAGTCCGCTTTTGCGTTCGGATAGGTGAAAATTTCCGTAACAGAATTTGTTAACACATACGTGCTGTCAAAATTATGATGGCTTTCAATAATTTCCACTTTAGCGCCCTCTTCTACAATTAAAAGGTTTCTCGTATTGTAGAAAGTGTTTTCTTCCTGATTCTGAGAAATGTAAAAAACATGAATCGGTTTTTCAATCACTACATTTTTCGGAACTTTAAGAAAGAAACCGTATTTGCAGTATGCCTGATTTAAATTCGTGAAAGCAGATTGATCTTCAGCAATCGTATTGAAATATTTCTCGAAAACATCTCTGTGTTTCTCATCATTCAATGCATAATTGAATGAAAGAAACTCAACATTTTCAATGGAAACTTTAGATAATTCTTTATGAAGTTTACCGTTCACGAAAGTAATCCAGTCGAAATTCTCTTCACCTAAATGAAGCTGATCCAACTGCTCTTTGGTGATGTTATGACTTTCTTTCGGGAAAAAGTTGTAGTTTTTCTCGGTAATTTCCTTTAGGTTGGTATATTTGTATTCTTCGTCCTTTTTTGTAGGAAAACCAGCTTTTTCGAACCTCTGAAGAGCTGCTTTACGATCTTCATCCAGAAATCTGTGACGAAGGCTCTCCAAAAATTCATTATGGTTTTGTATGATCTGTTCTTTTAATGCCATTACTGGTATATCTGTGGTTTGCACCATTTTTTCTTTTTTTGTTTGGCTGAAATTGTTAAACTAAGAGATCAGATAAAATCTCTGAATTTTTTAATCTTTTAATTAATTTAAAAGCCAGTCGTACCCTTTTTCTTCAAGCTCCAACGCAAGAGATTTATCACCGGTTTTGATGATTTTTCCGTTGGCTAAAACGTGAACAAAATCAGGCTGAATATAGTTCAGCAATCTCTGATAGTGGGTAATCAGAAGAACTGCATTTCCTTCGTTTTTGAAAGCATTTACACCGTCTGCAACAATTCTTAACGCATCAATGTCCAATCCGGAATCGGTTTCATCCAAAATAGCCAGTTTAGGATCCAGCATCATCATCTGGAAAATTTCGTTTCTTTTCTTCTCACCTCCGGAAAACCCTTCGTTTAAAGATCTTGAAAGGAAATCTTTTTTGATGCCTAATTTTTCAGATTTCTCACGAATCATTGCCAACATCTCTTTTGCCGGCATTTCTCCCAACCCGTTAGCTTTTCTGTTTTCGTTCATCGCTGCTTTGATGAAGTTGGTTACAGAAACGCCCGGAATTTCTACCGGATACTGGAAAGAAAGGAAAATTCCTTTGTGGGCTCTTTCTTCAGGAGCATCTTCGATGATGTTTTCACCTCCGAAAATAATTTCTCCATCAGTCACTTCATAATCTTCTTTTCCTGCGATAACAGAAGAAAGCGTAGATTTTCCGGCTCCGTTCGGTCCCATAATGGCGTGAACTTCACCCGGCTTTATTTCAAGATTAATTCCTTTTAAAATTTCTTTGTCGCCGTCTTCAATTTTGGCGTGCAAGTTTTTTATCTCTAACATACGTTTAAATTTATCGCAAGGCTAGACTAAGATTTTTAATCTCCCTTTGCTTTTATAAGAAAAACAAAGGCGCTAACGCTTATCAATGAAATACTATTTCTTTAATTACATTTATATCTGAAATTAATCAAGACCATTTGCAATTCTCATAACTCCGTTTTTAAAAAGTTGAGAATTGAAATTGATAAGCATTCCTAACTTATAATTTCCAAGTCTTACATAATTTTTTATTTGTGCAGCGTGAAAATTGGTTAAATTTTCAACAGATTTTATCTCTAAAACCACTTTGTTTTCAACTAGTAAATCCATTCTGAAAGCATTTTCTAAAAATAGTTCTTCGTATTGAATATTGAGAGATTTTTGCTTTTCCACATTAATCCCGGCTTTTTTCAATTCATAAAATAAACATTCTTCATAAATGCTTTCATACAAGCCTATTCCTAATTTTCTGTGAATTTTTAATCCACTTTCAAAAACAATTTTTGAAATTTCATTTTCTGTCATTTGTATAATTTTCGCAAAGATACACAAGTTAATTGTAGGAGCTCAATTTAAAAAACTTTGTATTACTTTCCTAAGCGTTAGCGCCTTTGTTTATCTTGAGAATAAATAGTAAGCGACTAAAAAAGCTTAGTTTAGCTTTGCGATAAAATAATTATCCCACAGAACCTTCCAGAGAAATCTCCAGTAATTTCTGGGCTTCAATAGCAAATTCCATTGGTAATTTATTTAAAACTTCTTTGCTGAAACCATTTACAATCAAGGCAATAGCTCTTTCTGTATCAATTCCTCTCTGGTTACAGTAAAAAATCTGGTCTTCCCCGATTTTTGAAGTCGTTGCTTCGTGCTCCAGTTGTGCAGTCGGATCTTTAATCTCAATATACGGGAAAGTATGAGCTCCACATTCATTTCCCATCAGTAAAGAATCGCACTGAGAGAAATTTCTAGCTCCTTTTGCAGAAGGCATTACTTTTACCAGACCTCTGTATGAATTATTGGATTTTCCTGCGGAAATACCTTTGGAAATAATGGTAGATTTGGTATTCTTGCCAATGTGGATCATTTTGGTTCCTGTATCTGCATATTGGTGATTGTTCGTTACCGCGATAGAGTAGAACTCACCGATGGATCCGTCACCTTTTAATATACATGAAGGATATTTCCACGTTACCGCAGAACCGGTTTCAACCTGAGTCCATGAGATTTTTGCATTTCTTTCGCAAAGTCCTCTTTTCGTTACAAAATTGAAAACCCCTCCTTTTCCTTCTTCATTTCCGGGATACCAATTTTGTACAGTGGAATATTTAATTTCAGCATCATCCATTGCAATCAGCTCAACAACCGCTGCGTGAAGCTGGTTTTCATCTCTTGACGGTGCTGTACAACCTTCCAGATAAGAAACATAACTTCCTTCATCTGCAATCACAAGTGTTCTTTCAAACTGACCTGTTCCTGCCTGATTGATTCTGAAATACGTAGACAATTCCATCGGACATCTTACGCCTTTCGGAATGTAGCAGAAACTTCCGTCAGAAAATACTGCGGAATTTAAAGCTGCATAGAAATTATCTCCTCTCGGAACTACTTTTCCAAGATATTTTCTTACTAAATCAGGATGGTTTTTTATTGCTTCGGAAATGGAGCAGAAAATAATTCCTTTTTCCATTAACGTATCCTGAAACGTTGTTTTTACAGAAACGGAATCCATTACGATGTCTACCGCAACTCCTGAAAGTCTTTTCTGTTCTTCGATATTGATTCCTAATTTTTCGAAAGTTTTTAGCAATTCAGGATCTACTTCGTCCAGACTTTCCAGCTCAGGTTTTACTTTTGGCGCGGCATAATATTTAATTGCCTGAAAATCCGACTTTTCATATTTAATATTTGCCCAGTCCGGTTCAGTCATTTTCTGCCAGATTCTGAACGATTCCAGACGCCATTCCGTCATCCATTCCGGCTCTTCCTTTTTAGCGGAAATTGCACGGACAATGTCTTCATTTAAACCCGTTGGGAAATCTTCGTAATCGATTTTTGTTTCCCAGCCGAATTCGTATTTTTTATTTTCCAGATCGACTCTTAGATCGTCTTCAGTATATTTATTCATTATTTTTTTTTAAGATTTTAGAAGACAGATTTCAGATCTGATTTTTTTTCTAAATCTGAAATCTGCATCCAATGTCTTTTTTTACAAAGAAAAACTCTCACCGCATCCGCAAGTTCTGGATGCATTCGGATTGTTAAAAACAAATCCTTTTCCGTTTAAACCTCCCGAATACTCAAGAATGGTTCCTGCTAAATAGAGGATTGATTTTTTATCTACAATAATTTTGATATCATTGTCTTCAAAAATCTGGTCGGTATCTGTTTTTTCGTTGTCAAACTTAAGAACATATTCTAAACCAGAGCATCCTCCGCTTTTCACCCCAACTCTTATATAGTCTTCAAAAGGCTTAAAACCGTCCTCTGTCATCAGCTGAATGGCTTTTGCTTTTGCTTGATCTGATACTTTTATCATTGTATTTATTTAGAATGATTTAATGATGCAAAAATACGAACTAATTTCCGCAATCTCAAATCGAAGATGTCTATTTTAATGATTCTGTTCTTAATACATGGATTTCTGCGATAAATTTTGTGTTAAAAATATTTAAATTTTTTTAATAGACGTCGTAAAGCCTGTTTTTGATTTAACTTTGATCGGGATTTTAAATCTATAAATAAAACAAAGATTTCACCCTTTTTTTGTGTAGTCTTTAAAATTACAGTTTACAATAAAAATATACTATAAATGAAAAAATTAGGCATTCTTGCTTTGGCTTTGTTCACGCAGACGGCTTTTGCACAGACCAACAGATTTGTATATCAGGTTACGATGAAACCCGATGCGTCCAATAAAACAGATACGAAAACAGAAAATGCGTATCTGGACATTTCTCCGGAAAAATCTGTTTTTTATTCCGAAAACAGAATTAAAAGAGATTCTGTAATTCAGGCTGCCATGCAAAGTGGAGGAGCAAGAGGTTTCAACAGGGATCAGATGGAAGCTTTACGATCCAACATCAATTATTCTGTTGAAAAAGATAAGAAAAGCCAGAAAATGACGTTCAAAGACCGAATCGGAAGAGATATTTATACTTACGAGGAAGACCGCCCGATCAACTGGAAAATTGCTTCGGAAACCACAAAAATCGGAGATTATAAAGTTCAGAAAGCAGAAACGGATTTTGGAGGCAGAAAATGGACGGCATGGTTTACCACAGATCTGCCTTATCAGGACGGACCTTACAAATTCGGCGGACTTCCGGGACTTATTGTGAAAGTAGAAGACGATAAAGGAGAATATTCTTTCGACTTAATGAAAAATTATAAAATCGCAGATTTTCCTACAATGAGCCAATTCGGAAATACCATTAAAGTGAAAAGAGGCGATTATGTAAAACAGCAGAAAAAGTTTATGGAAGACCCGATGTCATTTATGACACAAGGCGGCGGAATTGGTGCGCCGATGAGAATTGACGGCGGTGGTGGAAACCGTGGCGGCGGTGGATTCGGAGGAGGAAATTCCGGAGATTTCAGAAAAAGGATGGAAGAAAGAGTAAAAGAGGAAGCAAAAAGAAACAGCAACCCGATAGAATTACAATAAAAATTAACCCTGAAGATTGGTTCTTCAGGGTTAATTTTTATTTGGCTGATTTAAATAATTATTTCAAAAGCTGGTTGAAAGTATCTCCCTGTCGGATGTCTCCGGTATTGTATCCTTTCATAAACCATTCTTTACGCTGCGCAGATGATCCGTGCGTAAAACTTTCCTGATTAACGTATCCCTGTGATCTTCTCTGGATATTATCATCACCTACCGCTTCAGCCGCTTCAATAGCCGACTGAATATCTCCGGGTTCAAGAATGTGCTTTTCAGCATCCGTTCTTCTTGCCCATACTCCGGCATAAAAATCTGCCTGAAGTTCTGTGGCTACAGAAACCCTGTTCATTTCTGCTTCAGAATATTTTCCGCTTCTTCTTAGCTGATCTACTTTTTGCGTTGTTCCTAAAAGCGTCTGAACATGATGTCCCACTTCATGCGCCAAAACATAGGCTACCGTAAATTCCGTTACTTTAGCTCCGAATCTTTGCTGAAGTTCATTAAAAAAGCTCATGTCCATGTAAACAGACTGATCTGCCGGACAGTAAAACGGTCCCATTGCAGACTGTGCCACTCCGCAGCCGGATTGTGTGGTTTCCGAAAAAAGAATAATTTTCGGTGGAGTATACTGCATTCCGTTTTCCTGAAAAACCTGATCCCATGTCGTGATGTTCCATTTTCCCATCATGTCTACCATTTCTCCGATTTTTTTGTCTTCCGCAGTCAGTTCTCTCTGTTCCGTTCTCGGAGATCCGGAACCCGCTCCCGAAGAAAGAATCGAGGAAGGATCACCTCCCAAAAAGAATATAATTGCAGCAATAATAAGCGTTCCCAGTCCGCCTCCTACAACGGCTCCGCCGCCAAGTCCGCGTCTGTCTTCCACATTACCGCCTCTGTCGTCCGTCCATCTCATAGTTTGTATTTTTTATTTGTTGGTAAATTTAAAAATTTAAACCATACAATTTTTGTGCGGATTATGATATTTTCAAAATATTTATCGATTCAGCTGATTTTTTTTCAGCCAGAAAGAAGTCGACTGATATGCTGAAATCGTTGCATCCATCATCGGCTTATTCTGTTCCTTTTCTTTTAATGGGTTTTCATCAAAATAAATATTAAATTCCGGAGCAAGATTGTTTTTCTGCTGAACCAAAGCATATTGCTTAATTTTTCTTAAAGGAGAAATAACCGTTAAATAATTATCTTTTACAAATCCTAAATCCTGATACGTTGCTACATAAGCTTTCGGCTGAAATTCTTTGCTGAAAACGTCCTGCCCTAAAAATTTCGACTGATAACTGAAATTCAGCAGACCGAAAACAGTCGGCATCACATCGATCTGAGACATGGTTTGGGTAAATTTCTGCGGCTGGATAAATCCTTCCGAGAAAACCATTGCCGGAATTCTGTATTTATCCATCGGAAGTTCTGTGTCTCCTGCACTGGAAGCGCAGTGATCTGCAATGATAACGAAGATTGTATTTTTATACCAGTCCTGTTTTTTAGCCATCTCGAAGAATTTTTTCAGGGCATAATCTGTGTATTTTACACCGCCTTCACGAGATTTTGCATTTCCTGGGATATCAATTTTTCCTTCAGGATAGGTAAAAGGTCTGTGGTTTGAAACCGTCATCCAATGATTGAAGAACGGCTTTCCGGATTTTGCTTCGGCATTCATTGTTTGGATGGCTTTTTTTGCCATGTCTTCATCGGCAACGCCCCAAACGTTTGCAAACGTGATTTCTTCCGGCTTGAAATTATTTCTGTCGACAATGTCATACCCGTTTCCGGCGTAGAAATCTTGCATATTATCGAAATAGCTGTATCCACCGTACAAAAATTTCACCTCATATCCTTTTGATTTGAAAACACTTCCTGTGGTAAATTTATTTTTGTTGTTCTCTCTTTTAATAATGCTTTCTCCGGCTGTAGGCGGAATACAGAGCGTTAATGCTTCCAGACCACGAACGGTTCTGTTTCCGGTAGCGTAAAGATCGGTAAACATTAGCGATTTATCGGCTAAACTGTCTAAAAAAGGAGTGATTTTCTGCGTATTTCCATAATGTGCTAAAAAGTCTGCAGATAAACTTTCAATAGAAATTAAGACGACATTTTTTTTCAGTTCCGGTTCTGCAGAAACAATATTTCTTTTCAGGACAGGTGGAGCAAACTGGCTTAAAAAGTTTTTTTCTGCCTGACTCTGATTGATTTCTGGATAAAACTGGAAATAATCCAGCTCGTTGTGGGTAAATGCCCAGTAGAATTTCGGAAGACCGTTTGCCTGAATCTCTTCTTCAAAAACGCTGTTTCCTTTCATTTTTGTTGTGAAATTTAATCCGAACAAGCTTACTCCCACCAGAAGAATAAACGATCCCAGTAAAATAAATTTCTGTTTCAGATTCGGAAGATCTGAAAGTTCTTTTTTGGTTTTCTTAAAAATGAAGAATGTAATGGAAAGTGTTACGATAAAAATTGCTGAGAAAAGAGGAACAACAGGATAACTTTCCATGATGTTTCCAATCACTTCATTTGTGTAGATAAGATAATCCACCGCGATGAAATTGTACCTCAATCCGAATTCATTATAAAAGAAATATTCACTTACTGCGTTGAATACGATGAGTAGAACGTACAGAAAAAGCGTTATGAAATAGAGTACATTCCGTATTTTCAAACGTTGTTTCGGAAGGAAAAGCATTAATGCGAAGCAGATAATTTTTAACCCGATAAAAGCCAGAGCAATTTCTGCAACAGAGCCGCCGTATTGTTTGAAAATATTGTTCGGAATCAGAAGAATGTACAGAAAAAACAGGACTAAAATTCCCAAAATGATCTGTCCGTAAGGTTTCTGATATTTTGAATTGGAGAGAAATAAAAAATAGAGGGCTAAAAAGGTGCTGGCTAAAACAAAAACCAAAGCATCATTGAGAACACCCACCAAAATTATTTTTAAAATTTCAAACACTCCAAAACTGGCTGTGGTAATGGGATGAAAGAAAAATACAATCCTTATGATTAAAGAAATGATAAGGTAAAAGATTCCTAAATAAAGGAATGGTTTTGTTTTCTGAACAAACATTGTTATGATTTGAATATGAATTCTTACAAAAATAAGTATTGAATATTATTTGAGCGTATTTTTTTTAAAAATACCACAATAATTAGAAAGTTTATAAATATTTAAAATTATTTTAACAATATAATATTCAGGAGGTAACAGTTCGGGGACAAAAAAAGAACTATTCTTCAATAGTTCTTTCAAATATTTTTTATTTTGAAAATTACGAATTTCCAAATCCGATATTTCCTTTTCTGCCGGAAAGATTCTTTTTAAAATCAATCATTTGCAGAGCCGTAACAGCCGCTTCAACTCCTTTGTTCCCAAGATCGCCGCCGCTTCTCGCAATCGACTGTTCTTTTGTATCGTCTGTTAAAACACAGAAAATCGTCGGAGTATCCGTTAAAATATTACAATCTTTAATTCCCTGTGCAACTGCGGAGCAAACATAGTCGAAATGTGGTGTTTCGCCACGGATCACACATCCGATCGCAATTACTGCATCAAAGGTTCGTTCTTTACAAAGCTGCATACTTGCGTAGCTTAACTCAAACGCTCCCGGAACCGGAAAAAGAGAAATTTTTTCAGATTTTACTCCTTCTTTTTGAAGGATTTCCAGAGCTGCATCACGAAGATTGTAGGTTACAAAATCATTCCACTCAGAAAAAACAATGCCGATAGAAAAATCATCGGCATTGGTTATGTTAAGTGGCTTGTAATCAGAAAGATTAACTGTTGCCATTGTTTAGTAATATTTAGTCATTTCAATATAAGAATCAGACATTCCGTTGTCGTAGTCCTGATATTTTTCATCGATTGTTGCAAAATACTTTTTCGCTTCTGCATTTTTCTTTAATCCCAAAGCTACAATACCTGCTTTTCTTGTAAAATAATATGTTGTGTAAGGATCGTCTGAAGCTGAAGCGGCTTTGTCTAATAACTGAAGTGCTTCATCATTTTTGTTAAGACCAGATTTTGCATCTGCCATTGCTCCGTATTTCATTGCCATCAACGTTTTGTTGTCGGATGAAAAACTGTCTAAAAGATCATAAGCTTCCTGAAATTTTCCTTCTTTGAATTTTATCAATCCAGCGTTGTAAGCGGAAAGCTTTCCTACGTTGGTTGCAGAATATTCGTTATAAGTTCCTAAGAAACCCGGATTTGCAGCAGATTTTCCGCCTAAAGCTTCTTTATCTTTACCGTCAGCAAGATTTTTCTGAGCAGCCAGGAAACTTTTTACAGCTTCTGCATTTTTAGGAGCTACAACAAATTGTTTGTAACCGAAGAAGCCCAGAACTCCTAAAATAAGTAGTCCGAAAACAATTCCCAAAGGTTTTGAATATTTTTCAAGGAACCTTTCTGTGTTTAAAGCCTCTCTGTCAAGATCTTTAAAAAACTCAACAGTTTCTTTACCTTCCTGCTCGTTTGTAATTTTTGCCATAAATTATTAAAAATTGAAATGCAAATTTAATTGTTTCTGAATGATTTACAAAATACTTTGTGCGTATTGTTGATTTTATTTGAATTAATCAAGTAGAATTGTTAATTATGAATCGTGAATTTACTAAAAAGATGCTTCGACAAGCTCAGCATGACATCTCTAATACTATATGTATTGATGTAACGTTAAATTATTAGCGTTGTCATGCTGAGCTTGTCGAAGCATCTAATTTAATTCAGTTTAATATTCTAAAATATGATAAATTTCTGCATTAAATTTCTTCAGTTTTTCTTCGCCTTTTAAATCTTTTAATCCGATTAGGAAACTGAACTGAGAAACGGTTGCACCTTGTTTTTCAACCAATTTTGCAGCGGCTTCGGTCGTTCCTCCGGTTGCTAAAAGATCATCATGAATGAGAACTCTTTGTCCGGATTTTAACTGTCCTTCTCGGGTTTCAATCACAGCACTTCCGTATTCGAGATCATATTTTTCTGAAATGACGGGTGGCGGAAGTTTTCCTGCTTTTCGGATTAAAATAAAAGGAACTTCTAATGCAACAGCGATGGCAATCCCGAAAAGATAACCTCTGCTTTCAATTCCGCATACTGCATCAACTTTTCCTTTGCTGAATTGTACCAGATCTGCAATCACCTCTTCATACAGTTTCGGGTTCAGGAAAATAGGAGAGATGTCCTTAAACTGAATTCCCGGAATCGGAAAATCAGGTATATTTTCAATGGTTTCTTCCAGTTTCGTGATGAGCTGCTGCGATGCCATTTTTTATGGATTGATTTTGTAGCTGGAAATTTTCCAGTCTCCGTTTACATTTTTAAGTCCGAAAGTTGCTCTCAGTGAAGTTGTTTTTCCACTTTTATCCGTTACATCATACGTTGCACTCACACTTGCAGAAGTTGCATTGGAAGCATTGGTGGTGATGTTTTTTACGCTTACATTTTTCACTGAACCAAATCCTGAAGTCGGGTTCGAGAATGATTCATAGCTTCCCCAGCTCGGATTGCTTGCAGAGTTGTAGGCTGCTTTTAAGTTTTGAGCGCTTACGTTATTTAAAAATCCTGAAACGGTACTTTTCGGATCTGAAGCCGGCTGTTTTGGCGCTGCAGGAGTTGTAGGTGTGGCTGCATTCGGATCTGTTGTGGATGGAAGTGTTGCATTCGGATTATTCGGATCGATTACAGCGGGATCCTGAATAACTGCTGTTGAATCTACTTTCGGTGCAGCCGGAACTTTCAGTAAAAGAGGATTTACGTCTAATCCGATTTTTGTCATTTTGAAAGTTTTCGCAGTGGTTTTTACAGAAACCGTGATGTCGATTTTATTATCAACAACCTGAGCTGCAGGAATTGAAGAGAATTTTAAATTAAACCCTTTGAAGTTATTATCCTGCATTAAGTTTTTCGCCGTAGAAAGTTTTACGCCATTGCTGAAAACTTCCAGCGTTGCTTCCAGACCTGCTCCTGTAAAAGATACCGGATTTCCGGCATTGTCTACCAATCTCGGAACGATCTGAAGTGCAGTAGGCGCACCTGTTCCGTCATCTCCAGTCGGTCTTGTGGTAATGCTTAATGAATTGGCTTTTACGTCATTCGGGTCGCTTTCTTTAGCTGTTTCGTTTCCAAAGATATTCATTTCTCCTAATGCTCCTAACGAAGGAGGTGCTGTACTTGCCCATTCGATTCCGTTTTTCTGGGCTACCTGATCTGCCATTGCCATGATTTCGGGAACTTTTTTTCCATCAATCATTTGTCCTAAGGCTTTCAGTTCGGCAAAATCGCCATCTGCGTCTACTCCGAAAGTTTTCAGGATGTAGAGTGCCTCGTTAAATTTAATCTGTTTAATGGTAGGCAAACTTGCCGTCATATCGTTGATACTCGACTGCAAAGTTTTAGTATTGGTAGCATCTACATGATCTTGCTTGCATGCTGTGAAAAGCAACATGCTGAAAACTAGTAGAAAAGACAACTTTTTCATTTTTTTTCGGTTTACCACAAAAATAATAAAACCTTTATTAATAGAGTGTTTTATTTTTTATTTTGTTGTTCTTTCAGCTGATCTTTGAAAAATGAGCTGAAAACGGTCTGCATATTCGGAAAAGATGAATCTTCCCAGTATTTTGTAGTATAGCTGCTTTTATTGGTATTCAGATTTACACTTTCGATATCATTATCGTCTCTGAATTCTATTTCTGCAGGATAAAAATTGCTGTAATAAATCAACTGATTGTAGTCCGGTTCACTCTTATGCTTTAGTTTGATGAACCGAATGTCGTTAAATTCCAAAAGATCTCTTAAGGTTTTATTACTTTCTTTCTCGTAAGAAGCATTAGAGATAACCTTTACATCGTAGAAACGGTATCCTAAAAAGTTGACTTCTTTTTCCTGTAAAGCACTGTGAGCAATTTCGATCTGATCTTTTCGGTCTCCTTTCAGCTCTTTAATGACGGCGTTCTTTTTTTTGTATTCCTGAATATTTCCGACATCTTTCATTTCAGAAACATTCATCATTTTACCATAATCAAAAGAAGCTGTCAGTTTTTTATCAACATTTTTGTCTTCAATCCTGAATGCTCTGTACTGTTCTACATTGGCGCTTTTCAGTTTTTTTGTTTTATTATCAAAAATGTAAGTAATGATTCCGTCTGTGTAGCAGTTTAGTTTATTGTTTACGGTAACGTATGTGTTAAAGTTTCCTTTTACGAAAATGTATTTTGCGGGTTTGTTATTTTTTATGACAACACGTTCGATATCTTTTACCCTGTCATCTACTTTAATAATTTCTTTGTCGAAATCTGCATAGGACAAAGTAGCAACAGACATATTATCGTAGATGAGCTGAAACTTTTCCTGATCCGGTTTTATGGACTGCCTGTCGATTTTTCCGTCGATATCCGAATAAGCTAAAATGCTCCCGTCTTTGCCAAACACAGAAACCTTAGGAAGGGGCTTATTGGTTTTTTCTGAAACGAAAGTGATGCTTTGTGCATTGACGAAGTTTACGAGAATTGTTAAAAATAATAACAGGAGATTTTTTTTCATGATTGATACAATTAATGTTTTTTAGTTAAATCATTCTTTGATTATATGACAACGAAAACTGAAAAAGGTTGCATTGTTTTTTTTATTTCTGCACAAAAAAGCAAAAAAAAGACTGATCATTACAATCAGTCTTTTTCGTTTTTATCTTGTTACAAATTCCTTAGAAAGGATATTCATAAATTTCAGATTCGTGAAGGTAAGGGTTACCTGTAGGGATCAGTTTAAGTTTAGATAATGCTGAAAGCACAGTGAACATAAATAATCCAACTACGAATAAGATTGCTCCTAAGATTAAGATAAATACTTCAGGAGTTTTCCAGTATGGTCCTACTGTTCCCGGCATTACCATGTTGAAGTAATCTAAGATGTGACCACAAATTACGACTACTGCCATTGTTGTAACCACTTTGTAGTTTCTCTTGATGCTGCTGCTCACCAATACCAATAACGGTAATAAGAAGTTTACAATAAGCATTGGCAAGAAAGTAGGAGAGTAGTGCTGGAATCTTCCGAAGAAATAGTTAACCTCTTCCGGAATGTTTGCGTACCAGTATAACATGAACTGTGCAAACCATGTATACGTCCAAAGCATACTTGTCGCGAAAAGGAATACTCCTAAATCGTGTAAGTGGTTATCATTGAACTGTGGAAGGAATCCGTTTTTCTTTAAATAAACACTTAAAAGAATAATTACCGCAATACCACTTGAAAGGCAGCTTACCATTGAATACCAGATATACATGGTAGAATACCAGTGAGGATCAATAGACATCAACCAGTCCCAAGCCCAAGCTGCAGAAGCAAAACCGAAGAATGCAATATATCCTACTGCCCATCTGTAAAGCATTTGATATTCTACTCTTGATTTTGTTTCGTCTACTTTTTTAGACTGAGCTTTCAGTTTCCAAGCGAAGAAAGAAGCACCTATTACATAGATGAAAGTTCTTACTGCATAGAAAGGGATATTTAAGAAAATTCTTTTTTCAAATAAGATCACATCGAAATGAGCAGAATTTGGGTCTGTTAATTCCGGATCCATCCAATGGAAAAGGTGACCTTGGTGTGTGATGTTTAAAATCATTAGAATGATTAGAATAGCACCACCGTAAGGAATATAAGAAGCAATAGCTTCCATTACTCTTGTAATGATAATTGGCCAACCTGCGTGTGCAGCGTGCTGAATAGAATAGAAGAATAATACGCAGCAGCTTACTCCAAAGAAAAATACAGCTACAAAATGTATTGCCGCTAAAGGCTGGTTGTGAACCTGAAGAGTAGCATGCTCAAGGTGAGCTGCATGATCCTGAGGTCCTACCATTTCACTAGAATGCGTAGGAGCTGTATGACCAGAAGCATGAACCGCCTCCATCATATGTTCTATTTTTTCAGTAGTAATTCCTTTATTCATAAAGAAACCAACAGCAAAAAGAACTAAACCTACAACAAGAAGGATTATAGAAGTTGATTTTAATTTTGGTGAAAAACTATACATTTCTTTTCTTATTTTTTAGTTTCGGTAGTCATCGTTTCAGATTTCGCAGGGGCAGCCGCTGTCGCGGCTGTTGCTGTAGCCGCCGCAGGTGCTGCAGCTCCTTTTTTGAAAGCATCCATTACATACATGGCAACTCTCCATCTGTCTCCAGCGCTAAGTTGTCCTGCATAAGATCCCATTGCGTTTCTACCGTTGGTTATTACATAATGAACAGATCCTACAGTAATATCTCTGTCTGCATAGTTGGGTACACCAGAGAATGCTCCGGACTGAACGATTGGCCCTTGTCCGTCTCCTCCTACACCGTGACAAGCTGAACAGGTTTTCTCGAAAAGGCTTTTTCCTCTTTCAAGATCTTTTGCAGCGTTTGCTGGGTTTAAAGGAGATCCTGTTACTGTTTTTGAAACATCATAACCAGCATTGTATTCATCCGGTGTTTTTGGAAGTAATCCTTCTTCGAAAACACCATCTTTATTTTGAGCTACGGATCCTTCTACAGGAGAAAGACCTGTTGCAAAATTATTTTTAACAAAAGCAGGAATTTCATTTTCATGATCTGAATAAGCATCCTGAGCTTTCATCAATGGATCGTATGCTACCGGAAAATACATATCCGGGAAATAGACCAGCGGAGTGTTCTCTTTTGGTCCGCAAGAGTTAAGTAAAACTGTTATTAAACCTAAAACTGCTGTAATTTTTAATACATTCTTTTTCATTTTAAGCATCTTTAACAGTTATTTCTTCAACTCCAGTTTCAATAAGCAACTGCTTTACAGATTCTACATCTTCAGTTACAAATTCCATTAAGAATTTATCATCCGTTGTTCTTGGATCCGGGTTTTGTGCAGGAGCTCCGGGATACATTTTGTTTCTTACCAAGAAAGTTAATGACATCATGTGTGCTGCGCAGAATACCATAAGTTCGAACATAGGTACTACGAAAGCCGGCATATTGTGAGCCCAGTCGAAAGCTGGTTTACCCCCAATGTTCTGAGGCCAGTCGTGGTTCATTACATACCATGTAAGAGTAGCACCGATTGTAACTCCATAACAAGCGTAGATAAAAGCGGCATCAGAAATTCTTGTTTTCTTTAACCCTAAAGCTTTATCTAGTCCGTGAACCGGAAACGGAGTATACACTTCGTTTATTTTGATTCCTTTATCGTTGAATGCTTTAACGCCGTTCATTAAATCGTCGTCGTCCGCATAAAGTCCGTATACAATTTTAGTGGTGCTCATCTCCTTCTTTTGCTTTATAAGTTTCACCTGAGATTTTCAAAATCGATTTTAATTCAGCCTGTGCAATTACAGGGAATGTTCTTGCGTATAATAAGAATAATACAGAGAAGAACCCGATTGTTCCTAAATATACTCCCACATCAATGATTGTTGGCTTAAACATCGTCCAAGAACCAGGCAAGTAATCTCTTGAAAGGTTGATAACGATGATGTCGAAACGCTCAAACCACATACCGATGTTGATAATTAACGCAACAATGAATGTCCAGATAATATTCGTTCTTAGTCTCTTGAACCAGAAAGAAGCAGGAACAACAAGGTTACAGATAATTAGTGACCAGAAAGCCCACCAGTAAGGTCCAACAGCAGCACCAGGAGAAAGATATGTGAAATCTTCAAATCTTGATCCTGAGTACCATCCGATAAAATATTCAGTTGCGTAAGCTACAGTTACCATACCACCTGTTAAGATGATTACGATGTTCATAATTTCGATATGATACATAGTAATGTAATCTTCAAGGTGACATACTTTTCTTGCAACTAACAATAACGTCTGTACCATTGCGAATCCTGAGAAGATCGCACCGGCAACGAAGTAAGGAGGGTAAATTGTGGAGTGCCATCCTTTAATAACCGAAGTTGCGAAGTCAAAAGATACGGTAGTGTGTACAGAGAATACAAGAGGAGTTGCTAAACCTGCAAGAACCAAAGATAGTTCTTCGAATCTTTGCCAGTGTTTTGCTTTACCACCCCAACCGAATGCAAGGAATGTATAAATTTTCTTAGTCCAAGGTGTCTTCGCTCTGTCTCTGATCATTGCAAAGTCAGGGATCAATCCCATGAACCAGAATACTGTTGATACCGAGAAATACGTAGAGATCGCAAATACGTCCCAAAGTAGAGGAGAGTTGAAGTTCCCCCAAAGAGAACCGAACTGGTTTGGTAAAGGGAATACCCAATAACCTACCCAAACTCTACCCATGTGGATAACCGGGAAGATTGCCGCCTGTACAACCGCAAAGATCGTCATCGCCTCTGCAGATCTGTTTACAGACATTCTCCATCTCTGTCTAAATAATAATAATACCGCTGAGATTAGGGTTCCGGCGTGACCGATACCAACCCACCATACGAAGTTAGTAATATCCCATCCCCAGTTAATAGTTCTGTTTAGTCCCCATGCTCCAATACCTGTTCCGATAGTGTAAGCGATACATCCGAATCCATAGATGAATAGAACTAAGGCTGCATATAATGAAATCCACCATAATTTACCTGCTCTTTCTTCGATAGGTCGTGCAATATCTTCCGTGATATCGTGATAAGTTTTGTGACCAATAATTAGAGGTTCCCTTATCGGAGCTTCGTAATGTCCTGACATTTTTTACCTATTTATTATTTAAACTTTATTTTTCTACTCTGTTTCTTACTTTAGTGTGATAGAACACATTTGGTTTTGTTCCGATCTCCTCTAGTAAATAATATCTTCTGTTTGAAGCATATTGCTTTCTCACTTCAGATTCTTTGTCATTCATATCTCCGAACTTGATTGAACCTGTAGAACAAGCTTTAGAACAAGCTGTCTGGAACTCTCCGTCCTTCACGATTCTATTCTCTTTTTTAGCTTCAAGAATAGTAGTCTGAGTCATTTGGATACACATAGAACATTTCTCCATAACCCCTCTCGTTCTTACCACAACATCCGGGTTCAGAACCATTCTTCCAAGATCGTTATTCATGTTGAAATCGAACTTGTCATTCAGGTTATAAGTAAACCAGTTGAAACGTCTTACTTTATAAGGACAGTTGTTTGCACAATATCTTGTACCGATACATCTGTTATAAGCCATGTGGTTTTGTCCCTGCTTACCGTGTGAAGTTGCAGCTACCGGACATACTGTTTCACAAGGTGCGTGGTTACAGTGCTGACACATTACAGGCTGGAAGATTACATCCGGATTGTCAGCCGGGTGATTCAATGCACCACCTTCTTTGTTGAACGCTGTTCCGTATAATTCAGGAACTGCCATTCCTTCTTTTAATCCTTCATAAACTTCTACCTTCTGTCTTGATGAATAGTAACGGTCAATTCTTAACCAGTACATATCTCTCGACATTCTCATTTCTTCTTTTCCTACAACAGGAACGTTGTTTTCTGCCTGACAAGCAATGATACATGCTCCACAACCAGTACAAGAATTCAGGTCAATCGATAAGTTGAAGTGAGGACCATCGGTGTCATCAAAAGCATCCCAAAGGTCAATTTTCCTTGCCGGAAGAGCTCCGCTGATGGTGTGATACTCCAAAGGTTTGTTCCATCCGTCGTGTTCATCATCAAAAGCTACATTTAAGAAATCTGCCAAAGGAACTTCTTTAGCAATTTCGTAACGTCCCATTAATGTATTCTGAAGCTGGATACCTGCGAATTCATGATCTTCTCCTGTTTTTTCGATTTTAACATTAGAAACAACTAAGTTAGAACCATCAAATAGAGGATAAGCATTTACACCGGTATCTGCTGTTGCTCCTGAGTTTTTCTTGCCGTATCCAAGCGCAAGACCTACTGATCCGTCTGCTTGTCCCGGTTGTACGAATACAGGAACATCTTTTATTGTTACTCCGTTTACAGTAAGGTTTACAAGAGAACCATCTAACTGCATTCTTGCGTTAAGATCGTTATCAATACCCAATCTTTCTGCGTCTTTCGGAGACATTGTTAAGTAGTTATCCCAAGACATTCTTGTAATTGGATCCGGTAATTCCTGCAACCAAGGATTGTTTGCCTGAGTTCCGTCTCCCATTGCTGTCTTCGTATACAATACCAATTCTAGATCTGAAGCTTTGAAACCTCCTAATTCAGCAATAGCCTGTGCTCCGTTTCCTCCTGCGTACGATAATGTTGTCGCATTTGAAGAAGCATTGATACCGTTATATAAAGCTTTGTTGAAAGAAGTTGCTCCTAAGATAGAAGTAGCATTTGCTTTTAAATAATCATAATAATTATTAGCAGCATTGTTTTTACCGTTTTTCCAAACCAATAAAGATTCTTCAATCTGTCTTGATTTGTAGATTTTCTGGATCGTAGGCTGCATTAATGAATATACTCCTGTCTGTGGTTCGATATCTCCCCAAGATTCCAGCCAGTTGGCTACAGGAATTACAGCTTTCGCTGCTTTGTACATTTCATTTTTCTTATCTGCAACAGCAATTACGTAAGGAACTTTAGATAATGATTTTTTGAAATCTTCTCCTTTGTGGTAAGAGTAAATAGGATCTACATTGTTAGCGATCAATACTCCAACCTGTCCTCCGTTCACCCATCCAAGGAATTCCTCGAATCTTGCTTTGTCAAAATCTTTTAAGAAGTTTGCTTTCCCTGTGAAAGCTACTGATCCTAATTTTTGGTTAATTAAGTGCGCTAAAACCTGAGCTCCTTTAGAACCATCAGCGAAAACAACTGCTTTGCTTCCTTTTGCCAATAATTCTTTTGCGATTTCAGATGCAGCTTTGTCAGAAGTACCACCACCAACGATTGCGTTGTAAACTTCAACTAAAGTTTTGTTTACCTGGCTTGGTTTCAGTCTGATTCTTGAATCTGCGTTTGCTCCCGTCAAAGACATATTGGATTCAACCTGAATGTGTCTCAACATATTTTTTCCCGGAGTTCTTGCCACTGCGTAAGAAGATTCTAAACCTCCCGCGTTGTAGTCTCCTAAGAAATCAGCCTGGAATGCAACCACCAATTCAGTTCCTTTAAGGTCGTAAACTGGTAATGCTCTTGTTCCGAAAACTTCCTGAGCTGCGTCTAATGCTGCAGCATAAGGATAAGCATCATAGGTTACTAATTCTGCTGTAGGATATTTAGCTTTAAATTCAGCAAATAATTTTTTGAAAGTAGGGGATGCAAAAGAATGAGATAGTAAAACAATTCTTTTACCTGCTGCTTTAGCCTCATCCAGTCCTTTGATAACGAAGCTGTCTACTTTGTCGAAAGTTTCGTCTTTTCCTTCAAATTTAGGCTGCTTTACTTTATCATTATCATAAAGAGAAAGTACACTTGCCTGAGCTCTTGCATTCGTTTTACCTAAATCTCCTGCTACTGGGTTTGGTTCAATTTTGATAGGTCTTCCTTCTCTTGTTTTTACCAATACGCTTGCGAAATCGAAACCGTCGAAATACGTTGAAGCGTAATAGTTTGGAATCCCCGGAATGATTTCATGCGGCTTTACCACATAAGGAATCGTTTTGATTACCGGAGCTTCACAGGCAGCCAGTGTTACTGCTGCAGTAGAGAAACCTAATAGTTTTAAGAAATCTCTTCTTGAAGTAGCAGAACCGTTTTTTTCCGCATCATCAAGGAAATCTTCTACCGGAATTTCTTCCTGGAACTCTTTCTGAGCCAGCTTATTGTTTAAAGCTGGATCTTTAAGTTCGTGAATACTTCTGAATTGTATTTTGTTTGAAGCCATTTGATACTTCTAATTTTTAGTTATTAATAATGACATTTACCACACTCAAGACCTCCAATAGCATCTACCGTAATCTTACCACCATCTTTAGGGTACTGTTTTTTCAACTTGTCGTGTAGATTCTTGAAGTATTCTTTATTATAACCGTTGTTCATGTCAACTTCTGTAGTTCTGTGACACTCGATACACCATCCCATTGTAAAGTCGTTAGCCATCTGAACAACATTCATTGTATCGATTTTTCCGTGACAAGCTTTACATACAACATCAATTTTGTTGTTAGGGTTCTTTTTGTTGAAAGAATTGATGATCGCCTGTTCACCTGCTACAACGTGCTGTGCGTGGTTGAAGTATACAAAGTCTGGCATGTTGTGGATTCTTGTCCATTCAACCGGCTGAGTTTTTCCTGTGTACTGTTGTTTTTCAGGATCCCAACCTGTAGCGGCATAGATTTTCTTGATCTCTCCGTCATAGAAAGCCTTATCTTTTCCTGGCTCCATGTAGTGATCTGCGTTGTATTCAGAAATTGTTCTGTGGCAGTTCATACAAACGTTCATCGAAGGGATTTCAGATACTTTACCGTATTTGGCACTGGAGTGACACAACTGACAGTCGATTTTCTGTTCTCCAGCGTGGATTTTATGGGAGAAATAAATAGGCTGTTCCGGCTTATATCCTTTGTAAACCCCGATCCACATGATCCAGTTCCAGATTCCGTAAGTTGCCAGAAGTGCAAGGATTGCGATTAATCCCTTTCCTACATAGTGATATTTTGCATAGATTTCGCTGAAAGATTTTACCCTTGTTTCGTTAAGACCGGCTAAGTCGTCTGACTGACCCAATTTTACCAATTGTCTTAATTTTACCAGGATCCAAACCAATAGCGCTGCGATTGCTAAAAGTGAAATGATTACTACGCTTGTTGTAGTGTTGTTTGCAGGAGCAGCCTGATCAGTTGTTGCTGCTGTTGCTTTTGCATCATCCTTTTTAGGCTCTTCAGCCGGAGGATTTGAGGTGTATGCCAAGATATCGTTGATATCTTTTTCTGAAAGTTTCCCTTCAAAAACCTGCATTGCCGCTTTTCCGTTGGCTTCGTATACTTCGTTGGCATACTTGTCTCCGGAAGCTCTAAGTTTTTCATTGTTGGTTATCCATTTTTGAAACCAGTCAATGTCTAGATTTTGATCTTTTTTCAGTCTTTCAACTACTCCTCCAAGAGCAGGACCTACAAGTTTCTTGTCTAGTGCGTGACATGCAGTACAATTCGCTTTGAAAAGCTTCTCACCATTCTTAGGATCGCCGTCCTGCCCGTAAATTGAAGCACTGGTCGATAGCAATAAGCCTATTGCGATCAACGTCTGTCTATAATGCTTTCTCCAACTAATCATTTAAATTATCTTATGTTAGTAAATATTGAACATTCAATCAATCCCGCAAAAATAATATTTTTAACAGGAATTTAACGGTATATGGAAAGGGGAAAATGTCATTTCCGTTTAATTTGTAATTATTCTAAATAACTGAATTTGGTATAATTTTTTAATTTGTATAAATTTGCGCAAACAAGTTTAAATGAAAAATTTAATCAAAATAATTTCGATGCTTTCTGTGCTTGCATTTTATAGTGTTGATGCACAACAAGTTGTAAGGAAAGATACTTTGGCGGGAACAGAACTTACCATGACGATGGATTCTAAGGTGAATGCGGCTCTGGAAAGCATAGAGGATAAGTGTTCCAAAACAACTTTGGCAACTTCTTCAAGGGAAGATGACGAAGATTACAGCCCTTCAAAACCAACTAAAATTTATGTTCCGAACAGGGAACTTACCAACGCTGAGATATGCAGAAAAAATCCAAGAATTTTAGGGTATAAAATTCAGATTACAACAGTAAAAAGTAATGAGGAAGCCAATGAGGTAAAGGCTTATTTCAGAAAAAGATTTCCTAACCTGAAAGTGGAAACGGATGCTTCTTTAAGACCGAATTATAAAATTTTAGCGGGGAGTTATTTCACAAAACAAAGTGCGGCTTCTGATCTTTCTAAAGTGAGAGAATATTTTAAATCTGCACTTGCAGTACAGTACAGAATTTTCTGTGCGGAAGCAAAATAGTAAAAATTATTTAGCATAAAGTAAAAAGCTGGGAAAAATTATTTCTCAGCTTTTTTTTATTGATTTTGAATTTTAATTTTTCAAAATAAAAAGTAAAATTTTAATAAAATTTATTTAAAAACCAAAAGAATTCATTCATCCTTAAATAATTATTTGTGATGATATAAGCAAATAAAATGACGAAGATTACCGTTAAAAAAGATAGAATTTTTGGTGATTGCCTGTAGTAATGAAATAGCCATCCTAATAACAGTGGATACACAAAAACAAAATGACCTCCGTAGATGTATGAAGTGTGAAGTCCGAATCTCATAACGCAGTGAATGATAACATCAAACAGGAATGAAATCATTAAAACCTGAACGAGTTTGTTTCTGAAATTTTTAAAATAACTCCAACAAATCAAGGTGAGTAAAACGACAATAAAAATATAAGGAATCCATGATGAATAAACGGTCATTATGATCCCTTTGTAGTGGTAACCGCTCATATTATGCTTATCGCGGATCAGAAAATTTGAAAAAAGTATATTTCCCCCGAAAAAGTACGAAAGGATCATATCCCATGTAGGAGTAGAATTTACATTGGAGAATTTTTCGTACTGTTCATTGGTTTTGCTGAATATATTCTGATATTTAAAATCGATTCGGTTTAAGTATAATAAAACAAAACAGACGCAGGTAAAAAGTCCTCTGAAAACCGCATTCCCAAATTTTTTCCAATCCTTAAAAAGTCCTTTCTCAAAAGCTACCGGAATGAATACTTTTACAATATTCGTTACCGTTAAACCTCCGATCGTAACTCCTGAAAAAGCTAACGCTAAAGCCGGAATTTTCTCCTCTTTCTTTAATTTTATAGCTGAATAATGATGAAAGAGAGTCAGGAAAAATAAAGTGTAAGTAAAATTTTCCGGAGTGAAAGAAAGAAGTATATTCGTTGAAAAGGCTCCGAAAAACAGAATTAGTAAGAGGCTTAAAATTAATGGAAGTCCAATAATGTTTTTAAGATATTTAAACACCTGAAGAACGCTTAAACTTACGGCAAGATTACTCAGCCAGGCTAAAGCGAAACGGAAATTTCCATCCATTTTTCCGTTGGAGAAAAGTAAAGCCAGTTCCCGGATCCAGTTGAAAAAATAATAGGAGAGAGGGTGTCTTTCAAAACTTCCGCCGGTCATCACAATAGATTTATTATCGAAGCTGAAATACGCATCCCAAGGAATTCTTCCGTCAAAAATAATTTTATGATGAATGGCAATGTGTGATCCCATATATCCGTATGCAACGAGAAAGAAAAGAAAAACAATAAGTTCAATTCCCGTCGACGGAAAAAGCAATTTGAAAAAATGGATAAATTTTGTTTTGAATTTTGACACCTGCAAAAACTTTCTGCAAAAGTAAAATAAAACAATTCGTTTTCATAACTGAGGCAAATGTTTTATGTACTATTTGAGTGTTGAGTGTGTTTGATAATGTAATATTTGTTTATAACTTAACGTGAACTCGACGCTAAAATATTGAATTATATTTAGTTGTCCTTGCCATCTATGCATTTATCCAGTTCGGGAAATTTACCGATGGTTTTTCCGAATAAAAACAATAGGCGCATATGGCAGAGATCATAGGGGTTAAAGCATTATCTGGATTTCGGTGTCTGGAATGCTCCAGATCAAAGACGGAAGTAAAAATATCGTTCACACTTTCTATTAAAGGACGTTTGAGAAGCATATAACGCTCATTGAGCAGCATCAGCTTTGCTTTGGCTTTGCTTTTTGATTTGGTAATAATTTTCAGTCCCTGCTGAAAGAAATCTTCCCATAAAGCAGTATTGTAACCTTTATCCCCAAAACAAAGACCTTTTACTTTCCCTAAAATGCGTTTCAGAAGGCTGTGGTTATTATCCGCTACATTTCCGGGAGAGATCAAAATCCAGTATTTCCCCTTTTTCATTAATAACCAGATGGACTTTAAAACCATAGAACCATCCGGTAGAGGACTTGCCCCGTGCCGCCCTGCCTTTGAATACTTTATGCTGATGGATGCGGCGGTTATGACAGACAACGATCTTTTTTGAATCAATGAAACTTATTCCCGTTTGCAGACTAAGGGAACACAGGACTTTGGCAAAAATAAACAGAGGAAGGGAAACACAGGACAGGACTTCGGTAAAACGGTTATAGCTTAAAAGCTTTGGAAAATAAGAGCTTAACTCATTGGCGACAAACTGACAGTAGAAATATTCAAAACATTTGTATCCTGAGTAATGGTAATAAATCACAAGGGTCATTATTTCACTCTCGCTCATTTTACAGCAAGGCTTCTGATAGCCACCATAAATTGTCTTGTCTTCGAAGATTTTTGAAAACACTTCGCTTTCAATTTCTTTACACAGGTCATCAGCTTTGATGAAGATTTTTATCAATAGATTTTCGTCAAAAAGCATATCTTTGTTTTTCATGAGGTGTTTTAGTATTTGTGCAATTCTAAAATATTAATTTTAGACATTAAGCACCTCATGTTTTTCTCCGAATTCACGTTAAATTTAAAGGCAAAGACAGGAAATCGATTTCGATAAGAAAGCCGAGCTGAATTATATTAAAATAATTTTGAGAAAAATTTCAGTAAACGTTTTTAAAAGCAAAAAGTTCTTACAGTAAGACTGATGAGAATACTACTTTCGCGCGCATAAAACAAAATTTTACGGATTCAATTAAAATCAAAAAAATGTGGTTATATAGAACAAGCAGCCTAAAATCGTTCATGATGCACTAATTTCAGTGGAGGATCAATTTATTGCAAATTATAAGATTTATCAGAAGCCCAATGAGTTTAGTCCTTATATAACAGGGATTTTAAAAATTTTAAGATTAAAATAATAGCTGAGATAGAATAAACTACTGTCGATATAAGGTTAGGTACGTCAAGAGAATTGTAAATTGCTGAAAAAGAAGGATATGATTTCGTTTTGTAAAATAAAAAAATCTTCGACAAAAATCGAGATATCGTTATCAGGCAAAATATAATATTTTAGATATTACAAACTTGAAGAAGATTTTTGCTTCTGTCCAGTGGGACAAAGAATGGAGAAAATGCACCTAAGAACATTGAGCACCAAAAGAAGTTGTCCCCAGGTAACTGTCATATTATCATGCGAAAAAACGCAAAAGATGTCTCCAATTAGAAGGATTATACAGAAGAAGGAAGTGTAGCAAAACTATTATTTGAAGCAGTGGTTTTAAGCGATTTATGCTCAGTGGTCTGGAAAAAAAGTAGAATTGGAGTTTGGGTTGTATGCTTATCCTATAATTTGAGAAAGAAGATTGTCTGAAAAAATAACTTTTTTCTTTTTCTAAAACAACAGGAAATTTTGCGTATTAAAAATCCGCCTCAGATTTTGTTGTGAGGCGGATTCTGTGTATTACATTTTATGATGTTATTCTTTTATAATTTTTTTTGCAACAGAAGTTCCATCTAAAAAATCAATAGCAATAAAATAGTTGCCTTTTTTCAAATCGCTAAGATCTGCTCTTTCAGGATTTAAAATAAGAATTTGTTTTCCAGAAAGATCGTACACGCTTAAAAGTTTTATTTTTTTATCCGTCTTGATAAAAATCTCGCCTTTTGTGGGGTTGGGGTAAAGATAAGCTTTAGGTTTGGTTTCTACTTCATTAGTTGAAAGAACAGCAGCCAATACTTGTACATCGTCAATTGATACAGCATCTGCATCGTTACCTGTATACTGAAATCTTATTTGAACATTTGATTGTCCAATATATGAAGATAAACTTTTTTGTACAGCAACTGTATTGTACAAATCTGTATCTGGATCTGCATCCCCATCATCTGTAAACCCCGGCTCTGTGTCCTCATTCCAAATAGTAGTCCAAGTGCTTCCATTTGTAGAAACTTGTACCAATAAATTACCGGCATTTTGATTGATCATATAAGACCAACCAACTTTTACATTAAATTTCAGTGCAGGATTTGAGGCCGTTGCTAGGCTAAAGGCAGGACTTGTTAGATTGGCGGTGTTAGATGATGCAATCCAGTTTATACAAGCAGATTTAGTACCTGTAATTTTAAAAGTTGTTTCTAATGCGGAGCCAGAAGTGAAATTTACATTTGTAAAATCCCATGGTCTTGAGCTATTCGTGTTTGATCTTGTCCACCCAGTTGGAGGGAATGTCGTTCCTTCAAATGATTCTGATAAAAGTGTTTGTGAATTTATTATAATACCAAAAAGTAAAAAAGATAAAAGTAAAGTTTTTTTCATGATCAAAATTTTTATCAAATATACATATAAAATTATTATTTGATAAAAATTTAACATTTTAAATGGTTTTTCTATTTAAAATTACGAACTGCACGAAAGCGTTGAACATCCCGATACATCATCATAATCTGAAGGTCTTTTTGCTGAAAATTCCGGATAAATGGTGTGATAAGGATTTTCTAAAGCGTGGGTCAGTTTTGTAAGCAAATCGGTTTTACCGTTATTAATTTCTTCAATACATTGGTACAGCAGATAATTCCTAAGAATAAATTTAGGGTTGGTTTTATGCATTATTTCCAAAGATTTTTCTCTTGAAATAATATTTTTTTCTAGTCTTGACTGATAAGCTTTCATAAAATCTTCTAGTTTTGAAAGATTCTCATCATTTAAAAATGTGTAAGAAACGTGTTCAAATTGCTGTCTGAGATCTTTCTGGTCATCATATTTTTCGAGTTCGTTGAAAAATAAGGTATAATCTAATTGAAGATCCTGCATCAGACTTTGCCATGTGGTAAAGAATTTTTCATCGCTTGTTAGTAACTGATCAAAGCCGAATTTTCTGCACAGCATTCTGTCGTGCGATTCCCAGAAATAGCTTCCGTAATCATTTAAAACATCTTCCAGAAACTTTTCATCTTTAATTAAAGGATGAAGTGCGTTTGCCAGTTGCCATAGGTTCCATTGGGAAATCTGTCCCTGTTTTCCGAAGGCATATCTTCTTCCGGGAAGATCGGTGGTATTCGGGGTGAAATTTAAATCGTATTCATCCATCATCGAATAAGGTCCGTAATCGATCGTTAAACCTAAAATCGACATATTATCTGTGTTCATTACCCCATGAACAAATCCTACACGATACCATTCTACCATAAGATCGGCAGTTCTCCTGCAAACATTTTCGAAGAAATCTTTGTACTTCTGAATTCCTTCCGAAGAAATTTCTTTGAAATAATGATGAATGGTATAATCTGCAAGTTCCTGCAATGTTTTGTATTCCTGTTGGGCAGACATCAATTCAAAATGACCGAAACGTAGGAAGCTTTCTGCAATTCTGATGACCACAGCTCCTTTTTCCAGTTCCGGATTTCCGCTGTACATGATATCTCTTACGACGTCTTCTCCGGTAAATGCTAAACTCAATGCTCTGGTTGTAGGAACTCCTAAATGAAACATCGCTTCGCTCATCAGATATTCACGAACAGACGACCTTAATACGGCTCTTCCATCTGCGTGTCTGGAATAAGGCGTTGCTCCGGCTCCTTTCCACTGTATTTCGTTTTTCTTTCCTGAATTGTTTTCAATTTCTCCGGCAAGAATGGCTCTTCCGTCGCCTAATTGTCCAGCCCAGTTTCCGAACTGATGTCCTGCATAAGCAGTGGAGTAGGTTTTGATATTTTCGGGAAGATGTGTTGCTGCCAAAAAATTAAGATCTTTTTCTTCAAGCACTCCAAGTCCGATTTCTTCTGAAAGTTTTTCGTTAAAAGCAATTAACTCTGGATGATCAAAACCAACCGGCTGAACAGTGGAAAATAAAACCTTCGGAGTATTTCTCTGTAGGGTATTGCCGGAAAAATCTCCGGGAAACTTTTTTATAAAGGGTTGTTGTATGTTTTCAAGATTCATAATTCAAAGGTATTAATTAAAAAGAAAAGACCTTCCAAATGATTGAAAGGTCTTGTATATTTCTAAAAAAGAATTTATTTATTATTGAAGTCTATATCTTCCCCTGTATTTAGGTTTTCGTTTACATTTTCTTCTTTTTTACCGGATGTTTTTGGTCCGCTTGGATCTGCCGGTTTCGGATTTTTGATCTCATCAAGCGTCTGTAATCCGCCATCATCTCCGTAACCTGCGCCTAATCCTTTAAGATTTGAACAGCCGTCTTTCCACTCCGAAGGTTTCACGAATTTATCATCCGGAGAAATTTTTAAGCTTTTATCTGCCCAGACTTTCTTCATGTAGATTGCCCAGATCGGTAATGCCATTTTAGCTCCCTGTCCTTCTCCTGTTCCGTAGAAGTGGGTGGCTCTGTCTTCCCATCCAACCCATGCTCCGGTTGCCAGTTTCGGTACAATTCCCATAAACCAACCGTCTGAGTTGTTCTGGGTTGTTCCTGTTTTACCTGCAATTTCGATATCTTTTGAAATTCCTTTTCTTCCCAGTTCTCCGGAAGCCGTTCCGTATTGTGCTACACCTTTCATCAGTTCAATCATGGTATAAGCGTACAGCGGATTCATCACTTCTTTAGGTTCTACATTTACTTCCTTAATTACGCGGCTGTTGGCATCTTCAATTCTCCAGATCATTTCCGGTTTGTTGTAGTTACCGTAGTTAGCAAACGTACTGTAAGCTCCTACCATTTCGTAGATGGTAATATCCGAAGCTCCTAAAGCCATTGGTAAGCTTGTTGAGATTTCTTCTGTTACTCCCAAATCTCTTGCCGTCTGAATTACACTTTGTGTTCCCGTCATTTCGGCAAGACGAAGCGCAACAGGGTTTTGTGAGTGCGCCAATGCATCTTTTAAAGTAAGCATTCCGCCTCTTCCCGGAACGTGATAAGTTCCTTTGTTAAAGCTTGCATTAGATATCGTAGAACAAGGGGTTAAACCTAGTTTCATAATCGCAGTTGCATAAACGAAAGGCTTAAATGTTGAACCTACCTGTCTTTTACCCTGCTTAATGTGGTCATATTGGAAATGCTGCCAATCGATTCCTCCAACCCATGCTTTAATTTCTCCAGTTCCCGGAATCACAGACATCAATCCTGCCTGAGCAACTTTCTTGTGCCATCTGATAGAATCCCAAGGAGACATTTCTACTTCTTCTTCTCCAGCCCATGTAAATCTTGAGGTTTTAACAGGTTTTTTAAATTCCATTAAAATAGAATCTTCCGGCATTCCGTCTGCTTTAAGAAGTTTGTAGCGTCCTGTTCTTCTCATTGCCTGAAGCATCAGATCATTCACCTGTTTATCATTCAGGTAATAAAATGGCCAGTTTTTTCTTCCTCTCTGTTCGGCGTCAAATCTTTTCTGAAGATCCGTTAAATGCTCTCTGATTGCATCTTCTGCATATTTCTGCATTCTGGAATCAAGAGTTACATATATTTTTAAACCGTCTTTATAAAGATTTAATTTTTTACCGGTTTCTTTTTCGTAATCGTCAAGATATTTGTCGATTTCTTTTTTCAGATAAAACTTATAATATGCGGAATAGCCTTCTGTAATATTACTTATAGGATGAAAATCAACTGTAATTGGCGTTGCTGTAGCTTTATCAAAGGTTGCCTGATCGATATATCCTGTTTTCAGCATTTGATCCAAAACAACATCTCTTCTTGTTTTTGCTCTTTCAGGATTTCTGTATGGATTATTTTTTCTTGGATTTTCAAGCATGGCAACAAATGTTGCTGCCTCCGGTAAAGTAAGCTCAGAAGTTTTTTTATTAAAATAAATCTTCGAAGCCATTTCAATTCCGTTAGCATTAAATAAGAAATCAAACTTATTGAAATACAGTGTTATGATTTCTTCTTTCGTATATCTTTTTTCAAGACTTACGGCAACAACCCATTCTTTTAATTTCTGGAATGCTCTTTCAATTCTGTTTTGAGAAGCATTTCCGGTGAAAAGTAATTTTGCAAGCTGTTGGGTTATTGTGGATCCACCGCCTCTTTTACCTCCATAAGCTACCGCTCTTACAACTGATTGTAAATCAATTCCTGAGTGTTCTTTAAAACGTTCGTCCTCTTTTGCCTGTAAAGCATAGATTAAGTAAGGCGGGAGATCTTTATAAATGATAGGCTGTGTTTTCTCTTTTTCAAATTTACCCAAAAGAACTCCGTCTGAAGAGTAGATTTGTGAGGCAACATAAATATCCGGATTTTCAAGCTCTTTTACATCCGGCATTTCTCCTACGAAACCTTGCGATACGGCAAAGAATAGCCCTGAAATTCCTAAAACCAAAGCAAAGAATCCGATCCAGATAAATTTAACCCACCTTTTCCAGGCAGTGTCTTTCTTTTTAGGAGGAAGAGGGAAGGTTTTCCCTTTGTTCCCAGTATTTTGTTTGTTCACTTCCATTGATGATTACGGTTTAGCCGTTTCTATTTTTACTCCAATGTCTTCAATTCCCGGAAGGTTGTCGTTTCTCATCGCCTGAGTAAGACCGATTTCATATTTTCCTTTTGCGGGAAATTTATAATTCAGTTTATATTGAAACAAAGTTTCCTTTGTATCTCCGAATCCTGTTCCGAGCCATTCTCCGTTAGGTTTTGCCAATACATAATTCAATGTATCGGTCTGTTTTTTCTTACTTTGAAGGTCGGTGAAATTCACAATAAACCTTATATTGCTGTAAGGATAATTGTTATTATTTCTTACAACAAATATAATATTTTTCGGATTTTGAGGATCTGAAATTTCAAGATTAAATTTTTGTTCACTTTTCTTATTCCATTTGTTATCAACAGAATTCATAAAAACTTCTCCTTCGGAGGAAGAATTACAGCTAAAGAAAAGAATAAGAGTAAATAATCCTAAAATTTTACGCATTGTTATCTTTTTTTGGAGGAAACTTCTTTTTAAATTTCTTTTTATTCGGGTTGGTTTTTTTCTCGGTTTCAGCACCAGAAGAAGCATCTACTTTTTCCAACTGAGGTTTAGGCTGTTGAGGCTTTTGCGTTCTCGGTTGATTATTATTAGAATTGGCTTTTGGATTTTGTTGCTGTTTTTCCTGTCTTTGAGGCTTTTCAACAGATTTTTCATTTCTTTCAGGACGTTCCTGTCTCTCAGGTCGGTTGTTGTTTTTCTTCTGACCCTGCTGATTCTGGCTGTTCTGATTGTTGTTATTCGGTCTGTTTTGGTTTTTATTTCTGTTGCCTCTGTTTTTCTTTTCGAAACGGTCTACGTTGTTCTCCTGAATCAGGTCGATGCTTGCAAAAGGCGTTTCCGGCTGTTTCAGCTCTTCCAGTGGAAGTGTTTTTTCTCCGCGTTTGTTTTTGGAGATCAGTTTTTTAACTAAATCAATATCGAAATCGTACCATGCAATTGAATTTTCTACATAAGCAAACCACATTTTCTTTTTGAAAACGTCGATTTTAATGCAGAAAGCTCTTCCTTTCTCGGTATCCAGAGTGGTGGAAGAAGACGGAAAATTGCTTAAAGCATCCAGATAACTGTCTAATTCATAATTAAGACAACATTTAAGTTTACCACATTGCCCGGCAAGTTTCTGAGGATTGATACTAAGTTGCTGATATCTTGCCACATTGGTGTTTACAGATCTGAAATCCGTTAACCAAGTCGAACAGCAAAGCTCTCTTCCGCAAGATCCGATTCCGCCTACTTTTGCGGCTTCCTGTCTGAAACCGATCTGTTTCATATCGATTTTTGTACGGAAAGCTCCGGCGTATTCTTTAATCAACTGTCTGAAATCTACACGGTTATCTGCCGTATAATAAAAAGTGACTTTAGAGGCGTCTCCCTGATATTCCACATCGGTGATCTTCATTTCAAGACCTAATCTGTGTGCTATTTTTCGGGCGTCTATTTTTACGCTGTCCTCTTTTTTTCTTGCTTCCTGCCAGACTTCCAGATCTTTCTGATTCGCCTGTCTGTATATTTTTAGTGCTGATTCTTCAGAACATTTTTTCTTTTTCATCTGAATCTTTACCAATTCTCCGGTGAGACTTACCACACCTACATCGTGTCCGGGACTCGATTCTACTGTTACTACACTACCTATATGTAAAGGGATATTGTTTACGTTTTTATAAAACGATTTTCTGTCATTTTTAAATCTAACTTCTACAAAATCACATCGGTTCGGTGCGGGATTGTTGATGTTAGAAAGCCAGTCAAAAACACTTAATTTATAACTATTACCACAGGTATTTACATTTTCACAGCCATTCGCGGTCTTCTTGGGTCCGCAAGAATGTGCAGAATCGCCGGATGTTTTACATCCACAACTCATATATAATATATTTAATTTGCAAATTTATGATTTTTATCTTTATAAGGTCTAAAATAATCAAATTATCGGGAATAGCTTTGTTTAAAACTAAACAAAATCGTATCCGGATGATTTAATTTTGATTAAATGTTTAACTGTGATGTATTTACAAAAGAGTTTACTTAAAGTGCTATTTTAAACATAGTTTTCTTTTGTGTTGATGTTTAAAATTTTATGATTTATTAACAGATGTATCTAAAATAATTTTATATTTGGATTATATAATAATAGTCTATGAAAAAAATATTGATATCAACAGCTTTATTGGCAGGTGTATTATCTTATGCAGGAGGCTTCAGAGTTTCTCTGCAAGGGGTGAAACAATTGGCAATGGCGCATACCAGTGCACATGCTGAAGATGCGAGTGTTACGTTCTTTAACCCTGCGGGAATGTCTTTCATTCCTTCAAAACTTAGTGTTGCTGCGGGCGGATTCGGGATAAGTTCTAAAGTAACCTATCAGAATCTTACTACTTTGGAATCTTATTCTACGGATAATCCTATGGGAACTCCTATTTATGCTGCGGTAGCTTACAAAGTGTTAGATAATCTTTCTTTAGGTTTTAATTTTTCAACGCCTTACGGAAGTACGGTAGAATGGCCGGATAACTGGGCTGGAAAAGAAATTGTAGAGAATATAGAACTGAAGGCGTTTTATTTTCAGCCGATGGTTTCTGTGAAATTATCACCTTGGGTTTCTTTCGGAGCGAGCTATATCTATGCTAAAGGAAGTGTAGACTGGACGAAAGCAGTTACTCAATTAGGAGGAAATTTAAATCTAAAAGATGATAAGGCTTCAGGACACGGTTTTGGTTTAGGTTTCTATTTCAGACCTGAAGAAAAACTGGATGTAAGTATTGCTTACAGATCTCCGGTTTATATGAATGCAGACAAAGGAAAAGCTACATTTAATATTTCTAAGGCATTATATTCTTCAGTAAGATTAGACGCTAACGGACAGGATAATTTTAAGGCTGTTCTTCCTTTGGTGGATGAATATACAATTGGGGTTACCTATAAAATAACACCGAAATGGCAGGTGTCCGGAGATTTCAATTACTACGGATGGGAGAAGTATAATAAACTTACATTAGATTTTGAAAACGCATTGGCAGGAAATCAGGCTGATGATCCTACCAAAAATGTAACGCCTAAAAACTTCCACAATTCTAAAGCTTTCAGAATCGGAACGCAATATATGATTACAGATAAAGTTGCAGGAAGATTAGGATATTATCATGATGAATCACCTTATGACGACGCACACTTCAGTCCGGAAACACCATCTTTTGACGCTAATGTAATTACCGGAGGGATTGGATTTAAACTCAATAAATTAGGAGTAGACCTTTCAGGAGCTTACAACTTCCAGAAGTCAAGAAATATAAACAATGCATTTTATAACCTTTACGGGCAGGCTAAAGCACAGGCATTTTACTTTGGTTTAGGTTTGTCTTATAACGCATTTTAATTTTTAATCAAGAATTATGAAAAAAATATTAATTTCTACATTCGCTATTTCAGCGTTGTTGTTAAATGTAAGTTGTGATACAGACTTCGATACTGATGTAAAGGATGTGGTAGTAACTTCCGGAGAAGCCAATTTTTCCAAATACGTATCTTTAGGAAACTCTCTTACTTCAGGGTATAGAGACGGAGCTCTTTATTTGGATGGACAAAATGAATCTTATCCTTCAATGATTGCAATGCAGATGAAACTTGCAGGAGGAGGAGATTTTAAACAGCCTTTAATGCCAAATAACGTTGGTGGATTTAATAATCTTCCGGGATTTTCAGGTAAACTGGTTCTTAGTGTAGTAAATGGGTCACTTACACCGGTGCCATCTGCTCCTGCAGCGGCGTTAGATAACATTTCTTCAGGTGCACCTTATCAGAATTTAGGGATTCCGGGAGCGAAATCTTTCCATTTGGGTATTGCGAGCTATGGATCTCTTAATCCGTTTTATGCAAGATTTTCTACAGGGGTAAGTCCTGTAGCGGCGGCAGTAGCTCAAAATCCTACTTTCTTCTCTCTATGGATCGGAAATAACGATATTTTAAGCTACGCAACCAGTGGAGGAACAAATTCTACAACCACAGGCGGCGTTACAACATACACACCTGCTGTAGTTCAGACAGGAAATATTAATCCCGCAACGTATGGATCTAATGATATTTCTGATCCTAACGTGGTAGCGTCCAGCATCAATTCTTATGTAACAGCGCTTACAGCGAACGGTGCGAAAGGAGTAATTGCTAATATTCCAAGCGTAACCGCTATTCCTTTCTTTACAACGGTTCCTTACAATCCGTTAACTCCGGCTGCTTTAGGTGCCAATCTTAATACACTTAACACAAGTTTGTACGGTCCGCTTAAACAGGCGCTTACAGCCTTTGGTGCAGGAGACAGGATCAACCTTTTATCTTCTACTGCCTCAAATCCTGTTTTGATCAGAGATGTTTCTTTAACAAATTTATCAGCACAGCTTACTGCGGCACTTACGCCGTCTTTAGGAGCGGCTACAGCTGCTGCTTTCGGACAGATCTACGGACAGGCGAGACAGGCAACTGCAGAAGATTATATCCTTCTTACGACCAGAGCGGTAATCGGATCTACGAATCCGAATGCTCCTGCTGCAATTAATGTATATGGTATTTCTTATCCATTAGAAAACCAGCACGTGCTTTCAAAAACTGAAGCGGCAAATGTCACAACAGCTATGACTGCCTATAATACTTCAATTAAGTCTATTGCAGATGCTAAAGGACTTGCATTTGTAGATGCAAATGCTAAAATGGTAGAGCTTAATTCTCAATCCGGAATTTTGTATGATGGAATAAGATATACAGCAAAATTCGTAACAGGCGGGGCTTTCTCTCTGGATGGGGTTCACCTTACAGGAAGAGGCTATGCTATTATTGCCAATGAATTTATTAAAGCTATCAATGCTAAATATAAATCTACCTTACCACAGGTAAATCCAAATAATTATTCCGGCGTAAAATTCCCATAATAATTGGATAAATAAAAACTTAGAAACCACAGGAGCAATTCTTGTGGTTTTTTTTTAAATTTGCAAAATCTTTAAAAAGTAAAAATGGCCGATCAGTTAAGTTATCTATTTTCTACAAGGACGAGTAAGGACTTGGCAGAGAAAATTGCCCAAAATTATGGGAAAGAATTAGGAAAAATCAACTTTCAGACATTCAGCGACGGAGAATTCGAACCTGTTTTAGACGAATCCGTAAGAGGGGGAAGAGTTTTCCTGATTGGATCTACGTTTCCGCCGGCAGACAATTTATTAGAGCTTCTTCTGATGATTGATGCTGCCAAAAGAGCTTCTGCTAAGAGTATTACCGTAGTGCTTCCATATTTCGGACTTGCAAGGCAGGACAGAAAAGACCAGCCCAGAGCGCCAATCGGTGCTAAGTTGGTGGCAAACCTTTTAACGGCAGCAGGAGCTACAAGAATCATGACAATGGATCTCCACGCAGATCAGATTCAGGGATTCTTCGAAATTCCGGTAGATCATCTGTATGCTTCTACTATTTTCGTAGATTATATCAGAGATCTCAATCTGGAAAATCTTACGATTGCCTCTCCGGATATGGGAGGTGCAAAAAGAGCGAAAAACTATGCAGGTCACTTGGGTGCAGATGTAGTAATTGCTTATAAGGAAAGAAAAAAAGCAAACGTTGTAGAAGAAATGTTCCTTATCGGAGATGTGGACGGGAAGAATGTTATCCTTATTGATGACATGATTGATACCGCCGGAACACTTTGTAAAGCGGCAGACATCTTAATGGAGAAAGGGGCGAAATCTGTAAGAGCAATGGCAACGCACGGAGTGCTTTCAGGAAAGGCTTACGAAAATATTGAGAACTCAAAATTATTGGAAGTTATTGTAACTGACTCAATTCCTGTTAAAAATAATTTGTCATCTAAAATAAAAGTGCTATCTTGCGCCCCATTATTTGCGGACGTTATGAAGATGGTTCACGAGCATCAGTCGATTAGCAGTAAGTTTGTTATTTAACTGATATTTAGAGGTTTGCAAATTTAATTTGAAACAATTTTTTAAATTTTTATAAATGAAATCTATTACAATTCAAGGTACAAAAAGAGAAAGCGTGGGCAAAAAGTCTACAAAAGCTTTACGTGATGCTGAATTAGTTCCTTGTGTTGTTTACGGAGGTGAAGCTCCTTTGAATTTCTCTGCTACTGAGAAATCTTTCAAAGGGTTAGTATACACTCCTGAAGCACACACGGTATCTATTGAGGTTGATGGTCAAACAATTCCGGCTGTTCTTCAGGATATTCAGTTTCACCCGATTACAGACAAAATTCTTCACGCAGATTTCTATCAGTTATCTGATGATAAGCCAGTTATCATGGAAGTTCCTGTAAGAATCACTGGTCGTTCTAAAGGTGTTGTAGCTGGTGGTGTTCTTCGTCAGTCTTTCAGAAAACTGAAAGTAAAGGCAATCCCTGCAAACTTACCGGATGAGATCGTTGTAGATGTTACTCCGTTAAGAATTGGTAACAAACTTTATGTTGGAGGTATCAAAACTGAAGGATACTCTTTCATGCACCCAGACAACGCAGTTGTAGTAGCTGTTAAGATGTCTAGAAATGCAATGAAAGGAGGTGCAGCAGCAATGGATGATGAAGATGAAGAAGAAGTTGCAACTGAAGAAGGAGCAGCTCCTGAAGCTACAGAAGCAGCAGCAGAATAAGAATTTCTTATTTAAAAATATAAAACCTGTCAAATTTTGGCAGGTTTTTTTATGACTAAAAGATAAATATGATGAGTTCAAATCTTGGTTAATCTTTTATTAGTGAAACGTCTTTGTAAAACTAAAAACATCAATTAATAAAAAATATAGAAATCAAAATTTATTTAAATCATTTTCATTGCTATCACTCGCTGAGTGAGACGCCCTTGCGAACCAAAAATGTCTAATAAAATAAAAATTCTCAACGATCTTAGCGTTAAAAGCAAAAAAGAATATTTTACATCGAATTTTTCTATCAATCAACAACAATCAACTCTCAGCCACAATCCGAAAAAAAGCCGTAAATTTGAAAAGTTCTAAATAAGAACAGTTTAATTAAAAATTTAATAAATGTTTGACATTCAGGAAATCAGAAGTCAGTTTTCTATATTGGATCAGAAAGTGAACGGTAAACCATTGGTTTATCTGGATAATGCGGCAACCTCTCAAAAACCGGATTCCGTTTTGGAGGTCTGGAACAAATACTATACGGAAATCAACGCGAATGTTCATCGTGGAATTCATACATTAAGTCAGTTGGCAACTGAAGAAATGGAACTTTCCAGAAGAAAAATCCAGAAATTTATCAATGCTGAACATGATTTTGAGGTAATTTTTACCAAAGGAACTACCGAAGGAATCAATTTGATCGCCTATATTTTAACCCAAAAATTAAAAAAAGACGATGAAATTATCATCTCTTATCTGGAACATCACTCCAATATTGTCCCATGGCAGATGCTTTGTGAAAGAACCGGAGCGAAGCTGAAAGTCATTCCTATGGATGAAAACGGAATTCTTCAACTCGATCAGTTTGAAAAATTTTTAAATGAAAAAACAAAAGTTGTTTCCGTTAATCAGGTTTCCAATGCTTTAGGAATTATCAATCCGATTGAAGAAATCATAGCCAAAACAAGAAAGAGCACCAATGCTTACATCGTTATCGACGGAGCTCAGTCTGCGCCTCATTTTACTCTTGATGTTCAGAAAATGGACTGTGACTTTTTTGTTTTCTCAGGACACAAAATGTATGCTCCAATGGGAACCGGGATTCTGTACGGAAAACAGGAAATTCTTGAAGATCTGCCTCCATTTCACGGAGGCGGAGAAATGATTGCCACCTGTTCTTTTGATGGAACCACTTACGCAGGTCTTCCTTTTAAATATGAAGCAGGGACACCCAATGTAGGTGGGAACATTGCTTTGGGAGCTGCCGTAGATTTTATTCTGAAAGTAGGGCAGGAAAATATTCAGAACCATGAAAATGCTTTGCTGGAATATGCGCAGAGACAGCTTCTGGATTTGGAAGGCATTAAAATTTATGGTGAAAAAGCCAACAGAACGGGAGTGGTTTCTTTCAATCTTGAAGGTGTCGGAATTGCTTCCGATGTGGGAATGATTCTGGATAAATTAGGAATTGCTGTAAGAACGGGACATCATTGTACACAGCCGATTATGGATTTCTTCAATATTGCAGGAACCGTAAGAGCCAGTTTTGCGGTGTACAATACATTCAGTGAAATTGATGCTTTGATAGAAGGCGTAAAAAAAGCACAGAGAATGCTAAGTTAGACTTAGATTTTTTTATAATACAAAACGGTCAGAGAAATTTCTGACCGTTTTATTTTTGTATGTAGTCTTAATTGACTTCAGAATCGCACATTTCCATCGGAACCAGACATTTTGTAGAAAGACACGGATTTCCGCTCGGAATCTGAAGACAGCACGCATGATATCCGTTATATGTGATATGATACGTATTCGCAGGACAGGTATGACCGCCTAAAACCTGCTTTAAATTTTCTCTTTGGATTTTTTTTAGATTTTTCATAATGTTTTGTTTTATAGTATTTCGTAATAAGTCCCTAAGATATGAAAAATATTTAAAATGATATTTTTTAATAAATTTCAAAAAATAATTTCCTTCGGTGTAACCTTTTCCGTTTTTAATTGTCTTACTAATAGAAACAAATAATTATGAAGCTTCTGTTTGGAAATAAAAAAGATGATTTGCTGAGCCGTCTCAAAAGGCAGGAACCGGCAGCGCAGAAAGTTTTTTATGATCAGAATGTAAAGAAATTTCTGAGCATCGGCAGAAGTTACGTTACCGATTTGTATCAGGCAGAAGACTGTGTTATTAAAGCGTTCTGTAAAATTTTTAAAAGTATTGAGACCTTTAGAAATGACGGAAGTTTTGAAGGCTGGGCAAGAAGAATTGTGGTGAACGAATGTCTGAACTTTATTAAAAGCCGCAAAACCGTTTTTTATCTGGACGACATCAACCAGTCTTATCTGGAAGAAATTTATGAAGAGGATATTGCTTTTGATTTCAATGCGCAGGAACTTCTGGATCAGCTTCCGGATGCTTACAGGATGGTTTTTAACCTCTATGTTTTCGAAGATTATTCGCATCAGGAAATTGCAGATACTTTGCAGATTTCTGTTGCCGTAAGTAAGACACAACTGTTTCGGGCAAAAGAAAAAATGAGAAAAATTTACTTTCAACAACAAAAAGCACTGAAAAATGAACACTACTAAAAATAATATAGAACATCATATCAAAAAGCAGATTTCAGAAAGAGAAATTGCTCCTTCTAGAAATTTGTGGTCTGAAATTGAAACCCAGTCGGAACGAAAAAACTCAAAAACAAAAATAAATTGGTATTTGGTGGCGGCTTGTCTGGTTTTAACGTTCAGTTTGGGAGCAGTTTTGTTTTTTAATAAAGAAAATAAGGAAACTGAAAAATCTGAAATTGTTGCTGAGGTTAAAAAGCCGGTTATTCAAAATAAAAAGCAGAAACTAACAGTACCATCTCCTGAAATTGTAAAGCCGAGACAAACAGAATCTGTTGCTATAGAAAATATTCCGAGTGAGAAAAAGAATGAAGCGGTAGAGTCGCAGATCATGATTGAGCAAAAACATATGCCTTTAACAAAAGAAAATGCTCCGGAAATTATCGGCACTATTTCTAAAATCGAGCCTGAAAAAATCATGGCAAAGTCAGATTCTGCAAAAACTCAGGGGAAAAGAAAAAGATATGTTGATCCTTCTACATTACTGTTCTCGGTAGAACATAAAGACGTTATCGAAAAAACCAAAGAAAGCAACGTGGCAACTATTGATCTGAACGGAAAATAACACTTCAAATTTTAACAACTAAAAAAAATAATACTATGATTAAAAAAATGATCATGATGGGACTATTGTGCCTTTTATCCGGTACAGCCTATTCTCAGAAAAATCTTACCTTAAATCTTCAGCCTAAAGAAGATACGGAAGTAAGCCCGATAGTAAAAGAAAAAGTAGATGAATATGCCCGAAAAATTGATTCAATTATTCAGGAAGAAAAAAAGCTGATGGAAGCAGAACTGCTGATTCTTCAGGCTAAGAATCTGGATAAAGCTGAATTTGATAAACAAAAGGCTCTTGTTGCCGACCGCTTTTCGGAAAAAATTGATCAGCGAATTGAAGAGCTCGGTTTTGATATGGATTCTGTGATTCAAAAGCAGGTAAGATATTCTCTTCTGAATTCTGATGTAACTTCCAACGAAGAAATTAAAGAAAAACTTCTAAAGAAATTCCGTCCGACCAAGAACTTCACCGCCTATTTTTCTTACGGAGCCATGATTCTCACCAATAATAAAGCAGATAATGATCTGGATAAAAATTTAGGATACGCGGGAAATCTTGAATTTGGGCTGAAATTCAATTATCAGTTCAGCAGAACCAGTCATTGGGGATTAATTTCCGGGCTTGGATTTTCATGGAGAACCTTAAATATTGATAATAACCGTTTTTTTGCTAAAGACATGAATTCGGATGTCTATCTTTCAGCGTATGATAAAAATTTAAGCAAAAGCAAATTGCGAACAGGCTATGTCATCGTTCCTTTAGGTTTGCAGTACAATTTTTCTAAACTGAAAAGTGCAGGAATGGATATCCAGTACAGAGATTATCAGAAAGGCTTTAAAGTAGGCGCAAATGTTTATGGAGGAGTAAGAATGTCGACAAACAATATTATTAAAGGCGAAGAAATCAGCCAGAGAGAAAGAGGAAATTATCAGGTAAATCCTTTCATTTATGGAGCGCAGTTTACCGTTTCGTACAGCGATTTCAGCATTTTCGTGAAGAAAGATTTCGGTAATTTTTTCAATGATAATCAATTTGAAAATGACAAAGCTCTGGTTATAGGTCTAGCTTACAAATGGTAAAAACACGTAACATTTATATATAACAGGAAACCGCAGGACAAATTTGTCCTGCGGTTTTTTACAATATTTAACAATTTAATTCTTAGTTTATTTCAGGCTTCCTACCATATCTTCAGGTTTTACCCACTCGTCAAATTGTTCGGCGGTTAAAAGTCCCAGATTCACCGCTTCTTCTTTTAATGTGGTTCCGTTTTTATGGGCGGTTTTGGCAATTTTTGCAGCATTTTCATAACCGATGTGCGTGTTCAAAGCTGTTACCAGCATCAGAGATTTATCAACCAGTTCTTTAATTCTTTCATAGTTCGGTTCAATTCCGATCGCACAGTGATCGTTAAAGGAAATACAGGCATCGGCAATCAGTTGGGCAGACTGTAAAAAATTATAAGCCATTACAGGTTTGAAAACATTCAGTTCATAATTTCCCTGCGTTCCTGCAAAAGAAATAGTCGTGTCATTTCCTAACACCTGAGCGCAAACCATTGTCATTGCTTCATTTTGGGTAGGATTCACTTTTCCCGGCATAATAGATGATCCCGGCTCATTTTCCGGAATATGAATTTCTCCAATTCCCGAACGAGGTCCGGAAGCTAATAATCGGATATCCTGAGCAATTTTAAATAAAGAAACCGAAAGTTGTTTTAAAGCTCCGTGAGATTCTACAATCGCATCATGAGCCGCCAAAGCTTCAAATTTGTTTTCTGCGGTTACAAAAGGAAGATTCGTAAATTTCGAAATATATTCCGCCACTTTGACATTATAACCTTGAGGGGTATTTAAGCCGGTTCCCACCGCAGTTCCGCCTAAAGCCAGCTCAGAAAGATGAGGTAACGTATTTTTTAATGCTTTTAAACCGTAATTTAACTGAGCGACATACCCTGAAAATTCCTGACCTAAAGTTAAAGGCGTTGCGTCCATCAAATGTGTTCTTCCGATTTTTACAATATCTTTAAACGCTTCTGATTTTTCTTTTAAAGTGTCTCTTAATTTTTCGACAGCCGGAATGGTGGTTTCCACCACTTTTTTATAAGCCGCGATGTGCATCGCCGTTGGATAAGTATCGTTGGATGATTGCGACTTATTCACATCGTCATTCGCATGAATTTCCGATTTTTCACCTAAATTTCCACCATTGTTAACGTGTGCTTTATTGGAAATCACTTCATTTACATTCATATTCGACTGTGTTCCCGAACCGGTCTGCCAGATGACCAAAGGAAACTGATCGTTAAGTTTTCCTTCTAAAATTTCGTCACAGACTTTCGCGATCATATCTCTCTTTTCTGCAGGAAGAACTCCTAAATCTGTATTGGTAAATGCCGCCGCTTTTTTAAGATAAGCAAAAGCTTCGATGATTTCATGTGGCATGGAACCTTCCGGACCGATCTTAAAATTATTTCTTGAACGTTCCGTTTGGGCTCCCCAAAACTTATCTGCAGGAACCTGCACTTCGCCCATGGTGTCTTTTTCTATTCTGTAATTCATGTGATTGAAATTTGTTTAGTTTTGATTTAACCCCAAAAGCACAGAGATTTATTAAATTTTATAAAAATCAAATTTTACAAAATGAAAATCGAAGATTTTTAAAACTAATGTGTTCTTCTAAAGCATTATTTATTAAACTTAAAATAACTAAAGTGTTTAAAAGCTTTTGCGTCTTTTGTGGTTAAAATATCTTCGTATAAAGTTAATGAGAAAAGAAAACCCCCGCAATTTATAATCATTATAAATATCAATCTAAGTTACTGATTTTACTCATGCTTTTTTGAGTAAGCCGTATTTTTGCACCCAAAGAAAAAAGTAAAATGGATTTCAGATATCAGGATCCGTATCCGATTCTAAAGGATGATACGGTATACAAAAAATTGACTTCAGACTATGTAAAAGTTGAAACATTAGGAGACAGAGAAATTTTAACCATTGATCCGAAAGGGCTTGAGCTTTTGGCGGAAGAAGCAATGGCGGATGTTTCTTTCATGCTTCGTTCTTCGCATCTCGAAAGCTTGAGAAGAATTATTGATGATCCAGAAGCTACGGACAACGACCGATTTGTGGCTTATAATTTATTACAGAATGCAGCGGTTGCTGTGGAAGGAGCTTTACCTTCGTGTCAGGATACCGGAACAGCAATTGTAATGGGTAAAAAGGGAGAAAATGTTTACACAGGCGTTGATGATGGAGAATATTTAAGCAAAGGAATCTACAATACGTACCAAAAAAGAAATTTAAGATATTCTCAGGTGGTTCCTTTAACGATGTTTGATGAGAAAAACTCAGGCTCCAATCTTCCGGCGCAGATTGATATTTACGCTAAAAAAGGAGATTATTACGAATTCTTATTTTTAACAAAAGGAGGAGGTTCGGCAAATAAGACCTTCTTGTATCAAAAGACAAAATCTTTGCTGAACGAAAAATCTTTGGAAGAATTCATTAAAGAGAAAATTTCAGATTTGGGAACGGCTGCTTGTCCGCCTTATCATTTGGCTTTGGTAATTGGTGGAACTTCTGCGGAAGCCAATTTAGCGGCTGTTAAAAAAGCATCAGCAAAATATTACGACAATCTTCCGACAGAAGGAAATGAAGCAGGACAGGCGTTCAGAGACTTGGAGTGGGAAGCAAAAGTTCAGAAAATCTGTCAGGAAAGTGCTATCGGAGCACAGTTTGGCGGAAAATATTTAACACACGATGTGAGAGTTATCAGATTGCCTCGTCACGCCGCTTCCTGTCCGGTTGGAATGGGAGTTTCCTGTTCAGCAGACCGAAATATCAAAGGAAAAATTACGAAAGACGGAATTTTCTTAGAACAACTGGAGCAGGATCCGAAGAGATTTTTACCGGCAACACCGCCACATCTGGAAGAAGCAGTAGAAATCAACCTGAATCAGCCGATGTCTGATATTTTAGCAGAACTTTCAAAATATCCGATCAAAACGAGACTGAAGCTGAACGGTACTTTAATTGTAGCCAGAGATATTGCCCACGCAAAGATCAAAGAATTACTGGATGCAGGACAGCCAATGCCTGAATATTTCAAAAATCACCCGATTTATTATGCAGGACCTGCAAAAACTCCGGAAGGAATGGCTTCAGGAAGTTTCGGACCAACGACGGCGGGAAGAATGGATGTTTATGTAAATGAATTCCAGAGCCATGGCGGAAGTATGATTATGCTGGCAAAAGGAAACAGAACAAAAGACGTTACCAATGCCTGCAACAAATACGGAGGTTTTTATTTAGGTTCCATCGGAGGACCGGCTGCTATTTTAGCGAAAGATAATATTCTTTCTGTTGAGGTGGTAGATTTTCCGGAATTAGGAATGGAAGCCGTAAGAAAAATTGAAGTAAAAGATTTCCCGGCGTTCATCATTACGGATGATAAAGGAAATGATTTCTTTGCAGATCTTGCGCACTAAAATTAGTTTATAAATAATTACTACTTTGTATTGCATGGTACTTTATTTAAAGTTATCTTTGCAATACAAAATAGTATTATGAAAAATTTTTTACTTACATTTATATTTAGTACAACTGTTTTCAGTATATCTTTTGCTCAGACGGATGCTAAGATTGACAGTTTGATACAAAAAGAGTTTAAAGATTCAGATGCTCCCGGTGGTGTTTTCCTTGTTTCTAAAAAAGGAAAAATTATCTATGAGAAAGCATTTGGTAAGTCTAATTTGGAACTGAATACGGATATGACTGTCCAAAATGTATTCCAGATAGGTTCTATGACCAAGCAATTTACAGCTTTTTCTATTTTACTTTTAGAATCCAAAGATAAATTAAATATAAAAGATCCTATTTCTAAGTATATTCCCGATTATCCGAATGGAAAGTCTATCACCATTCATCATTTGCTTACCCATACTTCTGGAGTCAAAGATTTTACGAAAATGAAATCAATCTCAGAAATCGCACAAAAGGAAATGACTCCCAAAATGATGATTGATTTTTTTAAAAATGAACCTGTTGATTTTAGTCCCGGAGAAAAGTTTGATTATAATAATTCCGGTTATGTATTGCTTGGATATTTAATTGAGTTAGTTTCCGGAGAAACATATGAAGATTTCGTGAAGAAAAATATTTTTGAAAAAATTGGGATGAACAACTCTTTTTATGCTACAGACAGAAAGATAATCAAAAACAGAGCTTATGGATATCATGAAAAGAAAGATGGGTTTGTAAACAAGACAATTATCAACTACAGTGTTCCATTCGCTTCCGGATCTTTAATGTCAACCGTTGAAGATATGCTGAAATGGCAAGATGCTATTAATCGATATACTATTCTTGATGAAATACATACTAAAAAACTTTATACAAAAAATAAACTAAACAGCGGAGAAGAGTTTACCTATGGATATGGATGGCATTTAAAAGAGATCAACGGAACTCCTACAAGAGAGCATGGAGGCAGTATTTTCGGATTCAAATCTATGGGAGTATATATTCCCGATGCAGATATATATGTATTAGGATTCAGCAATTGCGACTGCCATTCCCCAACACAGATTACAAAAGATATTGCTCAATTAGTTTTAAATAGTCAAATTAGCAGCGTGAAGTAAAGGTATAATAGTTTAAAATCAAAATAAATAATAAAATAGGACGTATATCTTTTGTATAAAAAAATAAAAAGTCCTATTTTTGCCTAAAATCTTTAAGAAAATGATAACGATTTTATCAGCATTTTGGCCGTTTTACCAATTCCTTTGGACAATTTTCTTCATTACAATGTTCCTTGTAGGATTTTGGTGTATCTTTATGTTCTTCGGGTTGGTAATTCCAATGTGGTTGACAGAAGGTTTGAAAGAATATTTCGGAAAAATTAAACCTTTCAATCCGGAAGATATCAGAAGCAAGCAGCTAAACGAGCAGGAAGGAGTAGAAGTAATCTACAGCAATCCTAAAGGAAACGGACCTTTCTTGCACGATAGTCACGGGCACGGACATCATTAATTGATTGTCATTGTTTTCTCACCTGAATTCTGAGAAAGCAATATCAAAGCAAAACAACATATATAAACCGCTTATTCTTTAAGCGGTTTTTTTTATTTCTATCATTCAAACAGTTAAGTGTTATTCAAAGCATATTATTTAATAAGTGCAAAGTTTTGTTTTTCAACAAAAGTTGATTTTTTATTCGAAAAATAAATTACTTTAGTATTGAATTAACCTTAAAAGGATGAATTATATGAAAAAATTCTATTCCGGTATATTGTTGTTTATCTTAGCCAATGTCTTTGGTCAGATAAGCTATACAATTACCCCTAATCCGTTTAATGAAACGGATGCAATAACATTAACCGTGCCCGGAAATCAGATTGACGAAACGGCATGGGGAGTTTCAAACAATGCCATTTATATCTGGACTTGGTCTTTAGATACGAACTATCAGAATAGTCAGGACTGCCCTACGAACGGAAGCTGGAATAATTCCAGTGAAATTAATCGATTAAGTTATAATGCTGCGACAGACACTTATTCATTATCTTTTACGCCCACAACTTTTTATGCAAGAACAGGGATCGGAAGATTTGGTTTTTTGCTGAAAGATAAAACCGGTGCGCATCAGACAACTCCGGATATTTTTGTCAACGTAGGAATTCTGAATTTAACGATGACAAATCCTGCTGCAAACAGCTTAACGTCTGTTCCGACGGGAAATTCCATTAACATCACGGCTACCACCAATGTGAATGCAACTTTTCAGCTTAAAGCTAATGGGACTGTTGTAAATTCGACTTCTACGGCTTCAACTTCTTATTCTTACAATTACACGGTAACTGGTGATGCCAATATGGAATTGATCGCAACGCAGGGAGGGAATTCAAAGAGTTCTACCTTTATTCTTCAGGTTCCAAGAAATGTGGTTTCTGAGGCGATTCCATCATGGATAAGACAAGGGATTAATTATCATCCTACAGATAACACAAAAGTGGGGCTGGCTTTGTATGCTCCGTCTAAAAATTTCGTTCATGTGATCGGAAGTTTTAATAACTGGGCGGTGAACGATGCTTATTTAATGAAAAGAGATACTGCGAATCCGGATTTATACTGGATTGAACTAAGCGGATTAACACCTCAGCAATTGTATACTTTCCAGTACAGAATCAATGATTTAAGAAAAGTGGCAGATCCTTACTCTCCACAGATTCTTTCTTCTTATGACGATCAGTACATTTCTTCTACGACTTATCCGAATTTACCGGCGTTTCCTGCCGGACAAGGCTTTGAGGTTTCTATGTTTAAAACAGGGCAGACTCCATATAACTGGCAGATTACGAATTTTCAGCGTCCGGCAAAAGAAAATCTTGTCGTGTATGAATTGTTGTTAAGAGACTTTACGCAGGAAAAAAACTGGCAGTCTTTAATTAGTAAGATTTCATACCTGAAAAATCTGAATATTAATGCGATCGAATTGCTTCCTATCATGGAATTCGAAGGAAATCTTTCTTGGGGATACAACACGTCTTTCCATTATGCATTAGACAAAGCGTACGGAACACCGGAAAAATTCAAAGAATTTGTAGATTTGTGTCACCAGAACGGAATTGCTGTAATTCTGGATATTGCCTTCAATCATGCAACAGGTCGTTCTCCGCTCGCAAGACTTTGGAATGTTGATCCGGATGGAGATGGTTACGGAGATATTGCTGCCAATAATCCTTACTTCAATCAGGTTCCTAAACATTCTTATAATGTATTCAATGATTTTAACCATACAAGTACTTCAACGAAATATTACGTTGAAAGATGCCTTCAGCAATGGTTAACGGAATATCATGTAGATGGTTTCCGTTGGGATTTAACCAAAGGGTTCACGCAAAGCTGTTCTGAAAACGACGAAACCTGTACAAACGCTTATCAGCAGGACAGAGTAGATATCCTGAAATACTATGCAGACAAACAATGGGCTCTTGATCCGAATTCTTACATGATTTTTGAACATTTGGGAACTGATGCCGAAGAGCAGCAGTGGGCAAACTACAGAGTTGCAGAAGGAAAAGGAGTAATGATGTGGAATAACCAGAACGGATCTTATAACCAGAATACAATGGGCTATAAAGAAAACAGTAATTTCGACAGAATGAATCATACGCTGCATGGATTCTCTGAAATGAGAGCGGTAGGTTACGGAGAAAGTCATGATGAAGAAAGATTAATGTTTAAAAATCTTGCTTATGGTGCGGTAAACGGAAGCTATGATGTTAAAAACCTTAATACAGCTTTAGACAGAATGAAAGCTTTCGGAGCGACGTTCTTCACTATTCCCGGTCCGAAAATGATCTGGCAGTTCGGAGAACTTGGATACGAATTCAGTATCAACAGATGTACAAACGGAACCATTAATAACGGTTGCAGAACCGATGAAAAGCCGATTGCATTTACTTTAGGATATGATACAGATGTGAACAGAAAAGCGGTTTATGATACCTGGGCGAAGATTATCAATTTCAGAAATATCTATCCGGTTTTCAAGTCAAAAACATATACTGTAGAATCCAATAATCTGGCAAACGATCCGAATGGATTAATTACGAGAATTTACGTTTACGACAACGCAATTACGAACGGAGTGAAAAATGTAGTGGTGTTAGCAAATTACACAACGGCAGCTCAAAGTGTGGTTCCGTATTTTCCGTATGTAGGTCAGTGGCAGAATCTAATGGATAACTCTGTTTCTAATGTAACTTCTACAACGGCTCCGATTACTCTTCAGCCGGGAGAATTCAGAATTTTCGGTAATTATGTGGGAATTTTATCCACAACAGACATGAATGCCGAAAATAAGCTTTCTTTACAGATTGCGGATAACCCTGTGAAAAATGGTGTGGCTAAATTAATTTACCACAAAGCGAAGAATGGGGAAGTCTTTATCTACGATATGAGCGGTAAAAAAATGGATTCATTTAAATTGAATAATGAAAACGGAACGTACGAATTAAAAACAAATTATCCTGCAGGAACGTATTTGGTTCATTTAAAATCAGATACGGGAGTTTCAATCCAGAAAATGATTGTGAAATAACCTGTGGATAACTTCAAAAGTTTATATGGAGAGATCGCGAAAGCGGTCTCTTTTTTTGTTTATTCATATTTTATCCGCAGTGAAAACAGAGTTTGTTAATACGATACTAACGGCTTTTCAATACTTTATTCACAATTTTTTCCACACTAAAATAGAAGGTTTTCCATATCATATTCATACTTTACCAATAGGTTATTCATATTTTACTCACAATTGAAAAATTGTTTATCTACAATTAATTTTTGCATACCAACATGAAATTAATATGTTCCTAATACATAATTCACGCGTTATCCACATCTTATTCACAATTTTGGCAGCTCTGAAAAATTCAAATTCTAAATTGGTTTGCAGATTAAAAATTATTAGTCTACTTTTGCAGTAGATTTATCAAGAAAGGTGGAGGGATTTGGCCCTGAGAAACCTTAGCAACCGACATTTTCTGATGAAAAGGTGCTAATTCCAACCCGATTGGGGGAAGATAAGTGATTCTGTATTCCGTATGAATTCCAGCTTCTTGAAGGTCTTTATGTTTGTTTCGGCAAACCATTTTAAATTAATTTTTTTAAAGCACTGAATAGAATGAAAAAACTCAGCGTAAGCGTACTCCTTTTAGCAATAGGATTTTTATCGGCACAGGAAAAAGAACAGCAGATAGAAGATGTCGTAATTGTAGGAAACCGAAATGCAAAACGCACAAAACTGGAAACACCGGTTCCGGTAGACATCATCAACATCGAAAAAATACAGCAGTCTTCACCGCAAATTACCGTTCAGGATTTACTGAATTATGTTATCCCGTCTTTCAACTCAGTCCGGCAGTCGGCTTCAGACGGTACAGAACATATCGATCCTGTTACTTTGAGAGGAATGGGACCTGATCAGGTTCTGGTTCTCGTTAACGGAAAAAGAAGACATACTACTTCTTTAGTTAATTATCAGAATACAGTCGGAAACGGCTCTGTAGGAACAGACTTAAGCACCATTCCGGTAATCGCCATCGACAGAATTGAAGTTCTGAGAGATGGTGCAGCAGCACAATACGGCTCCGATGCCATTGCAGGAGTTATTAATATTATCCTCAAAAAGAATCTTGGCGGAACAGCCAGCCTTAATTACGGAATTTCCGGAAGAAATGATGGCGAAACCTATCAGGCAGCAGCCAACTACGGAACTTCTTTAGGGAAAAAAGACGGCTATATCAGTTTATCCCTGCAATTAAACCAAAGAGGAAAAACAACAAGAACGCAGAATCATAATCTTGATATTTACGGTGATAATTTCGCGTATGATTTTGCTCCGGATTTTGATGCTGCAAAAGCGTTAGATGATCAGAAAATTCTTGCCAATGGTTTAACCCGGGACGATTTTAACTTCCAGATCGGTGATGCAAAAATAAAGCAGGCACAGTTATTTTTCAATTCCGAATATCCTTTGAACGATCAGTTTAAAATATATTCCTTTGGAGGTTTCAGTATCAAAGAAGGACAGGGTTACGGTTTCAGAAGATTGCCGAGTGAAACTTCAAACAATGTCTATTCTATTTATCCGAACGGTTTTCAGCCGACTTTAGGCTCGAAAATCTATGACATTTCCTATGCAATCGGAGCAAAATATAATAAAAATGACTGGTTTTTTGATTTTAGCAATACATTCGGAAGCAATACATTCAATTATGATGTAAGCAACACCGTCAATGCATCTTTAGGAGCCAAGTCACCAACAGATTTTTATGCGGGAGCACACAGTTTTCTTCAGAATACAATTAATCTTGATGTTTCAAAAAACATCAGGAACTTCAATATCGCATTCGGTGGAGAATTCAGGTTTGAGCAGTACGACATCAAAGCAGGAGATCAGACTTCCTATATGAGATATGATGTTTTCGGAAATCCTGTGACGGCGACTACCAATCCGGATAATATCTCCGGAGCAGGAGGAGCGCAGTCGTTTATTGGATTTTCACCACAGAATGCACTTTCAAAATCCAGACATTCTACAGCGGTTTATGCCGATGTTTCTTATGATCTGGATAAAAAATTAAATGTAGACCTTGCCGGAAGGTTCGAGAATTATTCAGATTTTGGAAGTACAATGAACGGAAAATTAGCAGTGAGGTACGAATTCGCAAAAAATTATTCAATCCGTGCTGCGGTGGGAACCGGCTTCAGAGCGCCGTCTCTTCAGCAGCAGTATTTTAATAATTCTTATGCAGATATTTCCACTACAGGAAATTCAATTGTTACCAAAGGAATTTTTAACAACGACAGCGAAGCTGCAAAAGCACTTGGCTTCGACAGATTAAAACAGGAAACTTCGGTGAACGGAAGCGTTGGATTTACTTTAAAGCCGATCAATAAGCTGTCAATCACTTTAGACGGATATTTAATTAAAGTAAAAGACCGAATTGTGATTACAAGTAATATTACAGACGATCGACTGGCGGTTTATGGTGTGGAAAGCGGAAGATTTTTTGCCAATGCCGTTGATACGGAAACCAAAGGAGTAGATCTGGTAGTTGCCTACGACTGGAAAATAGGAGGAGGAAATTTAAATATCAATCTTGCCGGAAATTATACCGAAACAAAAATTACAGATTTTCATTTCCCGGCTAATCTTCAGACACCGCAGAATGAATTTTTCGGACCGGATCAGATCAATATCATCGAAAGTCTGTCTCCCAAAACCAAAGCTTCTTTAGGACTGAATTACGGAGTCGGAAAATTTAATTTTCTGGTGAGAAATACTTACTTCGGGAAAGTAATCCGCGACGGATATCCGTTTGGAGGAGTTCAGGAATTTAATCCCAAAATAGTCACCGATGTGAGTGTAGGATATGATTTCACAAAAAATATTAACTTAACCGTCGGAGCCAATAATGTATTTGATGTCTTTCCGGATCTGCAGATTTATGAAAATTCGTATTTTGGGGTTTTCAAATATGCTCCGGTGCAGATGGGAACTCTCGGAAATTACTTCTTCGGAAAGCTTAATTTTACATTTTAATTAATGAATTCAACTTCACATCAGATCGGCTGGAAAACCGCAGTGGCAATTGTTGTTTCGAATATGATCGGAACCGGAATTTTTACGACACTCGGTTTTCAGCTTACCGACATTACGAATGCTTACAGCATATTCCTCCTTTGTTTCATTGGAGGAATTCTTGCTTTGTTCGGAGCCTTTTGCTATGCCGAATTAGGGTCGCATTTCAAAGGGAACGGCGGAGATTTTATTTATCTGAAAGAAACCTATCACCCGCTTTTAGGCTATCTCGTGAGCTGGATTTCCCTCATCATCGGTTTTTCATCTCCCGTTGCATTGGCAGCTTTGGCGATGTCGAAATACCTTTCTGCTTTCGATGTTTCTTTTGGAAACAGCTTTGCCATCGGAATTATCTTTCTGGTTTCCGTTTTTTTGTCATTCAGCTTACAGGCTTCAAGCAGATTTCATAATTTTTTTACATTGATAAAAATTGCGTTCATCATTGTTCTCATTATCATAGGAATCGGAATTTCAGACTCAGAAACAATTGGGAACAGCCTGAAATTAGATGATTCATGGCAAAAGGAAATCATGCTTCCGGCTTTTGCAACGTCTTTGGTTTTTGTAACGTATTCTTACACCGGTTGGAATTCTGCTTCCTACATTGCCGGAGAAATAAAAGATGTTCAGAAAAACCTACCAAAATCACTCATTGTAGGAACTGTTTTCGTAACCGTTTGTTATCTCTTGGTTAATTTTATCATGCTGAAACACGCTCCGGTAAATCAATTGGCGGGAAAAGAAGATGTGATGGGGGAAGCTGCCAATAATATGCTGGGAAATACTTTCGGTAAAATAGTTAATATTTTTATTGCTTTACAGTTAGTCGCTACAATCAGCGGTTATTTGTGGGTAGGTTCCCGTTTGACGCAGGCTTTTGCAAAAGAAAACAGACTCTGGAAATCTCTATCGGTCGGCAATAAAAAAGGAATTCCTGTCCGTGCGATTTTTGCCCATGCCGTGATTGCAACGTTGATTATTTTAACGGGAAGTTTTAAAGAGATTTTTGTTTATACCGCTTTTATTCTGCAGTTATTTGCCAGTCTGGCAATTTCAACGGTGTATTTTATAAAAAAGGAAGATCGGAAAATATTTAAATCCAATCTTTTTTATATTTTTCCGACGGTTTTTTTGTTATTCAGCATCTACATTCTTTATTTCACGTTGATTCATAATCCTAAAGAAAGCATCATCGGCTTAGGAATTGTTGCGGTGGGAATTGTTTTGTATTTAATTGATAAGAAATTATCACGCTAATTTACATTAATCGTAAAACAGTCAAAAATTGTTTTTAACGCAGAGTTCGCAAGGATAATTAGACTAGCTTTGAAAAGAATCCGTTCGCAAGGGCGTTTCACTCAGCAAATGATAGCAGAATTATATTTTTAAAATCATTTGAGGCACTTTAATTTCAAGAAGTTATTACGTTAAGAAATCATTTATAACATTTTTATCATTCGCTGAGTGAAACGCCGTTGCGACCGAAAAGCAATTGCAATCATTTTAAAAGAAAAACCCTGCGAACATTGCGCTAAAAATTGAACCATTAAGAATATTATTTGAACTTTTAAATTTTGGTGTTCAATCATTACAATTACATGTTGTTTTTAACGCAGAGTTCGCAAGGATAATGGAACCAGCATTGAAAAAAATCCGCTCGCAAGGGCGTTTCACTCAACAAGTGGTAGCAGAATTATATTTTTGAAATCATTTGAGGGACTTTAATTTCAAGAAGTTATTACGTAAGAAATCATTACAATTACGTATTGTTTTTAACGCAGAGTTCGCAAGGATAATTGAATTAGCTTTGAAAAAAAATGTTCGCAAGGGCGTTTCACTCAGCAAGTGGTAGCAGAATTATATTTTTGAAATCATTTGAGGTACTTTAATTTCAAGAAGTTATTACGTAAGAAATCATTTATAACATTTTTATCATTCGCTGAGTGAAACGCCGTTGCGACCGAAAAGCAATTGCAATCATTTTAAAAGAAAAACCCTGCGAACATTGCGCTAAAAATTGAACCATTAATAATATTATTTGAACTTTTAAATTTTGGTGTTCAATCATTACAATTACATGTTGTTTTTAACGCAGGGTTCGCAATGATAATGGAACCAGCATTGAAAAAAATCCGCTCGCAAAGGCGTTTCACTCAGCAAATGATAGCAGAATTATATTTTTGAAATCATTTTGAGACATTTTAACTTAAAAAAGGTATCATTCATAAAGAATCATTTAAGCGTTCTTATCACTTGCTGAGTGAAACGCCCTTGCGACCGAAAATAATTACAAACATTTAAAAGAAAAACCCTGCGAACTTTGCGCTTAAAAAAGCGGTTAATTCAAAAACTGTTGCAAACATTGAGTTAAAAAAAGATTCTTCAATATGCATATGCTTCATTCAGGATGACAAACTATTAGTTTTAAAATTGAATTAATAATCCGTATCTTTGCACCCACAAAATTTTCATAATGTCTAAATCATTAATTCCAAAATTAGAAGCTATAAAACAGAGATATAATGAGGTGGCAGACCTTATTATACAGCCTGATGTTATTTCAGACCAAAAAAGATATTCTTCTTTGAACAAAGAATATAGCGATTTGGGGAAAATTGTAAAAGTTTACGATCAATATAAAGGAGCGTTGGATACGATTGAAGAATCCGACGAAATTATTGCCGACGGATCTGATAAAGATTTCGTGGAACTGGCAAAAATTGAAAAAAACGAAGCACTGGAAAAAATTCCGGGACTGGAAGAAGAATTAAAAGTTTTATTAATTCCTAAAGATCCTGCTGATGACAAAAACGTTATCGTGGAACTTCGTGCCGGAACTGGAGGTGATGAAGCAGCCATTTTCGTGGAAGATATTTACAGAATGTATTCCATGTACTTCAAGACGAAAGGATGGAGACATGAGGTTACAGATTCCAACGAAGCGGCTAAAGGATATAAAGAACTCATCATGAAAGTGGAAGGTGAAGGTGTGTACGGAATCATGAAATTCGAATCCGGAGTTCACCGTGTACAGCGTGTTCCTGAAACAGAATCTCAGGGACGAGTTCACACTTCTGCGATTACCATTGCAGTTCTTCCGGAAGCTGAAGAAGTGGATGTGGAAATTAATCCGGCAGATATCGAAATGCAGACTTCACGTTCCGGTGGAGCAGGAGGGCAGAACGTTAACAAGGTGGAAACCAAAGTTCAGCTTACGCACAAACCTTCAGGATTGGTGGTGGTTTGTCAGCAGGCTCGTTCGCAGTTAGCCAACCGTGAACTGGCGATGGAAATGCTTCGTGCAAAATTGTACGACATCAAATTGCAGGAAGTTCAGGGAGATATTGCAGCACAGAGAAAGACAATGGTTTCTACGGGAGACCGTTCTGCAAAGATCAAAACATACAATTATCCTCAGGGAAGAGTTACCGATCACAGAATCAACAAATCCATGTATAACTTAGATGCATACATGAACGGAGATATTTCTGAGATGATCGATGCCGTTATCATGGCAGAAAACGCCGAAAAAATGAAAGGCGAAGAAGAAAGTTTATAAAATCTTTACCATAAAATCTTTTGTAAGTCTCCGGAGTATTTCGGAGACTTTTATTTTGAGCTTAATTCATTGTTTAAATTATGCAGTGTTTAAATATTTTTAAATCAATTGATTATGTTGTTTTGTAAATGCTTGTTTAAAAATAATTTAGGAAAAAAAGGGTTTCATGGTATAATTAATGTACTTTTACATCAACTCTTGATCATTCAGGAGTTTTTTTATACACTAAAATTGAAAAATGTACCGTACTTATGAAAAAACTTCACATTGCCTTTCTGGCAATACTTCTCTTTTGCTTTCAAAGCTTAAAATCCCAAAATATTCTAAAGCCTGAAAATGTTTTTAATCTTTATTTTAATTCTTTTGTAAAATATGATGATGAATCTGTAAAAGAACTCAACAGTTATCTTATTAATTTTCTGGGAAAAGAAAGTACCCACAAAATGAAACTTAAAGACACCTACAACGAAAAGATTGATGATTATACCCAACTTTTTCTTTCCGGTCTTTCTGTAAATGTGGCATCTGCGTGCTCCGTTGAAATTAAAAATTATTTCAGCGCTTTAATGCAGAATTTTGCCGAGGCGAAATACAGGATAAAAGAAATTAAAACCGTAAATGATGAAAGATTTAAAGGAAACGGATTCTCTGAAGTTACATACGAAGCAAGTTTTAAAGTGCCTTCTCATAATCTGATGCTTAATATCGGGGATATTAAAAAAATAGGTGCAGGAGAAATGAAGAAATACCTTATTGATGTTACCAATCAGTTAAAAAAAGCAGACAAAATCGTTTCCACAGAACAGAAATTCAACCTTTATCAGATTAAGGTTGATGACGCCATTTACTACTGGAACGGAGGTCCACAGGAATTAAACTGGAAGCTAAATGAATTTTATCTGAGAAATTTCAATTAAAAATTAAGGCTGTTTTAGGACAGCTTTTTTTATTTAAAACAGATTCCTTATTTTTGGCAAAATAGCTTAATATGAAAATCACACCCATTTTATTAACAGCCGGAGTTCTTTTTTCGGCAACATTTTATTCACAAAAAATGAATTATCCAAAAGCATTAAAAGGAAACCAAACCGATACGTATTTCGGAACTGCCGTTGCAGATCCCTTCCGTGATTTGGAGAACGATTCGGAAGCCACCAGAAAGTGGGTAGATGATGAGGTAAAACACAGTCAGGATTACCTTTCGAAAATTTCCTTCAGAGATGAAATTAAAAACCAGTTGAGAGACATCTGGAATTATGAAAAAATTTCGGCACCTTTCAAAGAAGGAGAATATACGTATTATTATAAAAATGACGGATTGCAGGCGCAGTCGGTTTTATACAGAACCAATAACAAAACAAAAGCAACCGAAGTTTTTCTGGATCCTAATAAATTTTCAGAAAAAGGAACCACTTCACTTTCACAGCTTTCTTTCAACAAAAAAGGAAATCTGGCTGCGTATTCTATTTCGGAAGGAGGAAGCGATTGGAACAAAATCATCATCATCGATGCTGTAACAAAAAAACAGATTGATGAAACTTTGGTTGATGTAAAATTCAGCGGAATTTCATGGCAGGGTGATGAAGGCTTCTATTATTCCAGTTACGACAAACCAAAAGAAGGAACCGTACTTTCCGGAATGACGGATAAACACAAAGTGTATTTTCATAAACTGGGAACCAAACAATCCGATGATCAGTTGATTTTTGGCGGAGAAAAAACACCAAGAAGATATTTAGGAGCGGGAGTTTCCGAAGATCAAAGATATCTGATTATTTCCGCAGCCAACGCAACCAACGGAAATGAACTGTATATTAAAGATATGAAAAACGGCGGCGATTTTGTTCAGATTAATAAAGGTTTTGATATCAATGTAAGCATTGTTGATACTCAGGGCGATGATCTTTATATTTTTACGGATAAAGATGCTCCGAATATGCGTCTGGTAAAAACTTCCATCAAAAATCCGGCTCCTGAAACATGGAAAGATGTTATTCCTCAGACCGAAAATGTTTTAGGAATTACAACAGGAGGAGGATATTTCTTCGCAACTTACATGATTGATGCCATTGATCAGGTAAAACAATATGACAGAACCGGAAAACTGATTCGTGAAATTTCCCTTCCCGGAAAAGGAAATGTTTCCGGATTTGGAGGCAAGGAAACAGAAAAAGAGCTGTATTTTTCATTTACCAATTACATTACTCCCGGAACAACGTATAAATTTAACGCTGATTCAGGAAAATCAGAAGTGTATCAGAAGCCAAAAGTGAAATTCAATCCGGAAGATTATGTTTCAGAACAGGTTTTCTACACTTCAAAAGACGGAACTAAAATTCCGATGATGATCAATTACAAAAAAGGAACAAAACTTAACGGTAAAAATCCTACGATCCTTTATTCTTACGGTGGATTCAACATCAGCTTACAGCCCGCTTTCTCTGTTGTAAATGCAATCTGGATGGAAAACGGCGGAATCTATGCCGTTCCGAACATTCGCGGTGGCGGAGAATACGGTAAAAAATGGCATGATGCAGGAACGAAGATGCAGAAGAAAAATGTTTTTGAAGATTTCATTGCGGCAGGAGAATATTTACAGAGCAAAGGCTATACTTCCAAACAGTTTATGGCACTTTCAGGAAGATCAAATGGTGGTTTGCTGGTAGGAGCTACCATGACGATGCGTCCTGATTTAGCTAAAGTAGCGTTTCCCGGAGTAGGTGTTCTGGATATGTTGAGGTATAATAAATTCACCGCAGGAGCAGGCTGGTCTTACGATTACGGAACTGCGGAAGACAACAAAGAAATGTTTGACTATTTAAAATCTTATTCTCCGGTTCATAATGTAAAAGCGGGAACGTGCTATCCATCAACCATGATTATCACCAGTGATCACGACGACAGAGTAGTTCCGGCGCATTCTTTTAAATTTGGTGCAGAATTACAGGAAAAACAGGCTTGTAACAACCCGATTTTACTAAGAATTGAGAAAAACGCAGGTCACGGAGCCGGAAGATCTACAGAACAGGTAATCGGAGAAAATGCAGATCTGATTTCTTTTGCCTTGTATGAAATGGGGATTAAAAACCTGAAAAAATAATCAAAATGTTAAAAATGGCTGATATATTAAATGTTAGCCATTTTTTTTGTAATTTTCCATTCAAGTTATATTTGTTTAGAATATTTAAAAATATTAATTGGCTATTATGAAAAAAAGAATTTTACTGGTTTGTGCTTTAGCGGGTATTGCTACCTCTTCTTATGCACAAAGATGGGAGCCATCTTCTCAGAAAGTTTCTGAAATTAGAAAAGAAGTTGAAGTGAAGTATGCTTACAAAGTAGACTTACCAACACTTAGAAACCTTTTGAAAGATGCTGTTGAGACAGGAAATGGAGCAAAACCTGTTATTATTTCTTTACCGACTGTAGAGGGTAAAGTTGAAAAGTTTGCGGTATATAGCAATCCTGTTATGGAAAAATCTATGGCAGATACCTACGGGCTTGGATCTTACGTAGGTGTAGGAGTGGATGATCCTTCAAAATATCTTAGATTTAGTACATCGCCTACTGAAATCCAGACAATGATTATTAAAGATGGTGTATTTCAGTTTATAGAACCTATTACTAAGGATAAAAAAACATACGGCGTTTTTTATAAATCCAAGAGAACACAGAGCGACCAAGGGTTTGAATGTGGTACAGAAGAAAAAAATATCAAGGATATTAAATCTCTTTTAGAAAACGGAAAAAAAAATCTTTCTAGTGTAGGAATTACAAACAGACCTTCTATTACAAAATACAGAACGTATCGTTTGGCGCTTTCTACAACGGGAGAATATACAAAACTGTTTGACCCTTCAGGAGGAATTACAAATACAGTAACCCAAATGAATGCAACAATGACCCGTGTGAATGGTGTTTTCGAAAAAGAATTTGGTATAAAATTACTTGTCCAGAATTTACCGGGAATTATTTATACAGATCCAACGACAGATCCTTATACCGGTAATTTAAATTTAAATTTACAGCAAACCCTAACTTCCCAAGTTGGGAATGCAAATTATGACATCGGTCACGTTTTCAATGCGGCAGGAGGAAATGGGAATGCAGGCTGTATAGGATGTATTTGTACAAATCCTGCAACAAGCACTACTTTAGCAAAAGGATCAGCATTTACTCAGAATACAAATCCTGTAGGAGATACGTTTGATATCGATTATGTTGCACACGAAATGGGACATCAGCTTGGAGGAAACCATACGTTTTCTAATATTACAGAAGGAACGGCTGTAAATGTTGAACCCGGAGGAGGAACAACTATTATGGCATATGCGGGAATTACCCCAGATAACGTTCAATTGAATTCTGATGCGTATTTTCACTATTCATCAATTGATCAGATTCTAACAAATCTTGATAGCAAAAGTGCTTGTGGTACGGAACAGACGATCACTACAAACACCGCTCCGGTTATTGCACCTCTTACAGCTTACACCATTCCTAAAGGAACAGCTTATTATTTGGAAGCTTCAGCTACTGATGCACAGAATGATGTGTTTAAATACAATTGGGAGCAGTATGATACTGTAGGAACAACCAATTCTATTTCCGGAGACAGCGGATGGGGATTCAATCCGGTGGGAGCATTAACAAGATCATACTTTGGAACAACCAGCGGAAGAAGATATTTCCCTAAATTATCTACTGTAATGGCAGGTAATTTAATTAATAAAACTGATTGGGAAACAGTATCTTATATTCCCCGAGTTTTAAAATACGCAGTTACTGTAAGAGACGAAAACCCGGTAAGACCAATGGTTTCTTCTTCAGAAACAACAGTTACAGTGGGTAACGACGGGCCATTTAAATTTAATGGAATTACTGATGCTACAGTACTTTACAACAACGCTTCAAATACAATCTTATGGGATGCGGTAAATACAAATGCTGCACCATATAATGTATCAAATGTAAAGATTGATTATACAACGGATAATGGAACTACATGGACAGATTTGGTTGCATCAACACCAAATACTGGAAGTTATACAGGGCAAATGCCTGCTAGTTTAACTGGTGCTGTTAAATTAAGAATTTCTGCAATTGGAAATGTATTTTATGCGGTTTCTCCACAAATTACAGTGGCGGCTGCGCCGACTTCTACTACGAATGCGCCTACAGGTTTGAAAACAAGAGATCTGGACGTACTGAGAACATCAGCTATTGTAGGATGGAATGCAGTACCCGGAGCAACATATTCAGTAAACTACAGAAAAGTAGGCGATACAACCTGGATGACAGCTTCAAGCAGTGTTAATTCAATTTCTTTAACGGGCCTTGAAGATGAAACCAGCTATGAAGTAAGAGTTTCTGCTGTGGTAAATAATGTTCCCGGAACTTTATCAGGAGTTTATACTTTCAAAACAAAAGGTCTTAGAACAGGATATGATTATTGTGTACTGAACAGTCCGCTTCCTTACTTTGGAGCAATAGGGCGTGTTCAGTTGTCAAATGTTAATTATGTGGATGCTACTTTCAGATCTTATAAAGATATTACTGAGGTTCCTGCCAATGTAATTAATCTTGTGAAAGGAACAGCATATTCTGTAGCAGTATATGGTTTGTCTACTTCAGATTATGTTAGTAATCCGATGGGACTAAATGTCTGGATCGATTATAACAGAAATGGTGTATTCGAAGCTTCAGAAAAAGTTCTTTCAAACAGTGGTACGCCTAATGCTTCCGGTGTAAGAGCGGTTTCTGCTAGCTTTACAGTTCCTACAACTGCTTATTCAGGAGATAAAACGACTTTAATGAGAGTTGCGGGTAATTTTAATACTCCTCTTACTTCAGCTTGTGGTTCTGTAAGTCCAGCAGGAGGAACAATGGACTTCAGAGTGAAGATTACCGATACAGTTCTTGCTACGGATGAGGTTAAAAATAATGCAGAATCCGATATCTCTATATATCCGAATCCGGCAGAAGACTTTGTTGGGGTGAAGAATATCAAAGGTAAAGCAGATTACAAAATCTACAGTGCCGATGGAAGATTGGTACTTCAGGGAGATCTTAGCAATCAGATTATTAATGTATCCAGTTTAGTAAAAGGGGTATATGTAATTGCGATTAAAAATGGGGAGAAATCTTACAGCACTAAGTTAATCAAGAAGTAATATTCTTAACATAGATTCAAAATAATCCGGATAAACTTTATCCGGATTATTTTTTTATCTAACATTCCCGAAAATGTAAAAAAGTGTATTAAATAATATAGAATTTAATGAAAACCATACTTCTGTATATCTCAATATGGTTTACAGATATAAAAATATAACTTACAGGCGCTAAAACACTTCTTTCAGTTGCAAGAATGTAATTTACAGTAGGAAGAATATAACTTACAGACGCGAGAATATAAAATACAGGCGCAAGAATATAAATTACAGGCGCTAAAATACTTCTTTCAGTTGCAAGAATGTAATTTACAGTTGGAAGAATATAACGTACAGATATAAAAACCGCCATTGCAGAAGGGAAATGTTTTTCCCCTTCATTAAATTTCAGAAGAAGGTTTTAGCAGTTGTTTGTAGTTTGTACTTATTTCTTTAATTGACATTAAAAAATTACGATTAGTGAGTACATAAAAAGCAATTTTGCAGTTTTGCAGTTTCGCTTTTTTTATTTAAAAAATATTCCCTCAAAAATGTGTAATTTTAGCCATCTATTAAATCTGAAATTATGAGAAGGGCAGTTCAGAATAAAACTCCTCAATTCACTATTACCGAAAAGAAAACAGAGGTCTATCCTTTTGAGAAAGACGGCTTACAGTTAAAATCTTCTTATACGGCAGAAGACGTTAAAAATCAGGAATTAACGCAGACTTCTCCGGGAATTGCTCCTTATTTAAGAGGTCCGTATTCCACAATGTATGTTCAGAAACCATGGACGATCCGTCAGTATGCGGGTTTTTCCACAGCAGAAGAATCCAATGCTTTTTACAGAAGAAATCTGGCGGCGGGACAAAAAGGTCTTTCGGTAGCCTTCGATCTGGCAACACACAGAGGATATGATTCCGATCACGCGAGAGTTGTGGGCGATGTTGGAAAGGCGGGAGTAGCAATTGATTCTGTGGAGGATATGAAAATTTTATTCAATGAAATCCCTTTGGATCAGATTTCGGTTTCCATGACGATGAACGGAGCGGTTCTGCCGATTCTTTCATTCTATATTGTGGCGGCAGAAGAGCAGGGCGTTTCTCAGGATTTGCTTTCAGGAACCATTCAGAATGATATTCTGAAGGAATTCATGGTGAGAAATACCTACATTTATCCGCCTGCACCTTCCATGAAGATCATCGCCGATATTTTTGAATATACTTCTCAGAATATTCCGAAGTTTAATTCCATCTCAATTTCCGGTTATCATATGCAGGAAGCAGGAGCAACTCCGGTTCTGGAAATGGCTTACACGCTTGCCGATGGATTGGAATATGTAAGAACAGGAATAAAAGCAGGAATGAATGTTGATGATTTTGCACCAAGATTATCATTTTTTTGGGCAATCGGGATGAATCACTTCATGGAAATTGCAAAGATGAGAGCGGCAAGATATATCTGGGCTGAATTATTAAAACAGTTTAACCCTCAGAATCCGAAATCTTTAGCTTTAAGAACCCACTCACAGACTTCAGGATGGTCTTTAACGGAACAGGAACCTTTCAATAATATCACCAGAACCGCGATTGAAGCATTATCTTCAGCGTTGGGCGGAACGCAGTCTCTTCATACCAATGCTTTGGACGAAGCCATTGCACTTCCTACAGATTATTCAGCAAAAATTGCAAGAAATACACAGATTATTCTTCAGCAGGAAAGCGGAATCTGCGATGTCGTAGATCCTATGGGCGGAAGCAATTTAGTGGAAAGTCTTACGCAGCAGATGATAGAAGAAGCGATGAAGTATATCGATGAGGTAGAGCAGGAAGGCGGAATGACTAAGGCCATTGAAGCCGGAATTCCAAAGATGAGGATTGAAGAAGCGGCAGCGAGAAAACAGGCAAAAATTGATAGCGGGGAAGAATTTATCATCGGGGTTAATTCTTTCAGATCAGAATTAAAGCAGGATGCCATTGAAATTTTAGACATCGACAATACGGAAGTCCGCAGAAAGCAAATTGAAAGATTAAATAACATAAAGGCAGAAAGAAATTCTGACGCGGTGAATGAGATTTTAAATGAAATCCGTGAAAGTGCCAAATCAGGAAAAGGAAATCTTTTAGCCTTATGTATTGAAGCGGCGAGAAGGAGAGTAACGCTGGGCGAAATGAGCGATGCGATGGAAGAAAGCTTCGGGAGATACAAAGCCAACATCAGAACAATTTCAGGAGTTTATGCCATGAACGCAGGGAAAAACGAATATTTTGAAAAAGCCTTACATCTTACTCAGAAATTTGAGGAGGAAGAAGGGCGCCGTCCACGATTAATGGTTGCCAAAATGGGACAGGACGGGCACGACAGAGGAGCAAAAGTAGTCGCAACAGCATTTGCAGATATGGGATTTGATGTGGATGTGGCACCATTATTCCAGACTCCGGAAGAAGTGGCAAAACAGGCGGTAGAAAATGACATTCATATTTTAGGAGTTTCTTCTTTGGCGGCAGGTCATAAAACTTTGGTTCCGCAGGTGGTTGAAGAACTTAAAAAACTCGGAGCAGATGATATTACCATTGTTGTAGGAGGCGTAATTCCGCAGCAGGATTATGAATTTCTGTATGCGAACGGAGCGGATTTTATTTTCGGTCCGGGAACCAACCTTCCGAAGTGTGCAGTAGATATTCTGGATAAATTTTTAAATTAAATTAACCTTTTCATCCGATAAGTTGCACAGCTTTTGTACTGTATTCCATAATCAAAAAACAAAATATTATGGCTTATACAGTAGTTTCCGTATTTCCTGTAACGGTAGATACAGAAGAAATTAAAAAAGATTTAAAAGAAAACGGCTTTGATGAAGCAAATATCATTATTTCCAGATCAAACCTTGAAAGCGGACTGTCAACCGACAATTATCAGGAAGATGAGCAGACCAAAGGATTTTTTGAATATACCTTTGCGCATGACAATGATATGCTTAATGCTTACAGAAAGCACAGCATCGGAAAAAATAATGTAATTGTTTATGCCGATAATCTCGAACAGGCGGTTTCCGCAAATTCAGTGCTGAATAAGAACGGAGCTTTGCAGGTATACAGAAAACCTGAGGAAGAAAAAACAGATATTCCTGAAGGAATGACCGAAGAAGAGTATAACGGAATTATAGCAAAAGCAAGGCACAATATTTACTTCTTAGGATCAGAAAGAGTTTACCATTCGAACATCATTAAAGGAATGGATGATCCGATGGATGATCTGGGATCTAAAGATTAAGAGCTAAAAAATACAATAAATAGGCTGCTTCAGAAATGAGGCAGCCTATTTTGCTAAATATTATATGAAAAAAAAACAATTAGGGTAGCAAAACTTTATCAATTGCATGGATAATTCCGTTGCTGCATTGTACGTCGGTTACAATAATATTAGAAACTCTGTTGTTGTTATCTGTAATTTTTGCACCGCCTGTTGTGGTAATCTTAAAACTTCCGCCCTGGAAAGTTGGAACCATCATATTGTTTGTGAGATTATTAGATCCTACATTGGCGCCTGTAACTACGTGGTATTTCAAAGTATTTTCCAAAGTCGTTTTTGGAATGGCTGCAAGATTAGCCGCTCCGATTTCTGTTAGCAAAGAAGAAAATGCTGTGTTGGTAGGTGCGAAAACCGTAAACGGAGAATTGGCAGTTCCGCTTAAAATTCCAACAAAATTCGGCATATCACTTCTTGTAAGAGCAGAAACCAAAGACGTAAACTGAGGATTTGCCGTTGCATGAGTAACAATAGTTGGCAAACCGATTACCGCATCTACTTTATGAATTACTCCGTTGTTGGCATCAATATCTGTGGCAACAACATTCGATACCCCATTAATTTTTACACCGCCATTCGTATTGATAAACATACTGATCGGTCTTGTGGAAGAAGCAGATCCCATAGCAAGAGTAGAAACATAGCCGGTAGAAATTGCTGCGGCTTTTACTTCAGAATTCAAAACGTGGTTCATCAGCAAAGTTTTTAATGCCGCCGTAGGAACGTCATTAAGACTTGCATATCCATTTGTTTGTAAAAAAGTTGCAAAAGCGGCATTTGTTGGGGCGAATAGTGTAAACGTTCCGCTTTGGTTTAGAGTAGCAGAAAGACCTGCTTTGTCAATGGCAGCTTTTAAACTGCTTAAGTTACTGTCTGAAGAAACCAGTTCATAAGTTGTTTTCTCAGTCATCATGTTGTCGTCATTGTCATCGCAGGAGATAATACTAAGCATAGCAACTCCTGAAAAGAGTAGAGGTTTAATGAAATTTCTCATAATATTATTTGTTAAGATGTAAAATCTTATAGGCAAATATTATACCTTTTTATTTATTTTAGTAAAATAAATTTACTTTTTTATCAGTTTATCTTTTAGATCATAAAAAGAGATAGGTGAAAAAAGGAGTTTCGATTAAAAAAGAATTACAGATTTAATAAAAAAACTAAAAAATAATTTTGATATTCAGAAAAATGTATATATTTGCAATGTAAAATAAAGTTTAACCATTTAAAAACAACGAAGCAATGTTCATATCCAATCAGCTTTCAACAGTAGGATTGCCTTTTGCAAAGGCGAGGCTTCGTGGTTTGGTACACTCTTAGAATAACAGTACAATGAAATATCACCCGAAGTCGTAGAGATTTCGGGTTTTTTATTGCGCAATATTTCAAACTCAAAACAGTTTCCCCGAAAATCTTTTTTTGAAATTAGGATTTTTTCAGATAGCAGATCATTTTTTATCTGAAGCTATTTCCAGCTTTCCGCTGTATCTTTTTAGTTACGACCTGCGCTTCGCTCCGGTCGCAACAAAAAAGGATGCCGCTGCAATCTGGGCTAGAAAAATCCATTGAAGAAACCTCATAGAAACCTCATAGGTTTTTAAAACCTATGAGGTTTAGATAAGGTCAGCCAATATTTTGCCTGGCGAAATGTAATATGAAGTTTAGAAAATAAAATTTCTGAACCTCACTTCTAATGCTAAATTAATGGAAAAAGATAACCTTCTGCATTCCCGGATAAGAACTCTTAGGAGCAGAAAAAGAATCATAAGAAAAGATGTAGAAAAACAAATACTTAAAAAATATAAACGTCATAAAGAAGTCTGGAAATTAAGAAGAAATACTCCGCTCATTCCGCTGGAAAAACCTTATCAGAAAGGATTTGTAAGATTCTTTGTTGTAAGAGATGATGTAAAACGTTCTAAAGACGGCGATTTTTTCGAAAATTTTTTAAAGAAAATCAATACGGAAATGTACTCCGACACCCGAAAATTTCTAAAAAAGAAAAGAAAATTAGGACGAAGAATTTACGTGGAAAAAGAACAGAAAACCGCAAACGTTCTTCTCTGGGAATGGAACAATCCGACATTTGGTTTAACGGAACGCGAAAGGCAGTATTTTGTAAAAAGAGAATATTACGCTCATAATAATAGACTGATTAAAGAATATTATGAATTCATTGAGCCGTGGAGATTTGTATTGAGAGTAAAACCGAATATCATTACCCACTATAAACCTTTAGATGAGGATTTGGAAAGAGAGTATAATGCATTAGACTCCTATTTAAATCAGCACAAAGTAATAGGAATTATTCAAAAAACCATTTATGGGAAACCCAATAAATGGAGGGATAAATACAAAAGGAAAACTAACGTGAGAAAATATTTTAATTATAAGATCTCCGCAGAAGATCTCGCAGAAATATTTACAGACGGAGAATTTTAATTTTTCAGATAAATCATTAAACAACAAAAGTAAGCATGACCTGGAAAGTTGCAGAAAGAAAAATAGGAAAAGCAGGAAATATAAAACAGCAGCAGAAAAGACAGCAGGATTGGAACCGTAAATATGGCGAAAACTGGCAGATCGGATATTTTATAAGCAATGAATTTGTAGCACAGGAAGATGCTTTGGAAACCATCTATTACAAAAGTTATGAAGAACATTTTGAAAATCATCCGAATGATTTACAGGAGCTTATTCATACAGCCAAAGCCTTACGGAATCCACATGCAGAAATGACGGGAGGAACAGATTTACAGCTTCCTGCAATTTATCAATATTTAAAAAACAAAAATCTTACGCTTTTGGGCAACGAGATGGTAGACATAGGAACCTATGGAACCAGATCACACAAACTCAGTGTAAGACTTAGTCCTCTTACCATTAAAGTAACAGGAAATCCCAATATGACCTTAGAAAAATTCTGGCAGGAAAAAAAATGCCTTGTCATTTGGGAAGACAATTAAAACAAAAACAATGGGAAATTTAAAACTTAAAGGAAAAGATATATTAAAATTAGGCTATCCAAACAACCAGAGTGTCAACATCGCTTTGGAAGTGATGAAAAGGAACTTTGCCACAAAAAACATCCATCACGTCAAATCTATTCTAAAAGATATTCTGGTGAATCCCGAAAACTTTGAAAAAGATTTAACCTTCGGACAGATTGCAGAAGCTTTGCTTTCATCCAAGAAAACTGAAAAGAGGATGCTCAATACACATAGGGCGACATTCAACATTTTCGGAAACAATATTTCAGATGAAGCCAAAAATCAATTATACACCGCGCTCAAGCTTCCAATTTCAACACAGGGAGCATTGATGCCCGATGCGCACAGCGGATACGGACTTCCGATCGGAGGCGTTCTCGCGGTAGAAAATGCTGTAATTCCTTACGGAGTCGGGATGGATATTGGTTGCCGAATGAGTCTCAGTATTTTGGATACGCCCATTTCATATCTTGAAGGCGCAAGAGATAAATACGAAAAAGCGCTTGCTGAACATACCAAATTCGGAATGTACGAAATACACAAATCTCACATCGACCACGAAATTTTCGACAGAGATACGTTTGATCTCATTCCGATTTTAAGAAGATTAAAAGGAAAAGCCATCAAACAGATGGGAACCTCCGGCGGCGGAAATCACTTTGTGGAATTCGGAGAAGTGGAAATTACGGAAGAAGACGAACAGATCGGGCTTCCGAAAGGAAAATACCTCGGAATTCTTTCGCACAGTGGTTCGCGTGGATTGGGAGCAGAAATCGCCCAGTATTATTCCAGAGTTGCGGCAGAACAGTGTCCGTTGCCGAAAGAAGCTCAACAATTTGCGTGGCTGGATCTGAATACTCATCTCGGATTAGAATATTGGACCGCAATGAATCTGGCGGGAGATTACGCTTCTGCCTGTCATGACGATATTCACAGAAGACTTGTAAAAGCAGTCGGAGGAAGAGTAAAAGCAAAGATCGAAAACCATCACAATTTTGCATGGAAAGAAATCCACAACGGAAAAGAAGTAATCGTTCACCGAAAAGGAGCAACTCCCGCAAATGAAAACGAATTGGGAATGATTCCCGGTTCCATGACGGCAAAAGGATTTATCGTCCGTGGAAAAGGAAATCCGGATTCTCTGAATTCCGCTTCTCACGGAGCCGGAAGAGCCCATTCAAGAGGCGAATGCAGAAGCCTTTTTACTCAAAATGATATTAAAAAAGAATTAAAATTAAAGAATGTCATCTTAATGGGCGGAAATGCAGAAGAAGCACCAATGGCGTACAAAGACATCAACGAAGTGATGAACGCGCAAAGCGAACTGGTGGATATTCTGGGAACTTTCCAACCGAGAATTGTAAGGATGGATAAGTAAAATGGTTGTTAGTTTTTGGTTGATGGTTGTTAGAATTTTTAACGCCATCAACTGACAACCATCAACCGACAACAAAAAACAAAAGAAATGGGAGCACCACATAATATAAAAAGATACGGTGAAGTCTGGCCGGAATTTAGGATTCAAAGCGGACTCGAAATTTTAGAAAAATTAAAAGATAAAATTATTATTTCAGGAGGTTGGGCGTGGCATTTTATGTCTGAAATCGGGCATACGGAATACAAACACGCGCACGACCATAAGGATATTGATGTATTTGTAAAAAAAGAGAATGTAGCAGAAGTTGTGATAATCCTTCAACAGCAACGTTTTCAGAAAGTCTGGACAAGGTACGATCATCTTCAGAGCGAAGAGAATTTCCGAAGATATGAGAAAACAGTTGAGCTGGAAAACGGAAAATTCCACAGGATCACAATCGATTTCTTTGAAAGAAATGATCTTGAAACTGTTGAAGCTAACGGATTTACCGTCGTAAAGCCTGAAGTTTTGCTCACGTTCTACAGAAACATTCATTCCAGCGATAAATGTTGGGCAGTTATGGCTGCAAAAGATTTACTGGAAAAAAAGATTGATCCTATCGGTCATCCGAAATTAAGTGAAATGCCAAAATAGATTGAGATGAAAAAAACATACAAACAGGAACATTTCAGATATTACGAAAACCTTCTCGTAGTCTGTCCGGATTGCGGTGAAGATGCTGTCGTGGAAAATGAACACAATTATAAACAGGCAATTCTGAAGTGCAGACATTGCGATTTACAGAAGAATGCATTAGATCTTTTGGTGTACAAAGCTTTTGTCAATCTTTACTGCCCGATTTGTGCACATCCCATTCGTTATGAGCAAGGCAATTTAAAAGAAAAGCCTAAAATCAGTAATGTAAAATGTGATGCATGTGATTCTCAATTTCAAATTCAGCCAAAAACTGAAAAGTATCTGAATTCTTTTCCCAAAGAAGAAGGTTTAATTCACGATCCTGTTTTCGGTTGTCCGTATTATTTTCAGGCAGATTTTAAAAGGAAATTATTCTGGGCGAGAAACAGAGAGCATCTGTTGGAAATGGAAAATTATGTTTCATCAGATTTAAGAACAAGATTACCTTACAGAATGCGAATGGTAGAAAGATTACCGACATTTATTAAAGAGGCCAAAAACAGAGAGGCAATTTTAAAAATTTTACAAAAATGGAAAAACTCATACAAATAACCTCAGGAAGAGGACCTTTAGAATGCCAATGGGTGGTGGCAAAAGTTCTGAAACATTTTCTTCAAGAGGCAAAAGATAACAATTTAGATTACGAAATTATTCACCGTGAAAATGGCGATGAAAACCTTACTTTGAAATCGGTGACTTTGCTTTTACAGTCAAAAAATCTTAATGAATTTTTAGATAATTGGTTAGGAAGCATTTGCTGGATTGGGAAAAGCACCTTCCGGAAACTGCATAAAAGAAGCAATTGGTTTATCGGCGTTTTTGAACTGGAAGGATTGGAGAAAATCAATTTTAATGAAAAGGACATTCAGTTTCAGACAACCAGAAGTCAGGGAAGCGGCGGACAAAATGTAAACAAAGTGAATACGGCAGTTCGCGCAACACACATTCCGACAGGACAAAGTGTTTTCGTTCAGGATTCGCGTTCACAGTTGGAAAATAAAAAACTTTCCATCACAAGATTAAAAGGAAAAGTATTGGAACAGAATATCATTCAGCTTCAAAAAAGAATGCAGGAAACATGGAACAATCATCTGAATGTTCAGCGTGGAAATCCGATCCGTACATTTTCCGGAACCGACTTTAAAAAGAATTATGAAGACAAATCGTTTAAAAAACAGAGAAGTCAGCTCAAAAATGAATTAAAAAACTATAACAATGACCTTAACTAAAAATAAATACTATTTTGAGGCTTTAGACAATTATCCGTACAGTTTGCCGGAGTGTCTCGAAGCATTAAACTATGCGTTGTCTTATGATCCTGAAGACGCAGACAGTCTTTGTCTGATGGGAAGAATATACAGCGAAATGTTATCCGATTATGAAAAGGCAAAGCTGTACTTTGAAGAAGCCATGCAGTGTGACGTAACGAATCTTAATACACCGCAATATTATATTAAATGTCTTCTGGATAATGAAGATTATCACGAAGCAGAAAAACTGATTGATTATTCTTTAAAAATCAAAGGAATTGACCGGTGTACATTATGGTTTTACAGAGCTTTACTTTCCGAAAAAAGAGGAAGTTTTGCCAATTCTTTGAAATTTCTGGATGAATCTGCAAAATACTGTTTTACAGAATACAGCCTGAATGTGGTGAAAGACCGAAAGAAATTCATCAAATCGAAAATGCCGAAGAAAAAGAAGATGAAAAAAGCGAAGGAGACGAAATAAGTCTCCTTTTTAACATAATATATTTTTTTGACAGCCATTCATAAAAAATCTTAGATTTGCTTAAAATCAATCACATGAATAAAAATATATTTTATATACCACTCTCTGTAGCGGTGATGTTCGCTTACAGTACAGTAAATGCGCAAAATTCTAAATCACTGATTCAGGATTACTATAAAAAAAATGCACAGCTTACTCAGAAAAATAGTTTTGATAATAAGCTCGGATTTATTATTCTCAATGAAGATAATTCCAAAAGTCTTGGAGTAAATATTGTAAATGTACAGCAGACTTACAACGGTCTTCGTGTGTACAATGCTTTAGGTAAAGTTCTGATAAAAGATGAAAAAATAATCTCTGAAAAAAATGATTTCAAAAAAGAGATTGTTATCGGAAATCAGGGAAGTTCAAAAGAAAGAATTCCCGAAGAAACACTGAAGCAAAACTTAAACCTGCAGGAAATATTAAAAACAGAATACCTGCCGGACGTTTATTTTGACAAAAATAATGTATTGGTACTGGCAAAAGAGATTTTTGTTTCAGATAAGAAATCTTCAGATGTATGGCACGTAATTGCAGATGCTTCCACCGGAGAAATACTTACTAAAGACAATCTTACGGTAAGCTGTAATTTTGATCATAACGAAAGCGGTGAAGAGAATTCTTATTCAGAACCTGTAAAATTTACAACGGAAAGTTCAGATTCTCAGAAAACGACTTCATTATTGGTTCCGTCTAATGCCTCTTATAATGTTTTTCCTCTACCAGTAGAAGCACCAAGTTTCGGATCCCGCTCTGTTGTAAACAATCCTTGGGATCTCACGGCGTCACCAGAAGGATGGCATTCTACAGGTACAGCAAGCTATACCAATACAAGAGGAAATAATGTGTACGCATACTCGGATCAGGCAAATGCAAATACACCGGGATATTCTCCGGACGGCGGAGCTTCAAGAAATTTTGATTTCACATATGCAGAAGGAAGATACATCAATCCTTTTACGCATAAAGATGCAGCCATTACCAATCTTTTTTATTTAAATAATAAGATTCATGATGTATTTTATAAATTTGGATTCACAGAATCGGCAAGAAATTTTCAAACAAATAATTTTGGAAACGGAGGAATTAGCGGAGATGCAGTAAATGCAGAAGCGTTCGACGGAAGCGGACTGAATAACGCCAATTTCAGTTCAGGATATGAAACGGTAATCAGCGGAACCACTTACCTTCTTGCGCCAAGAATGCAGATGTATCTTTGGTCAAGAGCACAGACAAGCGCAGATCCTATTTCACGTTATCAGTATAATTCTCCCTCTGCCGTCGCAAGTCGTCCAAAAGTTTTAACAGGTGCAGCATCTTTTGGACCTTTGTTGTTTGAAGGTCAATCCGTAACAGGAGATCTCGCAGTTTCTTCGCCGGCGGATGCATGTACACAACCCGCAGCAGGAAGTCTTACAGGAAAAATTGCTGTTGTAACCAGTACTACCTGCGAATACAGCCTTAAAGTTCTAAACGCTCAGAATGCAGGTGCAGTAGGTGTTATTGTTTACAGACCAAGTACAGATACACCCGCAACAATGGGAGCCGGAACCTATGGAGATCAGGTTACTATCCCTTCAATTAATATGGGGAAAACTGAAGGCGAATTTTTAGTAGCACAGGTTTCCGGAGGAAATACCATCAACGCAACTTTGATTAATGATTTTAACGGATTTAAACATTCAAGTTTAGATAATGGTGTTGTTATTCATGAATACGGTCATGGAATTTCCAACAGACTGACGGGACAGGGCTACAGTTGTCTGTCTTCTACCAACTCTACCGAACAGATGGGAGAAGGATGGTCAGACTACTTTGCATTGATGCTTACGACCAGACCGGGAGATACATCTTCTCTTGCGAGAGGAATGGCAACCTATGTTGCAGAACAGGCAACAACAGGAAACGGAATCAGACCTGCAAAATATTCACCGGACTTTACAGTAAACGGATATACGTATAACAATACTAATTCTATGACTGGAAATCCTCACTCTATAGGATTTGTATGGACTTCCATGCTTTGGGATCTTACGTGGAAATATGTAGAGAAATATGGGTATAACAGTGATGTTTTAGCCAATCCGAATTCAGGAAATGCCAGAATTTTACAATTGGTAATGGACGGGCTGAAACTTCAGGCCTGCAGTCCTACATTTATTGACGGAAGAGATGCCATTCTTCAGGCAGATCAGGTTAAAACAGGAGGAGCAGACAAATGTATGATCTGGAAAGCCTTTGCTAAAAGAGGCTTGGGAACAGCAGCTTCTGCCGGAAGCAAAACCGTAGGAACAGATCAGGTAGAAAGTTTTACCTATCCTGCAGAATGTGATATTGTACTGGCAACACAGGAAGCCGGAAATGCAGAAACAAAATATGTCGTTTTTCCAAATCCTACCTATGATGAATTCTTTGTAGGAAATATTGATAAATCCAAGGAAGATGTTAAGGTAAAACTTTTCGATATGTCAGGAAAATTAGTATTCTCCGATACGCGTGAAAACACTTCCAAAAAGGCATTTTCAACCAGAGGATTACAAAAAGGAGTGTATATGGTAAACATCAGACAGGGTGAAAAAACTCAGACAGAAAAACTGATTGTTAGATAAATTATTCAATCAAATAATTTTAAGAAGGAAGTCATTTAGGCTTCCTTTTTTGTACATTTAATAATGGAATTAAGATTTGAACGCAGACCATTATATTTAAAAGAAACATTTTCAATTGCTTACGGGAACTATGATAAAAGAGAAGCTTTGCTCATAGAATTATCTCATCAGAATTGCAAAGGTTACGGAGAATGTGTGGCGATCGATTATTATAAGATTGATCTTCAGAGATTTGTTTTACAGTTAAAAGAAATTCAGTCTCAGATTCAAAACTGTAAAATTATTCATCCGGAAGAATTTTTTAAATATTTGTTGAATTTAAATCTGCATCCGTTTTTACTTTCCGCATTAGATTGCGCTTATTGGGATCTTTTCGGCAAACTGGAAAATAAAAGCTTTATTGAATTAAATAACCTTCCATCAGATCATTTAGTTGAAAGTTCCATCACCATTTCTGTCGGTGAAATAAATCACCAGATTGAAAAAATCGAAAAAAGTTCATGGAATAAATTCAAAGTGAAATGCAAAGGTTTAAATAAAAACAACTTTGAAAAATTATTAAAACTTAACAGACATATCGCTCTTGATTCCAATGCAAGTTTTACGGATGAAGATTGTATCTGGCTTCAGGAAAATGATGAGGTTCAGAAGTTTTCTTATCTGGAACAGCCAAGACCAATTGACAATTATAGAATTTTAGAAAAAAAATCTTTTGCAAACTGGATGGCAGATGAAGATTGTCAGAATTTGGATTCTTTAGACAAATTAATTCCCTATTATAAAAGCATCAACATCAAATTAATGAAATGTGGCGGATTAACCCCTGCTTTAGAAATGATCAGAAAAGCAAGAGCATTGAATTACAAAATTATGATTGGCTGTATGACGGAATCTACCGTGGGAATTTCCGCAGCCTGTAATTTAACAGGAATGGTAGATTATGCCGATTTGGACGGAGCGAATTTAATTTCAAATGACTATGCGACAGGAAGTTTCGTTAAAAACGGAAAAATTAGTTTATCTTCAAAACCAGGTTTAGGAATTATGATTAAATAAGTGAACGATAAATCGTCAATCCGATTTGCTTATCAGTTTTTTCACTCAGTGCTTTCATTCGCAGAGTGAAACGCCATTGCGAACGAAAAATAAACAGATTAGAAATCAAAAAACTTTGCGCTTTTTGTGTTAAAAATATAAAGAAGAACCAAAAACAAAAATAGACTTCAAAAGAAGCCTATTTTTTGTTTGCTGAAATCAGATAATCATAAACCATTTGATGCTGATCTTCCGATAATTTCGCTTTCGGAGCCATTCTGCTTAATGTTTTTATCCAGCCCTGATCGTCGTGTTTTGCAGGATCCGGCAATTTGTGGCATCTGTTGCAGGAATTTTCGAAGATGGTTTTTCCCTGTGCCAATTGTTCGGATGAGGTATATTTTGGTCCGGTTACCGCTACACTTTTTGGTCCGCACGATACAGCGACTGCTGCAGAAGCTAACGTCATACCTAAAATCAATTTTTTCATATTACTATTTTTTGTTGTGATTTATTTTTTTACAGATACGATATAATCGTACACCCACTGATGCTGCTCATCGGTCAGTTTTGCTTTCGGAGCCATAGAATTCATAATTCCAACCCACTGAACAGAAGTGTGGGAAGCCGGATCCGGTAATTTGTGACATCTTCCGCAAGAGTTTTCGAAAATTGTTTTTCCTTGTGCAATTTGTTCTGCTGTAGAAGTGGAAGCTACAGGAGCAGTTGCTGTTGAAGCTTTTGGAGTGCAGGATGCCAGTAAAACGGCAGCAAATGATGCTACAGCGATAAGTTTTTTCATGTTTTTTAACTGTTTATTCAAACAAATGTAGGAAATTACCGTTTCCATTGATGAAATTGCACATAATTTAGAAGAAATACAAATAATAGTAGTGTGAATCGTGAAATCCGTTTCACTTGTAAATTGTGAATTTTTAAAATGAGCGAAAATTCTCACTACATTTGAATGGTGATTAAAAACAATTTTATCATTACAGTTTTAGAAGCTTAATCCCGCTTTCTGCTATATCTTTTTTTGCCATTACTTTTTCCCTTACAAAAAAAGGATGTCGCGTCAATCGGGGCTAGTTGTCCAGTCATCAATTCATAGAATTTTCCTTCAAATTCCAACTGCAGGTTTTGTAAGAAAAAAGTCAATTTTCAGCATTAAAAAAATTGACAAATGAAATGAATTCACTATTGACCATTCACTCTTTAATCCTTATTTTTGAAACAATGAAATTTTCTACAGAAGAACTAATAGAAGGAATAAGATCGGGAAACAAACGCCTGATCGCAAAAGCCATAACATTAGTTGAAAGTAAAAAAGCCGAACACAGAATACAGGCAGAAGAACTCCTCAAACAGATCATGTCTTTTACCGGAAACTCAACCAGAGTAGGAGTGACGGGCGTTCCGGGAGCCGGAAAATCAACTTTCATTGAAAATTTCGGAAGACTTGCCATTGCCAATGGCAAAAAAGTGGCAGTTTTAGCCATCGATCCGAGTTCAGCCATCAATAAAGGAAGCATTTTGGGCGATAAAACCCGCATGGAAGAACTTGCCAAAGAAGAAAATGCATTTATCCGACCTTCCCCGAGTTCCGGATTTCTGGGCGGAGTGGCGAATACAACTTTCGAAACCATGATGATCTGCGAAGCAGCAGGTTACGATTATATTTTAATAGAAACCGTTGGAGTAGGACAGTCTGAAGTTTTGGTTGCCGATATTACGGATGTCTTTTTATTCTTAAAAATCATTGGCGGCGGAGACGAACTTCAGGGCATCAAACGCGGAATCATGGAAATGGTGGATGTTATTTTCATCAATAAAGTCGATCAGGACAACCTTCAGAAAGCCAAAAATACAAGACTGGAACTGAAAAGAGCCCTAGATTTTATTCCACCAAAAGAAAAAGACTGGAAAGTTCCTGTTTTACTGGGGTCTGCTTTAAGCAATGAAGGTCTGAATGATGTTTTTGAAAAAATTAATGATTTTATTAATCTTAAAAAGAAAACCAACCGTTTCGAAGAGGTAAGAATCCAACAGGCAGAAAAACGTTTTGAATATTGGGTTCAGGAATATATTCTTTCTGTGATGAAAAAAAATAATTCCGTGGAAGAAGCATATCTTCTGCACAAAAAAAATGCTTCAGCCATGATTTCAAATCCAAGTACCGAAGCAAAACTATTTGTAGATAAATTTTTGTTTAAAGAATAATTTTAATTTTTGAATATCCGTTAAACAACCTATTACTTTCTACTGATATGAAAGTTAATTATTTATAACAGGCACTTCGACAAGCTCAGTGTGACACCTCTAATACTAAACGCTTGATTTCTAGCGATGTCAAGCTGAGCCTGTTGAAGCTTTAGGTTAATAAACGGACAATCAAATTTCAATTAAAGCTTTTCTTTCTCCTCTTCATTTTTCGTAATATATCCGTCATAAGAAATCGGTTGTCTGTCGTTGCTTCTGATGGAAGTAAAAGCCTTTCCGTTTTTGAAAACCTCCATATTGATTTCATCAACGGAACTTTGGTCATGCACTTTAATTTTCACGATCCATTTTCCCTTTTTTCCCTGAGACTTTGTCACCGTAAAATCTTTTGAAGTAAATCTGTAACTGTTTTGGGTCGTATTTCCGTAAGTAGGATTAAAAACTCTTCCGAAATAAGGCAATACAACCTCAAGCTTATCTTTTCTCAGATCAATAGAATAATTGCTTCCCGAAAGATCAAGAATTCTCGACGCTGTAGCGTTGGGAAGAGAACCCATCACATTAATAACGTCGTAATTGGTGGGCGTGGCTCTTTCTGCATGAAACGAGAAGTCTTCGGAATTCACAAGTGCTGTTACAGCGGAAGGATCCGTAGCGGTTTGAGAAGAGCAGTTTTGGAAGATCATCAGAAATCCAAAAACAAATATAATCGAAATATACTTTTTCATAATACTAAAATAATTGTTAAATTTATATAGCAAATTATATGCAAATATATTGTTTAAAATTATTTTGGAACAAAAATTGTAAAGGTTGAACTTATACACTCGCACTATGAAAATAAAACACATTTTTGGAATAGGAGCTTTGGCTCTGTCGGTTGCTGCCTGTACAACGAACCCGATTACGGGAAGATCTTCGCTGCAGCTTGCAAATAACTCGGAAATTATGACCATGTCTGCTCAGGAATACAAAACAACATTAGGAAAATCTAAAGTGATTTCCGGAACTGCAGATGCGAAAAGAGTGGTAAGCGTAGGTTCCAGAATAAAATCTGCTGCCGAAAGATATTATCAGCAAATCGGGCGTTCTGCGGATCTTGCGAACTACAATTGGGAGTTTAATCTTCTTCAGAGCAACGAACTTAATGCATGGTGTATGCCGGGCGGAAAAGTTGCTGTTTATACAGGAATTTTACCGGTTACAAAAAATGAAAATGGTTTAGCTGTAGTAATGGGACATGAAGTTTCTCACGCATTGGCAGGACACGGAAACGAAAGAATTTCTCAGGCTATGATCGCACAATATGGCGGACAGATTCTGGGAGGATCTATTTCCAATTCTCAGTGGGCAAGTGTTTTCCAGCAGGTTTACCCAATTGGATCTCAGGTTGCTTTATTGAAATACGGAAGAAATCAGGAGTCTGAAGCAGATCAGATGGGATTATATCTAATGGGAATGGCAGGTTACGATCCAAGAGAAGCAATCCCTTTCTGGAACAGAATGGAAGCTGCATCTACCGGAGCAAGACAGCCGGAATTCCTTTCCACACACCCGAATCCTGAAACAAGAATATCAGATATTAATAAAAACTTGCCTAAAGCTTTAGAATATTATAAGGCTGCAGGAGGAAGAATGTAATCATAAAGAATTTTAATCTTGAGTAAAAGCCTTGTTGAATTTTAATAGATTTGATGGGGCTTTTTAATTAAACACTTAAACACAGCACTATGAAAAATTTAACCATTATCGGGCTTGTTCTTTTAGCCTTATCTATTCTGCTGTTTTATCTAACGTCTAATAATTTTACCATTAACGATCTTCAGATGTCTCACATTATGGGAATCTTAGGAGGGATTGGAATCGGTTTAATTATCGGCGGAATGGTAGGATATGTAAGTAAAGGAAGTGCCATAAAAGCCGAGCAGAAAAGAAAAGAATTTAAGCAGTTGCAGAAAGATAAGGAAGATCTTGAACAGCAGGCTGCAGAAATTGCAAGACGTGAAGCAGAACTTCGCAGTCGTGAAAATCAAAATCCTCAAATCTAATGATTTGAGGATTTTTTTATCAGTTGTTATTTTCGACAGTTAAAATTTATATCCTACACCTACCATAAATAAGTTAGGTCTGTTATCGTATCTGATTTCCTGACCGGAAACTTTATTAATAAAGTTTCTGGAATCTTTACTGAAAGCTCCTTCATATTTGGCATTGACAAGAAACTTTTTAATTTCAAGCTGTGCCCCGAATTGATAGCCTACTGTAAAATTGTCTTTTGCATTTTCCTGAAAATCGTTAAAAGTATCTTCTTTGCTTAAATTATAACTTGCAACAGGACCTACATACACCCCTAAAAAGTCACCTAAAACTTTATGTCCGATTAATACAGGTAAGTCCAGACGGTTGTTTTTAATATCGAAAGTGGTATTGGATGCAGGATCTGTAAAATCACTTTTAAAAGTCGTATAATACAATTCCGGCATTAGAAAGAACGATGCAGGAAGATTCGCTTTTAAAGAAAGACCAATATTGAAGCCTACATTATTTTTACCTTCTCCTTCAATTGCCTGGTTTACTGTTCCTTTAATGTTTTTCCATGAAGGAGATCCCGTAGGAAAAATTAAATTTGCTTTTCCTGCAAGGGAAATTTGTGCAGAAGCAAACATAGAAAAACCTATTAATGCGATACTAAGTGCCTTTTTCATTATCTTCTATTTTTGTAATGGTATTATCAATAGTTTTATTATTCTCAAGCAGATATTCTCTCAGTTCTTTAAATAACTCTGATGAATAAACGAAATCAATAAGGTTTTTATTGCCCGCCGTAATCAGGACGTCTTTATTTCCTTCCCATTCTTTAATTCCCAGTCTCAGATAGACAATTTTTTCCCCAATCGTCATTACCGAATTCATATCGTGGGTATTGATAATTGTTGTTGTGTTATATTCTTTGGTAATTTCAAGCAAAAGATCATCGATGACGTTCGATGTATAAGGATCCAGTCCGGAGTTCGGCTCATCACAGAAAAGATATTTCGGATTGTTGACTATAGCTCTTGCAATTGCCACACGTTTCTGCATCCCTCCGGAAATTTCAGATGGAAATTTTCGGTTGGCTTTATCCAGATGCACTCTTCCGATAACATCAAAAACCCTTTTTTTCTTTTCTCTGAAAGTTAAATTCGTGAACATATCTAGCGGAAACATAATATTTTCTTCCACCGTTAATGAGTCGAATAAAGCACTTCCCTGAAATACAGTTCCGATTTCTGAACGAAGATGCTGCTTTTCTTCTCTGGTCATCGTATTGATGTCCCTTCCGTCGAATAAAATTTCTCCCGATGTCGGCTGATACACATTCAGTAAACTTTTCAGAAATACCGTTTTTCCAGAACCACTCTGTCCGATAATTAAATTTACTTTTCCTTTATCAAACGTAGTTGAAATCCCTTTCAGTACTTCTACCTGATCAAAACTCTTTTTAAGATCTTTTACCTCAATCATCAGCTTAAAATTAATTGGGTTAATAATAATTCCGAAAGGATAATAAACACCATCGTCCAGACTACCGCCTGCGTACTTGCTCTACCTACTTCCAATGATCCTCCTTTTACATTATATCCGAAATAAGACGGAACCGTTGCAATGATGAAGGCGAAAACAATGGTTTTGGTAAATGCATAATAAATGAAAAGATTAGGCATATACATTTGGATACCCACCACATAATCATTGGTTGTCCAGTTTCCTGTTAAAATCCCGGCAACATATCCACCTCCGATACCAAAAACAATACTGATGGCAATAAGCAAAGGATTGAATATAACGCAGGCAATAATTTTAGGGAAAATCAGGAAGTTGGGAGAGTTTACCCCCATAATGTCCAAAGCGTCGATCTGCTCGGAAACCCTCATTGTTCCAATACTTGATGCAATATAAGAACCTACTTTTCCTGCAAGGATAAGACTGATAATTGTTGGGGAAAATTCCAGTACCAGAACTGCTTTCGTAGCATATCCTACGAAAGAAGGAGGAATCGGAAACGAAGAAGCATCGAAATTGTTGAACATCTGTATTGCAACAACAGCTCCCACGAATATTGAAGTAAAAATCACCAATCCAAAAGAGTTGACGCCCAGATCGTTGATTTCTCTCATGAACAGCTTCCAGAAAACCCTCATTTTCTGAGGCTTCTGAATAGATTTACCAAGAAGAAGAATGTATTCTCCGACTGCTGTAAAAAACTTTTTTAACATTCTGCTAAATTAGACTTTTTTTATTGAATTAAATTAAACTTAAGACCAAGACTGAAGCTCCGTTTTAATATTAAATTTAGTATATCATAATGTAGACCAAAAAATGTTATTTTGCATTTTTATCTCCGCCTACCACCAATAAAATCGTTTTTAAAATAATGACAAGATCCAGAACAAAACTCCAGTTTCTTACATAGAACGCATCTGCCAAAACCCTTTTGTTCATTTCCACTTCCACATCTCCGGCATCGCCGCGAAGTCCGTTTACCTGTGCAAGACCTGTTATTCCGGGACTTACAAGGCTCCTTAAACTGTATCTTCCGATTTTAGGTTTGTAATAATCGTCTACAGCCAACATATGCGGTCGCGGTCCTACAATGGACATTTCACCTTTCAAAACATTCAGAAACTGTGGCATTTCATCAAGACTGGTTTTTCGTAAAAACTTCCCGATTTTGGTAATTCTGGAATCATTTTCCGAAGTGGTTTTAGTAGAAGATTCTTCATTTACAATCATTGTTCTGAATTTAATGCATCTGAAAACTTCTTCGTGGAAACCATATCTTTCCTGAATGAAAAAAACCGGACCTTTGGAAGATGAACGGATTAATATTGCAATGATCGGAAAAAGCCAAGAACAGATTCCCACTAAAACAATTACTGAAAAAATAACATCGAAAGTTCTTTTCAGTAGGAAATTAGAATGATAATCTAAAGGATATTTTGCCTGATTGAGGACAGGCTGTGTCTGAATATACCCAATATCATACAGAAAAAAATTATTCTGAACAATACTCGGAATCAGGGAAATATGCACTTTGTTGGCTTCTGCTAATCTGAAAATCTCTCTTTCCTGTTTTTCGTTGTATATATTTTCGGTCGGAATAAATAAGGTATGAATTCCGTTTGTCTTCCAGAAATCAATCAGTTCCTCAGCATTGATTTCTGCATTTTGATAGTCGAAAATTTTATACCCGTAATCTCTTCTCTCCTTTAAAATATTCTTTAAAACTTCTGTAGAGCTGTTTTCGCTCAGGAACATGACATTCCTGTGGTTGATTCCGAGACTTCTGAAGTATTTAATTCCAAAATAGATTAAAGATTTCGCAAGGAAAATAAAGAAGAACAGGTAAAACGAAAGCCAGTAAATATCCGAATTGAAAAATACATTATAACTGACTTTTCCGATGAGTAAAACGCCGAGAATAAACAGCAAAAAATGAATTAAAAGCCTTTCTAAAAATAAGGTATAAGTAAGGTTTCTCGGAATATTATAAATCTTTGTTCTGCCGCTGAGAAGCATCCAGAACAGAAATAATAAAGCCAGAGAAAATAAATTCTGATACCATGTTTCCTGATTGTATTTTAAGCTTTCATTTCTGCTCAGGAAAAAGAATATAAAAATAGATGCAATAACCATAAGGTCAAGCAAAACGATGATCGATTTCAGGTATCTGGAGTATCGAATTCTCTGCATCTATAGGCAATTACGGATACGAAAGGCTAAGTTACATATTTTTTATGGGATATTCAGGTACTTATGGGTCTGAACTGAAGCTCTCCACTCCGGATTTTCTAAAATAAAGTCAGTAATCTTAGGATACATTTCATCTCTTTTGCTCCATTCGCTCTGAAGATACAAAGTACAGTTTTCCGAAACTTTTGCGGCCTGTTCCTCTGCAAATTTAAAATCATTGTTATTGAAAACGATCACTTTAAGCTCATGCGCTTTGGTATAAATTTCTTCTTTCGGAAGGCCTGTTTTCTTTGGCGAAAGCGTAATCCAGTCGATTTGTCCGCTCATCGGATAAGCTCCCGAAGTTTCGATATGAATAGAACAGCCTAATTCTTTTAACTTTCCGGTTAAAATATCAAGATTCCACATTAAAGGTTCACCGCCCGTCAAAACAATCGTTTTACAGTGTTTAGCTGCGTTTTCGGCAATCTCTTCTGCATTCATTAACGGGTGCAGATTAGGATCCCAGCTTTCTTTTACATCACACCAATGGCATCCGACATCGCAACCGCCTAATCTGATGAAATAGGCTGCTTTTCCGGTGTGCGCTCCTTCTCCCTGAAGAGTGTAAAAATGCTCCATTACAGGGAGCATTTTACCTTCTTTTAATAATATTTCTTCTGTTAAATTCATTTTAAATTAGTCGTTATAGACCGAAGTTTTATAAGCAATGATGGTGTTTTTCATCAGCATCGCTCTTGTCATAGGTCCTACTCCTCCCGGAACCGGCGTGATCCAGCTTGCTTTTGCTGCACAGCTATCGAAATCTACATCACCTGCCAAATAGTATCCTTTCGGAGAATCGTCGTCTACTCTTGTAATACCAACGTCCACAATTACAGCTCCGTCTTTAATCATTTCACCTTTTAAGAAATGAGGATCGCCTAAAGCGGTAATTACGATGTCTGCTTTTTTAGTATATTCTTCGATGTCTTTAGTGTAAGAGTGCGTTAACGTTACCGTAGAATTTCCCGGGAAATCTTTTCTTCCCATTAAAATACTCATAGGTCTTCCTACAATTTTACTTCTTCCGATGATGACACAGTCTTTACCTTTTGTTTCAATATTGTATCTTTCCAGTAAGGTTAAAATTCCAAACGGTGTTGCCGGTAAAAACGTATCCATTTCCAATGCCATTTTCCCGAAATTTTCAGGGTGGAAACCGTCAACATCTTTTCTCGGATCAATTGCGTTGATGATTTTTTCCTGATCAATCTGCTTTGGTAAAGGCAACTGAACGATAAATCCGTCTACTGCTTTCGACTTATTTAATTCATCGATCTTTTCCAATAATTCTGATTCTGAAACCGTGCTTGGAAATTTAATTAAGCTCGACTGAAATCCAACCTCTTCACAATCTTTCACCTTTGCATTTACGTAAGCCTTACTCGCCCCGTTGTTTCCTACAAGAATCGCTACCAAATGCGGCGCTCTTCTCTTGTTGGCAAGAATTTTTTCTACTTCAGCTTTGATTTCCTGTTTTATTTCTTTGGATACTTTTAATCCGTCAAGAATTTGTGCCATTTTTACTTTATTACTTTTTATTAGATTTTTTATGGATATTTTTCCGGATTTTGGTGGGTGCAGAAAACGGAGAGAATATTTACGATTTTTTCTTTTTCATCTACATCAAATAAAACTAAATAAGGCAGTTTCTTTAAAGGAATTGCTCTTACATCTTTATATTTTACTGCGAAAAAAGGATTTATTTGCAAAGATTTATAAGCGTCCAATAATTTTTTCTTAAAACTCTTAGCTGCAGATTGAGATTGCATTTTATAATATTTAATGGCGTCATCAATATTATTGTTTGCAATTGGAGAAACCAAAATTTTAAATGCCATACTTTTCGGAAATTCTCTTTAACGATTCGAATGCATCTACCGATTGTGATCTGTCTTGCTTTAAGGCTTCATCAATTACCCTTTTCATTTCATCCGTCAGCTCAAAATCATCCTCATTTTTTTCAAAGCTGATTTTCATCTTTTTCAAAAGATTTTCCATTAAAGTTTCTTCTTCTTTATTTTTAAGATGGATGGTAATGGTACTCATATCTTTGTATTTTTTATCAAAATTAACGAAAATCAGCAATAATTTATTTGTTTGCTTTATAATAATTAATCAATCCGTTGGTTGAAGAATCATGAGCACTAACTGTTTCATTGCTTTCAAGTTCTGGTAAAATTTTATTCGCTAAAACTTTTCCTAATTCCACACCGAACTGGTCAAAACTGAAAATATTCCAAATCACACCCTGAACGAAAATTTTATGCTCATATAACGCAATTAACTGTCCTAATGAAAAAGGAGTTAATTCGTTGAATAATATTGAGTTAGTTGGTGTGTTTCCGTGGAAGACTTTATAGTTTAACAAGAAATCAATTTCCTCATCAGATTTTCCTGAATTTCTTAATTCTTCCTCAACTTCTTCTTCCGTTTTTCCGAAGGCAAGTGCTTCAGTCTGAGCGAAAAAGTTAGCCAACAATTTATCCTGATGGTCAGAAACTTTATTCGGACTTTTCGCATACGCAATAAAATCCGCGGGAATCAATTCTGTTCCTTGGTGAATCAACTGATAGAAAGCGTGCTGTCCGTTTGTTCCCGGCTCTCCCCAAATGATCGGTCCTGTCTCATATTCTACAAATTCCCCGTTTCTGTCCACACATTTTCCGTTACTTTCCATATCACCCTGCTGGAAATAAGCAGGAAAACGGTCTAAATATTGCGAGTATGGAAGGATTGCATGAGTGGTTGCTGCATAGAAGTTTCTGTACCATATTCCGATCAGCCCCATTAAAACAGGAATATTTTCTCCAAAATCTGCCGTCTGGAAATGTTGGTCTGTATCGTAAGCTCCTCTTAATAATTGTTCAAAATTTTCATAACCCACTGCAAGAACGATACTTAAGCCGATTGCACTCCAAAGCGAATATCTTCCACCAACCCAATCCCAGAACTCGAATATGTTTTCCTCTGCAATTCCGAAGTCTTTAACTGCCTGTACGTTAGTAGATAAAGCGACAAAATGTTTTGCCACATCTTCCTGTTTTCCCGCTTTTAAGAACCAGTCTTTGGCTGAATTGGCATTCGTCATTGTTTCCTGAGTGGTAAATGTCTTGGAAGCAATGATAAATAAAGTGGTTTCAGGATTTAAAGTTTTCACAGTTTCCGCCAGATGATTTCCGTCTACATTGGAAACAAAATGAACGTTTAACCTTGTTTTAAAATGCTTCAAAGCTGAAACGACCATCACAGGACCCAAGTCTGAACCTCCGATTCCGATGTTTACCACATCTGTAATTTCTTTTCCGGTAAAACCTTTGTGATCTCCCGAAATAATGCTTTCGGAAAAAGATTTCATATGATCCAGTACTCTTTTGATCTGAGGCTTGATATTTTCGCCGTCAACCAGAATTTCTTTATCTGAAAAATCCCTCAAAGCAGTGTGCAAAACTGCTCTTCCTTCCGTTTCGTTAATTTTATCTCCCGAAAACATTTTGGAAATCGCATCTTTCAATTCGCATTCTTCTGCAAGATTTAAAAGTAGATTTTTTGTTTTGGAATCGATTAAATTTTTAGAATAATCAAACAAAAAATTAGGTCTTTTGATTGAAAATTCATTGAAACGATTCGGATTATACTGGAAAAGGCTTCTTAAATCGAAATCATTATTCGCAAATTGTTCGTCAAGTGCTTTCCAGCTATTGGTTTGAGTAGGATTTATTTTTGATAGCATATCTTTAGAAATTAAGGTTTTGTGACTTCGGATTCAGGATTGTTGAATTCCAAATCCTCATGTAAAATTATTGATTTGCAAATTTACGGAATTTTAGTTCAATCGTATTAATGGATGATTAAAAATCAAATGTATGTTGAGTAACAAATGAATTTTTTAAAATTTAAAATGCTTATTTTTAGGCATAATATTTCATGACATCATGCTGAACAGAAGAAATTTTATTAAAAAGTCATCTTTGGGAGTAGGATTTTTTGCTTTGCCTGTTTCTGCAAGGTTTTTGTTTGCAAACGATTACGTCTCTAAAAGACCGCCCTTGAGCGAAAGAAAATTTACTTCAGAAGCTGTTGAGAAAACCATTAAGACCATCAAAAAATCAATTGCTGATGAAGAATTGGCTTGGATGTTTGAAAACTGTTTTCCGAATACTTTAGATACCACGGTAAAATTTTACCAGAAAAACAATAAACCTTACACGTATGTGATCACAGGAGATATTGATGCGATGTGGCTTCGGGATTCTTCCGCGCAGGTTTATCCGTATTTAAGTCTTGCCAATGAAGATGAAAAACTGAAAAATCTTCTGAAAGGCGTCATTAATAAGCAGGTTGAATGCGTTCTTCTTGATCCTTATGCGAACGCGTTTTTTGATAATTCAAGCAAAATAAGCGAATGGAAGGACGATTCAACGCAAATGAAACCCGGAATTCATGAAAGAAAATGGGAGATCGATTCACTTTGCTATGTCATGAGATTATCTTACAATTATTGGAAAATAACAGGAGATTCTTCCGTTTTTGATTCCGACTGGAAAAAAGCGATGCTTTTAATTTTGCAGACTTTTAAAGAACAGCAGCGAAAAGATTCAAAAGGACCATATAAATTTCAGCGATCTAACGGAAATCCTCTGGACACACAATTTGCCGGAGGTTATGGAAATCCTACAAAGAAAGTGGGACTGATTCATTCGATGTTCAGACCTTCTGATGATGCGACTTTTTATCCGTTTTTAATTTCTTCCAATATGTTTGCGGTGGTTTCTTTGAGGGAGACTGCGGAAATTTTTTCAGAATTTTTTAATGATGAAAATACCGCCGCTCAGTTTAAAAATTTAGCTAAAGAAGTGGATGAAGCCATTCAGAAATATGCAGTTTTAAATCATCCGGAAGCTGGGAAAATTTATGCTTTGGAAATCGATGGTTTCGGAAATGCTTTATTTATGGATGATGCCAATGTCCCGAATTTATTATCCATTCCGTATTTAGGTTACAGATCCAAAGAAGACGAAATCTATGAAAATACCCGAAAATTTTCTCTGAGCAAGGCGAATCCGTGGTTCAGCGAAGGTAAATTTGCAAAAGGAATTGGCGGACCGCACATCGGAGAGCATAAAATCTGGCCTTTGGGTTTGATTATGCAGGCTTTGACAACGGATGATAACGAAGAAATTGTTTCCTGCTTAAAAATGCTGAAAGCCACTCATGCCGGAACCGGATTTATCCACGAATCTTTTGATGTAGATAATCCGAAAGATTTTACAAGATCATGGTTTGCGTGGGCAAATACATTATTCGGAGAATTAATTCTTCATCTCTATAAAACAAAACCGGAAATCCTGAAAAGAAAGTTTTAAACATAAAAAACCTCCGGATTTACCGAAGGTTTATTGTAAAATTTAAAATATATATAGATAACCGAAGTTAGAATTACTCAATTTCTGTGGTAGGCTGTTTTTTAGCAGGTTTTCTTTTTCTTACAAAATAAACAACTGCAATTCCTATTAATACAATTGGCCAGACTGTAATGAGTCCTACTACAATTTTCTGGATCAGATAATATCCTTCCACGAAAGCTGATTTTGCGCTGTACAGAAAATCAAATTTGTACTTATCGTCTATGCTTTGTGTGTTGGTAACAGCAATTTCTGCGACTCTTATTTTGGGTTCTTTAATGTAAATATCAACAGTGCTGTATTTCAACATATCGGTCATATTTATGCTTTCCAGTTGCTGGCTGTTTCCTTCTTTCATATTTTCATCGCTCATGGTTACTTTGTCTTTATTTACCTTCATCTGAGCAATATTGTTGGTTGTTTTTTTGTTTCGCTGAGCTTCCAGAGCAGAATATTTAATATTTGCCGTTACATCTTCCGCATTAATCGATCTTGCATTCAGGAACAGTTTTTTATTGTTAATTAAAGTGAGCAGTTCGCCCAATTTTTCTGTAGGAACTCTTACCTGCATGGCATTTTCGGACTGATATTTTTTTATCAGCATTGCCTGTTCATCCGATGTATTGTAGGTTTCCTCAGAAACCACATTGCTTTTCAGGTCGCTGTGCGTTACGAAGCCTCCCAATTCCTGAACGGATTTTTCAATGGATATGGTCGCGTCATAGACATCTTTTACTTCCATATTCACGTCTGCGGTTTTAATGAACTGCTTGTCTTTTACTTTCATGGTTGCCACAGAAGAAACACTGTCCGAAGATATTGCTATTGCCGAATCAGCAGATGCATATTTTTCAAGATTTTCGGAAGAAACTTCTCCTTTTTTGCATGAATAAATTCCCAGTAAAAGTGCTGTTGCGATGCTTAGTCTGATGTACTTCGTTTTCATAGATATAGATTTTTAATGTTTTGCTTATCCCAAAGTTCAGACAGAATCATTTGTAATATTTGAAAATGGAACGTAAAAATTCTGTAAAGAGAAATTCTGTTTTAAGTGGTTGTAATTCATTGTTTTGTAAATAGTGGGCTATTCAGCTACCTCATTTTCGGAGTAATTTTTGCTGTTCTTTTACAAATCAAACACAACAAATTATTATGTCAAATACTTTTTCCAAAATCCGAAACGCCATAGAATTATTCAGATCCATAGATTTTGATCAGTTGAGTGCTATTTCTCAAAAAGTAAATCTTCCCAAGCTGATGGAAAATTTCTCCAAATTAGACGATAAACAGCTTAACGGAATGATGAATATGCTCGATCCTCACAAAAAGAAAAAAGAACTTCCTGATATTGACGGCGATTTCTATGACATCTATCACACATTAAGTCCTGAACAGCGGGAAATTCAGTTAAAAGTGAGAGCGTTTATGGAAAAAGAAGTAAAACCGCTTGTTAATCACTACTGGCTGCGTGATGAATTTCCTCACGAACTGATTCCAAAATTTCAAAAACTGAATATCTGCGGAGTGACTTACGAAGGTTACGGTTGTCCCGGAATGCCTTTTCTAATGGAAGGTGTTATTGCGATGGAAATGGCTAGAATTGATGCTTCTATTGCTACTTTTTTCGGAGTTCAGTCGGGTTTGTCGATGGGTTCCATTTATATCTGCGGTTCCGAAGAGCAAAAACAGAAATGGCTTCCACAGATGCAGAAGTTTGAAAAAATCGGAGCCTTTGGATTAACAGAACCCGAAGTAGGTTCCGGAGCAGCGGGAGGATTAACGGTAACCTGCAAAAAAACACCTGAAGGCTGGATTCTGAACGGACAGAAAAAATGGATCGGAAATGCAACGTTTGCAGATTTAATTATTATCTGGGCAAGAGATTTAGATGATGGAGAAGTGAAAGGATTTATTGTTGAAAAAGACAATCCGGGGTATTCCGTTGAGAAAATCAAAGGAAAAATGGCGTTGAGAATTGTTCAGAATGGTTTGATTACGCTGAAAGATTGTTTGGTGACAGAAGAAAACAGGCTGCAGAATGCCAATTCTTTTAAAGACACCGCAAAAGTTTTACGAATGACGAGAGCCGGAGTAGCATGGATGGCGACAGGATGCGCAAGAGGAGCGTATGAAAGTGCGTTGGATTACACCAGAAAAAGAGAACAGTTCGGGAAACCGATTGCTTCTTTTCAGATGATTCAGGGACATCTGGTAGAGATGCTTTCCAATCTTACAGCAATGCAGACGATGGTTTTCAGGCTTTCCGAAATGCAGGATGAAGGAATTTTAAAAGATGAGCACGCTTCTTTAGCCAAAGTTTTCTGTACCATGAGAACCAGAGATATTGTTTCCAGAGCGCGTGAAGTGATGGGCGGAAACGGAATTCTGCTCGAATATGATGTGGCAAGATTCGTAGCTGATGCAGAAGCTATTTATTCTTACGAAGGCACAAAAGAAATCAATTCCTTGATTGTAGGAAGATCAATTACAGGTTTCAGTGCATTTGTATGATGATGTAAAAGAGAATGGTGAATGGTCAATTCGCATTGCTTGTCAATTTTAAAATTCACTTGTGTAGCAAAATTCACTATCCACCATTCTCTTTTACATCAGCTTACCAAATGCTTATATTTTTCTTTATTATCGATGATCATCCAGAGATTAATCAGAAACATAATTCCTGTAATAGCCATGGTTGCGGGAGTTTTATCCAATGTGAAGATATGGGCAATAATTCCTACCATCACCGGCAATATAACGATAGCACCCAAAGCTCTCGTTTTAGGAAAGATGAAAAGTAATCTGCCAATGACTTCTACAACTCCTACCAGTGGCATCAGCCAACTGATTTCTCCAAATGCGGCAAAAAGTTTCATTTGTTCGGGAGTCGGTTTTTCCATCGGCATATAATTGAAGAATTTGTTTAATCCGGCATTAATGAACATCAATCCGAAAAGAAGGGAAAGGATAAATTTTACGATTTTCATGTTATGATTTTTTATTAAAGTTAAATAAAAATATAATCGGCTGATTAAAAAGGAAATAAAACTTAAATAAATTCTCGGTTTTGAGAAATATTTATAGATTTAATATATTGTAGTACATAACAAATAAAACTAAATCGTGCAGATTTAAGAGAAATTAAAGGAGGCGGTGGTGCAGAAAAATGCGATATCGAACCTGTTGGATGCCCTTGTAAAATTCCGCCGGGAGATCCTTGTTTAGGCGGAGGAGGAGATCCGGGAAATCCTGGCGATCCTGTAGGATATTGTCCGGACAGCGGAGAGTATATTTATTGTACAGCACTTTGTCCAAACGGATTACAGCCTCTTTGTGCATTGTAAAAATAAAAGCCTTCAATTTTGAAGGCTTTCTTTTTATAGTTAATTGTTGATTATCAATCCATTTCTTTTAAAGTGATGTTCTTGGAGATTTTATAGGTTTTCTTCTTTTTATCGGGCTTTTCTTCTTCACCCAGCAATTTTCCCCAAGGCTGAAGTCCCTGAACTCTTTCGAAAATTATTTTAATGATGGCGATAGCCGGAATGCACAGAAACATCCCCGCAATTCCCCAAAGATGTTCCCCGATAAGAATTCCTATAAATGAAAATAAAGCATTGATTTTTACTTTGGAGCCCACCACAAATGGCAGAACAATATTTCCGTCTACAGCATGAACCGCAATATAGCCGATTGCCACATAGATGCAGGTAGATGGAGTAGAGGTTGCGAAAGCGATAAAACATGAAATGAAAAGACTGATGCAGATTCCCAGATACGGAATTACATTTAACAAGCCCGTAAGAACTCCTAAAAGAATGGCGTATTTTACTCCCAGAATCGTAAGAACAATAGAAGTAAGAACGGAAACGATTAAAATCTGAAGACACAATCCGATAATGTACTTTTTGGTCATCACTCTTACTTCGCCTACCACTTCCTGAACGCTGGCTTTATGTTTTTCATTAAAAACGGTAATAATAAAGTTATTTAAAACTCTTCTGTAATTCAAAATGAAGATAAAAAACAGAATAAAAAACACAAAAAATCCTAAACTCGAGGAAAAAATCCCAAAAGTAAAGCCCAAAATAACGCCGGATGAAGAAAGAAGTTTATTCAGTCCCTGATCAATATAGTTAAGCTGCTCATCTATTTTTACGTGAAAAGTTCTGGAAACCCAGTGCTGAATGTCTTCCGCAACCGAGGTGAACTGTCTTTTAAGATGGGGTATATCTTTGCTGAAATCCGAAAGCTGTGATCCGAAAAAGTAAATTAATCCCGTTAAAATAAACAGCATTATTAATACTGAAGCAATGGTAGACATCGATCTTGTAAATCGTAATCTTTTCTCCAGAAAATTGGAAACCGGCAGAAAAAGCATTGCCATTAAAAATGCCAGAAAGAAAGGAGCTAAAATACTCTGTCCCAAAGCAAGAAGATATCCCAATCCAATGATGGAAATAATAACCAGCGTGAGTTTTACAAGAAAAGGAAGTCGAAGTAAATTCATGGTGTGAAAATCTGTTCTATAAAAATAATAAAAACCGTTTGAGTTACGTGCTTTAACCTTTAAATCTTTTTCAACTCATTAGAAAAATGTATGCCATTTAATAAGGCTGTTTACCTTTAGTAAAAAAACAATAAAAAACACATCTCAAATCTGAGACGTGTTTTTTATTTAAATGATAAGTCTGAATTATTTTTCCAGTGCAATTTCGATTACCTCTTCCATTCTGTTTACATAATGTACATTCAGGTTTTTCAGATAATCCTTTTTAATTTCTTCCACATCTTTTCTGTTGGCTTCACAAAGAATAACCTCTTTAATTCCCGCTCTTGTAGCTGCCAGAAGTTTTTCTTTAATTCCTCCCACCGGAAGAACTTTTCCTCTTAAAGTAATCTCTCCGGTCATGGCAAGATGAGGTCTTACTTTTTTATTTTTAAATGAAGAAACCATAGAAGTCAGCATCGCAATTCCCGCAGAAGGTCCGTCTTTTGGCGTTGCACCTTCCGGAACGTGAACGTGGATGTTTTTCTTTTCGATGTCATCCTGAGAAATTCCCAGTTCATCATGTTTCGCTTTAATATATTCCAGCGCAATGGTCGCAGATTCTTTCATCACGGTTCCTAAATTTCCGGTCATGGATAATGATCCTTTTCCGTTGCTTAAAATGCTTTCAATGAATAAAATATCTCCGCCCACACTCGTCCATGCGAGACCTGTAACAACTCCCGGAACTCCTGTAATTTCAGATAAGCTTTTCGGTCTCGGAACACCTAAAATTTCATCCACTTTTTCGATCGAGATTTTAGGATCGTAATCTTTAACTAAAGCCGTCTGCAAAGCTACCCAACGCGCGATTCCTGCAATTCTTTTTTCCAGAGATCTTACGCCGCTTTCCGAAGTGTGCGCTTCGATAATATGTTTTAATTCAGCATTTCCGAGTTTAAAAGATTTAGCATCCAAACCGTTTTCTTCCTGCTGTTTTTTAATTAAATGTCTTTTGGCGATTTCAATTTTTTCCTCTAAAGTATAGCCTGCAATCTGAATGATTTCAGTCCTGTCTAACAAAGGAGTCTGAATGGTAGATAATGAATTTGCCGTTGCAATGAACATTACTTTAGACAGATCATATCCCATTTCTAAGAAATTATCGTAGAAAGACTTATTTTGTTCAGGATCAAGAACTTCTAAAAGTGCCGAACTTGGATCACCATGCAATCCCTGTCCGATTTTATCCATTTCATCCAAAACAATTACAGGATTGGAAGTTCCGGATTTCTTAATAGACTGAAGAATTCTTCCCGCCATTGCACCAATGTAGGTTTTTCTGTGACCACGGATTTCACTTTCATCGTGAAGACCACCCAAAGAAAGTCTTACATATTTTCTTCCCAGTGCATCAGCAACAGATTTTCCCAGTGAAGTTTTACCGACTCCGGGAGGTCCCACAAGCAAAAGAATAGGGGATTTCATGTTGTTTTTAAGCTTTAAAACAGCCATATGTTCCAGAATTCTTTTCTTGATATCTTCTAAACCGAAATGGGCTTTATCTAAAATTTTCTCCGCTTTGGCAATATCAAAAACATCTTTGGTGTATGTTTCCCAAGGAAGATCCGTAAAGAAATCCAAGTAATTTCTCTGAACATTGTAATCCGGCGAATTAGGATTCTGACGCTGCAAACGGTTGATTTCCTTCTGGAAATGTTCTTCTACTTCATCGCTCCATTTTTTTTCTCTCGCCTTTTTAATAAGATCCTCTACATCACCTTCTGTACCGCCTCCCAATTCTTCCTGAATCGTTCTGATCTGCTGGTTCAGGAAATATTCTCTCTGCTGTTTATCAAGATCCTTCGAAGTTTTCTGATGGATCTGGTTTCTCAGTTCCAGCTTTCTGAAATCTTCATGCATCATTTCGTAGCACTTGTTGGCTCTTTCCATCAGGTTCTTTTCTTCCAGCAATTTCTGCTTATCAGAAGAAGGGAAATTCGCGTTGGTGCAGATGAAATTCAGAAGATCATCATTGTTGTTGATGTTTTTGATGGCAAAATTCGCAGCATTCGGAATGTTAGGATCCAGCTCAATGATTTTCAGGGCAAGATCTTTTACATTTTCCAGTAAAGCTTCGTATTCTTCCTTGTTTTTAGGCTTAGAATCCTTTAATTTTGATATTTCTGCCTTAAAATAAGGCTGTTTTTCAACAACTTTCTTTATTTTAAAACGGTGAAAACCTTTGGTAATAGCCGTAATATTTCCTTCCGGAAGTTTGATGATTTTAATAATCTTTGCTAAAGTTCCGGTCTGGTATAAATCTTTTTCGGAAGGCTGCTCAAGATCTGAATTTTTCTGGCTTACGATTCCAATAAAATCACCATTTTTCTGCGATTCTTCCAGTAATTGGATGGAGGCTTTTCTTCCGGCAGTAATCGGGATCACAACGTTGGGGAACATCACCATATTTCTTACAGGAAGGATTGGGAATATCTTTTGCTCCGAATTTTGTTCTGTTTCCGCAAGATCATCAATGTTGATTTCCTGAGCTACAATATCAAATCCGTCGCTTATCATATCTTCTAAACTAATATCTTCAAATTCTGTCATAGTAAATCGAATGACAAATTGTCATTATCGTTTTAATTCGTTAACGTGAAATTTCATAATATGTTTTAAAAAGACTGTCCATATTATGTGTGCTTAAAATGCACAAGACTTATGCCATTTGTTTTTTACTAAAAAATACGGTCAAAATTTCCTTTTTTATAAAAATTAAATTTTAAAAATTAAAATAAAGGTCTTGTATTTCCGTAATTTCTTAAAAATGTGTATTTTCGCAAACTGATAAAAAACTATAATTTATATAATGGCAATTTTAGGACAAATTAGGAGTAGACCTTGGCTTTTGATGGGAGTAATTGCACTGGCGCTTTTGGCGTTCCTTGTAAACCCCGACAGTATTGATAAGGTTTTTGGTAAAAATCCTGATGTTTTAGGAAAAGTGAATGGTGAGAAAATTACCCGTGAAGAGTTTAACGATCAACTTTTCGTACTGCAACAACAGGCTGAACAGCAAGGTCAACCAAAAAATGGTCTTGAAGAGCAGGCTTGGCAATTGCTTGTGCAATCGAAGCTGATTAAACAGCAATTCGAGAAAATGGGCTTCGAAATGACGGACGATTACTTCTGGAACCAGATCCAGTACGATCAGATGTTTGCACAGCAGAAGCAGTTTTTTGATGAAAAAGGTAATTTCAAGACGCAGGAGCTTAAAAAACAAATCGAAGATATGAAAGCTGCTTCGCCAGAAGGTTACAACCAGTGGTTGAAAACCAGAAAATCAATCGAATACAGATTGATGGCGAGACAGGTATTTGCTAATGTTTCTACAGGAATCACTACAGGTAAAAAAGAAGCGGAAGAGTTGATGAGAGAAAGAGATCAGTTAGCTGATATCGATTTCGTAAAAGTAGATTATGCAGCTTATCTTCAAAAAAACAACATTAAAGTTACCACTGAAGATTTAGCAAATTATATCAAGCAGCATCCGATAATGTTCAAAGCGGAAGAAAGCAGAAATATAGGAATCGTTTATTTCCCTTCTCAGCCAAGTCCTGCAGATGATGCGGCGGCTCAGAAAGAAATTAATAAATTATTCTCTGTAGGAAGCGATGCAAGCGGAGGTTCTGAAAACTTCCAGAATACAAAGAATGACTCTATGTTTATCATGGCGAATTCTGATATGCCTTTCAATCCGCAGTATCTGAAGCCAAACCAATTGCCTCAGACGATTCAGGCACAGCTTCCGACTGCTGCAATCGGTCAGACTTTTGGTCCGTACAAAGAGCAGAATTTCTATGTAGTTTCTAAACTTTTAGATAAAAAGACTTCAGATTCTACATTATCAAGACATATTTTAATTGCTTTTAAAGGAAGTCCTGCAGGTGAAGGTGTTACAAGATCCAAAGAACAGGCTAAAAAGTTAGCAGATTCTATCGGAGCAATTGTAAAAGCAAATCCGGGGAAATTTACAGAATTCCTTAAATTATCAAACGATCCAAGTTCTGCTGCACAAGGCGGGAGCTTAGGATGGACAACTCCTGAAACGCCTTTCGTTCCTGAGTTCTTAAAATATCTGTCTGAAAACCCTAAAGGTGCGACAGGTGTTGTAGAAACACAGTTCGGGTATCATATCATCAATATTGAAGATAAAAAACCGGGAGCAATGGCTTACAAAGTGGCAAACTTGGTAAAAGCAATTAAACCTTCTGATGCTACGGAAGCAGAAGTAAACAAAAAAGCAAGCAGATTCGTTCAGCAGGTTCAGGGGAAATCTTTCAACGATTTCGTGAATATTGCTAAAAAAGCAAACTATCAGTTCTCTAATCCTAAACAGGCGAAGAGATTCGACGGACAGCTTCAGGGATTAGGAACAGACAAAGATCCGGAAATCCTTGCATGGGCTTTTGATAAGAAAAGAGAAAAAGGAGATACTGAATTATTTACAGTAGACGGAACAGGAGATAAAATTGTAGTTTACTTAAACGGGAAGCAGGAAAAAGGAACTGCAGATCCTGAATCTGTAAGAGATCAGATTGAAGTAGTGGTTAAAAATAAACTGGCTGCAAAACAGATTTCAGAGAAAATCGGGAAAGCTGGAAATTTAGATCAGATCGCTAAACAATTCGGAACTACAAAACAATCTGCACAGGTTAACTTATTAAATCCTTCAGTAGCAGGTTCTATGGAGCCAAAAGTTGCCGGAGCTGCATTCGGAGTGAAGAAAGGACAGCTTTCTAAGCCGGTTGAAGGAGGAACAGGAGTGTATGTTCTTGTTAAAAAGAACGAAATCACTAACAAGCAGCCCGGAGATCTTAAACAGTTTACAGAATCTGTTACCCAGAGAAACGGCGGAATGTTCGGACAGGCTTGGTTAAAGAGCTTACAGGACAATTCGGATATCGAAGATTACAGAATCGAGATCTGGAACAAGCTAGGTTCTCAGCAACAATAAAAATAATTTTTCAGATAGATAAAAAGCGGCAAAGTTTTTGCCGCTTTTTTTGTGTGTAACGCAGAGCAATAGAGAAAAACATTCATTTAAATGTAGTATATTTGCTCATTAGAAAAAATTTAGCAAGTGAAGTTCAGTAAAGAATTAAAAGCTGGTGTGATCGCACTATTGGCCATTGTAGGCTTTGTAGTGCTTTTTCAATTTATGAAAGGCAGAAGCCTTTTTACTACCGATAATATATTTTACGCACAATATGATAACGTCGAGGGATTGGCACAATCTTCCCCTGTTTCCATTAATGGATTAAAGGTAGGACAGGTTGATAAAATCATTCCTCATACATCTAAGAACGGTAAAATCGATTTTCTTGTAAAAATTACGGTTGATAATAATTTTGAGTTCTCAAAAAATTCAACATTGGAAATTTTTGAACCGAGTTTAATGGGAGGAAAAGAAATGAGAATTAACCTGATGTACGGAGGTCCGACGGCAAAAGACGGAGATACTTTAAGAGGGGCATTTAAATTAGGAACTTTAGGAAGCCTTTCTTCACAGGTAGGTCCTGTAAAAGATCAATTACAGGTTGTCTTACACAGAGTAGACTCTCTGATGACGAATGCCAATCAGCTTGTAGATGCGCAAAACAGACAGGAAATTAAATTATTACTGGCTAATCTTAACAAAACAGTTGCCGCTTTACAGACTACGGCAGGAAGCGTAAATTCCTTAGTGGGTCACAATGATCCTAAACTTCAGAAAGTATTGGATGATGCAAGTCTTACGATGCAGAGCGGAAAAGTTACTTTGGATAAATACGGAAATCTAGCAGAAAGCATCGATACTAAAAAACTGAATGCTACCATCGCTAATTTAGATGCAACAGTAGGACAGTTAAATAATGTGGTTTCAGGAATCGACAGAGGAGAAGGAAGTTTAGGGAAAATTATGAAAGACGATCAGCTTTACAATAACCTGAATGCCGCTTCCAATAATCTGAATTCTTTGATCGAAGATTTGAAAGCGCACCCAAAAAAATATGTTAACTTCTCCGTTTTCGGAAAAAATAATAAAGACTAATTTTTTAAACCATGCATTATATCCCTAATATTATTTTTCTGATTTTATTAATTGCAGGTTTTGGACTTTTTGTAAAAAGTCTGCAGAAGATATATAGAAACATCAGATTAGGACGTGAGATCAATCGAAGCGACAGAAGAGGAGAAAGATGGGCAACAATGGCAACTGTTGCAATGGGGCAGAGTAAGATGACAAAACGTCCTATAGCCGGAATTTTACACCTTTTTGTGTATGTAGGCTTTATCATCATCAATATCGAACTTATCGAAATTGTGGTGGATGGAATCTTTGGAACACACAGATTTTTATCAACCATTTTAGGAAATACCGTTTATGGTTTCTTTACCGCTACTTTAGAAGTTTTGGCACTTTTAGTGGTAATTGGCGTTGTTGTATTTTTTATCCGTAGAAATTTTTACGGAGTAAAAAGATTAACGATGAAAGAACTTTTAGGCTGGCCAAAAGAAGATGCAAACTGGATTCTGATTATCGAATTTGCTTTAATGATGGCATTTTTCACCATGAATGCTTCAGACTTTATTCTCCAGTCAAATGGTTACGATCATTTTGTAAAAGTAGGTTCTTTCCCGATCAGCGAAATGATTTTCGTTCCGTTTCTTCAGATTTTCAGTTTTGATAACGGATTCTTATTCGGTGTTGAAAGAGCAGCTTGGTGGTTCCATTTTGTAGGGATTTTATTCTTTATGAATTATCTTTATTATTCAAAACATTTACACATCATTCTTGCTTTTCCGAGCACTTGGTATGCAAATCTTGAAGAGAAAGGAAAATTCAATAATCTTGAATCGGTAACGAAAGAAATAAAATTAATGATGGATCCGAATGCAGATCCTTACGCAGCTCCGGCAGAAGGACAAGCAGAAACGCCTGCAAAATTCGGAGCAGAAGATATTTTCGATCTTAATCAGGTTCAGTTGTTAAATGCTTATTCATGTACAGAATGCGGTCGTTGTACTGCAGTTTGTCCGGCAAATATTACCGGCAAAAAATTGTCTCCGAGAGCCATTTTAATGAAGACAAGAGACCGTCTTGAAGAAGTCGGCAAAAACATTGATAAAAACGGAAAATTTGTAGACGACGGAAAAAAACTTTTGAACGACTACATTACCAAAGAAGAATTATGGGCTTGTACAACCTGTAACGCATGTACAGAAGCTTGTCCTGTATTGTTAGATCCGCTTTCTATCATCTTCGAAATGAGAAGATTCTTAGTAATGGAACAGTCTGCTGCACCTCAGGAATTAAACCTGATGATGACAAATGTAGAAAACAATGCTGCACCGTGGCAATACAATCAGGCAGACCGTTTAAACTGGGCAAATGATTAAATCTCTTTGTATAAAAGATAAATAAAAGTTGTAGATCTAAACATTTATAGAGACAATAATGAACTCAAAATTAATTGTTAAAAACTTTGGACCAATAGAAAATGCTGATTTAAATTTAAAAAGTGTAAACGTTTTTATTGGACCTCAAGCGAGTGGGAAAAGCACTATAGCAAAATTATATACGATTTGTAACTCACCTAGACTTTATCATAATTTTAATGATAGAAGGAATTCATATTTTTCAATTACAAAGAATAAGGAAGATCTTGAGCTATTTAGAGAGCCAAGTTTTGAGAAATTTATAGAGACTTTAGCAGATTATTCAATCATTGATTGTTTAAACAGTAAAACAGAAATCATTTTTGAAAGCACAACACATAAGCTTGAAATCAAAAAAAATAAAATGATTTTTACAGATAAATTTGATCTTTCTAAAATAAATGAATATTTTGAAAATAATGATTTTATTAGCTGTAAAAAAGAATTTAAAAGATTATCAAATATTTCAGATAATTTTGATTTTTCATATAAATTTTGGATTTTCTGGGAACGGTTAAGTCAAAAAGATAAACAAAAAACAGGTGAAGAATTTTCAAATTTATACAGAGAATTTTCTGATAATTTCAATTATGATTTAGATTTATCAGAAAGAGAAATTTTAAGGATCATAGAACGTGCAAATGAAACAAAAAGAGAATATTTTTTTAAGTCACCACTGTATATACCTGCTGAAAGAGTTATAATTAATCTTCTTAAACAAGCGGCAATTTCATTTCAAAATTTAGAAGTTCCTATTCCTAAGCATTTGATCAATTTTGCTAGTATTTATGCAAATGCCTCATTTGAAATAAAGGAATTTGATTTAAGCTTTTTAAAAGAAGGTACCTTGTATAAATATATTAACGGAGAGGATAGAATTTATTTTTCTAAAAGGAAAAATATGAAATTGTCGGAAAGTGCTTCTGGTTTTCAAAGCATTGTCCCAATAATTCTTCCGATTGAATATATGAAAATAAGACAAAGTAGAGAAGCTAACTATTCATTTGTTATAGAAGAACCAGAAACTAATCTTTTTCCAAGAGCCCAATATGATCTATTAAAATTATTAGAAAGTGGGAGATCTGAAGATTTTGGTAAAGTTGATAAAGGAACTATGCATTTTTATACAACTCATAGTCCATTTTTTCTTTCGTCATTAAATAATTTATTATTTGCTTTTATAAAAGGTAACGAAAATGGAAGAAAAAACTTTTCTAAAATTGATGATATAATTTCTAAAAGATCTTGGATAAATCCAAAAGATTTCTCTGGATATCAAATTGTAAATGGAAAGATTAAGTCAATATTCAATGAGAAAAGTGGTCTAATTGAGAGTAATTTAATAGATCAAGTATCAGAAGATATTATAAACGATTTTAGAAAAATAGCTATTGCTTCAGTTGAGTAGTATGAAAAGTATTTTTAATAAATCAAATTTTTCTGGTTGCTTGTCAACAATTATAGATGATGTTTTCTATATTTGTGATGATGGGGGAGTAGGGATTCCATGTAGAATTTCAGATTTTAGTAACTATGATTTTAAGGTAAATAATCCTACAAAGAAGAAAATAGATTTTATACAAATTGATGGTTGTGTATATAATTCTAGTGATGGTAGAAAATGTGATTTCATGTTAAGTGATAATCGCATTGCATGTTTTATTGAAATAAAATCTTTAACGGATTTTTCCAGTGCTTGGAAATCTGATTCAAAAAAAGATGATGCATTAGAACAAATAATTTCAACTATTCAAAAAATAAAGTTAAGATTTCCCTCTCTTGACATATTAAATGTTTTTGGTATAATTTGTTTGAAACCTAATGTGCCAATTTTTACACAGAGTATTCAAGTTGCTGAACAAGTAAGAATAAGTAGGTTACTTACGGAAACTGGTTGTCCAAATTTATATATAGGAAATGAAATGACATTTAGTAATTAATTATGGATTTCAATATAAAAACAATGGCAGAATATGCTGCCGAAGGAAAATCGCCTGAAGTTTTATTTTGGGTAGGTTGTGCCGGAAGTTTCGACGACCGCGCTAAAAAAATCACGAAAGCATTTTGCAAAATTTTAAATAAAATAGGCGTGGAATTCGCTGTACTTGGGCAGGAAGAAAGCTGTACAGGAGATCCCGCAAAACGTGCAGGAAACGAATTTGTTTTCCAGATGATGGCGTTAACGAATATCGAAATTCTGAATGCTTATGAAGTAAAAAGAATCGTTACCGCTTGTCCGCACTGCTTCAATACGCTGAAAAATGAATATCCGAATTTAGGCGGAAATTATGAAGTAATGCATCACACTCAATTCCTTAAAAAATTAATGGAAGAAGGGCGTTTGAAAATTGAAGGCGGCACATTCAGCGGTAAAAAGATTACTTTCCATGATCCTTGTTATCTGGGAAGAGCTAATGAAGAATATGAAGCGCCGAGACTTTTACTGGAAAAACTGGATGCCGAACTGGTAGAAATGAAGCGTTGCAAGACCAATGGTCTTTGCTGTGGAGCAGGAGGAGCACAAATGTTTAAAGAACCTGAAAAAGGAAAAAAAGACATCAATATCGAAAGAACTGAAGAAGCTCTGTCTTTCGAGCCTAAAGTAATCGCAACAGGATGTCCTTTCTGTAATACGATGATGACGGACGGTGTAAAACATTTCAATAAAAATGATGAAGTTGCCGTGAAAGATATTGTAGAACTTTTGGCGGAAGCTGAAGATTTGTAAGAATATTTCTAAAAATATAAGACTCAGGATTTTTCCTGAGTTTTTTGTTTGGTGAGAATTCCACCTTGCCGGATTATGGTGTGAAGAAAAAATTGTAATTTTACCTTTTAAATTGATCAAAATGAAGATTGAAGAATCTAATATCGTAGAAGCAAACGACTACAGAGTAATAATATATCCTGCCTCAAGACCTTTTGAAACAAAAGAAGCCAAACAGATCACAGAGAAACTTTTTGATTTTCTGGCAACTTGGGCAGCACACGGAAAACCGCTTTCCTCATCTTTTAAGATTGAAAAAAATCAGTTTATCATCATCTGTGTGGATGAAGAGAAAGAAATGGCTTCCGGATGCAGTATTGATGCGCTTGGGAAAGTAATTAGAGAAATTGATGAAGAATATCAATTGGGATTATTCGACAGAATGAAAGCGAGTTTTATAGAAAACGGTGAAGTAAAAACTTTAAAGCTGAATGATTTTAAATCAAAAGTAAGAAACGGAGAAATTTCTAAAGACATTCAAGTTTTTGATTTTTCTAAAAATACCTATCTCGAATTTATAGGGAATTTTCTTTTGCCATTCGATAGAAGTTGGGCGGCTGGAATTAAATAAAAATTCATTAGCATTAATAAAATAGAAAGTGGAGCTCCTCCACTTTTTTTGCTTTGTGTATATTTGATAACTTTTGGAGCCTGATTGAAAAAAGGATGTATAAAATACTATTTTTAACAACCGCTCACCGTTATGATGATGACAGAATTTTCTATCATCAGGCAAAAGCTTTGCTTAATGACGGAAATCAGGTTAAAATTTGCAGTCTTTCTTCAGAATTTAAAGGGATTATCGATGGTATTGAAATAGAGTCTTATTCCATCTTAGAAAAAAGTATAGAAGAGAAGAGAAAAGCTTTTGAGAAAGTTTGCGATTCTTTTCAGCCGGATTGTATTATTTGTTCTGAGCCTTTGGCGGTGATTACAGCTAAAAAGTTCCAAAAAGGCAAAAAAATCAGTATTGCATATGATATAACTGAGTGGTATCCATCGATGAGGATGGTAGAAAATTTTTCATTTCCTTTAAATATCCTCCACGGTTTTAAATTCTTTTTAATTCAGTTATATGCAGGATTTTTAAGTACTTATTTTATTTTTGGAGAGGATGCCAAAAAATTTCCTCTGGCTTATTTTTTTCCTTTTAAAAAAGCAATTATTTTGCCTTATTATCCGGATGAAATTTACATCCATCAGAATATTAAAAAACTAGATCCCAGTAAAATCACACTTTGTTATACCGGTCAGTTTTCAGAAGAAAAAGGCATGGGAAATTTTTTCCTCGCTGTGGATTGTTTAAGAAAGAAAAAACCTGAACTTGAGATTTCAATTCTTTTAATTGGAGGTTCAAGAAAAGAAAAAGATGCACAGTACTTCTCAGAGCAGCTTAAAAAATATCAGTTTGAACATATTAAAATAGAGAAATCTGCTTCATTCGAAACTTTTACAGAAGCGTATTCCGAAGCCGATATTTGTTTTGATCTTCGAACGATGAATTCTGAAAATCATCATTGTCTGCCAATAAAAATATTTTATTATTTGGCCTCGGGAAAGCCTGTAATTTATACAGATCTTAAAGCCATACGCAAACATCTGAATGTTTCAGAATTTGGTTTTCTGGTTAATCCTGAAGATTCTGATGCTATTGCGAATAGGATTCTTACTTATATTAATAATCCTGAATTATATTCGCTTCATGCAAAAAATGCAAGATTGGCTTATGAAAAAAAATATAACTGGAATATTATTAAAAGTTTATTCTTAAACTTCATCAAAACTTCAATAAAATAAGATGAAGCAAAATACGATTCTTAAAACCTTTGCATCACGGTTTTTAATTTTGATATTAAATTTCGGATTAGTCATTTACTCTACAAATATGTGGGGGAGTGAAGGAAAAGGCTTCATTTCTTTAGTAATCGCAGATCTTACGGTCATCAGTTTTTTTGCGAATATTTTTGTAGGGAGCAGCATGAGCTATTTCGCTTCAAAGTTTAAAACAGAGGAAATTTTACCGTTTGCTTATTTATGGTCGGTTTTAGTTGGAATTTTAGTTCCTTTAATCTTTAGATTTAACAATGCTTCGGCATATTTTGGGTATCTGATTATGCTCTCTGTCTTATCATCCATTTTGGCTGCAAATGTAAATTTATTTGTAGGTCAGCAAAATATCAGAATGTTCAATATATATACGGCATTACAGCAGATTGTACATATTATTTTTATTCTGATTTTAGTTTATCTGATTAAAATAACCTCAGTAGATGCTTATTTTTTGGCACAAATAGGGAGTTTTGGCATTCTGTTGTTAGGAAGTAGTTTTCAAGTTTTTAAAACTTGCGACTTAAAACGAATTTCATTCTCTAAAAAAATTGGCGGGAAATTATTCAATTATGGTTGGAAAACTCAGCTTAGCGCTTTCTTACAATTTTTAAATAACAGACTATCCTTTTACTTTCTCGAATATTTCAAAGGAGTAGTAAGCGTGGGAATTTTCTCTGTTGGAATAGCATTTTCTGAAGCAATATGGACGGTAAGCAGAAGTTTATCGGTAGTTCTTTATTCGGATGTTTTAAATAACAGTAATGCAGACGAAGCTATAGAAAAGACCAAAGTTTCTTTAAAAATTAGTTTTTTAGTTACATTATCATTTATTTTAGCCATGTTGCTTATTCCTGGGCAGTTATATTCCATGATTTTTGGAAAAGATTTCAGTCAGACCAAAGAAATTATCCTTTTTCTCTCTCCAGGGATTCTGGCAATTGCGGTAAGCAATATTATTGGTCATTATTTTGCGGGTATCAATAAATTAAGAATTTTAAATGTAAAATCTTTAATAGGACTTATTTTTACAATAGGATCTTCATTTTACATCATTCCTAAATGGGGAATTCGTGGTGCGTGTATTATTACCTCTGTGTCATACTGCATTTCTTCCGGTATTCTGTTTTGGAGATTTTATCAGATGACGGACTTTCGTTTTCAGGATTTTATTCTTTCGAAAGCTGAAATTAATTTGCTTTTAAATAAAGTCCTAAAGAAATAGAACTGTCAAATAAAAATAAGTTTTTATCTTTGTTGGAAATGAGAAATATTGTTTTTGGATTTCTGGTTATTTTTTGTGCCTTTCTGAGCTGCAGAACGGATGATGAAGATTTGCAGAAAATCGATCAGATTTTGAACATCTATATGAAGAATGGGGCAGGACGAGATCTGTTTCATGCAAAAAAAGATCAGACTTATTATACGTATTCACTAAATGATGTTAACGGAACCAAAGACGTTTCTCCGGTAAGCAGTACTTTGCGTGCTACTGCAGATTCCACACTTTTTATTGAATATATTGCAGGAGCCAAAAGAGTAGGGCTGGATACGCTGGATCCGAACAATAAAACCTATCAGTCGGTAATTACGGTTTCACTGGTGAAGAGACTTAACAGTACGATTCTTGATACCATTAATGAAAGGCTCAGAATTCAGTATCGCATGACGCCTTCGGTTTTTGAGGTCTCGAAAGTCTATTACAACGATACTTTAAGATTTACAAAAACACCGGGTTCCCCGAATGTTGTTACGATCGTAAAATAATTTTATACATTTGCAAAACTGTTGACATTCTGATGTTCAACATTCTAATAACTAACATCTAAATAAAATGTTACAAGTCAATTTTTTGCGCGATAATAAAGAGCGCGTTTTAGAAGGTCTTAAAAAAAGACAATTCAAGAATCTTGAGTTGGTAGACGAGGCTATTGCTACCGACGAAGAAAGAAAGAAAATTCAGTTTGAATTGGATTCCCAACTTTCCGAAATCAATAAAATCTCCAAAGAAATCGGACTTTTAATGAAAGAAGGAAAAAAAGAAGAAGCAGAATCCGCAAAATCTAAAACAGCACAGTACAAAGAGTCGACGTCGGAATTGAAAGCTCAGTTAGATGTAAAAGAAAAAGCATTACTGGATATTTTGTATCAATTGCCGAATATTCCTCATGAAAAAGTAAAAAATGGTGCTTCTGCAGATGATAACGAAATTATCTATCAGTCTCACGATGTGGAAGGTCTGGGTGAGGGAGCAATTCCTCACTGGGAACTGGCAAAAAAATACAATCTTATCGATTTTGAATTGGGCGTAAAAATTGCCGGAGCAGGTTTTCCGGTATATTTAGGAAAAGGCGCAAGATTGCAGAGAGCTTTGGTTCAGTATTTTTTAGATAAAAATGTTGAGAAAGGATATATGGAAGTAAATCCTCCTCACGTTGTAAACGAAGCTTCAGGATACGGAACGGGACAATTGCCGGATAAAGAAGGACAGATGTATCATATCGGATTAGATGATTTATATCTGATTCCTACCGCAGAAGTTCCGGTAACGAATCTCTATCGCGATGTTTTATTTGAAGAAAAAGATCTCCCGGTCAAAAATACAGCCTTCTCACAATGCTACAGAAGAGAAGCGGGAAGTTACGGAGCGCATGTAAGAGGTTTGAACCGTCTTCACCAGTTTGAAAAAGTAGAGATCGTAAGAATTGAAAAACCGGAAAATTCTTATGCAGTATTAGAAGAAATGGTAGAACACATCAAAGAAATTTTAAGTGATCTTGAATTGCCATACCGTGTTTTAAGGCTTTGTGGAGGAGACACAGGTTTTGCTTCAGCCATGACGTATGATTTCGAAGTTTGGAGTGCAGCTCAGGAAAAATGGCTTGAAGTAAGTTCCGTTTCCAATTTTGAAACCTTCCAGGCAAACAGACTGAAATGCCGTTATAAAGCAGATGGAAAATCTCAGTTGGTTCACACCCTGAACGGTTCCGCAATGGCATTGCCAAGAATTATGGCTGCTTTGCTGGAAAATAATCAGACAGAGGAAGGAATTAAACTTCCGAAGAAAGTCGCTGAATATGCGAAGTTTGATTTGATCAGCTAAATAAAATTTTGTCTATATACAATAAAAACCACTGTTTTTCAGTGGTTTTTATTTGGTTTATCTAAACGATTTCATTTGAAATGAATTCATGATTAATCTTTAGTGAATCGTGTTGACGTTGAGTTTCCGTTTTTGTCAATCATTTGTAAAATATAATTTCCTTTGGCTAAACCTGATGCATTCAGCTGTGGATTTTTAACTGAATTCTTTTGTGAATAGACTTTTTGCCCAACCATATTGAAAATATTTAATTCCACTATGTCGTTAGCTGATTTTACATATAACAGATCTTTTACAGGATTAGGATAAACAGAGGTGTCTCCATCTATTTCAACAGACTTCACCCCCAACACACTTCCGGAATTAATTTTCACATAAGAAAAGTTTCCTTGCAGTACAGAGGTTGAGCTCGACCAGCAAGCGGTAAAAAGTGTACCATATCCCGAAACACCTGTTCCTACTGCATCAACAGAAGTTGTTGTTCCGTTGCTTCCGGTATGACGTATTTCTATTACAAGGTTAGTACCTGTATATAAATAAGGAGTATTGAAATTTATATCAAAACTGAAACTTCCATTGTTCGTAACGGCGCCGGATGGTATTAAAAGACTTCCCGAGCGGACTTGTGTCTGCGTTCCCACAACGTTAGCTGCAAAATTAAGCTGTCTGTTAGCCGGTTCTACGCCGTCACTAAGATAAATCTGATAATCCGGATAGGTGGTATTTGAGGCAGGCCATGCAGAGGCTGCACTTGCAGGAATTCTAAGTGATATCGAAGTAAGATACTTTCCTGATAAGGCAGTAAGCTGAGAGTCATCAATAATCAGTTGATAAGTTCTGGTAGAGTTAGCAAAAGGTCCTGTAAAAGCTGCTGTTGAAGTCAAATTAGGAACAGTTACTGAAGTTTGGGCTTTCGTTGCTGAAAAAAATAAAATAGCACCAACCGTAAACGCATGACATGCAATTTTACTAAGGTAGCTTAGTGTTTGATGTTTTTGAATTTTCTGAAATGAGGGAAAAGGTAGCTTTATATACATATATTAAATTTTTAGTTACAATAAAGATACGAAATTGATTGTATAATAAAATTGAATTTAAAAGATAATATTGGTAACTGTATTAAATTTTAATCGAATTTTTGCGTTAATAAATTGTTATTTGTGTGATTTATATAATGTTAATGTCTGGTTTGATCATTCCGAATTATAATTAAAAAACCCTCCGGATATACTTCAGAGGGTTAAATCTTTTAAATTTAGCATTACTACTAATGACAATTTACTTTACCATGATCATGCGTACTGTGATCTCCCGGCAAATGGCAGTCTCCCTGATTGTGTTTTGAGATCGTCATCGCTTCTGCTTTTGGAGAAATATAGGGAATTCCCAGTTCCATTCCCCGGACAATAAAAAGTCCGCCCAAAATAATCATGACAATCGGAATCACTTTTAAAACTTTCACTCTAAAAGTCTGATTCATGAGATTTCCGACCAAAACTACCGCGAACATAAACGGAAGTGTTCCCAAACCGAATAAAGCCATATAAAAAGCGCCCTGCCATATTCCTCCGCTTGCTAAACTTGCAGTTAAAGCCATATAAACCATTCCGCAGGGTAAAAAACCATTCAGAAGACCTGTCGTAAATCTTGAACGGTAATCTGCCTTTTGAAGCAGTCTTCCCAAATTCGATTTTACTTTGAATAAAAATTTTGAAAAAAACGGAACTTTAGAAGCAAAATCTTTTCCTCCAAAAGAAAAAACAGCCATTACAATAAGCAGAATTCCCACAGCAATTGTAAGATATTTCTGGAAACCCGCCATTTCAAAACCTTCCCCAATAATTCCAAGAATTGCTCCCAAAAGGGAATAAGTGAAAATTCTTCCGAATTGATAAGTGAGATTCTGAAGGTAGAAATTGGTTGCCTGTTTTTTTGTTAATCCCATCGACAATGCAATAGGTCCGCACATTCCGATACAGTGGAATCCTGATGCAAAACCCAACCCGATTGCCGATATTACAAGTGCTATTTCCATATCACATCATAATCCATTCTGTAGTCTGTTTTATCTTTTGTCCAGCTCAAACGAAGGGTATAATTCCCCAGTTTCAGAACCTGTGCAGGAATTAAAAAAGACTGATTGGCATCCAACTGTACCGTTTTATGAACATCCAGGTTCTGATCGTCGGTTCTGTTCAGTACAAATTTTACTTTGGTATTAGAATTATTGTAGTCTTTCGGAAAAGTGATTCTGATTCCTGCTTGATTCTGGTTGTAAACAGGTTTTTCCTTCAGTTCATCTGCTCTTTTTTTAGCGTCAATAACGTCCTGATATTTCAGTTCTTCTTCATAGTAATTATCGGTTACCATTTCAGAATTCTTTTGTCCGTTCGGAAAAAGAAACATCATGGATAAAATAAAGATCATAAATGATGCTAAAGCGATAATTACACCGTGTCCCCAATTAAAGTTTTTCATTTCTAAAAATTAAAATTGTAATTTGAATGGTCCTTCAAAATATGTTTTGTATGAATCTACCAGTTTCCCCTTCATATCATAAACTCCGATTGTGATGTTCTGCTTGGAAAGCGTCATTTCATTTTCCGGAAAACTGATGTTGATGGTTCCTTTGGTAATTTTGTCTCTGTCTACAGAAATTTTACTCGATTCGCTGTAGATCACCTCTCCATGTTTCGGCTCGATAATCTTGATGGTTACAATTTTTTTCTCGTTGGTTTTATTTAAAAAAGTATAATTGTACGTATTGGTAATTTTTCCGTCTCTCACAAAGAACGTGCTTCCTGCAGGTTTAATGAATTTGGCTTCCATTTCGGCTCTGCTTGTAAGAAGATAGCCTAAAAATCCTGTAAGCAGTAAAAGAACCACTGCAAAACCTTTCATTCTTCCTGTAAATTTAAACTCGGTCTGCTTCTCGATCTCGTTTTCGGTGGCGTATCTTATCAATCCTTTCGGAAGACCTACCTTTTCCATAACTTCATCACAGGCATCAATACAGGCTGTACAGTTTACACACTCAAGCTGTTGTCCGTCTCTTATGTCTATTCCGGTAGGACAAACCACCACACATTGATGACAATCGATACAATCACCTTTTCCGGCTGCTTTTCTGTCTTCTCCTTTTCTCCATTTTGCTCTGTTTTCACCTCTTTTAAAATCGTAGAAAACATTAATGGTATCTTTATCTATTAGAACCCCCTGTAATCTACCGTAAGGACAAACCAATGTACAAACCTGTTCTCTGAACCATGCAAATACAAAGTAAAATGCTGCGGTTAAAAGAATCATAACAATGAAGTTGGTAGGATTGGCAAAAGGTCCTTCAGAAACTATTCTGAATACTTCTTCATATCCTACGATATACATGAACATGAAGTGAGTGATAATTAACGAAATCACAAGAAAGATCGTCCATTTTAGACTTCTTTTAAGGATCTTTTCGCTGTTCCATTCCTGTCTGTCAAGCTTCATCTGCTTGTTTCTGTCTCCCTCAATAAGATAATCTATTTTACGGAAGATAAATTCTAAAAAAATTGTCTGAGGACAAATCCATCCGCAGAAAATTCTCCCGAAAGCCATCGTAAAAATGATGATGAATATTAAAGAAGTAATTGCGCCAAGTGTAAGGATAAAAAAATCCTGTGGATAAAAAGGCTGTCCAAAGATGAAGAACTCCCTGTCAATTACATTAAATAAAATAAGAGGATTACCATTAATTTTGATGAATGGCACTGCAAAATAAATCAATAGTAAAACATAACTTACAATGCTTCGGTAGTTGGTATATTTTCCTTTTGGTTTTCTGGGAAAAACCCATTTCCTCTTACCGGATCGTTCCATTGTCCCGATAGAATCTCTATAAGTTTCAGGGTCCAGAACTTGTCCCTGTCCGCCGCGTACTTCTGTTTCTTCTATGTCTGACATTTATGATAGTTTTTAAAAAAAGAAAAACATAATTCGTTACTATTTTTTAATTTAATAACAAACTATGTTTTTCATATGTTCTAATTTATTTAAGTTAAATTATTCTTTTTCCCAATGTGCCTCTGTTCCCTGAGGAGCTGCACCACCTTGAGCCGGTGTTATCGGAGGCAATTCCTGATTGATGTGATATACATACGCTGCAATCTTTTCAATTTCAGCACCCGAAACTTCTCCGTTCTTACCAAATGCTCTCATCGCAGGATTGTTAGGAGAACCATTCCAGTCCATATTGAATACGTTTTTGAATAACGTTTTCTCAGGCTGGTTGATCCAGAAATTATCCGTAAGGTTTGGACCAATTCCTCCACTACCGTCTTCCTTGTGACAAGATGCACAGTTTGTTTTGAACAATTCTTTTCCTTCAGCAATATTATCAGCAGAATATTTAGCTGTTTCAATTGTTACCGGAGGTTGTTCGCTGTTATACTTTTCAATCGCTGCCAACTGTTCTTTGTATTCCTTTTCATATTCGCTCAACGGATGTGCGAAATCTGTAAAAGAGAATGCTGCTACATATACAATACAAAAAGCAGTCCCAAAATAGAATAAACCTACCCACCATTTTGGCAATTGGTTATCCAGCTCCATGATTCCGTCGAAACCGTGGTCGATAAGGATATCTTTTTCTTCTGCTGCAGATTGCTTCTTGAATGCTGCATTATATAATCTTGTAAAGTAAGGTACTTTCTTTTCAGCTAAATAAGCTGCCTTTTCTTCAGGAGATAATTTTTTGAATTTATTGTTCTCAATTAAATCTCCGATTGCACTGTGGATATAAGCTAAAATACCTCCGATTACTACAGTTCCCCAGAAATAAGGAGAAGATAGGAAATCATAGCTTTGTACAAACAGATAATAAAAAACTATTAAAAGTCCAATTATTATTAAAATGTTTATAACAACCGGTGTTCTTTGTTTCATAATAAGTAGTTTAATTTTTTAAATTAAAATCGTCATCACTGTCATCCTGCAAAGGCGCTTCTTCTTCCTCTTTGTAATATTTTTTAGGCTTGCTAAAAACGTAGATTACCAAAGCAATGAAGAACAGCATAAAGAAAATCAAAGCCAAAGTCTGGTAAAAGCCAGCGTTTTCGGTATTGGATAAGATGTCTTTAAAATTCTGAGGGATCATGATGTGAACCTTTTAATATGTTAGTTATTACTTGCTGTTTTGATTTCAGTTGTCTTAATATCCGTTCCTAATCTTTGAAGATAAGAGATAAGTGCTACAACTTCTTTTTTCTCTAATTCTCCTTTAGGTCTCTTCGCATAAGCTTCCTTCAAATCCGGTGCTTCAGACATAATATCTCTTACGATTTTTGAAGCCTGATTGTTTGCCCAAGAGTTGGCAGAATCTATTTCAGCTTTTGTGTAAGGTACTTCGAAAGCACTCTTCATCAATTTCATTTTGTCAACCATTTTAGATCTGTCTAAATCTGTTGCAATTAACCAAGGGTAACGAGGCATGATAGAACCTGCAGATGTAGATCTTGGATTATACATGTGTTTGTAGTGCCAAGAACTTGGGTTTTTACCACCCTCTCTGTGCAAATCCGGTCCGGTTCTTTTAGATCCCCAAAGGAAAGGTCTGTCGTATACGAATTCCCCTGCTTTAGAGTACTGTCCGTTTTTACCGTTAAATCTTACGATCTCATCTCTGAATGGTCTTACCATTTGCGAGTGACAAGCATTACATCCTTCTCTGATATAAATATCTCTACCTTCTAATTCCAGTGGAGAATATGGTTTTACTGCCGAGATAGTAGGTACGCTCTTCTTAAGAGACAGAGTAGGAATAATTTCCACCATACTACCGATTGAAATCGTTAATAAAGATAAAATACCTAATAATACAGGAGTTCTTTCTAACCAAAGGTGAGTTCCTTCTCCTTCTTTACGTTTTCCGCTGATGTTTGCCAATGCAGGTGCTTCAGCAGGTACATCTTTCTGGAATGATCCTTTTCTTACAGTAGCCACTAAGTTTACCACCATTACAAGAGCTCCGGAAAGATAAAGAATACCTCCCACAAATCTCATTTTATAGTAAGGAACAATAGCCGTTACTGTATCCAGCCAGTTTTTCCAAACCAAAGTTCCGTCCGGGTTGAACTGTTTCCACATCAATCCTTGTGTAAATCCTGAGATATACATTGGAACCGCATAGAAAATAATTCCTAATGTTCCCAACCAGAAATGAAGATTTGCCAGTTTGGTAGAATATATTTTTGTTCTCCACAATATCGGTACAAGATAATAGATTACACCAAACGCCATAAAGCCGTTCCATCCAAGTGCTCCAACGTGTACGTGACCAATAACCCAGTCTGTAAAGTGACCGATTTTGTTAATGTTTTTTGTTGCCAAAAGTGGTCCCTCGAAAGTTGCCATACCGTAGCACGTTACTGCTACAACAAAGAACTTAAGAATAGGATTTTCTCTTACTTTATCCCAAGCTCCTCTTAAGGTAAGAAGACCGTTAAGCATACCTCCCCAAGACGGAGCAATAAGCATGATAGAGAAACCGGTTCCTACCGCCTGTGCCCAAGCTGGTAATGCTGTATACTGAAGGTGGTGAGGACCAGCCCAGATATAAACGAAAATTAATGACCAGAAGTGAATGATAGACAGTTTATACGAGAAAACCGGTCTGTCTGCAGCTTTTGGTAAGAAGTAATACATCAAACCAAGAACAGGAGTCGTCAATACGAAAGCTACCGCATTGTGACCATACCACCATTGTACGATGGCATCTTTTACCCCTGCATAAGCTGAGTAAGATTTCCATCCTGTGAAAGACAAAGGTACTTCAAGGTTATTGAAGATGTGCAACATTGCTACTGCGATCCATGTACCGATGTAGAACCAGATCGCTACATAAAGATGTCTTACTCTTCTTTTCGCAATCGTTAAGAACATATTGGCTCCGAAGATGATCCATGAGAATGCGATCAAAATATCAATCGGCCATTCGTGTTCCGCATATTCCTTAGAAGTGTTGATTCCCATAAAGAACGTAACGTACGTTACAAGAATCATAATCTGCCATGTCCAGAAATGGATCCAGGACAATGTATCACTGTACATTCTTGTTTTCAGTAATCGCTGTAAAGAGTAATAAACTCCCACATAAACGATATTCATTACGAATGCAAAGATTACAGTGGTTGTGTGCAACATTCTGATTCTTCCGAACCCGAACGCTCCATGAGTATTAATCAATCCCTGGATACTTCCACCTAAACTATTAATGGTTGTATCGTCTGTTCCAAAAAAGAATTCCGGAAGCTCAGGATAGAAAAGCATTAATGCCGCCGTAAGTCCGAACAGAAATCCTATGATCCCGAAAGCAACGGTCGCATAGAGGAATGCCCGAACAATACTGTTGTCATAACTAAACTTTTGTGTTTCCATATCAACTATTCACTTTTTTCTTCAATTTTTTTCTTTTCTCCTTTTTCATCATCGCCCTCTTTGTTGCCAGATTCTTCTTTTTCCTTGATCTCATCGGAATCGAAGAGTATTCGTACAGCCGGAGACTCATCATCTTCAAACTGTCCTTTTCTGGCATACACTATAAACACGACCAGGAAAACTGCAGCCAAAGAAACGCTGCACAGGATCATTAAATATAGAATATCCATTAGACAACAAAATTAACGTATTTTCGGGTTTCAAATTTAGTGAAAAATAATGACTTTCATCACGAAATACGGCTTTTGGCTAATTTAAAACGAATCTAAATAAGTCTTTCTAAGCCCCTTTTTTAAAGTATTTTCTTCCCAGAATCCAGGTCGAAAGTGTAGTGAATGAAACTACCGTAATAGAACTCGCAGGCATAATTAAAGCCGCAAAAAGTGGATGCATATGTCCTGTAACGGCATAACTTAAACCCACAACATTGTAAAGAAAACTAATTATAAATGTCATTTTCACAATTGTCATAGAACCTTTGCATACATTCAGATATTTGTCTAAGTTTACCACTTTTTCTCCATTCATAATTACATCCGAAGAAGGAGTAAAACTGTTGGAATCATCTGCAATCGCAATTCCTACATTGCTTTGTTTTAAAGCTCCGGCATCATTCAGTCCGTCTCCAAGCATCGCAACTTTCATGTTCTGGTTCTGAAGGTTTTGAATATAATTCAGCTTGTCTTCGGGATTTTGGTTGAAAGCCATTCCTTTGTAATTCGGAATCAATTCCTTTAATTGATTTTCCTCCGAAGAATTGTCTCCACTCAGAATGAAAACTTTGTAATGGGTAAGTTTTTTAAACAAATCTTTTAAGTTCTCGCGGTATTCATTTTTAAAGATGAATTTTCCTAAAAATTCGTTGTTTTTACTGATGTAAACTGCGGTTTCAAGATTTTTTGATTCCTGATTGTTATATCTTGCAGAACCGATTTTATATACATTTCCACGTACACTTGCTTCATAACCCTTTCCTGAAATTTCCTGAAAATTTTCAACCGGGAAATATTCATCTTTTACCTCTATGAATTCGTATAAGGATTTTGAAAGCGGGTGATTAGAATTTTTTAGTAACGTTTTGATATTCAATAGGTCAAACTCTTTTATTTCAGCACCCTCAAATTTGATATTTGATTTTTTTCTGTGCGTGATAGTTCCGGTTTTATCAAAAACAATCGTGTCTAATTTGGCAATTTTCTCAATTGTTAAAGTGTCTTTTACGTAAAATTTATTTCTTCCCAGAATCCTCATAATGTGCCCGAATGTAAACGGAGCAGACAACGCCAACGCACACGGACAAGCGATGATAAGAATCGCAGAGATCACCTGAAACATTTTCTCCAGATCTACAGTGTACCAGTAGATTGCCGAAAGTAGTGCGATTCCTAAAATAATGAAAGTGAAATATTTACTGATGTTATTCGTTAACGTATCAAGTCCGGTTTCATGTTTTTTGAAGGCTTCTTTATTCCAAAGCTGGGTAAGATAACTTTGGTCAACATTCTTAATCACTTCAAGTTCCAATGATGATCCGATCTGTTTTCCTCCGGCGAAAATTTTATCTCCCGGCTGTTTGCTGATGCTTTCGCTTTCTCCGGTAATGAAACTGTTGTCAATATTACCTTCACCATTAATCAGAATAGCATCTACCGGAATAATCTCCTGATTTCTTACCAAAATCCGGTCGCCGACTTTAACCTCAGAAAGCAGAATATTTTCCTGTTTTCCTTCAAAATCAACTTTTGTAACGGCAATCGGATAGAAAGATTTGTAATCTCTGTCGTATGAAAGCGCGTTGTACGTTCTTTTCTGAAAGATTTTACCCAAAAGCATGAAGAACAAAAGTCCGCACAAAGTATCAAAATATCCGGGACCGTAATTCGTGGCAACTTCATATAAACTTCGCCCGAAAAGCACAATAATTCCCAAAACAATCGGAACATCAATATTCACGATTTTATTTTTCAGACCGTACCAAGCCGATTTATAATAATCTGAAGCAGAATATACAACAACCGGGATAGACAAAAGACACATCAAAGCTCTGAAAAGACCTTTGTAATGCTCCATCCAGTAATCTTCTCCGCCTACATACTCAGGAAAAGCAAGGAACATCCCGTTTCCAAAGGCAAAAGCCGCAATGGCAAATTTTACAAGTAATGATTTGTCTAAATTTTCAACGTTTTTATCTGCGGTTTCCAGACTGATGACCGGTTTGTAGCCTAAATTTGTTAAAAAATTAGCTAATTCGCTTAATTTTAAATCGTTATGATTGAAGGAAATCTGTAAGGTCTTTCTGGTGAAGTTAACCTGAGAATATTTGATGTTTTTGTTTAATGTATGAAGACTTTCCAAAAGCCATATACAGGAAGAACAGTGGATTACAGGAATTTTAAAAGTGACTAAACTTGTGCTTCCTTCAGAAAAATCTGTTACCTTTTCAAAAATTTCAGGAGTGTCGAGATATTCAAACTGTGAAGAGCTTTCGTCCGGACGGATTCCTGCACGTTTATTTAATTCATAAAAATTACTTAAGTTGTTCGTATTCAGAATTTCATAAACAGATTTGCAACCGTTGCAGCAGAAAGTCTTTTCATCAAACAAAATTCTTTCTTTTTCGATCCCTTGACCACAATGAAAACAGTTCTCGCTCACCTTCATAAATTATTGAACTACAAAATTATAACAATTTTTTTTGTTTATCGAGTTAAAAAGTTCTATTTTTGTGATAAATGTCATATAAAATGTCGCAGGAACAACAAATTGCAATCGAGGAGAGGTTCGCAAGAGTTTTTAATGATAAATCATTCAGGGAAAGGCTTTCCAGTGCTGATTTTGAAAAATACATTAACGCTAAAAAGAAACTAAGTTTTCAAAAACACGAAACCATTTTCGAAGACGGGGAAACGCCGAAAGGTGTGTTCGTTCTGGAAAAAGGAGCTGCGAAATTATCAAAATCAGGAGCTTTCGGGAAAGATCAGATTCTGAGATTCATTAAAGAAGGCGACATCATCGGTTACCGTTCTTTGCTTTGCGGTGAAAATTTTCAGGCGAAAGCAGAAGCAATGACGGATATTGAAGCTACTTTTTTACCGGCGGATATTTTTATGTATCTGTTGGAGGTAGATTCCCAGCTTTCCTTTGTGATGCTTCAGAAAATCGCTTACGAACTGGGAGAGTCTTCCAATACCATTACTTTCCTTGCTCAGAAAACCGTAAGAGAAAGACTCGCGGAAATTCTTCTGTTATTAGAACAGAAATTAGGAGTTGATCCGGAAGGATTTATTAAAATTTCTTTAACAAGAGAAGAAATCGCCAATATCATCGGAACCGCAACCGAAAGTGCAATCCGTCTGATCTCCGAATTCAAAGGAGACCATCTCATCGAAGTAGACGGAAGAAACATCAAAATTCTCAACCACGACAAATTAATGAAACTAGGTCACGTAGTTTTATAAATCATACAAACTTGAAGTCGGCTAAATGCCGACTTTTAACTTTTAAAAAATAGATACATTATGTCTGTTCATTCTGAAATTAAAAAAGTTACAACTGAAACCTTGCGTAAAATGAAATTCGACAAGGAAAAAATAACGATGCTTACGGCATACGATTATACCACTGCGAAAATGGTGGATGCGGGAGGAATTGATGCGGTTTTGATCGGAGATTCTGCGGCAAACGTAATGGCGGGTTTTGAAACCACATTGCCAATTACTTTGGATCAGATGATTTACCATTCTCAAAGTGTAGTCAGAGGAACCGACAGAGCTTTGGTGGTTGCCGATTTACCTTTTGGAACATATCAGAGTAATCCTGAAAAAGCTTTGGAATCTGCTGTAAGGATGATGAAAGAAGGAGGAGCTCATGCGGTGAAAATTGAAGGCGGAAAAGAAATTTCAAAATCAATTAAAAAGATTATCAATGCAGGAATTCCTGTAATGGGACATTTAGGATTAACACCACAATCGATCTACAAATTCGGAACATATAAAGTAAGAGCCAAAGAAGAGGCAGAAGCTGAAAAATTAATTGCAGATGCACAACTTTTGGAAGAATTAGGATGTTTTGCAGTAGTTTTAGAAAAAATACCGGCAGATTTAGCTAAAAAAGTAACCGAATCTATTTCTATTCCAACCATCGGAATCGGAGCCGGTGCGCATTGCGACGGACAGGTTTTGGTGTATCATGATATGGTGGGAATGAACAAAGGATTCAGCCCGAAATTTTTAAGAAGATATTTGGATTTGTATACAGAAATTACCGGAGCGGTTGCGCAATACGTGAAAGATGTGAAAACTCAGGAATTTCCTAACCAAAACGAAAGCTATTAATGGATCATCAGAAACTTCAGACCATTCAGGGGGTTATTTCTATTCTAGCCGTGGTTTGTCTTGCGGTGGGATGGTTTAAGATATTTTCTCCTGATATTAACCAACTTCTTTCCGGAAGAATATTTTACATCATCGTAGGAGTGAGCTTCATTTTACAGGCTCCTTTACTGCTGAACAGGAAATTTGTTTATCCGATGTATGCCGCTGCTGCACTTTGCATTATCGGAGCATTTTTACCTTACGAATCGAATCTTACAGGAATGAAAACCATCGGTCTTTTGGCAGGGGTAATTATTTCTTTTGCCAACAGATCAAATTACCGTCAGTAGAAAAATGGAGGAACAAATTGTTTATGAAGACAACCATCTTCTCGTAATCAATAAAAAAGTCGGACAGCTTGTACAGGGCGACAAAACCGGCGATGATTCTTTACTGGAATTAATTAAAGATTTTATAAAAAAAAGAGATAACAAACCGGGAAATGTGTTCCTTGGTTTGGTTCATCGCATCGACAGACCGACTTCAGGTCTTGTTATTTATGCTAAAACTTCCAAAGCACTTTCCCGTCTCACGCAGATGGTGAAAAACCGTGAAGTGAAAAAAACATATTGGGCAGTTGTCGCAAAAGAGATGATTCCCAAAACGCAGAGACTGGTTCACTATTTAAAGAAAAACGAAAAAAATAACAAAGCCATTGTTTTTCCAAAAGCAACCGAAGGCGCAAAAGAAGCCATTCTTACCTATAACGTCATCAAAACGTTAGACAATTATCTTTTATTGGAAATTGATCTTGAAACCGGAAGACATCATCAGATCAGGGCGCAGTTGTCAAAAACAGGAGTTCCCATTAAAGGCGATCTGAAATATGGTTCGCCGCGTTCCAATCCCGATGGCGGAATTAATCTTCACGCCAGAAAACTGGAATTCATCCATCCTGTTACAAAGGAAAAAATAGAAATTACGGCTCCTGTTCCGCAAAATGATGCCGTTTGGAGAGCTTGCGAAGAGTAAATTTCCGTAAAAACACTTACCCAAAAACAGGGATTTTACTGTAATGATTATTGTTTTTTAAAAATAGTTTTACACTATCAATCTAAAGAACAATAATCATGCTTACATTGGGACAACTTAAAGAAGCTACCTGCTCAAAAACTGCATATGCTTCGCAATTCTTACCGTACGTTACAGCAACATGTGATAAATTTTCCATCAACACGCCTTCACGAATGCTTAACTTTCTTGCACAGGTCAGTCACGAAAGCGGCGGATTGTTTTACACCGAAGAACTCGCGAGCGGAAGCGCTTATGAAGGGAGAGCAGATTTAGGAAACACTCAGAAAGGAGATGGTGTAAAATTTAAAGGAAGAGGGCTTATTCAGATTACCGGAAGAGCAAATTATAAGTCGGTGTCCTTAGCTTTGGGAACTGATTTTGTAACAAATCCTACATTTTTAGGAGGTAAAAATGTTACGAAATGTAATGCTGTCCAACTCAAAAACGCAGCAGAAAGTGCGGGTTGGTTCTGGAACAGCAGAAAGCTAAATGCTTTGGCAGATCAGATTGACATTACCAAAAGCATTGATACCGGAAATAATCTGGTTGTTTTCAAAAAAATCACAAAAACCATTAATGGAGGATACAACGGCTTGCCCGACAGACTGAACCGCTATAAAGCAGGGTTAAGTTATTTCCTTTAACTAAAAATGTTTGGCCATGAAAAAAATATTATTCTTAATCATCTTTTTCCTGATTACTAATTTCTCTGCGCAGAAGCCGGTTCTTCACGATCTGAAAGATCCTAAAATGCATGCGGGTTGCTATATCGACGGAAAAAATAATCCGGTTGCCAACTTATCTGAAGATGAAGGAGCATTATTCAATTTTAACGGAAAAGATGAAATTTTTCCTTCCATCAAAGGAACAAAAGAATATCCTGAAGCGTTCGGAAACAAAACCTATAAAATTTACATCCGCGAAACGAAATCAGTAAAAGACGGAGAATCCTGTATTGAAAATAAAATCTATTCAATAAAAATCATTTACAGAAAAAAAGCCTATTTCTATTCTAAAAAAGGAATGTGTGGCTGTTAATTTTCTTTATAATATATTTTCTTAAACACCAAAGACTATCTTGATCCGGAGATGGTCTTTTTTATTTTTAGGAGCTATTTCCCGCTTTCGCTACTCGCTTTTTCTGGGTTTCGGCGGCGGCGAAGCCGCCGCCGAAACCCAGAAAAGAGCTCAGACACGCCGCTCAATCGAGGCTAAATTGCGGTCTTTTGTTTTCAGTATTTGAATTAAATCAAAAAACATCCGCAAAATCAGCAAAATCCGCGAAACATAAAAGAAAATCTTCACGCTTCGCGCAGCAAATTTATTTGCCTCTGCTTACTAAACTAAGAAGTCTTAATAAGAACTCTTTGCGTTAAAATCAAAACATCTGTATCATCCGCAAAATCAGCAAGATATAAAAGAATATTTTCAAGCTTCGCATAGCAAATATATTTGCCTCTGCTTACTAAATTAAGAATCCTCAATAAGAATTTTTTGCATTAAAATTAAAACATCTTTGTCATTAGCAAAATCAAAAACTTCCAACCTCCCTCCCTCACAAATTTTGCCCATTTCAAAAAAATGTCTAACTTCGTCCCATACTTTAGGGGTGTCCGTTGAAAAGACGGGCTGAGAATTTACCCTTTGAACCTGATTTCTAGATCATACTAGCGTAGGGAAAAGTGAGATGACTTTGCTGTACATTCTACTGTACAATAATGGGCATTCCTAAAGTGTTTTTAAAAATTTAGGAATGGAGCTCACAATCAATCACACGACAAAAAAGTTCGAAAAACTTCCCGAAAATCTGGAAGCACTTATTGCTATGGAATTACCTGAAAAGAAAAAAGGAATTGCTGTAGCACTCAACAACCGTATCATTCCGCAGTCATTCTGGGCAGAAACATTCCTCAACGACAAAGATTCAGTTTTAATTATCACAGCCACTCAGGGTGGTTAAAAAAATATTTTTATGGCTCATAACATCACACGTTCACCATTTCCGAACTCAAAAAAAATCTATGTTGAAGGGAAAATTCACCCGATCCATGTAGCGATGCGCGAAATACAGCTTAGTCCGACAAAACTCAGCAACGGAAAAATGGATGAAAATCCTCCTGTTACCATTTATGATACATCAGGACCTTACACCGACGAAAATTTTGAAATTAATATCGAAAAAGGACTTCCAAGAATCCGCGAGCAATGGATTTTAGACAGAAATGACGTAGAAATTCTCGACGGAATTACTTCAGAATACGGAAAAGCCCGCCTTGCAGATTCAAAATTAGATCAACTGCGCTTTTCATATAATCATAAACCTAAAGTAGCCAAAGAAGGAAAAGAAGTCACCCAGTTGTATTACGCAAAACAGGGTATCATCACTCCTGAAATGGAATATATTGCCATCAGGGAAAACCAGAGAATTGAGCAATTGGATTCCGTTTCAAAAGACATGGCTTTCCAGCATCCGGGAAACAGTTTTGGTGCAAAAACGCCGAAAAATAAAATCACACCTGAATTTGTAAGAGACGAAATTGCAGCGGGAAGAGCCATCATTCCCAACAACATTAATCACCCCGAAAGCGAACCGATGATTATCGGACGGAATTTTTTAGTTAAAATTAATGCGAATATTGGAAACAGTGCTGTTTCATCAAGCATTGAAGAAGAAGTGGAAAAAGCAGTCTGGGCTTGTCGATGGGGCGCAGACACCATCATGGACTTATCAACCGGAAAAAACATCCACGAAACCAGAGAGTGGATCATCAGAAACAGTCCGGTTCCCATTGGTACCGTTCCGATTTATCAGGCATTGGAAAAAGTAAAAGGCGTTGCAGAAGATTTAACGTGGGAGATTTTTAAAGATACCTTGATCGAACAGGCAGAACAGGGCGTTTCTTACTTCACGATCCACGCAGGAGTTTTACTGAGATACATTCATTTAACAGCAAAACGGGTGACAGGAATTGTTTCCAGAGGAGGTTCAATTATGGCAAAGTGGTGCTTATTTCATCACAAAGAAAACTTCTTATACACACATTTCGAGGAAATCTGCGAAATCATGAAAAAATATGACGTTGCCTTTTCTTTGGGTGATGGTCTTCGTCCAGGTTCAATTGCCGATGCCAATGACGAAGCGCAGTTTGCAGAGCTTGAAACCTTAGGTGAATTAACGAAAATCGCATGGAAACACAATGTTCAGGTGATGATCGAAGGTCCCGGTCACGTTCCGATGCATATGATTAAAGAAAATATGGAAAAGCAATTGGAAGTTTGTGATGAAGCTCCGTTTTACACTTTAGGACCTTTAACAACAGATATTGCACCGGGTTACGACCACATCACTTCAGGAATCGGAGCGGCAATGATCGGTTGGTTTGGTTGTGCCATGTTGTGTTACGTTACGCCGAAAGAACATTTGGGACTTCCGAACAAAGAAGATGTAAAAGTGGGAGTGATTACGTATAAATTGGCGGCTCATGCTGCGGATTTGGCAAAAGGACATCCCGGAGCACAATACAGAGACAATGCTTTGAGTAAAGCGAGATTCGAATTCAGATGGGAAGATCAGTTCAATCTTTCTTTAGATCCGGAAACGGCGAGATCTTATCACGATGAAACACTTCCGGCAGACGGAGCAAAAGTAGCCCATTTCTGTTCGATGTGCGGACCTAAATTCTGTTCCATGAAAATTACCCAGGAAATTCGGGAATCTGCCGAACAGGGAATGCTGGATAAATCGCAGGAATTCATCGAAAAAGGAAAGGAAATCTATATATGATCATCGTTATCACTTCTGAAGGATTGGTTCAGAATGAAACTGAAATCATCAATGCCTTATTTCAGGAAGGGCTGGATTTACTTCATGTCAGAAAACCTTTTATCCATTCAGAAGAAATGACGGATTTTATCCAAAACATACATTCTGAATTTCATCACCAATTGGTTTTGCACAGTCATCACGATTTAGCTGAACGTTTTAATATTTCAAGATTTCATTTCAGAGAAACCGACAGACAGAATGATTTGTTTAAACCTTTCGCAGATCAAACGATTTCCACTTCTGTTCATGATATTAAAACTTTTAATGAATTATCTGACGATTGGGAATATGCTTTTATCAGTCCGGTTTTTCCGAGTATTTCAAAAAAAGGATACGGAGAAAATTCGAATATTTTGAATGAGATTCAAAAACGAAATCATCCAAACGTAAAACTGATTGCTTTGGGAGGGATTCATGAAAATAATGTTAGTGGAGTTTTCAACAGCAGAGTAGACGGAGTGGCTTTGTTGGGTGCAATTTGGGAGAGTAATAATCCTTTAGATATTTTCAGAAAATGCAGGAAGAACGTCCTTTCGTAATGAGCATTGCCGGCTTCGATCCAAGCGGAGGAGCCGGTGTGTTGGCGGATATTAAAACATTTGAACAGTTAAAAGTTCAGGGATTGGCTGTCTGTACAGCAATGACTTTACAAACAGAGTCCGAATTTTATACGCTTCAATGGCAGCCGATAGATGAAATTTTATCAGCTACCGATGTTTTGATGAAAAAATATAAAGTTGAAGCGGTGAAAATCGGAGTGGTAAAAGATGCCAAATTTTTAGCTCAGATTGTAGAAAAACTTAAATCCATTAATCCTGAAGTAAAAATTGTCTGGGATCCGGTTTTAAAAAGCACATCGGAATTTTCCTTTTTTGATTTGAATACCATTTCAGATGTAAAAAATGTTTTAGACCAAATTGATTTAATCACACCCAACTATCATGAATATAAGGTTTTGAAAAAAAGTCACCTTTTTGAAAGTATGGAAAATTCATGCTCGGTTTTAATAAAAGGCGGACATCGTGAAGATAAAATCGGAACAGATATTTTATGGGAAAATGGGAAAAAAATTTCAATCGAACCCAACAATACAACTTCTGTATTTTACCCGAAACACGGTTCAGGCTGCGTACTTTCTTCCGCAATTGCAAGTCATTTAGCAAAAGGAGAGAACTTAGAAAATGTCTGTCGAAAAGGAAAATTATACATCGAAAAATTTTTAACAAATAATCCAACTTTACTAGGTTTTCATTCTTAAAATGTATCATTAAAAATCTCTATCATTTGCTGAATGAAATGCCGTTACGAACGAAAAATATGCAGAAAATTTTTAAAACTAACCTTGCGTCTTCGCGCTGAAAAGAAAATTACATTAAAAAGAAAATGGAAAAATTACAATACATCTCTCAGGGTTCAAAATTAGAAGATCAGGAGTTAAACATCCGAAAAGCTCTTGATTATGGTGCAAAATGGATTCAGGTTCGCTGGAAAAATGCACCCGAAAAAGATTTCATAAGACTCTGTGAAATTTCAAAAAAATTATGTGCAGATCATCATACTATTTGCATCGTTAACGATCATGTTCAGATCGCAAAAGACGTTGATGCGGATGGTGTTCATTTGGGACTTAAAGATATGTCAGTAGAAAAGGCGAGATACATTTTGGGAGAAAATAAAATTATTGGGGGAACTGCCAATACTTTTTCAGATGTTCTTCAGAGAATGGTAGAGCATTGTGATTACATCGGATTAGGTCCGTTGAGATTTACTTCTACCAAAGAACAATTAAGTCCGATATTAGGATTTGAAGGTTATCATGAAATCATCAATAGCTTAAAAGAAAAATCTATTGAGATTCCTAAAATTTTTGCCATTGGCGGAGTTGTTTTGGAAGACATCAAACGATTACAGGAAATCGGAATTTATGGAGTTGCTGTTTCCGGGCAGATTACCAGTCAGCCTTCTGTAATTAATGAATTCAGAAGCATTTTAGAATCCAATTAACAATTACAAACATCTTAAAGTAAAAAGTAAATATGAAAAATCAACCTTTAAAAATAGCCGACAGAATCTTTGAATCGAGATTATTCTTAGGAACAGGAAAATTCGGAAGCCTGTCGGAAATGACGAATTCTATCATCGCCTCAGAAAGCGAATTGGTAACCATGGCTTTGAAAAGAATCGATGCAAATTCTTCGGAAGACGATATTTTAAGCGCATTAAAACCGACAAAATCTCACCTTTTACCCAATACTTCAGGAGCAAGAACTGCCAAAGAAGCCGTGTTGGCGGCACAGTTGGCAAGAGAAGCACTGGAAACCAACTGGGTGAAACTGGAAATTCATCCCGATCCGAAATATCTGTTACCCGATCCTATTGAAACATTGTATGCAACAGAGGAACTGGCAAAATTAGGGTTTGTCGTGATGCCTTATATTCATGCAGATCCTGTCCTGTGCAAACGTCTTGAAGATGCAGGAACAGCCGTCGTAATGCCTTTAGGAGCGCCAATCGGAACCAATAAAGGACTAAAAACATTGGATTTTTTAGAAATCATTATCACCCAAAGTAATGTTCCGGTTGTGGTGGATGCGGGAATTGGTGCGCCTTCCGATGCGGCAAAAGCAATGGAAATGGGAGCGGACGCAGTTTTGGTAAATACGGCAATTGCGGTGGCGAAGAATCCAGTAAATATGGCATTGGCATTCAAAGAGGGTGTGATTGCCGGAAGAAGAGCTTTTGAATCCGGTTTGGGCGCAATTTCACATCACGCAGAAGCTTCAAGTCCGCTGACTGCCTTTTTATTTGATTAAAATTAAATGAAATGAAGAGTTTTAAAGATTTTTTTGAAAAATACCAATGGGATGAGGTGAAAACGAAGCTTGGAAAAGTAACGTTAACTGATGTTGAAAAAAGTCTTCAGAAAAAAAATAAAACCATCGAAGATTTTTTGAATTTTCTATCGCCTGTTGCTTCTCAAAAACTGGAAGTAATGGCAAAAATGACTCAACAGCTTACCCAAAAGCGTTTCGGGAAAACCATTCAGTTGTATGCGCCGTTGTATCTTAGCAATGAATGTCAGAATATCTGTACCTACTGTGGTTTTAGTCTGGATAATTCCATTAAAAGAAAAACACTTTCTGATACTGAAATTCTGATTGAAGCCTCCGTTTTAAAATCAATGGGCGTGAATCATGTTTTGCTGGTAAGCGGTGAAGCCAATAAAACCGTCGGAATCGATTATTTTCTGAATGCCATACAACTTTTAAAACCTCATTTTGCCAATATTTCGATTGAAGTTCAGCCTTTATCTGAAGAAGAATACCGACGGGTTCATGAAGCGGGAGTACATGCAGTTTTGGTTTATCAGGAAACCTATCATCAGGAAGTTTACAAAGAATATCATCCGAAAGGAAAAAAGTCGAATTTCGACTTCCGACTGGAAACGCCCGACAGAATTGGAAAGGCAGGAATTCATAAAACAGGACTCGGCGTTTTACTGGGGCTGGAAGATTGGCGTGTTGACAGTTTTTTCAATGCCTTACACATCGATTATCTTCAAAAACAATATTGGAAAAGCAGATATTCAGTTTCATTTCCGCGCCTCCGACCTGCGGAAGGAATTATTGAACCGAATTTCATCATGTCCGACAGAGATTTATTACAGCTCATCTGCGCTTACCGAATCTGGAATGAAGATTTGGAGATTTCTATTTCCACAAGGGAAAACGAAAAATTCAGAAATAACATTATTTCATTGGGGGCAACAGCGATGAGTGCCGCTTCTAAAACCAATCCGGGAGGTTATGCGGTGGATAAAGAGTCGTTGGAACAATTCGAAACCAGTGATGAAAGAAGCGTGGAGGAAATCAAAAACATCATTAAAAAAGCAGGCTACGATCCTGTAATGAAAGATTGGGATGTGGTTTATAGCGGAACTTAAATTAGAACCATTAAGATTTTATTAAGGAGTTAAGTTTAATTAAGAAAATATTTAAAAATATTTTTTTAGTAATTCAGCTTATTTTTATTTGCTTGCAAATACTTAATCTTTCTAAACTCCTTAATAAAATCTTAATGGTTCAAATAAAAATAATCAATGAAAAAAGAAGATATCTTCGCAAGATACAGCCGACAGATCTTCATTGAAGAAATCGGATTGGAGGGTCAAAGAAAAATAATGAATTCTAAAGTTTTGGTGATTGGAGCCGGAGGTTTAGGAAGCCCAGTTATTCAATATTTGGCTGCTGCAGGAGTAGGAACTTTGGGTGTCTTAGACTTTGATGAGGTGGAACTCCATAATTTAAACCGACAAATTATTCACAATGAAAGCACGGTCGGAATTTCTAAAGTAAAAAGCGCCGGAATATTTATCAGAAATCTAAATCATCAAATTAAATTCGTTGGAATTGAACAAAAAATAGATGAATCAAACGCCGAAGAATTGATTTCCGGATTTGATATCATTATTGATGGTTCCGATAATTTTAAAACGAGATATTTAGTTAATGATGTTTGTGTACAATTCAAAAAGCCTTTGGTGTATGGAAGTATTCTCGGTTTTTCAGGGCAGGTTGCGATTTTTAATTATAATGGCAGCAAAAATTTAAGAGATATTTTTCCGGAACCGCCTTTTGATGAGTCTCTTCCGGATTGTGACAGTTTGGGCGTTTTAGGAGCATTATCCGGAATTGTAGGAAGCATGATGGCGAATTTGGCTTTAAAAATAATCACAAATTTACCATTGCCGTTGAATCAGTTAACGTTGATTGATACGTTGAACTGGCGTTTTCAGACTGTTGATTTTTAACTTGAACACAAATTGCACGAATGTTTTTGCACGAATCGCACAAATGTTGTAAGTTTTGGCTAAAGCCTTTCTTTGGGAGTAAAAAAAGCGGACTAAAGTCCGCTCGTATCGGTTAAACACTAATGACACAAATGTTTTGCACAAATTGCACAAATATTCTAAGTTTTGGCTAAAGCCTTTCTTTCGGGATATAAAAAAGCGGACTAAAGTCCGCTCCTATTGATAAAATAAATACTTATTAGTTTCAATTTTGCTTAATCATTATAAATCAAAATTATTCGTGAAATTTGTGCAAAAAATTCGTGCGATTTGTGTTTAAACAAAAAACTACTGTCCCTGCTGCATCACACCGCCATTTTCATCTTTCTTCGTCTGATTCAGAATGTTTGCATCTTCTTTTGCCAATTTATTCTTTGTCGGGATTTTGTAATTAACTGATAATCCGAAATTTCTTGAGTCGTATTTCGTTCTCAGCATTACCGTTTCTCCGGAAGGCGGATTCGAGCGAACCTGCATCAATTGTCCGTTGAAAATATCATTGGCAAAAACAGAAACCGTCAAACGATTGTCCATAAATTTCTTCGTAAGCGTAAGATCCACAGAATTGTTGAATGGTTTTTCTGCGGTGAAATAAAAATATCCTGCTTTTGGAGTGAGATAACTGTAATTGGCTGTTAATTTGATCTCTTTCGGCAAAATGATCTGCGTCATCAGATTCAGAATCCAGAATCCTTTATTGTTCAGATTGTCAATATCATGCTTCTGATAACCTGCGTAAATGTACATGAAGTTGATCTTATCCGGATTGAAATTAAACTTCATAATTTCGCTCAATGGTTTGCTGAAAATCATGAAAGGAACCGGTAATCCGACATTGAAATTGTGGATTTTCATTTCAGAAATATTAATCTGCTCGTTGAACAGATTTTTTCCGTCTTTTCTGATGATTTGCGCTACCTGATTTTTCGCTGAACTTACACTGTATCCGATAAATGCATAATCGAAAGCTGAAATTTTTATTTCATAATTGTCAAAAATCGTTGGCTGAAGATTTGGGTTTCCTGTTACCTGTGTATTCGGTCCCTGAAATGTGGTGTTGTTTGGGTTTAAGGCAGAAATACTCGGCAAATTGATCTTTTTATTGTAATTCGCTGCTACGTATACCTGATTCATCAGATTGTACTGAACACTTGCGTTCGGGAACAATTTAAACTTGTTAAAAGGAAGAAGATCTGCCTCAATAAGATTTTTATTGTTGTAATATCTTGTAACACCGGAAATATCATAATTTTCAGCACGCGTTCCCAAAATAAAATCAAACTTTTTCAGCTTAGCCTGAAATTCCAGATAAGTTGCTGTTGTTTGTCTGGTGTATTCTAAATTCGTGATTCCTTTGCTTTCCGTATCAAAATTCTGATGCTCATACAATCCTCCCAAACTTACTTTTCCACCGTCCAAAATCTTTAAAGGCTGAGAATAATCTACCTTAAAATTGGCGATTTCCATATCCGATTTGTTGTTCAGTTTATTAGAAAAAGGAATTCTGGGACTATTTTCAACAGGATTGGTATAAACCACATCTGTAAAAATATTATCCTGAATGAATTTACTGTCGGATTTTGTAAAACCAAACTGGAAATCCAGCTTCTGAGATTTTTCTGTGAAACGTTTCTGATAGGTTACCACAGCTTCCTGTCTCAAATTATCGGTGTGAGCTGCATCAAAGGATGAAAAATTTCCTTCTCTGATAATGTTTGGATTCAGATAATACGGAAGATCTGCAAGTCCGTTGCTGGCTGTATAATTATCATTGTTGTTATGGTAAATATCATAATTTAAAAGCAATCTGTCCTGTCTGAGATCAAAAGTAAGCCCGGATTTTGCAAAATATCCTCTTCCCACTCTGTCCGTATTGCTTAACATCAGATTGTCCTGATTGCTGTTCAGCATACTTTCACGGTAATTCTGCCCGACATTCAGTTGCCATCCGAAAATTTTATTTCTCGCATTCAGATTTAAAGAATTGCTTGTTCTGCTTCTGAATTTATCATAATTCGTGAAAGAATAATTTCCGGAATACGTTGCCGTTAAATATTTATTCGCATTCTTATTCGTTATAATATTCATGATAGCGCCTCCTGAAGTGGCAGGAAATTCTGCACCGGGCTGTGTAATCACTTCAATTCGGTCTACTGAATTGGCGGGCATTCCTTCAAGAAAAGAATTTAGCTCATTGGAAGTAATGTTCAAAGGTCTTCCGTTTAAATAAACATCCAGAACTTTTCCCTGATACATCATTCCTGCGATATCGGTAGAAACCAATCCGGGAAGTTTTTTGATGCCTTCCAGAACGTTTCCGTTATTAAGCTGCGGCTGTTCCGAAAAATCAAAAATCGTACGGTCGGCTTTTTGTTCAACGGCTTTTTTAGTTTTGGTAATGGTTACTCCTTCAATTTGTTTTTCTTTGGTTACCTGGTTATTCGTTTTTTCCTGGGCAAAAGAAAAGATGCTGCCCAAAAGTGATAACGCAATAATTGCTTTTTTCATAATGTCTTTCTGATATTCTATTAGACAATGAAAAAAGTACTTTTGTTACATTTTTATTCACTTAAATTTAAAATCTATACCCTGCTGAAATAAAGAGGCGGAATAATCCGCCGTACTGATCTCTGTCTGAAGCAGATAAATTTTTAACAATTCCGGCTTCCAGACCAGCTTCCACAAAGAGATTTGATATAAATACATATTTTTCTCCCACTCCGGCTCCGATTCCTAAAGATGATCCCCATTTCTCATTATTTAAAGTCTGACCATTATCGTCAAGCGGAGAATATTTGTTTCTGTTGTAAATAGCTAATGCTTCAATAAAAAAATCTTTTGCAATACCTTCATTGTCTGTGTAAAATCTATAATATGGCATAACCATATATTTTTCTTTCCATTGGTATATAAAATAACTTCCTATTCCGGCATTGTAATTAATAATTCGTTCATATCCAATATCAATTCTTGATTTAAATATTCCAAAGGCATTAATTTTTACTTCGTTGTTTTCCTGCGCGAAAGAGAGTAGAGGAAGAAACGATAAAAGCAGTAAAAGTTTTTTCATAGTTCAGTTTTACTCTTAGTTTTTAAAGCCTAAAAATAAGCGAAATCAATATAAAACAAAAAGCAACTTCAATCTGAAGTTGCTTTTTTATGATTAATTAAATCTAACAATTAATTTTTTTCCTGTTGTTTGATCAGATTCAAAGCAGAACCTGCCTTAAACCAGTCAATTTGCTGATCGTTGTAGGTATGGTTTGCCATCACAATGTCTTTAGTGCCATCTGAATGGATGAATTCTAAAGTCAATTGTTTTCCCGGAGCAAACTGATCAAGATCCAGGAAGTTGATCACATCATCTTCCAGAATTTTATCGTAATCTGCTTCATTGGCAAAAGTAATTCCCAACATTCCCTGTTTTTTTAGGTTGGTTTCATGAATTCTTGCAAAAGATTTTACTAAAACAGCTTTTACGCCCAAATGTCTCGGTTCCATCGCTGCGTGTTCTCTTGAAGAACCTTCCCCATAGTTTTGGTCTCCCACAACAATGGATGGAATTCCTGCGACTTTATAATCTCTCTGTACAGCAGGAACTTCTCCGTATTCTCCTGTCAGCTGATTTTTAACTTTATTGGTTTCCATGTTGAACGCATTAACAGCGCCGATCAACATATTATTTGAAATATTATCAAGGTGACCTCTGTATTTCAGCCATGGTCCTGCCATAGAAATGTGGTCGGTGGTACATTTTCCGAAAGCCTTTATTAAAAGTCTTGCTCCTGTAATATTTTTCCCGTCCCAAGCCGGAAATTCTTCCAGTAACTGAAGTCTGTCTGAAGTTGGGCTTACATTTACCTGAACAGAAGATCCGTCTTCAGAAGGCGCCTGATAACCATTGTCATCCACAGCGAATCCTTTTTCCGGTAATTCAAAACCTTTAGGCTCGTCTAATTTAATCTGCTCTCCGGATTCGTTGGTTAAAGTATCGGTAATCGGATTAAAATCCAGTCTGCCCGAAATTGCCACAGCAGCTACCATTTCCGGAGAAGCTACGAAAGCGTGGGTATTTGGATTTCCGTCTGCTCTTTTTGCAAAGTTTCTGTTGAAAGAGTGAATGATCGAATTCTTTTCTCCTTTTTCAGCGCCTTCTCTGTCCCATTGTCCGATACAAGGACCGCAGGCGTTTGTAAAGATTCTTGCATTTTCAAACTTTCTGAATGAATTCAGGAAGCCGTCTCTTTCTGCGGTAAATTTCACCTGCTCAGAACCCGGATTAATTCCTAAAATAGCTTTTGGTTTTACCCCTTTAGCAACGGCATCTTCCACGATAGAAGCTGCTCTTGATAAATCTTCGTAGGACGAATTGGTACAAGAACCAATCAGTGCCCATTCTACTTCTAAAGGCCATCCGTTGGCTTCTGCTTTTGCTCTGAATTCAGAAACAGGCGTTGCCAGATCCGGAGTGAAAGGTCCGTTTAAGTGAGGAGTCAGTTCAGAAAGATTAATTTCAATTAACTGATCAAAATACTGTTCAGGATTTGCATACACTTCAGGATCTCCTGTTAAATGTTCTGCAATCTGATCTGCCGCATCTACAACATCCTGTCTTCCGGTAGACGAAAGGTATCTTCTCATGGAATCATCATATCCGAAAGTAGAAGTCGTTGCTCCGATTTCCGCTCCCATGTTACATATGGTTCCTTTACCTGTCGCTGAAAGAGATTGTGCTCCTTCTCCGAAGTATTCTACGATGCAGCCTGTTCCTCCTTTTACGGTAAGAATTCCTGCTACTTTTAAGATCACGTCTTTTGCTGAAGTCCAGCCGGACATTTTCCCGGTCAATTTTACCCCGATTAATTTTGGCATTTTAAGTTCCCAAGCCATTCCCGCCATTACGTCAACTGCATCTGCACCACCAACTCCGATGGCAACCATTCCTAAACCTCCTGCGTTTACGGTATGAGAGTCCGTTCCGATCATCATTCCTCCCGGGAAAGCATAGTTTTCCAGTACAACCTGATGGATAATTCCGGCTCCCGGTTTCCAGAAACCGATTCCGTACTTATCACAAACCGAACTCAGGAAATTGAAAACTTCCGAGTTTTTGTTGATACCTTCCTGTAAATCTGCTTCTGCACCTACTCTTGCCTGAATAAGGTGATCGGCGTGAGCGGTTGAAGGAACAGCCACTTTCGCTTTTCCTGCCTGCATAAACTGAAGCAGCGCCATTTGTGCCGTTGCATCCTGCATCGCTACTCTGTCCGGTGCGAAATCTACATAAGAATTTCCTCTTTCGTGTGCCTGTGTTGCGTTTCCTTCCCAAAGGTGGGTATAAAGGATTTTTTCTGAAAGGGTAAGAGGTTTTCCCACTACTTTTCTTGCCGCAGCAATTCTTTCCGGGTAACGCTCGTACACTTTTTTGATCATATCAATATCAAAAGTCATATCTGAATTTATTTTTCTTCTGTTTTAATTATTTGCTCTTTGCTATTAAATAAATTAACATCATTAAATTATCAAATTCTATTCCTGTATGCTTTTAAAAAGGATAAAAAATGATAAATAATTCTGAAATTTCCAACCTTCAAGTTAAGAAAAAATAAAATTTTTGTGATTGATCTAAGTTAAAATAATTTTTGCAGATCTTTAAATGGAAAGATTCTAAATAAAAAATTGAAAGATTCTACATCTTTACGAGTAAAATCTTTCAATTCTATAAATTGTTAAAACAGCCTTTACGGCTTATCTGTAAGCTTTTTAGTGAGCGCTTGTACTTGTCAGTTCTTTAATAGAAGGAACAAAAGTAGTAAGGTCGATCCCTTCAACCGCTGTTTTATACTCATCGATGCTTGGAATTCTTCCCATGATCGCAGAAAGTACAACCACCGGAGTTGAAGCTAATAGAGATTCTCCTTTTTTACGTTCAGAATCTTCAACCACTCTTCCCTGGAAAAGACGGGTAGAAGTGGCTAAAACCGTATCTCCTTTCGCTGCTTTTTCCTGATTCCCCATACAAAGGTTACATCCCGGTCTTTCAAGATACATCATGTTTTTGTATTCAACACGAGCTTCGCCTTTAGGAGCATTATCGTCAAACTCAAAACCTGAATATTTCTCTAAAAATTCCCAGTCGCCTTCCGCTTTTAATTCATCAATGATGTTATAGGTAGGAGCAGCAACCACAAGCGGAGCTTTAAATTCTACCGTACCGTTTTGTTTTTCAATGTTTTTAAGCATCTGAGAAACAATCTTTAAATCTCCTTTGTGAACCATACAAGATCCTACGAAACCAAGATCTACTTTTTTCTCACCACCGTAATACGTTAAATCTCTGATGGTATCGTGCGTATATCTTTTAGAAACATCTTCATTGTTTACATCCGGATCGGCGATCATCGGTTCTACGATGGCATCAAGATCTACAACAACTTCAGCGTAATATTTAGCATTGGAATCCGGAGTCAGAGCAGGTTTTTCACCAGATCTGATTTCCTCAATTCTTTTATTAGCCTTGTCTATTAATCCCTGAAGAACCTGATTGTGGTTATCCATTCCTTTATCAATCATAATCTGGATTCTGCTTTTTGCAATTTCCAGAGACTCGATTAAAGTAGCATCTTCAGAAATATTAATGGAAGCTTTTGCTTTCATTTCAGCCGTCCAGTCTGTGAAGGTAAACGCCTGATCGGCAGGAAGTGTTCCGATGTGAACCTCAATAATTCTTCCCTGGAATACGTTCTCTCCTCCGAACTGTTTCAGCATCTGAGCCTGAGTTGCATGAACCACATCACGGAAATCCATATGTTCTTTCATGGTTCCCTTAAATGTTACTTTTACAGATTCCGGAATTGGCATTGACGCTTCTCCTGTCGCCAAAGCAAGGGCAACAGTTCCTGAATCTGCTCCGAAAGCAACTCCTTTAGACATTCTCGTGTGAGAATCTCCTCCGATGATGATTGCCCATTCGTCTACAGTAATATCGTTAAGAACTTTGTGAATAACGTCTGTCATCGCGTGATATTCACCTTTCGGGTCACGCGCTGTGATCAAACCGAATTCGTTCATGAATTTCATTAATTTAGGAATATTCGCCTGTGCTTTTTTATCCCAAACTGAAGCGGTGTGACATCCGGACTGGTAAGCTCCGTCTACTATCGGAGAAATTACCGTTGCAGCCATAGATTCAAGTTCCTGAGCAGTCATTAAACCTGTAGTATCCTGAGAACCTACGATGTTTACTTTCACACGTACATCAGATCCTGCGTGTAAGATTTTACCCGGAGTTTTCCCTACTGCATTTCTGTTGAAGATTTTTTCAACCGCAGTAAGCCCCTGTCCTTCGTTAGAAATTTCTTTAGAAGGTGCAAAAACAACCGGAGCTTCGATGCCTAAAACTTCAGCAGCAAATGTCTGTAATTTTTTACCGAACACGATAGCGTAAGATCCACCCGCTTTAATGAATTCCATTTTCTGCGGTGTGAAAGATTTTGTAAGATCGATAAGCTCCTGATCTCCGTTGTATAATTTTTTCTCTTTGGTATTGATGGTTAAAACCGTTCCCGTTGCAACAGAATAAGTCTGCTCAAGAATAGGTTCGCCTTCTTCGTTAAGAACAGCTTTTCCGTTTTCGTCTACTTTCTTTACCCAGTTTTTAAGATCGATTCCGATACCTCCGGTTACGTCTACTGTTGTAAGGAAGATTGGTGAAATTCCGTTGGTACCTCCAACGATAGGAGCAATATTTACGAAAGGAATATAAGGACTTGCCTGTTTTCCTGTCCAGAGTGCAACGTTGTTTACACCGGACATACGCGAAGAACCAACTCCCATTGTTCCTTTTTCAGCGATAAGCATTACGCTTGCATCCGGATGTTTTGCCTGTAAGGCTTTAATTTCTTCCTGCGCCTGAGGCGTAATCATGCATTTACCGTGTAATTCGCGGTCTGATCTTGAGTGTGCCTGATTACCCGGAGAAAGTAAGTCGGTAGAAATGTCTCCTTCCCCTGCGATGAAAGTAACCACTTTAATTTCTTCAGCAACTTCAGGAAGTTTTGTGAAGAATTCTGCTTTTGCATAGCTTTCCAGAATTTCTTTTGCAATTTCGTTCCCGATATTGAAGGCTTCTTTCAGACGGGTTGTATCTGCTTCATAAAGGAAAACCTGCGTTTTCAGTACTTCTGCAGCCTGTTTTGCAATATTTTCATCGTTGCCTAAAGCCAGATCCAGCAATACTTCGATAGATTTTCCACCTTTCATGTGGGATAACAATTCGAAAGCAAAAACCGGAGAGATTTCTTCTACTACAGATTCACCAAGAATAATTTCTTTTAAAAATTTAGCTTTTACACCGGCTGCACTCGTGGTTCCGGGTAACGTGTTGTAAATAAAAAATTTAAGAGAATCAGCCCTGTATTGGTTTGCTGTATCTTTAATCTGTGCAATGATCTCGCTTAATAATTCTGCACTGTCAATCGGCTTTGGATGAAGCCCCTGAGTTTTTCTTTCTTCAATCTCTTGGATGTAATCCTGATAAATATTCATAATAATAGAAATCTTTTCAATCTTAATCGGATGATAATCAGTCTTATTCAAAGGAAGATTATCATTATATGTTTTCCGGCAGAGTTATTATTTTTTTGTTTATTTGATCTAAGCAAGAAGCTGAAATTTTTAGATAGTGTATTAAAAATGACTTCTTTAAGACATCTGTCATAATAAATGCCTGAAAACGTGCCCAAATTTACGGAATTTTACAATTTTTTCAAGTTTAAATTATTTAGATTCTTTATAAATATGTATTTTATATTTTCTATTTTTGGCGATATTTTTGCAAACAATTGATGATTATGAAAAATGCAGCTTCGGTTTTATTCCTTTTTATTTCGGTTTTTGTTTTTTCTCAGGCTAAAACAGTGAAGAAATTGCCTTCGAAGACAGGTTCTAAAACTGTGGTTAAAAAATTACCAGAAAAGGCAAAACTTAATAGCAATTTTCCCATCATCAATGAAGAGCTTCCACTTTTAATTCCGAAAAAACAGGACGGCAAATTCGGATATGTGAATCAGAAAGGAAAATTCATCATTCAGCCGGAATATCATATTGCCGTATTTTTCTACGAAGACTGTAATCTTTTAAATTCTCCTAATGTAAAACTCAGAAAATTCGGGACTGCGGATTATGCGACGGTAGAAAAAGATGAAATTTCTTACCGTGTCGACAGAACAGGCAAAAGAGTGTATCAGTATAAACAGTCCGATTTGGCAAAATGTCCTCACAAAGAATATGTTCAGCAGCTTTTTCAGGTTTATACGATGAATGGTTTTTTCGGAATCATCGAAAAAGCGACATTTGAAAATCCTTATGATTACAAGCAGTTTAAAATTTATCCTCAATACGACTATCTTTTTATTTTAGAAGGTGATGATGTTGCCAATCCGATGATTATTGCTTCAAAAAATAATGTTTTCGGAGTGGTGGATGTGAATGGAAAGGTGATTATTCCGTTTGAATATTCTGATATTAAACGAAATTTTAGCTGGAAGCTTGGTAAAATGTTCGAGGTTTCAAAAGACAGTAAGAATTATTACTATGTAGATTCACAGAATAAGACTTATTAGATTTAAACACGAATTTCAAGAATCTTTCACCAATAGCACAAATCTTAATTAAAATGATCTTGGTGAAAAAATAGGTTGGAAAAACGTAATTTCCCACAGTTGGTAAATTTTTCGTAATTTCGCGGCTGAAATAAAGGGGTGCTGTAGCAAGCTGAGATTATACCCAATGAACCTGGAACGGGTAATGCCGTTTAGGGAAATTAAAAATGAGCAATAGGTAATGAGCAATGAGTAATCCTCATCATATTACTTATTACCGATTACAAATTACTCATCATAATCCGCCCCTTTTATTCATTAAATTTTAAAGATTTATAGAATGAAAGGATTATTTTTTTTAGGGCTTACCGTTGGCTCTTTCGCTTTTTTACAGGCGCAGAATTCCGATTCCCTGAAAGTAAGGGAAATTGAAGCCGTTAACTTTACCAAAAGACTTCCTGTTGCCAAAGAAATCATCAATGTCCAGAAAGATTTGGACAGCAGAAATTTAGGACAGGATCTCCCGATTTTACTGAAGAACCAGACTTCCATCATTTCAACTTCAGATGCCGGAAACGGAGTGGGGTATACAGGATTCCGGATTCGTGGTGTTGCGGGAAGTGCCATCAATGTCATGATGAACGGCGTTCCGTACAACGATTCCGAAAGTCAGGGGACATTTTTCGTGAATGTTCCGGATCTTACGAGTTCAGCATCACAGATTTTAATTCAGAGAGGGGTGGGAACTTCCAATAATGGTTCTGCAGCTTTTGGAGCAAGCATCAATGTACTTTCCAAAGATCCTGAAGAGAAGTTTTATTTTAAAACAGACGACAGTTACGGATCTTTCAACACCTATAAATATTCTGCGGAAATAGGTTCCGGAAAATTCTGGGGAAACCGTCTTTCTGTAATGGGAAGATATACCCACATCAATTCTGACGGATATATAGACCGCGCTTTTTCAAAATTAAATTCTTACAATCTGACCGCTTTGTATGAGGAAGGAAATACGAGAATTCGTCTGATGGCTTTTGGAGGAAAAGAAAAAACGTATCAGGCGTGGAACGGAATCGACCGGAAAACATGGGAAGCCGATCCTAAATTTAATTATTCGGGAGCGATTTACGACTCAAATTGGGAAAACATCGTCGGATTTTATGATAATGAAACGGATAATTACCGACAAAACCATTATCAGTTGCTTTGGGAACAGAAATTCAATGAAAGATGGAATCTGGAAACAACGGTACATTACACCAAAGGAAAAGGATATTATGAAAACTATAAGCAGGACGCTAAATTTTCGAAATATAATCTTCCTAATTTCATCAACGGTTCTCAAACCTTAACGAGAACGGATTTCATCAGAAAAAAATGGCTGGATAACGATTTTTACGGAGTTGTTTCCACGCTTTACGGAAAATTGGGAGCTGTAGATGTGAACTTCGGAGCCGTTGCCAATCAATACTACGGAAGACATTTCGGAAATGTAACGGGCGTTTTTTTTCCCGAGATTGATGAACATGAATATTACAGAAACCGCTCTGTGAAAAACGAAGTTTCAGGTTTTACCAAAGCATTGGTAAGAATGAATGATTTTGAATTTTTCGGAGACCTGCAATTGAGAAATGTAGATTATGATACAAAAATCATCATGGCAGGAGATGGAGAAGGGGCTGATTTAAATAAAAACTGGCTGTTCTTTAATCCAAAAGCGGGAATCAATTATAAAATTTCATCAGGAAAAATTTTCGTTTCCTATGCTCATGCGCACCGCGAACCGAACAGAGACGATCTTTTGGCAAACAATGAAGTGAAGGCTGAAAAGCTACACGATTTCGAAGCCGGAGTAGAGAAGCAGTTCGGAAAAGTGTCTTTTACCGCGAACTTATATTATATGTACTATGTGAATCAGTTGGTTTTAAATGGCGAACTGAATAATGTGGGGGCTTTCATCAGAACAAATTCGGGGAAAAGTTACAGAAGCGGAATTGAGCTTGGAGCTTTGGCAAAGCTTTCTAAACAGTGGGAGCTTTCCGGAAATGTGAGTTTCAGCAACAACAGAAATTTAGATTTTAAAGTGGAAACAGAAGCTGGTGTTAAAGATCTCGGAAATACGCAGATTTCTTTTTCTCCGGATGTGATTGCCAATTTAGGTTTGAAATTCAATCCAACGCAGAATTTCCAGTTTGCATTGATGAATCAGTATGTCGGAAAACAATATCTGGATAATTCGGAAGATGAAAATTTACAGCTTAAAGATTATTTTTTAACCGATTTTAATGCGCAGTATCAGTTTAAAATTAAAAATAATGAGATTGCTCTGAAGCTTTTGGTTAATAATTTATTCAATAAAAAGTATGTGAACAACGGAGCAGTTTATGACGGCTCTCCATATTATTTTTCTCAGGCAGGAACGAATTTTATGTTTGGGATCAGCTGGAAAATTCAGTAAACATTCAGGCTATATTTAAGATTAATTATAGAATGTAAAGTTAGATTTAAGACTGCTTCGGCAGTCTTTTTTGTTAGTAAACTTGCTTCTGAGTAAGATTTTAATTGTATAAAAAGTGTACAGCCAGTAAATATACGTCAAGTTTTGTCGCTATATTAAAGTTTCTTTGTAATAGCAATAACAAAAAACATAAAATGAACAGTATTTACAACGAATTTGCCTTTGTAAAAGCACTTTCAATTAACGATCTAAAAACAATCAAGAAGGACAATTTTTTTGATGACAAGAAAGAGGAAAAACCATTTTCTCATGCTGTAGTAGAATTTCGTACAGTGTATAAAACTTACGACGGAAGTTTCGGTTTCGATTGGTATCGAAAGAAAGACAATGGTCTGTCTTACGGAGGAATGTACAAATCTTTTATCAAAAGCGGATATAAAGATGGAATAACAAATTTAGAACCTGATGAAGCAATCAATCGTTTTTTGGATATGTACGAAGAATATCCCATTAATTTACCATCAAGAAAAAGCCAAAAAGAAAGGGAAGAAAAAAACTACCAAGTTCCTTATCTTTCTATGTTTTCAAAAGAAACAGTTGAGAAAATGAAACTTTCGAAAGATATTGTACAACCTCAGTTTAGTATTGCTTTATGCGCTATTGTAGAGATTGCAAGAAACTCGGTATTAGAATTTGATTATGACACCAATCTTTTTGAAGTTACACCAAAAATACTTGCCGACAAATCTGCAGACCGAGGCATTAGGCAATCTAAAACATCAGAAATTACCATCACCTGCAAAAAAGATTTAAATGCCAACAAAGAGATTAAAATCTATGCCTATCCTCAAGATAAGAAATACAAAAGATCTCTAGCCGGGAAAATTACCGTTTTGCAAAATGATGAAAAAGCTAGAAAAACAGTAAATTTTGCTTTGGTGAATATAAAAACGAAGATAAGAGATAAAGAAAATATAGGAATAATAGAACCTGAAGAAATCAATACGCTAAGAAAAGCAATGTATCAATGCTTGATTGTACCTCATATTGTTGAAATGCCATTATTGGATTTAACAGATAATGAAAACTTCAAAATCGTACAAGACAGTTCAGGAAAAAATAAATATGGAAAATACATTTTGAAAAATACAAACCCTATTGTTGAATGGACGGATGGAGGAATATTTCACTCAATTGATTATACCGACTGTCAGGATTATGTAAAAAAGTTATGCATTTCAAAAAACAAAGATGTTCTGAAAAACAACTTCAAAACGATAAAGTACAATGCTGATGAAAAAGAAATGGCAGACAACATATTTACGGCTTTTGCCTTCAAAGAAGATTCTTTTCGTACGTATCGTTCATCTTCTATTCTTAAAAGCCAAGCCACGGAAGGAGAAGTAAAAGATATAGGAGAAAATACGGTAATGCTTTTCAATAGCTTGAATAGTCCCAAAAGAGCAGATGATACGACTTTGGCTCATGAAGTTTTGCATGGATTAGGAATTTATCATATTCATATTGATGAAAACCCCATTCCAACTCCAAAAATTTTATGTACTTTTGAGAAAAAAGACACAGATAATTATATGTCATACAGAGCAATAACATCTGGCGCTGTTACTTCGACAGACATCAAAAACATCCTTTGGAGATGGCAATGGAAAATAGCAAACCCGAATATACCAAGTATAGAAAAAGACCCTAAATAAAAAACAATGAAAAATAGTGTAATAGCGATAATTTTATGGTGTGCAGGAATTATTTCCTGTACTCCACAAAAGCTAAAGATTTCTGAAGCACCGTCCGTTTCTGCTTTGTCACTCGAAACTATAAAAGATAGCACACGTTATTTTAATATCAGCCGATTTGAAAAAAATAAGACAAGTGATGGGAGATATTTTTATGAAAAAAATGATTCTATTGTTACTGAAAGAAAAATGTTGAAAGGATATGAAGTCAAAAAATCATGTAGTAAAAAGAAAAACTTTTATACAATCTATAATTACGATGATAACGGTCTTTTAGTACAAAAATCAACTTATTTTAATAATATCCAAATAGGAAAAAAAATTTTGTATGATAAGAATGGAAACATTATTTATATTGAAGAATTTGATAACAATCCAAGCTATGGCTTTAATTACAATGATATAATAATTAAATTAAAAGAAAAATCCAATATTGATTTAGAAAATTTAGATAATTTCTATTTGTTACCAATAAGTTATCATCATCCTAATATTTTTTTAAAAAGTAAATATGATTGGTTATTTGTTAAGCAATATAAAATAGATGATGTTTCCACTACGCAAAAATCTTTTTGGTTAATTGACAGTAATTACGAAGGTGAAATGGTAATAAAAGTATTAAAAGCCAATAGTGAAAAATAGTTTAATAGTAGTAACATTTGCATTTTTGTTTCCAGTTGTTTTAAATGCACAAAAATTCCCTCTCAATGAGAATTTTTACATTGACAGAATAATTGGATTAGATTCTGTTAATATTTATCAATATAGATTGATTAAATATCCTCTAAAAAAAGATCAAAAGACAAATTATTTATATTATTTAAGTTTTGATACTGATGGTAAATTTGACTCACGTGATTCTGGCTCAACCTGTGGTTTAGATATATACAAATCAATATCTGGAAGTTATCAATTAATTGATGATTCTCATATTTTATTAACGCCAAAATTATATCATAACTCCAAAAAGTTGTATCCGGAAACAATCTCTTCAAAATCGTATTTGTTCTTTATCTCAAAAGAAAGTGAAGATTATTTTAAGCTGATTCAAAGTAATGGAAATATTAAAGACGATAAAAAAAACGCAATCTTATCAAAAGAACTAGATAAGAAAATTAAAACATATGATAGGAGAAGTATTTTCGAGTTATGTGATTATAAACCAAAATCAAAGGATAATATTTCTAGAGTAGATGAATATATAAGAAATGTTTGGAGAAAAAATCCGAAAGATTATGATATTCTTTTTGTTGCATGGTATCCTGATGATTTTTTAGTTAATATAGTTTACAACAGAAAAACAAAAAAGAGAACATTAATACTAAATTATGTGGCAAAGTATGTAGAAAATTCAATGGGGCATATCTAAGAAATTAAAATAGAAATATCTACAGTCTACAACAAATTATTACCAGAAGAATAAGTCATACATATGAAAATCTAATCCTTATTCATTAGATGAATTATATGATTGGTTAAAAATAAATTTGGTTACAGTTAAGCATGAAATATTTTAATCTATTTTTTACTCAAAAAGTCATAAATTTGCTGCCAAATGAATATTTCAGCTTACATTTTAGAATATTTGAAACAATTCGGGACCGTTATTGTTCCGGATTTTGGCGTTTTTTCTTTGGAAAATTCCAAAGCCATTATCAATTCCGAAAATGGGAGCATTCTTCCTCCTGCAAGCAAAATCGTCTACACTCCCGATTATGAAGTAAAGTCTGATGATTTGGCATCTTTTATTGCGGGGCAGAAACAGATGACTTTGGAAGCTTCAAAAACAGATCTTCAGATTCAGACCGATTTTTGGAAGAAAAAACTGCAGGCAGATCAGACGCTTGAAATTCAGGGTTTAGGAGTCCTTTTTGTAGAAGACGGCAAAACGCATTTCAAAGGAAACAGGCTGCAGTCGGATCATCCGGATTTTTATGGTCTTGAAGAAATTAAGATTTCCGATATCAGCAATAAAAACACTCAGTCAGAAACTTCTTTGAATACCGAAAAAGATTATCAGTTTAATAAATCTATTCTTTGGGCTTTTCTGGTTATCATCCCGATTTTAGGAATCGTATACGTAGCTTACACGCAGCAGGAACTTCTTTTCGGAGAGAAATCTTTTGACAAAGCCAATATCTCTGTACAGACAAAAACACACAGAATTCAGGATACTGTAAAAGCTCAGCCAAAAATAATGAATCCTGCTCCGGTTGCAGATTCTTTAAAGAAAGATTCTGTGGTTCCAAAAGCGGTTAAGCCTGCAGTGCAAAATGCGGCAAAAGTTCCGGCAACTCAAAACAACACTAAGACAACGAAATGGCAAAAATAAAAAAGGCGTCAGAATCTCTGACGGTGATGACGAATATTGTACTTCCGAATGACACCAACCAATTGAGAAACCTTTTTGGTGGAGAATTATTGGCAAGAATGGACCGATGTGCTTCGATTTCCGCAACAAGACATTGCGAAAGAAGAGTCGTAACGGCATCCGTAAATCACGTTTCATTCGATCATCCGATTCCGGAAGGAGGAATTGTTGTGATGGAATCCAAAGTTTCCAGAGCTTTTTCCACCTCAATGGAAATCTATGTAGATGTTTGGCTGGATGATCCGATCAATCATAAAAAAATTCAGACCAACAAAGGAATTTATACCTTCGTAGCGGTAGATGAGTTCAACAGACCGATCCCGATTCCAGATATGGAACCTGAAACAGATCTTGAAAAAGAACGATATGCAGCAGCACTGAGAAGAAAAGAACTTTCTCTGATTCTGTCCGGAAGAATGAAACCCTCTGAATCTATTGAGCTTAAAAAGCTTTTCCAGGAAGATACTATGGCATAATTTCTTTCAAAGACAATCCGCAAAATACTAGAGTTATCAATACAGATAGAACCGACAGAAATATTTGTCGGTTTTTTATTGCTGCTTCCAATGATGATTCTAAATATTCATCCGTTTTTCTGAACATTTTTTCAGGAAAGAGTAAGATTAAACCAATAAAAATTAAAATGATGGCATTAATTGCTGCTTCAAACCACAGAAAAATTTTACTCCCAAAACCATCTGCACCTTCAGAAGAATAGTGAATTGGAATCGTTTCATGAATTGAAGAAAATTTTACCGCTAAAAAAATTAGGTAACCCAAAAACAGCAAAATGGAGAAACTGAAAATGACTTTATATAATTTCATTTTGATGGAAAAATTGAAAAATTCTATTTCACAAAAGCGGTTTCTAAAACTTTGAATCTTACCTTTGCATCAGCAAATATAAAGAATTATGTCTTCCATGAGAATTTTACTCCTCGATAAAAACCACCCCTTAATTACCGAACAGCTTTTGGCTAAAAACTTTATTCTGGAAGAAGATTTCAGCTCTTCTTATGATGAGGTTTGTGCTAAAATTGAAAAGTACGACGGAATTATCATCCGAAGCAGAATTCCTTTGGATAAGAATTTTTTAGAAAAAGCTAAAAATCTGAAATTCATTGCAAGAGTAGGAGCGGGAATGGAAAATATAGACATTCCGGTTGCTGAGAAACTGGGAATTCAACTGATTAATTCTCCGGAAGGAAACAGGGATTCTGTGGCAGAACACGTTGTCGGGATGTTGCTGATTTTAATGAACAGGCTTTTCATCGCATCGCAGGAAGTGAAAAATGGCATCTGGCTTCGTGAAGAAAACAGAGGCGACGAACTGTTGGGAAAAACAGTGGGACTTATCGGTTACGGAAATATGGGAAAAGCCACAGCAAAAAGACTTTCTGGGTTTGGCTGTACCGTGATTTTTCATGATATTCTGCCGGATCTTTCGGATGAATTTGCAACACAGGTTTCTCTGGAAGAATTAAAGGAAAGAGCTGAAGTTGTAAGCTTACACATTCCTCTAACGGAACAGACCCATTATCTGGTGGATGGTTCGTTTATCTCTGAGATGAAAAACAATTTCTATTTTGTAAACACAGCAAGAGGAAAGAATGTTGAAACGAAAAGTTTAGTTGAGGCAATAAAAGCGGGTAAAGTAAAAGGAGCCTGTCTTGACGTTTTGGAATACGAAAAATCCTCTTTCGAAAATCTGGAAACAAAAAATGAAGACCTTCAGTACCTTCTGGAATCCGACAAAGTAATTGTGACTCCGCATATTGCAGGATGGACGGTTCAGAGCAAGGAAAAACTGGCGCAGGTGATTGTCGATAAAATTGTGACACAGTTTGCTTAGCCTTGAAATTCAGTAATATTAGAAATGAATTTTGACGATACCATTTTATGAATTATTTTTCATTTTTATTTATGTTAAATAATTCATAATTTCTATTCAGGGGATACGAATTATTTCGAGTTTTATTAAATTGCCGCTCATTTTCGAAACTCATGACGAAGCGTAATTTTATCCTTATATTATCTGCCTTTTTATTCCTTTTTTCCTGCAAAAAAAAATCTGAAAATCAGGACAGTGTTGCTGAAAACACGACCAATCTTCCCAATTACGGAAATGTAGATGTAAACAAAGTTTTTACGCCCGCGGAAAATCAGGTTGCCAATAAGGCTTCACTGGCAAATTATATCAACAGCTATTATCAGAAAGTTTGGGAAAACGGCGATTTGAGCGGGGGAATTTTAGTCGCGAAAGGAGATAATATCATCTACGAAAATTACAGAGGCTTTGCCAGAGAAGGAAATCAGAACCCGATTGATAAAAATACACCGCTTCATGTGGCTTCCGTTTCAAAAACGTTGACCGCAATGGCAATGCTGAAGTTGGTGGAAGCAGGAAAAGTGAATTTATCCGATCATCTTACCCAATATTTTCCGGGTTTTCCTTATCCGAATGTTACCGTTAAAACGTTACTCGACCAAAGAAGCGGTCTTCCGAAATACGAATACTTCATTACTAAAATTCAGCCGGCTCCCGCAGAACTTTCAAAAACGTTCCTTACCAATGAGGATATTTTGAATATGATTATTAAATATAAACCGGATCTGGCGAGAGAAACAGATACCGGATTTATGTACTGCAACACGAATTTTGCCATGTTGGCTTTAATCATTGAAAAAGTAACGAAAGTTCCTTTTCCTCAGGCAATGAAAGAAATGGTTTTTGATCCTCTGAAAATGAAAAACTCCTATATTTTTCAGGAAAAAGATATTCCTACGGCATCACAGTCTTTTTATTACGGAGGCAATAAACTGTATCCTTTGGACAGGCTGGATTTAATTTACGGAGATAAAAATGTTTATACCACTCCTAGAGATTTATACAGATTTTCAAAAGCAATGTTTTCGAAGGATTTTTTAAAGCCTGAATTGATGGAGCAGGTTTTCACGCCTTACAGCAATGAAAAATTCGGCATGAACAATTACGGTTTCGGCTTCAGGATGAAAATTTTTGATAACGGGGAAAAACTCACGTATCACAACGGTTGGTGGCACGGAACCAATTCTGTTTTTGCGCATCTTCTGAAATCTAAAGTTACCATTATTGCCATCGGAAATAAATATTCCAACAGAGTGTATACCGCTTTGGCTTTATCGGGATTATTTGAAGATTTTCCGCCTCAGAAAGATAAACTTCACAGCGTAATGAGCGATGATCGCGATACATTGAAAGGTCATGGTGAAGTTTATGGAGAATAATGTTTATTTTTGCGTAAACATCTTCATGAAAAGAATTCTTTTTTTATTGGTTTTCGCTTTTCTTTTGCAGTCTTGTGCAAGAGTAGGTTCGCCTGTAGGAGGCGCAAAAGATTCCTTGGCTCCGAAATTTTTAAGTTCAAATATAGATTCTTCAAGAGTAAATGTTCCGAGAGATATAAAGCAGTTGCGAATAGATTTTGACGAATACATTACGTTAAAAGACATCAACAAAAACCTGAATATTTCTCCGCCGATTAAAAATATCACCAGAATTGTTCCTTCTAATATTGCCAACAAGTTTATCCTGATCCAGTGGAAAGATACTTTACAGGCAAATACAACGTACAATTTTAATTTCGGAAATTCTATTGCAGATAATAATGAAGCCAATATTCTGAGATATTACAATTTCGCGTTTTCGACGGGAGATAAGCTTGATGATCTTTATGTAAGCGGGGATGTAAGAGATGCTTTATCCATTAAAAAAGCCAGTGAGAATAAATTTGTGGTAGGATTGTATCAGGTAAAAGACACCATCAATTACAGACAAAAACCTTACTACATTACCAAAGTTGATGATGATGGCTATTTTGAACTGAATTATCTTGCTGCCGGAAAATATAAAATCATCGCATTTGAAGATGAAAACGGAAATTCCATCTACGATGCGGGAAAAGAGAAAGTAGGATTTCAGAAAGATCCTGTTGTCGTAGAAAAATCGGTTTCAGGATTAAATCTTAAATTATATCCGTCTAAAAAGCCGGTGAAATATCTTGAAATGAAAGAAGCTCCGGGAGGAGTTCTCATGACTTTCGAAGGAAAACCGAATGAAGTAACCGTAAAACCTTTAAACGAGAAAATAAAAGAGTACAAGCTAACCCACGCTCCGAAGTCCGATTCCGTAAGAGTCTGGTTTGATGCCGTGAAAAGTGATGTAGGACAGACTACAAACGAGAATTTAAAGTTCGGGTACAATGCCGGTGTCGGAAAAAAAGACAGCCTTTACAACGCCTCGTTGTTTTACAGATACAATGCGAAAAACGCAATGGACATCAACAGCGATAACGGCGGTGCAATGCTTCCTCCGAAAGAAGACTTTAAAATCCTTTCCAATTATTATGTGGATAAAATAAACACGGATAAATGGATTTTCAGAGTTGCAGGAGACTCATTGAACACCGTTCCTTTTACCGCAAAAATCTCAGAGAAAAATCCGTATCAGATTTTGGTGAAAGCAGATTTTATTTCAGGTAAAAAATATCAGCTTACCATTCCGAAAGAAACCGTTTCTTCATTCTTTGCCAAAAATTATCAGTCGAAACGTTTCGATTTTGAAGTGGATAAAGTTGAGAATTTCGGAAGCTTAAAATTCATCCTTCAGAACGCTCCTGCATCAAGTTACTGGCTGCAACTTTTAGACAGTTCAGATAAAGTATTGTTCCAGAAATATACCAAAGGAAGCGAGGTGAAATTTGATATTCTTAAACCGGGAGAATACATTGTAAGGATTTTAGTGGATAATAACGAAAACGGCTTTTGGGATGAAGCAGATTTCCAGAACGAAACTTTCGCGGAAGATTCCTACATTTACTACAAAACAGCCATCGTAAGACCGCTTTGGGACAGCAACGAAAACTGGGATCTTAAAGATACAAGAGTTCTGGATCCGTCAAAAATAAGCACACCGAAAGCAGAGCCGAAATCTCAGTCGAAAGATGCTAATAAGGTTGATCTGAAAGGAAATGATGCTTTGGTAACGCCTTCAAGATAAATATGAAAACATTTAAGAAAATATTTTTCTGGACTTTGTTGGGATTTGCTTTAATTCAGTTTATTTCAACAGATAAAGTAAATCCTCCGGTGGATCACAAAGTGAATTTTGTGGATGCTAAAAAAACACCTGCAAAAATTCAGGGATTATTGAAAGGAGCGTGCTACGATTGTCATTCCAACGAAACGGTTTATCCTAAATATGCCTACATTGCGCCGATTTCATGGTCTGTGAAAAGCCATATCAATGAAGGACGGGAACATCTTAATTTTTCTATCTGGGATACTTATAATAAAGATTTAAAGCAGAGTATGCTGAGTAAGTCGATCCAGACCATTCAGAATAAAACGATGCCGATGCCGGGTTATATTGTTTATCATAAGGAAGCCAATCTTTCCGATGCAGAAAGAGCTTTGCTGATTCAGTATTTTGATGAGATGCTGAAATCCAAAACTTATTAATCGTATTTAATCGTCATAAGAATTTAAAAAGATAAATGGTTTAACTATTTGATTTTCATTATTGTTCTATTCGAAAAATCAATCACTTTTGTATTGCTTTGATAAGTTTTACGGCATTGTTTATTTTAAAAGCATTTCAGAGAATACTTTTTCGTTTTCCTTTGCGATAAAATAATCAGATTTCGAAAATCAACTTAAGAATCTTTAATTTAACCAGAGTTCGAGATAAGTCTTCTTAACCGCAAGGTTAAACAAAGAAATTCAATTATCAGGAATTCAGTTTTTAAGATATACAAAGGCGTAAAACTTATCAAAGTAATACCATTTTTGTCTTTTTTAAATAAACGAAGTGCCTTTGTTTAGCTTACCAACTTTTAATAATTAAAAAAAATCTTTTGTTTTTCTTTGCGATAAAATAATACAACGCTATAAATCAATTTTTTAAATTTATTTCTTATCCTGAACTGAGTTTAATTTATGTTGATCATGCAAAGCAAAAGCATAAAAAATCTCCCGCAAATTTTACATATTTAGTAGATGTCTGTAAAATCTGCGGGAGAAATATATTTCAGGAATATTAAATATTCTTCAGGTACTCTTCAAAAAACTTTTTCTGAGAATCAAAAGCGATATCCTCGAGATTCAGTTCTTTTAAAGGAATCCAGACTGCTTCTGAAATTTCAGACAATTCAAGATTCACTTCAAATTTTTCCGGAACGCGGTATTCATAAAAAAGATCAATGGTATTATAATCAATCTCTTTGTACTGATAGACGTTTGGAAGGCTCGTTAAGTACTTTAAATTTGAAATATCAACAACCAGCTGCAGCTCTTCAAAAAGTTCTCTTTTACAGGTTTCTTCTGCACTTTCCTTCGGATCTACAAAACCTCCTGCAAGATCGAGTTTTCCCTTTTTAGGATCTCTGTTTCTTCTTGTAAGATAAATTTCATCATTATATCTTATTACCACAGCTACCGCTCCGGCAACGTTATTGTATAATGTGAAACCACAGTTTTGGCAGCTCCATTTTCTTTCTCCATCCCACTGTAAAGATTCTTTGCCGCAGTTGGGGCAATATTTCAGTATTTTCATTGAGTTACATTAATATTTCTCGGGTGATAAGACAAGATCACATCACGCAGCTCCTCTGTTTTCAGGTGGGTGTAGATCTCTGTCGTCGTAATGCTGGAATGTCCGAGCATTTCCTGAATATAACGAAGATCTGCACCATTCTGAAGCAAATGGGTTGCAAAAGAATGTCTGAATGTATGCGGTGATATTTTTTTGCTTACACCCGCCTTGTCTGTTAATTCTTTTATAATTAAAAATACAATTACTCTGGACATCGATGTTCCGCGGCTGTTCAGAAATAAAGTATCTTCATATTTCTTATTGATTTTACTTTTAGAACGTACTTCCTGAATATAATTTTCCAAAAGATCTGCCGTATAATCCGCTAAAGGAACGAAACGTATCTTGTTTCCCTTTCCGTTTACCTTAATATACTGCTCTTTAAAATTGATATTGGAAATTTTCAGATCAATAAGTTCCGAAACACGAAGTCCGCATCCGTACAAAACTTCAATAATACACTGGTTTCTCTTTCCAAGGTCAGAATTTACCTCAATCGCACTGATAATCTTATTGATATCGGGCAGGCTTAAGGTATCTGGTAAGTAAAGTCCCAGTTTAGGACCTTCAAGCAGAGAAGCCGGATTGTCTTCACGGTATTCATCCTCCAGTAAAAATTTGAAGAATGCCTTAATGGAAGAGATCCATCTTGCCTGAGATCTTTCGCTGAATTTTTGTTTGGAAAGATTGAAAATGTATTCCTGCAGATTTTCGTAGCCTATAGTATCCGGTCCGACGTTGCCCAGATCTTCTTCTGCGTATTCTTTTAGTTTTTTGATGTCTCGAATATAGGCGTCGAGAGTGTTTTCTGAAAAGTTTCTCTCGAATCGAAGAAAGATCTCAAAATCCTTAATTTTTTCATCCCAAGTCATGTTGTGTTATTTTTTTAGTTCACTTTCCGAAATTTGTTCTATTTCAATATCGTGGTTTCTTAAAAATGAGATCCCGTCGTCGTCTGAATATTCATTGATGTAGACAAGTCTGGTGATTCCCGCCTGAAGAATGAGCTTACTGCATTCTTTACAGGGTGAGAGCGTTAAATACAGTGTTGCGCCTTTTGCAGATTGCGTGGAAGCTGCCAGTTTTAAAATAGCATTGGCTTCTGCATGAAGTACGTACCAGTGTGTTTTGCCGTCATTGTCCTCACAGCAGTTTTCAAATCCTGAAGGAGTACCATTATAACCATCTGAAATAATCATCCTATCTTTTACGATAAGAGCTCCTACTTGTTTTCGTTTACAGTAGGAAAGTTTTGCCCATTCCTGAGCCATTTTTAGATAAGCTTTGTCAAACTTATTCATACCGCCGCATTTGTTTGTTTCGAAATAATTTGTATTAAGGGTAAAAAAGGCTAAAAGCTTGGCTTTCTTTTTTCAAGAAAAGCAGAAACTCCTTCTTTTTTGTCGTCCATTTCAAAAAGCTCTCCGAAATATTTAATTTCAGTTTCAAAACCTTTATCCGTGTCCGATAAGTTTACAGCTTGAATTGCTTTGGAAATTGCCATTGGTGAATTGTGGGCAATAACGTTGGCTAATTCTTTTGTTTTGTTTAATAATTCTTCTATTGGATACACTTCATTTACCAGTCCGATTTCTTTTGCTTTTGCAGCAGGAACCATTTTGGCAGAGAAGATCATTTCATTGGCAATGCCTTTTCCTACAAGCTTCGGTAATCTCTGGGTTCCTCCGTAACCGGGAATTAATCCTAAAGTTACTTCCGGAAGTCCCAGTTTTGCATTTTCCGATGCGTATCTGATGTGGCAAGCCATGGCAAGCTCAAGACCTCCGCCTAATGCAAAACCGTTTACGGCTGCAATTACCGGCTTGGTCATATTTTCAATTTTGTTGAATAAAGTATTGTGTCCGTTTTTGGCAAGTTCTTCTGCCTTTTCCTGTCCAAAATCACTAAATTCTTTAATATCTGCTCCGGCAACGAAAGATTTTTCACCGCTTCCTGTAAGAATAACTACTCTGCAGGATTGGTCTGAATCTAACTCGTCCAAAGCTGAACTTAATTCGCTGATTGTTTTAGCATTAAGTGCATTTAAACTCTCAGGTCTGTTTATTGTAATAATAGATATTTTATCTTCCTTATTTAATAATATATTTTCGTAACCCATTTTCCACTTTAAAATATTATTCTGTGCAAATTATGAATTTTTTATAAAAAAAAGGAAAAAATATTGACTTTTTTTCCTTCTGATTGAAATTATTGTTTAAGATACTTATTTTGTGTGGTTCATCATATTTGCATCAATAACCACATTCAGTTGAGATGCCACTTTCATTCCAAGCTCAATATTGGCTCTGAAAAAATGACATAACTGTCTGTTAATGATCTCATCTTTTTTCGGTCCCGTGATTCCTTTCATACTTCCAACGATGTTATTTACAAGGTTTTGTCTGTCTTCCGTATTCATTGCCTTTGTATATAATAATCCGGGTTGGGTGTAATGATCGTCATCATTTTCATTTCTGTTGTAACTTGCTACATGAGCGCTGTCTAGTTCATATTCGAAACTTTTGTAGGCAGGATCCGGCTTAATATCATCAAAGCTGTTCGGATGATAGTTCGGCTTATCCTGATAATGGCTGGAATCTGCCATAAATCCGTCTCTCTGATAGTTGTTAACCGCAAAAGGACATCGGTTAACTTCCAGCAGGTGAGCATTTACGCCCACTCTGTATCGGTGCGCATCCGGATAAGAAAATAATCTTCCCTGAAGCATTTTATCCGGTGAAAAGCTGATTCCATCGATTAAATTACTTGGTGAAAATATAGATTGTTCAACATGAGCAAAATAATTAACCGGAACTTCGTTCAGTTCCATTTCTCCGACTTCAATTAACGGGAAGTCGCTCTGGAACCATACTTTGGTAATATCAAAAGGATTCCATCTGAAGTCTCTTGCCTGTTCTTCTGTCATTACCTGAATGTACATTGTCCATTTCGGGAAATTTCCTTCCTCAATTGCGTTGCAAAGATCTTCCTGTGCAAAATCTGGATTTTCTCCTGCCATTTTTACCGCTTCATCATTGGTGAAATTTTTAATTCCCTGTTTGGATTTCAGGTGAAACTTCACCCAGACTCTTTCGTTCTGAGCATTGATCATAGAGAAAGTATGCGATCCAAAACCGTGCATATGTCTGTGTCCGTAAGGTGTACCTCTGTCCGACATTAAGATCAGAACCTGATGAAGAGATTCAGGATTCAGACTCCAGAAATCCCACATCATGGTTGCGCTTTTCAGATTCGTTTTCGGAACTCTTTTTTGGGTATGAATGAAATCCGGGAATTTTTTTGCATCCTTGATGAAAAATACCGGCGTGTTGTTTCCAACAAGATCCCAGTTCCCGTCTTCTGTATAAAATTTCAGGGCAAAACCTCTTGGATCTCTTGCCGTATCTGCGCTTCCTTTTTCTCCGCCTACCGTGGAAAAACGGGCAAACATTCTGCATGAATTGCCAACTTTAGAAAATAATTTTGCCTTTGTATATTGGGTAATATCGTGGGTAACCGTAAACGTTCCGTAAGCTCCTGTTCCTTTTGCGTGAACAATTCTTTCCGGGATTCTTTCTCTTACAAAATGAGCAAGATTTTCCTGTAAAATAAAATCCTGCAGCAATACCGGACCTCTCGGACCGACTGTTTGTGAATCCTGATGTTCGTAATAGGGAGCGCCGTTACTTAAGGTTAATTTTTTAGAATCCATAGATTTATGATTTTTGTGAATGATTTTTTAACTGTATTTGTTTATGTAAAGGTACTAAATATCAAATTTACTTGAATTTTTAATTGCAAATGGCAAAAACATTTTATCTTTGTAATAGATAATATTAATCAGATGAACATTCAGCAACTCGAGTATCTTATCGCGGTTGATAAGTACAAACATTTTGGGAAAGCGGCTCAAGCATGCTTCATTACGCAGCCTACACTAAGTGCAATGATACAGAAATTTGAGGATGAACTGGATGTGAAGGTTTTCGACAGAACAACGCACCCGATCCGTACCACAGATGTTGGGCTTCAGATCATCGATCAGGCGAAGGTGATTATAGAATCTGTCAATGAACTTAAAAATAAAGCCAATCTTTTAAACAATATTTTAGGAGGAACCATCAACATCGGAATTATTCCTACCGTTTCTTCTTTTATCCTGCCTACGGAAATCTTCAAATTTTTGGAAGAAAACCCGAAAATTCAGATGAATGTAAAGGAAATGACGACAGACAACATCATCAAAGCTTTGAAAGCAGGAGAGTTGGATGCCGGAATTATTTCCACACCTTATGATGCGGCAGATGAATTTTATCAGGATTTCTTATTCAATGAAGAATTGATGATCTACAGTTCTGAGAAAGAAGCCAACAAGAAAAACTCTTATGTAGTTCCGGAAGAACTGAATGTAGAAAAAGTGTGGCTGCTTGAGGAAGGAAACTGTCTGAGAAACCAATTCGAAAATATCTGTCATTTAAAAGAAAATACATTAAAGCCTAAAAACTTAGATTTTCTCGCTTCTAATATCCAGACTTTGGTTCATATGGTGGATAAAGTAGGAGGAATCAGTATTTTGCCGGAGTTGGCTCTTAATCAGCTTTCTGATGTACAGAAGGAGAATGTTTTCAGATTTAAGAAGCCTTTCCCGTACAGAGAAATCAGCATTATTTACTACAAACCGACCTTTAAGCAGAAAATTATTGATGAATTATCGCATTCTATCAGAAATTCTTTAGAGAAAAAACTGAATTATCACGAAAATCCGAAAGAATTTGTAAGCATAAAACCGCAATAGTGTTTTATGTTAAATATCATCAAATCATTAATTTAAAGAAGAGATAATAAGTAGACAAAAATTTTGAGTATTAAAAAATAGTACTTAAATTTGCCAACGTTTACGAACGAGGAAAAATTTGACCTGATTGCAACCTCTATAAAAATATGCTAAAACAGTATTCTTTTTTAGACCTTCATTAGACAATTTATTCTTATTTTTCTTCGTATATTTTTTAATCTAAAAAACAAACAGAATAATATGTCTTATTTATTTACATCTGAATCCGTTTCAGAAGGACATCCGGACAAAATTGCCGATCAGATTTCCGACGCATTAATCGATCACTTTTTAGCATACGACAAAAATTCAAAGGTAGCTTGCGAAACTCTTGTAACAACAGGACAGGTGGTTTTGGCGGGTGAAGTAAAATCGGATGCTTATCTTGATGTACAGACAATTGCCAGAGAAGTTATCAACGGAATCGGGTATACAAAAGGAGAATATATGTTCAACGGAGATTCTTGCGGGGTTATTTCTGCAATCCATGAGCAGTCTCCGGATATCAATCAGGGAGTAGACAGAGCGGTAAATGATGAGTCTTTCGAAGCTAAAGCAAACGCACAGGGAGCAGGAGATCAGGGAATGATGTTCGGATATGCAACCAACGAAACGGCAAATTATATGCCTTTGGCTCTAGATCTTGCACATACAATTCTTAAGGAACTTTCTGCAATCAGAAGAGAAAATTCAGAAATTAAATATCTTCGTCCTGATGCAAAATCTCAGGTTACGATTGAGTATTCTGACGATCACAAACCAATCAGAATAGATTCTATCGTAGTTTCTACACAGCATGACGATTTCGGATCTGAAGAAGAAATGCTGAACAAAATCAGAGAAGACATTAAAAATATCCTGATTCCAAGAGTTGTTGCTTTACAGACAGAAGAAATTAAAGCGTTATTCAACGATCAGATCAAATATCATATCAATCCGACAGGTAAATTCGTAATCGGTGGTCCTCACGGAGATACAGGTCTTACAGGAAGAAAGATTATCGTAGATACGTACGGAGGAAAAGGAGCTCACGGTGGTGGGGCATTCTCAGGAAAAGATCCTTCAAAAGTAGACAGAAGTGCTGCTTATGCAACAAGACACATTGCTAAAAATTTGGTAGCTGCAGGAGTTGCTGATGAAGTTTTGGTACAGGTTTCTTACGCAATCGGGGTTGCAGAGCCTTGCGGATTGTACATTAACACGTACGGAACGGCAAAAGTAGATCTTAACGACGGGGAAATTGCTAAAAAAGTGTCTACCATCTTCGATTTGAGACCTTACGCAATCGAGCAGAATTTAAAGCTAAGAAACCCGATCTATCAGGAAACGGCTTCTTACGGACACATGGGAAAAGAGCATTATATTGCCAGCAAAACTTTCAATAAAGGTCATAAAAATGAGCTTACCCTGGAAAATCTTGAGTTCTTTACATGGGAAAAATTAGACAAAGTAGAAGAGATTAAAGCTTCTTTCGGAATTTAATTTTAAACAGATACAATATAAATGGCTGCTTTATCTTTTTGATAAGGCAGTTTTTTTTATTTTTACATTAAATAAAATTTGAAGAATGATAAACGCCAGATCTGCAATCGCAATCCTTTCCGTATTTTTCCTGAGTACATTTGCTAAAGCACAGTTAACGGTACATAAAATGATAAGTGTAGGATATACTTACCAAAACCAGAGTTTCGGGGAATTAGGAGGGAAGCTGCTTTTCTTAAAAAATGATGATGTTATTTACCGTTTGGGAGGTTCTGCTTTGATGGGTTCTGCGCATTCCCAATTTGCAATTATGCCCAAAATTTCTGCGGATGTTTTGCTGAATTTTGAAAAGAATGTAGACTTCAACCATTCCTATTATTTTCTTATGGGAGCAGAAGGAACCAATAAATATTTTGCTCCAAAAGTAGGCGTTACACTTTTCGGGATTCTGGATCTTACCGGAGGTTATGCTTTTCCGATCGGAAACAGTGGAATAAATGGTAAAGAACTGAAAGGGGTGAATGTTAATTTTACACTAAATATCCCTACTGTATTCATTCATGACATGTTTAAATAGGTTTTTTTAAATTTTTCTCGTAAAAAATTAATAAATGGTTAACAGTTATTAAAAATTTATTATATTTACACCATAGAAAAATTGTATCCGCCTATTGATTCGACTTTACTCTGAAGAATTGTTTTGTATTTACAGCTGAAGCCAGATAAAATATCTGGAAAAATTATAGTCAGCATTATTTATTGAGAAGAAGTTATGAAATCAAAATCGGATAGTTTACTAATTTCCCTTTACCAAAAAGGAGACGAAGAGGCGTTGTCTACCCTTATACACCGCCATCAAAGAGAATTGTTTACATTCATTTTTTACAAAATTAATGATGAAGATTTAGCAAATGATGTATTTCAGGATACCTTCATGAAAATTATCATTATGCTGAAGGAAGGACGCTATAACGAGGAAGGAAAATTCATTCTTTGGGCAAAAAGAATTGCTCATAATCTTATTATCGATCATTTCAGATTGAAATCTAAAAATATGAAAGTTTCAGAAACTACTTTTGAAACGGAAGAATATTCTGTTTTTGATCTTTTGAGAGAGCCTTCCGAAAATATCGAAGATCAGTTGGTTACCAACCAGATTCAGGAAGATCTTCTAAGAATGCTTCAGTTTCTGCCTGAAAATCAGCAGGAAGTCATTAAATTAAGATTTTTTGACGGGTTAAGCTTTAAAGAAATTGCAGATCATACCGACATGAGTATTAATACTACATTGGGAAGAGTACGGTACGCTTTAATCAACCTGAGAAAAATCATGGAAGAAAATAATATTATCTTAACACGCTAGATAATAATTTCGCAAAATTCTCGTTTTTAAGGAAAACATTTTCGCCTATGAAAAAAAATGATCCCTTAAAAGTGAAAGCTTTGAAACCTAAGAAACAAACTATTGAGTTTTTACTCAACTTTTCAAAGAGCGTCGAGGTAGTGAAAGCCAAAGGCAAGAATTATCCGGTATCCAAGAATTAAAATTATTAATTTTGTGCTGTATGAAAATTCAGCACATTTTTTTTGATCTCGATAATACACTTTGGGATCACCGCCGCAATGCGTATTTAACGATAAAAGATCTTTTTGAAAAAGAAGAAATCGGCTTGAAATACAACATCAATTTTGAAGAATTCCATTCCGTTTATCATGAAATCAATGAAAAACTCTGGGAAGATATCCGCGATGGAATTATTGATAAAGAATATCTCAGAAAACACCGTTTTTATGATACTTTTAAAAATTTTGAGGTTGATGATCCGGAATTATCGATGTATTTCGAGGAACATTTCTTAGATAAAATTCTTAATTATAATGAACTGGTGGAAGGTGCAGAATATATTTTGGAATATCTTAAAGCCAAAAATTATACTTTGCACATTATTTCAAACGGATTTAAAGAAGTGACGGAGAGAAAATGTATTTTATCCGGCATTGATAAATATTTTAAGACCATCACAAGCGCAGATACAGTCGGAGTAAGAAAGCCACGTCCTGAAATTTTTGAATATTCTCTGAACCTTTCAGAAGCCACAAAAGAAAACAGTATTTTAATTGGCGATGACTGGGTTGCAGATGTTGTCGGTGCGCAGAATTTTGGTATGGATGTGATTTTCTTTGATGTTTTAAATGAAAACAAAACCGAAGAAGGCTTGAAAGTAATTACACATCTTTTGCAGATTAAAGAGTATTTATAAGAGTTTCGGCGGCACCGAAGGTGCCGCCGAAACTCTATTTAAAGTTTAGAACATTAAAGTCCCAGACTTTCTCTCACTCTTTTCATCGTTTCCGTAGCAATCACTCGCGTTTTTGCTGCACCTTCCTGAAGTTTTGCTTCCAGTTCATCAAGATTGTTCATATAATAAGAAAAAAGTTCTCTTTCTTTTTCAAATCTTGTTAAAATAAGATCCAGAAGCTCTTTTTTCGCATGACCATAACCAAAGTTTCCGGCTAAATATTTCGCTCTCAGTTCCTCAGTCTGTTCCAGAGTGGCAATTAACTGATAGATGGCAAAAGTTTTATCCGTTTCCGGATCTTTAGGCTCTTCTAAAGTTTTAGAATCCGATTCGATGCTCATTACCTGCTTTTTCAGTTCCTTTTCAGGCAGGAAAATATTGATGATGTTTCCTCGCGATTTAGACATTTTGTGTCCGTCAACTCCGGGAACGTACTTTGTGTTTTCCTGAAGCTCAGATTGAGGCAAAACAAAAACTTCTCCCATCTGATTATTAAATCTGGAAGCCACATCACGCGCAATTTCCAAATGCTGAAGCTGGTCTTTTCCTACCGGAACAATCTCCGCATCGTATAATAAAATATCTGCAGCCATTAAAATAGGGTACGTAAACAAACCTGCATTCACATCCTGCAAACGGTCTGCTTTATCCTTGAATGAGTGCGCCAAAGTTAATCTCTGATAAGGAAAAAAACATGATAAATGCCAAGAAAGTTCACAGGTTTCAGGGATGTCGCTCTGTCTGTAAAAAAATGTTTTTTCGGTATCTAATCCACAAGCAAGCCAAGCCGCAGCAATCTCGTAGGTATTCTGTTTCAGTTCTTTCGCGTTTTTAATCTGCGTTAAAGAATGTAGATTCGCGATGAATAAAAATGATTCGTTTCCTTCCTGTTTCGATAATTCTATCGCAGGAATAATTGCACCCAACAAGTTTCCCAAGTGTGGTGTTCCGGTGGCTTGAATGCCGGTAAGAATTCTTGACATTGTTTAAAATTTATATTTAAAAATTAATGAACTGCAAATTTAATTAATTCTCCCTCAGATTCCATGAATTTACAGAGATGTTTATGTTTTATTGTTTGTGGTATTCGTGAAAGCATTAGTGTTATTTTGTGTTTGGAAAATTTAAACGCAAAGATTTTATTCAAAAGCTATTATTTTTAGAAGGCAAAGGCAAATAAATTTGCTGCACGAAGCTTGAAAACGGAGCTTCATCAAATCAACTTGTTGATGCTTCTTTGCACACTTAGAAAAGTAATTATTATCAAATTAAAAACTTTGCGTTAAAAATCTGCAAGAAAAAAACATTAAGGAATCAAAATCTTATCTCCTCCAAATTTCGGTTCTACGCCCAAAATTAAATCCAGATAGGCTTTTGCTTTCGCCAGATATTCTCTAAGATTCGTCTTCAGACCGGCATATTTATTAATATCCGGAGCATTGTAGCCAAATGCTTTCATGCCGTTTTTTTGGGCTAAAAATACCGCCCTTTCATTATGGAATTTCTGTGAAACAATAATTAATTGATTTTGCCCGAAAATCTCCTTCGCGCGTACAACAGAATCCAGTGTTCTGAAACCGGCAAAATCCAGAAAAATATTATCCTTTGGAACTCCGTATTCCATCAATGCCATTTGCATATCTTCAGGTTCATTATAGTTTTTCTGGCTGTTATCACCGCTTACAATAATGTATTTCGCCTTTCCGCTTTTATACAAATCGGCTGCCGCCTGAATTCTGTTATAAAAATAAGCATTCGGTTTTCCGTTGCTCAATGTTTTTCCTGTTCCCAGAAGCAGTGCTGTTTTCATTGTAGGAACTTCTGAGATATTGTATGAAATATGGGCTTCGCTGTATTTTTTAATGCTGTAATTCGCCCAGGCAATAAAAATAATTCCTGCCACAAAAAGAAGCAGGAAAATTTTAAAAATGTTTTTAATTAATTTTTTCATCAACAGTATATTCTTTTAAAATTCCAGACCGTTCGGAAATGCTTTTTTTCTGAAAATCAATAATAAAGCAGCTCCCACTGTAATTGCCGAATCGGCTACGTTGAAAATATATTTAAAAAATTCTATATGTTTTCCTCCGATTAAAGGCCAGCTTTCAGGAACGTTCCAGTCTACCAGCGGAAAATGCAGCATATCAACTACACAGCCTTTCATGAAAGTAGAATATCCTTCCCCGAAACTGGTGAATTTCGAAATTCCTCCATACCCGATCCATCTGTTGATGCTCTCATCGTAAACCGTTCCGCTGTCGAAAATAAGTCCGTAAAACATTCCGTCGATAAGATTTCCTATTGCTCCGGCAAAAATCATTGCCATCGGAATCAGAAGATAATTGGATTCTCCTTTCTGTAACCATTTTTTAAACAAATAGATCATTCCGCCGATCAGGATAATTCTTACTAATACAAGAAAATATTTCCCGATAATGCCTCCGAAATGAAGTCCGTAAGCCATTCCCGGGTTTTCTACAAACGTTAATTTAAACCCCGGAAACACAGAAATACTGTCATCAAGATTAAAATGCGTTTTTACATAAATTTTTGAAGCCTGATCTATTAATAAAATAAGCAAGGTTACAAATGCTATCTTCTTCATTATAATCCTTTTGGTTTGTAAGGTTTTCCTATCTTTTCGTTTCTTTTGTCAACGATCTTCTTTACCGTTTTCTCGTTGTGATGGGTATTCTTGGTATGGAATTTTTCGAACTTAATGTTCATTTCTTTCAAAACACTTTTCAGGGCAGTAAGCTCCATTGCGTTTTTGGTGTGGACTATTATAGATTCCATTTTTTTAAATTTAAATTTTACTTTTTAGACAGTTCATCGAGTCTTTTTCTGTCTTTTGCAGACAGATCATTCACTCCGTTTTTTCCCATCTTGCTCAGAAGACGGTCGATCTCTTTTTCCCTTTCCCGTTTATCAGAATTAAACTGATCGTCAATCGTATAATTGCGCTTTTCATCCGGAAAGAACCTGTTTTTAATCCGGTCTCTGTTGAAAAATGCCAATACAACGGCAACGATAATTCCTAAAATTAATAATTCGCTCATGGGTAGATATTAAAAATTAGGTTTATAAAGTATTCCTCGAAATACGATATAAACCCAAATTTATTGTAGCTAACCTTGTGGTTATTTCTGCATATTTTTCGCTTCGATGCTCAGCGTAGCATGAGGAACCGCCAACAGTCTTTCCTTCGGAATAAGTTTACCCGTTACTCTGCACACACCGTAAGTTTTGTTTTCAATTCTTATCAAAGCGTTCTTCAGGTCACGTACGAATTTCTCCTGTCTTCCTGCCAAAATAGAATTCTGTTCTTTACTCAACGTTTCAGCGCCTTCCTCAAATGCTTTGAAAGTAGGGGAAGTGTCATCCGTACCGTTATTCTGGTCGTTGATAAAACTTTCTCTGATCAGTTGTAAATCCTTTTCAGCCTTTTCTATTTTTTCCTTAATGATTGCTTTAAACTCTTGTAAATCAGCATCACTGTATCTTACTCTTTCGTCTGACATGTTCGTTTCTCTTTTTTAATAAAATTATGAAATGGAATTTGAAAAACAATAACTATAAGTTAATTTTTTTCAACATTTATCTTAAAATTAACCTCATCTATTTCGATTTCGTTAAAATTTGAAAGTGAAGATACAATTTCTATTTTATTTGACAAGACTTCGGATGAAATATATTCTTCATTTTTCTTGATATCATCAATGAAAGGAGCGTTTTCTTCCAAAGAGATCGTAATTCTGTCCGTCAAATCGAAATCTTTCTCTTTTCGCAGGTTCTGAACTCTGTTGATGAATTCTCTTGCGATACCTTCAGATTTTAATTCATCTGTTAGCGTCAAATCTAATGCCACAGTGGTTTTTCCGTCGGAAGTTACCGTCCATCCCGGAATGTCTTTTGTAGAGATTTCCACATCTTCCGGTGTGATTTCGTAACCCTGCACATCAATTTTTCCTTCTTTTTCCAAAGTGGAGATCTGTTCTGCGGTGAAATTGGTAATTTCTCCACCCACCGTTTTCATGTCTTTTCCTAATTTAGGACCTAAAGCTTTAAAGTTTGGTTTGATCTGTTTTACAATTAAATGCGATGCTTCTTCAGCATTAATTAACTGTAATTCTTTAACGTTTACTTCCTGCTTAATCAAGTCTGCAACCGCGGAAATCTGTTCTTCCGTTTTCTTATCCAAAACAGGAATCAACACTCTTTGAAGAGGTTGTCTTACTTTTAAACTTTCTGCACGTCTGATGGAAAGAACTAAACTTGTTATCGTCTGTGCTAAATGTGTTTTTTCAACCAAATCTGCATCAATTAAACTTTCATCAGCAACAGGGAAATCCGTTAAGTGGATCGATTCCGCAGTTTCTTTTCCGGTTACTTTATTTAAATCCTGATACAACTGATCCATAAAGAACGGAGCGATTGGCGCAGATAATTTAGCAACCGTTTCAAGACACGTATATAAAGTCTGGTAAGCCGAGATTTTATCTTCAGAATAATCTCCTTTCCAGAAACGTCTTCTGCAAAGTCTTACGTACCAGTTGGATAAATTGTCATTCACAAAAGTATTGATCGCTCTTGCCACTCTTGTCGGTTCGTAATCTTCGTAGAATGCTTTAACTTCTTTAATTAACAAATTCAGCTCAGAAAGAATCCATCGGTCGATTTCCGGTCTGTTCTCAACTTCTTTTTCAGAATAATTAAATCCGTCCACATTCGCATACAATGCAAAGAATGAATACGTATTGTACAATGTTCCGAAGAATTTTCTTCTCACTTCATCAATTCCTTCGATATCGAATTTCAGGTTTTCCCAAGGATTCGCATTGGAAATCATGTACCAACGTGTTGCATCCGGACCGTAAACCGCTAAAGTTTCAAACGGATCTACCGCATTTCCTTTGGATTTTGACATTTTCAGCCCGTTTTTGTCCAAAACAAGCCCGTTACTCATTACATTTTTATAAGCAACAGAATCAAAAACCGCCGTTCCGATTGCATGAAGCGTATAGAACCATCCTCTTGTCTGATCAACACCTTCCGCAATGAAATCTGCAGGGAACGCTTTATTATTATCAATTAATTCTTTATTTTCAAAAGGATAATGCAATTGCGCATAAGGCATTGAACCGGAATCGAACCAAACGTCGATCAGGTCGCTCTCACGCTTCATCGCTTTTCCTGAATCTGAAACCAGAACGATTTTGTCTACAATATTTTTATGCAGATCCACAGACGCATAATTATTCTCAGACATATCTCCGATGATGAAATCCTTAAACGGATTTTCAGTCATCAATCCTGCTTCTACAGATTTTTCAATCTCGTTGTATAATTCTTCTACAGATCCGATGATCTTTTCCTCCTTGAGATCTTCTGTTCTCCAGATTGGCAAAGGAATTCCCCAATATCTTGAACGGGAAAGATTCCAGTCGTTTACATTTTCAAGCCAGTTTGCAAAACGTCCTTCTCCTGTAGATTTCGGCTTCCAGTTGATTTCTTTGTTTAAATCTACCAAACGGTCTTTTACAGCCGTCATTTTCACAAACCATGAATCCAGCGGATAATACAATACAGGCTTGTCTGTTCTCCAGCAATGTGGATAGCTGTGAACATATTTTTCTACTTTGAAGGCTTTGTTTTCAGTTTTCAGCAAAATTGCCAGTTCTACATCCCATGATTTTTCGGGTGCAGTTCCTTCATCGTAATATTCGTTCTTGATGTATTTTCCTGAGAATAATTCAGGAACATTCTCTCCTTTGATAAATCTTCCCTGTAAATCTACCAGCGGAACAAGATTATCATTTTCATCTTTTACCAACATGGGCGGAACTCCGGCTTCTTTTGCCGCTTTCGCATCATCCGCACCAAAAGTAGGCGCAATGTGAACAATACCTGTTCCGTCTTCAGTGGTTACAAAATCTCCCAAGATCACTCTGAAAGCTTTTTCAGGAGTGTCGTTTGGAGTAAACCACGGAACCAACTGTTCGTATTGAGTTCCTGTTAATTTTTCTCCGGTAAATTCTTTTAAAATCTGGTAAGGAATGGTCTTGCTTTCTGAAGTGTAGTTCGCGAAATCTTCATCTGTTCCTTCCGCATATTTTTTTCCGAAGTTTTTATTCAGAAGAACTTTTGCCAGAACTACAGTTACCGGCTGGAAAGTATATTGATTAAAAGTTTTAACCACAACATATTCAATGTCTCTTCCTACAGCCAAAGCCGTGTTGGAAGGCAAAGTCCATGGTGTTGTCGTCCATGCAAGAATGTTTACATCTCCTTCAATATCATTAAACAGATCGGAAGATCCTTTCTTTACTTTAAACTGCGCCACAATCGTAGTGTCCGAAACATCATGATACGTTCCCGGCATATTCAGCTCCGCAGAAGAAAGTCCTGTTCCTGCTTTTGGAGAATACGGCTGAATCGTGTAACCTTTATACAGCAGATCTTTGTTGTACAATTGTTTCAGAAGCCACCAAACCGTTTCCATGTATTTTGATTTGTACGTGATGTACGGATCATCAAGATCTACCCAGTATCCGATTTTCTCGGTAAGGTTATTCCATACGTCAGTATAACGCATTACTGCTTCACGACATGCTTTGTTGTAATCTTCAATAGAAATTTTTCTGCCAATATCTTCTTTAGTGATTCCTAATTCTTTTTCCACACCAAGCTCTACCGGAAGTCCGTGCGTATCCCAACCCGCTTTACGGAAAACCTGCTTTCCGTTCTGGGTCTGATAACGACAGAAAATGTCCTTCAACGCTCTGGCCATTACGTGGTGAATTCCGGGCATACCGTTTGCTGAAGGCGGACCTTCATAAAACACAAACTCAGGTTGCCCCTCACGAATCTCAACACTCTTATTGAAAGTTTTATTCTGCTTCCAGAATTCTGCGATGTTCTCGGCTACGTCAATAAGGTTGAGGTTTTTGTACTCTTTAAATTGGCTCATTGTAATATATCAATATCGTTGATTAATTAAGTTGGCAAATTTACTAAAATTTGTCGGTTTATAATATATGTTTTATTTTGATATTTCCTATTAAAAACTTCTGTTTCAGAAAAATAAATGAAAAGATTATTTTTTTGTGAACAATCAGGGGTTAATTATAAACTTTTGAAGATATTTTAAAACACAAATAGCACGAATGTTTTTACAAATACCGCAGATTTCTCATGGATGTGTATCGATAAGGGCGGGCTTTAGCCCGCTTCAATAGTAATATTTCAAATTGGTTTTAACCGAAACTTACATTTTCGGTTATAAATTTAAACGCAAAATTTATTTATAATGATACTGTTCTTTTCTGATGAGCAAAGAGTTAATCCGAATGTTGATCTGATAAAGCGATATTTCTAAGTTTCGCGAAGCAAATTATTTGCCTTTGCTTTCTAAAATAAAAGAATGCAGAACAGCAACTTTGCGTTAACACTTATCGCAAAATGCTTTTCACGATTAATAACAAAAACAAGTCATCATCGAAATCCGCAGGAAAATAAATCTGCATAATCAGCAAAACCTACTACAAATTAAAATAAACTAATAAATTTGTCTTTTAAAAATAAAAACCATTGGACTTTTATCCATCCATCGAAAGATCAGACATTCAGGAAATAAAAAAGTTTCAGGAGCAGAAGCTTCAGGAGCTTTTAACGTATCTTGAAACTCATTCACCATTTTATCAAAGATTATTCAAAGAAAACCATATCCATATTGCTGATATTCAGACTTTGGAAGATCTGAAAAAAATTCCGACCACAACGAAGAACGATATTCAGCAGCATAACGATGATTTTTTCTGTGTGACACCCGATAAAATTGTAGATTACAGCACAACATCAGGAACGTTGGGAGATCCTGTAACGTTTGGATTATCAGATAACGATCTTGAAAGATTAGCCTACAACGAAGCCATTTCTTTTGCGTGTGCAGGAATAAAAAAAGGGGATGTAGTACAGATGATTACCACCATCGATAAAAGATTCATGGCGGGACTTGCCTACTTTTTAGGACTCAGAAAAATGGGAGCGAGTGTGGTAAGAATGGGACCGGGGATTCCCGAACTTCAATGGGATTCCATTTTCAGGTACAAGCCGAAATATTTAATCACCGTTCCGTCTTTTTTGCTAAAAATGATCGATTATGCCGAAAAACATGGGATAGATTATAAAAATTCCAGCGTTTATGGAGCGGTTTGTATCGGAGAAAGCATCAAAAATCAGGATTTTACGGATAATATTCTTTCACAGAAAATTAAAGAAAAGTGGGATATTAAACTTTTCTCAACCTACGCTTCGACGGAAATGAGCACCGCTTTTACAGAGTGTGAAGAACAAATTGGCGGACATCACCATCCGGAATTAATTATCACCGAAATACTTGATGATGAAGGAAATCCCACGAGAGAAGGCGAAAGCGGAGAATTAACGATCACTACTTTGGGCGTTGAAGCGATTCCGTTGTTAAGATTTAAAACAGGAGATATTGTAAAAGCACATTATGAGCCTTGTAAATGTGGAAGAAATACAATGAGGTTGGGTCCTGTCATCGGACGAAAACAGCAGATGATCAAATATAAAGGAACCACTTTGTATCCTCCTGCGATGAATGATATTTTAAATGATTTTAATAAAATTCTCTGTTATCAGATTGTTATTCAGTCAAACGAAATCGGATTGGATGAAATCATCATTAAAATAAGCACAGACAGCGATTCCGAGGGTTTTGTAAATGAAGTAAGAGATCATTTCAGAGCAAAATTAAGAGTGAGTCCGAAAATTGAACTGATAGATTTTGATATTTTATCTAAAACGGTATTTAACCCGAACAGCAGAAAGCCGATCACATTTGTGGATTTAAGATAAAAAATAAATAAAAACAACCATGAAAAAAACGATATTTCTACTTTTACTGGCTTTCTCGTCATGCTTGATGGCACAAAGAGTAAAAGTCATTACTGGAGATTATAACTTTTTAAAAGATCAAAAATTCATTAAAGTTGTTTTCAAATTTGAAGGTGTTACTTTTGCTAAAAAGAAAATTACCGAAGAACAATATATCAATGAGAGAATGCAGGAGATTGAAAAGAGGGCAGGAAAAAAAGAAGCAGAAAAATGGAAAAATGACTGGGAATTTTCAAAATCTAAAACTTTTCAGGATAAGTTTTTAGCTTCATGGAATAAGAATACCAAAATTGAAGCATCTACTGGTTTCAAAAGAACAAAATACACTCTAATTGTTGAGCCGACATGGATCTCTCAAGGTATTTTTGGAGGAATTGGAAGTATCCCTGCTGAAATGAATTCTACAATGACTTTTGTAGAGTCAGAAAATCCAAGTAATATTTTAATGGTTATTGAAGGAATAAAAGCAACCGGAGATAATGGGATTGGAATTCCAAATAATAATGATCGAATTGCAGAATGTTACGCAAAAACGTCTACAATGTTGGCGTTAAAAGTAGATCATTATGTTAACAAAAAATAGATTTTAAAATTTAAATAAACGATGAAAAAAACATTCCTATCCTTTCTGGTTTTTTTAGCCTGTGTTCTACATGCACAAAAGATGAAAGTGATTTCCGGAAATTTCGATTTCCTGAAAGGACAAACTGAACTGAACCTTAACATGGATTACAACCATGTAACATTCTATAAAGAAAATGTAGATGAGATCGGCTACATTGCTAAACAGGAAAAAGCGATCCAAAAAGCAGGTAAAAGTCCTGAAGAATTTGAAAAGTGGAATAAAGACTGGGAATATTCCAAAAATACTCAGTTTGTAGACAAATTTTTAGCTTCCATGAATAAAAATACGGATATTAAAACTTCTGTGAACAATTCATCTGCAAAATATACTCTCATTGTAGAAACTGTCTGGATTTATCCGGGATGGTTCGGAGGAATTATGAACCAGCCTTCAAAACTGAGTACACTTTTAAAATTTGTAGAAACAGAAAATCCTTCTCATGTTTTACTGGAAATCGAAAGTAAGAATGCTCCCGGCGATAATTTTGTGGGACTTCCAAATAATAATGACAGAATTTCGGAAGGATACGCCAAAACAGCAAAGACTTTGGCTCATATGATTGAAAAAAAGATTAAATAATCTGAGTTCAGGATAAGTCTTCTTAACCGCAATTATAAACAAAGAGATTCAATTATCAAGGATTCAGCTTTTAAGATATACAAAGGCGTAAAACTTATCAAAGTAATACCTTTTTTGTGTTTTTTAAATAAACGAAGTGCCTTTGTTTAGCTTGCAAACTTTAAATAAGTAGAAAAATTTTTTGTTTTTCTTTGCGATAAATTAATCTAATGCTATAAATCAATTATTTAAATTTATTTCTTATCCCGAACTCAGGTAAAATAAAAATAATACAAAACCGCTTCATATTTCAGAAGCGGTTTTTTTATGCTTGTTGCTTTTCTGTCTTAATGAATTCCGCCAGATTTTTAATCGCCGTATCATGAATTCTCACAAAAGTATTCTTCTTGTTCCAGACATAACCCGCCAAAACTGCACAGATTTTCCTTTTCACATCAGGATTTTCCGGCTGGTGGAAAAATAATTCCTGAAGATTTCCGGTGTACCATTCTTTTACATACGTTGTGAAAACATCAACTCCGTATAAAATATAGTCTGCAAATTCCTTTTGCCAGTCTACCTGTTCGCCGTTCAGTTGTCTTAAGGCTAATTTTGCAGCGGTCATTCCGCCTTCTGTGGCAAAAGCCATTCCTGAAGAGAAAACCGGATCTAAGAATTCCGAAGCATTTCCTGTAAGCGCAAAACCGTCACCGTACAATTTTTTTACCGAGCACGAATAATCTTTCAGATGTTGAGGTTCAAAAAGAAAATCTACATCCCCGAAACGTTTTACATAATAATCCGAAAGGGAAATTGCTTTCCTCAAAGCCTCTGTTGTATCGCCGTTTTCAGAGAGTTTATCAATAAAATCAGTTGGTCCTACAATTCCTACGCTCGTGTTTCCGTTGGAAAAAGGAATTACCCAAAGCCAGACTTCCGTTTCGATAACATCAAAAGAAATAAGCGTTCCTTCCGTACCTTCTTCCCGGTTAATATCTTTTACATGAGAGAAAATTGCAGAATGGGGAGAAAGCTTTGAAGGTTTTTCTAAATCTAAAAGTCTCGGTAAAACCCTACCGTACCCGCTGGAATCGATCACAAATTTGGCATGAATTTCTTTTATTTCGCCGTTCTTATTTTTTACAGTCGTTACAGAATCTGTTCCGTTGAATTCAATGCCGATTACTTCCGTTTCGAATTCAAGGTCAATTCCTTTATTAATGACTTCCTTAGCCAAAACATTATCAAAATCCGCTCTCGGAACCTGCCATGTCCAGTCCCATCCTTCCCCGAATTTATTGCTGAAATCAAAAATACAGACCTCGTTGCCTCTTAAAAAACGTGCTCCCAGTTTCTTCTCAAAGCCCATTTTATCAAGAGCAGGAAACAGTCCGGCTTCATCAAAATGATCCATCACACGCGGAATTAAGCTTTCTCCAACAACCAGTCTCGGAAATTTTGTTTTTTCAACAACTTTCACGTTGACGTTGTTCTTCTTTAAATATGAAGAAGATACGCAGCCGGACGGTCCGGCGCCGATTACAAGAACGTCAACAAATTCTTTACTCATCTTTGATTTTTTATTTTAATAATAACTTCTATCTTTGCCGCAAAATTAATGACAATTAATTAATAATTACAAAATTATCTTATTACTTTTTGATTGATGAAAATAAATAACTTTTTAGAACTGAGCGACTTTAAGAAAGTCATCATCAACAATGAGAAAATAGAACTGGATGAAACACTTCTTGCCAGAGTGGATGAAAGTTTTCAGTTTTTAAAAGAATTTTCAAAAAATAAAGTAATTTATGGGGTGAACACAGGTTTCGGACCCATGGCGCAGTTCAAAATCAGCGATGAAGATACCCATCAACTTCAGTATAACTTAATCAGAAGCCATTCTTCGGGGATCGGGAATCCGCTTCCGGCAGACGAAGCAAAAGCCTGTATGTTGGCAAGATTGAATACCTTATCATTAGGAAAATCGGGCGTTCATTATTCTGTAGTAAATTTACTTAAAGAATTAATAAACAGAGATATTACGCCGCTTATTTTTGAACATGGAGGAGTTGGCGCAAGCGGAGATCTGGTTCAGTTGGCACATCTTGCGTTGGTATTGATCGGGGAAGGAGAAGTTTTCTATAAAGGAGAAAGAAAATCAACAAAAGAAGTTTTTGAAATTGAAAACTTACAGCCGATCCAGGTAGAAATCCGTGAAGGATTAGCTTTGATGAACGGAACATCCGTGATGTCCGGAATTGGAGTCGTTAATGCGCATAAAGTGAATCAGTTAACTGATATTTCAATCAAATTATCTTGTGCGATTAACGAAATTGTTCAGGCGTACGACGATCATTTATCAGAAGTGCTGAACGGAACCAAACTTCACGAAGGACAGCAGAAAATTGCAGAAAAAATGCGTGCTCATTTGTCTGACAGTCAATTGATCAGAAAAAGAGCCGATCATTTATATACTCACTTTGAAGAGCAGGAAAAAGTTTTCAAGGAAAAAGTTCAGGAATACTATTCTTTACGATGTGTTCCTCAGATTTTGGGACCTGTTCTGGATACGTTGGAATATACGGAAAAAGTATTGGAAAACGAGATCAATTCGGCGAACGATAATCCGATCATCAATGTGGAAGATCAGCACGTTTACCACGGCGGAAATTTCCACGGCGATTACATTTCCCTTGAAATGGACAAGCTGAAAATTGTGGTCACCAAATTAACAATGTTGGCAGAAAGACAATTGAATTATTTACTGAATTCTAAAATCAACGAAATTTTGCCTCCGTTTGTTAATTTAGGTAAATTAGGATTTAATTTCGGAATGCAGGGTGTTCAGTTTACAGCAACTTCTACAACGGCAGAAAGCCAGATGTTATCAAACCCGATGTATGTTCACAGTATACCTAACAATAATGATAATCAGGATATTGTTAGTATGGGAACCAATGCAGCGGTGATCTGCAGAAAAGTTATCGAAAATGCTTTTGAAGTTTTGACAATTGAAGCGATTACCATTGTTCAGGCAATAGAATATCTTGGTTTTCAGGATAAAATTTCATCAGCAACCAAAGAATTGTACGATGAAATAAGAAAGATTATTCCTGCATTTTCAGATGATATGGTAATGTATCCTTATCTGGAAGAAGTGAAGAAATATTTAAAGGCAATGTAATTTTTTAAGGAAATTAATTGTCATACTTAAGGAAAGGAAAATATACACAAAAAACTAAAACTACATAAGCAACACATGAAATGTGCAATCGTCACAGGAGGCTCAAGAGGAATTGGAAGAGCAATCTGTATAAAACTGGCTGAAGAAAAAAACTACCATATCTTAATCAACTACACTTCAAACGAAGCGGCAGCTAAAGAAACGCTGGCTAAAGTTGAAGAATTGGGATCTACCGGAGAAATTTTGAAATTTGATGTAGGAAATGCCGAAGAAACCCAAAAAGTTTTAACAGAATGGCAGGAAAATAATCCTAAATCCGTTGTTGAGGTGATCGTAAATAATGCCGGAATTACAAGAGACGGATTGTTCATGTGGATGCCGAGTGAAGACTGGAACGCGGTGATTAACACCAGTTTAAATGGCTTTTTCAACGTGACGAATTTCTTTATCCAGAAACTGCTACGCAATAAATACGGCAGAATCATCAATATGGTTTCTGTTTCCGGAGTGAAAGGAACGGCAGGACAGACCAATTATTCTGCGGCGAAAGGAGCTTTGGTAGGAGCTACAAAAGCGCTGGCTCAGGAAGTGGCGAAAAGAAACATCACCGTAAACGCGGTTGCACCGGGATTCATAAAAACAGACATGACGCAGGAATTCAATGAAGACGAATTAAAAGCAATGATCCCTGCAAACCGATTCGGAGAAGCAGAAGAAGTGGCAGATTTAGTCGCATTTTTAGCGTCTAAAAAGTCATCATACATTACTGGCGAAGTCATCAATATTAACGGAGGAATCTACTCATAAAATCAGGTGGCAGATAAAAGGGAGCAGTTGTGAGCTGCAACCCAAAACCTAAAACCTAAAACCTTGAACATTACATGGAAAATAGGGTTGTCATTACCGGAATGGGAATTTATTCCTGCATCGGAACTTCTTTGGAAGAGGTGAAAGAATCTTTATTTCAGGGAAAATCCGGAATTCATTTAGTAGACGAAAGAAAAGAATTTGGTTTCAGATCGGGATTAACGGGCGTGGTTCCGAAGCCGGATCTCAAAAATCTTCTCAGCCGCAGACAGCGCGTAAGCATGGGCGAAGAAAGCGAATATGCCTATATCGCAACGCTAGATGCTTTACAACAGGCAAATATAGACCAGGATTTTTTAGACAATAACGAAGTCGGAATTTTATATGGAAACGACAGTGTTTCCAAGGCGGTGGTAGAATCGATCGATATTGCGAGAGAGAAAAAAGATACAACGTTAATGGGTTCAGGAGCTATCTTTAAATCCATGAACTCTACCGTTACCATGAACCTTTCGACTATTTTTAAACTGAGAGGAATCAATTTAACCATCAGTGCAGCCTGTGCAAGCGGATCTCATTCTTTGGGACTGGCTTATATGATGATTAAAAACGGTTTTCAGGAGATGATCATTTGTGGAGGAGCACAGGAAACCAATAAATATTCAATGGCGAGCTTTGACGGTTTGGGCGTTTTCTCAGTACGCGAAAATGAACCCACGAAAGCATCAAGACCTTTTGATAAAGACAGAGACGGATTAATTCCGAGTGGAGGAGCAGCAACTTTAATTGTTGAAAGTTTAGAATCTGCCCAAAAAAGAGGAGCCAATATCATTGCAGAAATCGTCGGGTATGGATTTTCTTCCAATGGAGGACACATTTCCACCCCAAATGTAGACGGACCCGCTTTAGCAATGGATCGCGCTTTAAAACAATCAGGATTATCGGCAAAAGATATCGATTATATTAATGCTCATGCGACATCCACACCAATTGGTGATGCCAATGAAGCAAAAGCCATTTACGAAATTTTCGGAAGTGAAGTTCCGGTAAGTTCCACGAAATCCATGACCGGTCATGAATGCTGGATGGCAGGTGCGAGTGAAGTCATTTACTCGATCCTTATGATGCAGAACGATTTCGTAGCCCCGAATATCAATCTGGAAAATCCTGATGATGAGGCGAAAAGGATAAATTTGATCGCTGAAACAAAAAGTCAAAAAATTGATGTATTTTTGTCGAATTCTTTCGGATTTGGGGGAACCAACTCCGCATTAATTGTTAAAAAATTTAATTAAAAACATGGAAAGGGAAAAGATTATTGCGATTGCCAATGACTTTTTAGTCAACGAATTTGAAGTAGACGGCGATGAAATCAGCAATGATGCAAACTTTAAAAAAACGCTGGGTTTGGACAGCTTAGATTATATTGATCTTGTGGTAGTTATCGAATCTAATTTCGGAGTGAAATTAGGCGAAGCAGACTTCAAAAATATAGTGACTTTTGACGACTTTTATACCGTGATCGAAAACAAGATTACTGAAAAAAGCGTATAATCGATTTTGCTTCTTTGCTGAGTAAAACGCCCTTGCGAACTTAAAAAACAGGTAGTAGTTAAAAATTTCTTGCGAACTTTGCGTTAAGAACAAAAAATATGAACAAATGGAAAGGTAAATCTAAAGGGACGATTCTGGGCTACAAAATTTTCGTCTGGTGCATTAGAAATATCGGGATCAGAAGTTCATATGTAGTGCTTTACTTTGTTGCATTCTATTATTTTTTATTCGAAAAAAACAGCAACAGATACTACCGTTATTATTTTTCAGAAAGACTGAAGTATGATTTCTGGAAAACAAAAATTTCTTTATTCAAAAGCTATTTCACTTTCGGAACCGTGCTTATTGATAAAACTGCTATTTCAGCAGGATTGCGCGATAAATATACCTACGAATTTGATGGCATCGAAAACCTCAGAAATCTTTTAGCCGAAAAAAAAGGCGGCGTTCTCATCAGTGCGCACATCGGAAATTTTGAAATTGCTGAACATTTTTTTGCTGATATCGATTTCGACTGTCAGATCAACTTAGTAACAACAGATCAGGAAGTTACAGTCATTAAAGAATACCTTGAAAGTGTTTCCGTAAAAGCGAGCAGCATAAAATTTATTTACGTGAAAGACGATATGTCCCATATTTTCGACATCAATGAAGCCTTGTCTAAAAATGAGCTCATTTGCTTTACCGGAGACCGATATTTCGAAGGATCTAAGTTTTTAGAGGGCGAATTGCTGGGTAAAACAGCGAAATTTCCTGCAGGACCTTTTCTCATTGCTTCCAGATTAGGCGTTCCGGTCGTGTATGTATATGTGATGAAAGAAAAAAATCTGCATTATCATTTGTACGCAAGAGTTGCCCAAAACATCAAAAAACGCGATGCACAGGGACTTTTGAACTCTTATACCCAAAATCTCGAATCCATGATCAAAAAATATCCGCTCCAATGGTTCAATTATTTTGATTTTTGGGACGATATTAATTAAATTTCCTACTTTTACCTTCAGAAAACTAATATTTAACTCAAACATTAAATGATTTAGAGATTTAAAATAAAGTCCTAAGTTTCCTTTTATCTTTGCTGAGTACGCCTTTGCGAACTTAAAAACAGGAAGCGATTAAGAAAAATCTTTGTGGACGTTGCGTTTTAAAATTCAAAATCATTAAAGACACTTTCCTCCTTGAAAAAAGAATTTGACATACTCGTCATCGGCAGCGGATTGGGCGGTCTTGTTTCGGCGCTTGTTCTGGCGAAGGAAGGCTTGAAGGTATGCGTTCTGGAGAAAAACAACCAGTACGGCGGAAATTTACAGACCTTTTCCCGCGACAAACTCATTTTTGATACCGGAGTTCACTATTTAGGCGGGCTTTCCGAAGGGCAGAACCTTCATCAGTATTTTTCCTATCTGGGAATTATGGATGAACTTCAGCTTCATAAGATGGACGAGAACGGCTACGACAAAATCACTTTCGGAGACGATGAAACCGAATATCCTCACGCACAAGGCTACAGAAATTTTGTTGAACAGTTATCAGAATACTTTCCCGAAGAAAAAGACAATTTAGAAGACTATTGTGAAGAAATTCAGAGGGTTTGCAGCCAGTTTCCCAGATACAATCTGGTGGGAAAAGACAATTATAACGAGGAAATTCTTCACTTAAATACCAAAAGATTTATTGAATCTTTAACCTCGAATAAAAAGCTCCAGTCCGTTTTATTGGGCTCTAATTTTTTATATGCAGGAGATTCTGAAAACGTTCCGTTTTACGTTCATGCGCTCACTGTAAATTCTTATATTCAAAGTGCTTACAAATGCATAAAAGGAGGAAGCCAGATTTCAAAACTGCTGATTCGCAGGCTTCGTGAATATGGGGCAGAAGTACACAAACACGCTGAAGTTTCCGAATTTATTTTTAATGATAACAATATTTTATCTGGAGTAAAAACCTCAAAAGGAAAAGAATATTTTGCGAAAAAATTCATCTCAAATATTGAAATTCGCACAACCCTGAAACTTCTTGGCGAAGAAAGGCTTAAAAAATCATTTGTCAACAGAATTTTAAGCTGGGAACCCCTTCCGTCATGTTTCAGTGTTTATCTGGTGATGAAGCCGCAGTCTTTTCAGAATTTTAATTATAATATCTACCATTTTGCCAATGAAGAAATGGTCTGGAATGCCCACCGTTATAAAAAAGAAAAATGGCCTGAAACGTATATGCTTTCTTCAACAGAATCCAAACACAATCCTGGTTTTGCAGAAAGTCTTACCGCCATTTCCTACATGGATTTTCAGGAAGTGGAGGAGTGGAAGGAAACCGTCAATACCGTTGCAGACAAACATGAAAGAGGAGCATTGTATGAAAAATTCAAGCTGGAAAAAGCTGAAAAAATGATCGATGCTTTAGAAAAGAAGTTTCCTGATTTAAGAAAATCGATTAAGTGTTTTTACACTTCTTCACCGTTGTCTTATCGCGATTATATCGGAAGTTTTAACGGAAATATGTACGGTTACATGAAAAGTTCCGAAAATCCTCTGAAAACTATGGTTTCTCCACGCACGAAAATCGAAAATCTTTTTCTTACGGGACAGTCCGTCAATATGCACGGAATTTTGGGCTGTACGATCGGCGCATTTAATACCTGCGCAGAAATTCTCGGAAAAGAGCTGATTGATGAAAGATTAACACAATTGATTAATAAAAATAAAGGTGAAAAATAGTGAAAATGATGTGCCGTTTGTTGTCATCCGGAACGAAACGAAGTGGAATGAAGAATCTAAACGTAAAAAAATAGATTTCTCCTTTCGTCGAAATGACAAAACTCTAATCTTAATTTTTCTCAGTCTAAACCTTATCCTTTTCCTCAAATCTTGCGGAATAAGAAAATCCATTAAACATATTCCCGATATAAAGCAATATTCGCTTGATGTTCCGAAGGTTAATAAAATAAACGATTCTACCTTCAGTTTTAATCAGAATTATTTAACAAAAAATAAGCAGCAGATCTGGGAATTGTATATCAAAGGAAATCCTCTGCAATTAGGTTATAATAACGGAGCTTTAACCCAAAATCTGATGCAGAAACAGGAAGAAATTTTCTTTTCCAAAATTGAAGGATTTGTTCCGTCTAAGTTTAAACAAAATTTACTGCGAGGTTTCCTGAAATGGTACAACCGGAAAATGTATCTTAATGTAATGGAAGATTTTCAGGCAGAAATCTACGGAATGTCTCAATATTCTTCGGACAAATACAATTTCATCGCGCCAAAGTTTCTGCGAAGTATGTATCTCCACGGAGCACACGACATTGGTCATGCCATGCAGGATTTAATGATGGTGGGCTGTACTTCTCTTGCGGTCTGGAACGAAAATACGGAGGACGGAGATTTATTGATCGGAAGAAATTTCGACTTTTACGTGGGAGATGATTTTGCTAAAAATAAGGTCATAGAATTCGTTCAGCCGGAAGACGGAATCCCTTATCTTTCTGTAACATGGGCGGGAATGATCGGCGTAGTTTCAGGGATGAACAAAGAAGGAATTACCGTTACGATTAACGCCGGAAAATCTAAAATTCCACTGACTGCAAAAACACCGATTTCTTTGGTGACAAGAGAAATTTTACAATATGCTGCAACCATTGATGAGGCAATTGCCATTGCGAAAAAGAGGAAAGTCTTCGTTTCGGAATCGATTTTAGTGGGAAGTGCGAATGATAAAAATGCAGTGATTATTGAAGTTTCTCCGGATAATTTTGGGGTGTATGAAGTGAAAAATACAAGCCGTGTTTTTTGCACCAATCATTTCCAGTCGGAGGCTTATAAAAATGATAAAAGAAATCTGAAACATATTGCGGAAAGTCATTCAGAGTACCGTTATGAAAAACTGCAGGAGCTTTTAGCTGAAAATAAAAAGCTCAATCCCGAAAAAATGGCAGCAATTTTAAGAGACAAATCCGGCTTGAAAGGAGAGAAGATAGGATTTGGAAACGAAAAAGCAATCAATCAGCTTTTGGCGCATCACGCCGTGATCTTTTCGCCTCAGAAAAAATTGGCGTGGGTTTCTGCAAATCCTTATCAGTTGGGAGAATTTGTCTGTTATGATCTGAATGAAATTTTTTCAGATAAAAGATTGAAAAGTAGTGGGTTTGCTAAGTCTGAATTGAATATTCCAAAAGATCCTTTCATTGATTCTCAGGAATTTAAAAATTACGAAGAATATAAAAAATTAAGCTCTCAAATTGAATATTCAACTGATGATAAAGAGAAAGTATTTTCAGAGGAATTTATTAATCATTATCAATCTTTAAATCCTGATTTCTGGCTCGTTTATTTTCAGGCAGGAAAATATTATTATAGTCAGAAAGAATATGCAAAAGCAAAAACAGAATTTGAAAAGGCTTTAACCAAAGAAATTACCACCGTTCCGGATAAAGAAAATGTGGAGAAATATCTGAGAAAAACAGTGAAAAAACTGAAATAGCGGGTTTAATTTTTATCAGGGCTCACCTTATTCAGAAAAAGAAAAGTTGCAACACCTAAAATCGCAGAGGCAGAAGTCGCCAGAATGAAACTTCCGATAACATACTGCAACAGATTATTTTTTACCAGATCGAAATTCAGTTCCTGACTGAAAATATTGCTGTCTCCATGTACAAAAGGAGAACCCAAAAAAAGCGAAGCGGCAATAATGAAGGGAATAAAAGGCGGTAAACTTACATTGGAGGCAAAAAAAGCAAGCACTTTATTCAGCTTGAATAGTACAGAAAGAGAAATAACAATCAGCGTATGAAATCCCCAGAACGGAGAAAAGCCCACAAAAACGCCCAGAGCAATCGAAAAAGCTTTAATTCTGTTGCTTCCGTCACTTTCCAGAACATCTTCTTTTATGAATCTTTTAATGCTTTTTTTTTTGAAATTATTCACGAAGTTTCGCGGAATAATATAAAGCAAAGTAATGGTTACCAGAATTGTATTCAGAATACTGATCCTCGTAAAATCTTTAAAAGGTCTGAAGTGAGAAACTCTTTCCGCAGGATCATAAAGAACCTTCACCGGAACATTTTTAACCGGAATGTGTCTCCAAGCTGTCCTTACAATGATTTCAATTTCAAATTCAAACTTTGGCGTAAAATATTTCTTGGGAATTTTGTGTAAAGGATATAATCGGTAACCGGATTGTGTGTCTTCAAGCTTGATTCCCGTTTCAAACCAGAACCAGAAATTAGAGAAACGGTTTCCGAAACTGCTTTTCTTCGGAATTCCGTCCTGAGACATATTTCGGTTCCCAATCAATAAAACATCTTCCTTTTCATTCAGCAAAGCCTCCACAAAAACAGGAATATCATCCGGATAATGCTGTCCGTCGGAATCAATCGTAATGGCGTAATGATAACCGAGTTCTTTAGTCTTTCTAAAGCCAATTTTTAAACCATTTCCTTTTCCTTTATTCTCCGGTAAATCAATAACTTCGATCTGCGAATAACTTCTTAAAATTTCTCTCGTAGAATCCGTAGAACCGTCATTTACAACAATAATGTCTTCCGTATAATCCAGAACACCGTCGATTACTCTTTTCAGAGTTTTTTCATTATTATAACTAGGAATTAAAACACAAATTTTCTTTTCAGAGATTGCATTTCGTACTTCAGAAAGATTCATGTAAATGGTTGATTAATAGTTTTTTATTTAAAATTTGCCTTTTCAGTCTCCGTCATGGTTTTAGACTGTGCTGCAAATTTTTTAATATAACTTTTTAAAGCAGAATTCTGTTTGCTGTAATTATTAATGAGAAATACCTTATCATCTTTAAGACTTCCTCTGTAACCTACAATTTTCGGAATGTTTTCCTGAACACTCATGCGGATCAGTCTTAATTCAGCATTATTCGGATTGCTTTTAATAAGCGCTTCAAGATTGGTTGCTCCCGATTTTACCAAAGCTTTTCTGTTGTTTTTGGAAATTTTTGCCTCCATAATCTGCGCTGCCGCTTTATATCCCTGAATTGCCGCATCCGATCCCGAAGTTTTTTCGGCTAAACTGATGAACGCTTCTGTATTAGCATTAGAGCTGCTTGCTTTGGCATAACTTTCTCTCAGAGATTCAAGACCCGACTGAAAAAAAAGCATAAAAGCGGTGATGAACGAAAAAATTAATTTCATTTTGTCAATTTTTGATAATTTACCGACATTTTTAATGCAATAGTCTCGCCAAAAGAAGTCGTGTTCTTTACTTTTACATCTCCTTCATTTTCAGTAATATCAAGCTGAATTTTCAGATCCGGAGTTTCAAAAGGATTGATGATTGCCATAAACTTTACATTCGATGCCGTTTTTAAAAATAATGAAGAGCCGGTAAATTCTTCCGTAAGTTCCTTCACGATCTGCATCATACAAACTCCCGGTGTTACAGGATTTCCCGGAAAATGTCCCTTAAAAATATCGTGATCTTTATTCAGGGAAATCTGAGCGGTGAAACTTCCGTTTTCCGTTTTTTCGGAGGATTGTAACGTATAAAAGTCTGTAAGTATTGTCTGCATGATGTATTCTGTTTCAGTTATTTGAAATCTTTTTCTGAATTTTAAAATTTCAAAAAATTTAATATTTAAACCTTCGCGAAGATATGTTTTTTTGAAAGGAAAAGAAAATGGTTTTGGTCATCAACATCAATTCTATTTCTTAAAATGGAACGTGTAATAACCGCCAATCTGAAAAACCATATTTGAATTGGAAAACAGGAAAGAAGAATTTTCGTGATCTAGCATCGATGCAAAACCTTTTTTAATTCTTACTTCAACCCCCAGATTTTTAAAAATATCATAACCAAGACCTCCCGAAAAACCAAGATCAAGTCCGGAATTGTTTTCGCCGACAGCCAAATCCAGAAACGGACCGGCAAAAACACTGAAATTTTTAATATAAATTTTATTTGTAAGCTGAACCCCGATAAAATTATAATGCAGTCTTTTTTCCGGAAGAACTCCGTTTTCTGTAGTGTACTGTAAATTGGTTCCCTGTCTGGAATAGTTTACTTCCGGTTGCAAAGCATAACGTTCTGTAAATCTAATGTTTCCCTGTAATCCAAAGTAGAAATCGGTTACCGTTTTCAGACTTGTATGGATTACTTTTTCCGGGTTTTCATCTTCATGAAGATAAAAGGTTTCATTGCTTCGGTTCGTAAGATTGGCAAAATTTACTCCCACTCTTATTCCGGGATTGAAAGTAACCTGAGCTGATAAAAATCCGGAGATCAGAATCAGCAAGGCAAAAATCTTTGTTTTCATGTAAGGTTATTGGTTTTCGGTGATCTGGAATAATTTTATATTGATTTTAAAATCTTTATGTTGTAAATTAAGACTGTCTGCAAACGTACTTTTCTTTGCATCAAATGTAAAATCGATCTTTTCCTTTTTGTTTTTCGTGTAAACGATTTGTTTTAACAGATTATTTTCTTTGTTGAAGAACAAATAATACCCCTTCTTATCCATTTTAGAAAGGTAAATCTTAGAATTTTTGTTTTCAAAACTTTCTGTTACAGGATATTTCTGCTTCAGAAGCTGCTGAAAATCATTCCTTAAAAAATTAATCACAATCTTTTTATCCAGATCAGGAAGAACATAATTCAGCTTGAAATCATCCTCAGAAATCTCAAAATCAATCAGTTTATTCCCAAAATCAGAAGTCAGAACCACACGATGGGTCGTTTCGCTGATTTTTTTGATAATTAAAATTCCGCTTACATGATTTTTATAAATATCCATCTGACATTTATACACATAATCTTCCTTGGATGAAAAATATAAATTTTCCACCGCTTTTTCAGAAGACGGAATCGGTTTTACATCAGTTAGCGTGTACGTTTTACACGATGTAAACAGAATGAAAATCAGACTATAAGCTAAATTCCGAAGCTGCAATAGGCGCATTGATCTTGGTGTTTTTGAAAACAATATTCGTGGTGTCTCCCGAAGCTTCCGTCATATTAACCTGTGAAACCGTAGATTGATTTTTAGGAAAATGCAGCTCGATCTGCTTGATGTACTTTAAAAGCTGAGCCGATTTCGGAGTAAATTTAGCAATGTTTGAAGTCGCGTTCTTTAGGTAAGAAACAGAGAATTCAGGATCATTGAACATCTGTCCGTTTGAACTTCCTACAATAAGTTTGTTGATTTTTTCAAATGTTTTGCTTTTTGCATCCACCGAAGATTTTTTACCCTGATCATTAATCAATATTTTGTTGTCTTTAAAAACAATACTGTATTGATAGGGTTTTGTGTACTTCCAGCTCAGTATATTCGGCGTTTTCAGAGACATTCTTCCGTAGGTGACAATGTTTTTATCCAAAAAATCCATCTTTTTGGTCTGGATAAAATCTGCCTGTAATGTTTTAATTTCTTTGGTTTCAGATGAAACTTTAGCTACAAACGCTTTCGCTTCCGCTCCCGACATCGCCGTGTTTTGAGCAAAGACAAAAGTCGAAATTAATAAAAGAGTGCTTAAAGCTATATTTTTAATCATTGTTTAACGTCTTTAAATTTAACCACATGGATGACAAGGGTTTCACAAAGGACACTATTAAAGAATATTTATTAATAATTCTTGTCTTCCTGGTAAAATCATTGTGGACTTAGTGGCTTTCAAATTTATCAATTGTAAAAGTTGAATAATTTTTCTGCTTCAAAAATACTAATAAATCCTCCAAAACATTGTACGTTTTTTGTGAAGTATCATGAAGAAGTACAATGCTTCCTTTTTTTAAATTTTTCGTTACTTTCTGGTAGATTTTTTTCTCATCTTCTGTCATCGTATCAAGAGAACGGACGTTCCATCCGATGCTTTTTTTCCCAGTTTTTTTGATCGCTTTGGCAATATTCGGATTGGTAACTCCGAAAGGCGGTCTGTACAAATTGGTTGTTAAATTTCCAATTTTAAGCATCACTTCATCACATTTCTCAATTTCCTCGACCATTTTTGAAGTCGATAAAAATCCGGTATTGTTAGAATGTGAAAGAGTATGATTTCCAACGGTATGACCTTCCGCAATGATCCGTTGAAAAGTTTCAGGATATTTTTCAATCTGTTTTCCGATACAGAAAAAGGTTGCTTTTACCTCGTTTTCTTTTAAAAGATCTAAAAATTTTGGAGTGAATTCAGTCGGACCGTCATCAAAAGTCAGTGCCACTTCTCTGATTTTCGTTCTTTTATGCGTAATGCTGTTGACAAAATATCCCAGTTCAATATCGAAAGAACCCCAGATTACAAGCGCAGAAAACAGCAAAAAACAGAACAGATACACCCAAAAACTTCCGTGAAACGCGAAAATAATAACGTTGCAGAAAAGATAAAATAAGATAAATAGATAGTGTTTCATCTTTATTGTCTTTAAATTTTGGGTTTAAAATATTCACAATCTGTATCAATGCTGTCATTCTGATTGGAGCTAAGCGGAATGAAGAATCTCAAATTAATATTCTTAATGTTTACGCTAAAATTAACCATTAAGTTTTAGTTTAGAAGTTAAAATTATTAAGAGATTTCTTCTTCGTCGAAATTACAATTATGCCTAAATAAAATGCTCCTGTGAACGGAGCCTATTTTCAATCAAACCTCACAGGTTTTAAAAACCTATGAGATTTTAATTTTAAGCTTTCCCCAACAAAACCAGACTGTGATCATTTCCTCCTAAATGATTGTAAAGCAGAACATTTTTAATCTCTCCTTTCTTCAGATCATTAATCATCATCACTTCCGGAATCTCTTGATTTTTAAGAATATGACAAGCCATAAACGTCGAAAAACCACTTGCCGTATTATATTCACCACTCAAATGTTTATAATACAGCAAAGCCGAATTTTCAAACAGATCCATTGCATTTTTGTAATAAACATCCGATTTTACATCTCCACTGAAACCTAAAATAACCGCATCGATATCTTTATTCGTCAAATTATTTTTAGCTAAAAAATCTTCAATAAACTGCTGAGTTTCTTCTAAATCTAATTTGTTAGTAATCTGAATATCTGTTAATTGAGCATAAGAGCTTTCTGTTTTATCTTTTCCTAAAACAAAAAAACTGGCACCTTCTCCCCAAATAACACCTTCTGTTTTAGAATTCAGAAAATCAACCGGAAGATTTTCTTCTTTTTTAATGGTTTTATTTAATTGGTACAGTTCCATTACTCTTTCGGTCTGTTCATCGGTGGAACCGACCAGAACGTTTTCAGCTTCACCGTCATTGATCTGTAATTTTCCATCTAAAAACGAAAATTCCAGAGACGACGAAGTGCTTACATACGTGAAATTGTACGCGTGACATTGCAAACCTAAAGCGATTTGTCCTGCAACCGTATTGTGAGTAGACTGAATAAAATAGGTCGGAGTCAGAAACTCTTCATGATTATCCAGCACATTTTTCAGAAACTTTTCCGAATCCTGAGAACAGCCCATTCCGGTTCCTGTGATAATCGCATCTGGATTTTCAATTCCTGCTTCTTTTAAAGCGTATTGAGAAGCTACGGAACTCATTTTTACCGTTTTAGACATTCTTCGGATCATTGCAGGAGGAATGAATTCTTTGTAAACAGGTTCAATAGCTTTTAAAACCTGAACTGAATTTTCAGGTTTGAGATTACGGAAAAAATCTTCATTTAAAGTGTCCTGAGCTGAAATACAGGCTGCACTGTTGATGTAAACGGCACTCATGATTTTGAGAAAATTAAAGTTGAACAATTTCCTCCAAAACCAAATGAATTGGAAAGAACGTGGTTGATGTTTTTCTCTTTAAGCTCCGTTACCGGCGTTAAATCAAATTCTGCCATTTTTGTTTTAAAGTTCAGATTCGGGAAAATGATATTATTTTGAATCGCCAAAAGAGAATACACGGCTTCAATTCCCGCCGCCGCAGCGAGTGTATGACCGGTAAACGCTTTTGTAGAACTGAATTCCGGAACGTTGTTTTCACCGAAAATCCGGATCATTGCAATTCCTTCCGATAAGTCATTATTTGGCGTTGCCGTTCCGTGAACGTTGATGTAATCGATATTTTCTTTATCTAAGCCCGAAACTTTTAATGCTTTTTCCATCGCTAAATAAGCTCCCTGTCCGTTTTCCGAAGAAGCAGTTTGGTGATGCGCATCATTGGCATTTCCGTATCCTGAAAGATAACCCAGAACTTTTTTATTTTCTTTTTTTACGACTTCATCAGATTCCAAAACGATGAAAGCGGCAGCTTCACCCAGATTCAGACCTTTTCTGTCGTTATCGAAAGGCGTGTTGTAAGAATCCGTAAGAATCATCAACGTATTGAAACCGTTCAAAGTAAATTTTGAAAGAGAATCTGTTCCGCCGACAACTATACGGTCTAAAACACCGTTTTTAATGAGTTTTGCGCCCATCATAATAGCGTTTGCCGCCGATGAACACGCTGTACTGATGGTGGAAACCATACCTTTTAATCCGAGACAATCAGCGATTAACAAAGACGAATTTCCCGCATCGTGAGAGTCAATGTATTTTTGCTTTTCAGGAAAGTCTTCATAGGAGTAGAAATATTTTTCGGTAACATCCATTCCGCCAACGCTGGTCGAAGAAATCAGTCCCGTTTTATATTCATTGATATCCGAAATTCCGGCACTTTCCACAGCTTCTTTTGCCGCCATCATTCCTAACAGAGCGGTTCTTGTTGCATGATGATCTTCTTTAAGCTGAAGTTTTGCGGCAAGTTCTTCATTAGACAATTTGATTTCGCCAGTTTTGATATTTCCTTTATGGCGTGTTTCAAACAAAGTAATGTCCGAAATCCCGTGCTTTCCGGAAGTCAGCGAACTCAGATTTTCCTCCACATTGTTTCCAATGGCGGAAATGATGCCCATTCCTGTTATGGCAATTTTTTGACCCATCTTTTAGTAATGTACCAATGTATCAGTTTAACAGCATAACAATATTGGTACATTGCTAAATTGATACATTGTTAGATTGAATTATTTTGTTCTGTTTTCTTCGATGAATTTTGCCATGGTTTCGATGGACGTAAAAATCTCCTTTCCTTTTTTCGGATCGGCTAATTTTATTCCGTATTCTTTATCCAAAAGAACGATAAGTTCTAACGCATCAATAGAATCCAAACCAAGACCACCGCCAAAAAGAGGATCTGTATCTTTGATTTCTTCTACTGCAACGTCTTCTAAATTAAGAACTTCTACGATTTTGTGTTTTAATTCTTCTCTTAAGTTTTCCATAAAATTAATTTGAAAATATGTTAATGAGACAATTTGAAAATGTATTAAATGTTATGCCTTATTGATATGATTTTACATGTTCAAATCAGCACATTTTCAAATTATCAAATTTATAATGTCAGCAAATATACAAAAGCTTTGTAACTTTCCTGATATAGTTCTACCCAGCCACACAATACTTTATCTGCCTTTCCGGACTGTAAAAGCTGTGCTGAATAATTGTTTAAAAATTCTTCATCCAATTCATCCAAAACAAAAAACGCATTTTCGGTCTGCATTTTGTGTCTGATGCTGATTTCGCCCACGCAGATATTCGGTAAAGTATACACAAAAATCGCGGGACTCGGAAAGTAGTTTTCCTGAGAATTGATGCTTTCCTGATATTTGAAATCCGTGTCTAAACTTGATGATCTGTTTGCGAAAACCAATGCGGTTCTGCTGTGATCTTCATCTTTTAAAATTATTTCAGAAGCAAGAAAAGCGAGTTTGCTTAAATGATCCATTTTATGAAATTTCGGATAATTCAGCGCTAAACTTTTATAAGCTTCTTTCACAAAGTCTGAAAAATTTTCAGTTGGGGTTTCAAAAATAACCTCGTTGTTGAGAGTAATTTTTGAATGTTCTATGGTGCAGATGTCTGTTTTCTTCATGAATAAAGTTTAAGGCTTTTTTGTTGGATTTTGATGGGTGTTGAAAACAGATAGTATAATGATTTTGTTATCAATAATATCAAAAATTATGAGATAAGGAAATTTCTGTACAAATGCTTCCCTGTAATTTTTTTTAATCTCGAAATGTTTTGGGTAGTTTTGAATTCTAACAAAGTATTTGTTTAATTGCTTCATGAATTTTTCGCCCAAGCCTTTTTGTGCATTTTCGTAATAAATATAGGCTTCAAGAATTTCTAAACCTGCTTCTTCCTGTATAATTAATTCATAAATCATTTTAAAGCAGATTTAGCTTTTTCCTGAACTTCCTCCCAAGTGTAAGATTTGCTTTCCCCTTTTATATATTTTTCTCTTCTTTCATTTATTACATCGTAGTGTGAGTCTGGAACAGAATAATTATTTTCCTCTTCTTCAGCATCAATAATTCCTTTGAAAATGCGTAAAATTCTTTCATCGGCAATATCAATGAATTCGTGAATTCTTTTTCTGATGTCTACTGTGGATTCCATTTCCTAAAACTTTAATTTTATAAAATTACAAAATTATTTTCAGCATTTTTTCAAAACAATCGCGGCATTACATCCCCCAAAACCGGAAGCTGTTTTCAGAATATATTTAATTTCTGCGGATTGGTTTTCTCTGATAATGTTCAAAGGTTGGGAAGTTCCTGTTACTTTAAAGTTTTTAGACGGAATTAAAGTTTTATTCAAGGCACTTTCCATGGAAATAATACTTTCCAGCAATCCCGATGCGCCCAAACAGTGCCCGTAATACGCTTTTAAACTGTTTAGAGGGGTATTTTGTAAATTCATTCTGTTGAAAGCGATGGCTTCCATTTCGTCATTATAAATGGTTGCCGTTCCATGTGCAGAGATAAAATCGATTTTTTCTGCTGAAACCTGGGCTTCTGTCATGGCGTTGTTGATGCTTGCAAACAATCCGTCTCCTGTTCTCGAAGGTCCGGAAATATGGTTTGCATCGTTAATAGCAGAGTCTCCCAGAATTTTAAAACTAAAGTTTTCGTTTTCATCTTGTTTTGAAGTGATGTAAACTGCCGCTGCCGCTTCGCCGATATTGATTCCGTCACGATTTTTATCGTAAGGTTTACAAATCTCGGTTCCGATTGCCTGAAAAGAATTGAAACCTGAAATCACAAATTCTGAGATTTCGTCTCCGGCAATAACAAAAGCATTTTTATATTTTCCTGCCTGAATCATATTTTTGACAACACTTATTGCCATTACTCCCGAAACACAGGCATTAGAAACCACAATCGGGTTTGTTTGAAATCCGAAAAAATCAGCTATTTTTTGTGCTAGATTGGAAAGAAAAACGCTTTCGGGTAATGTTTCCTGATTTTTTAATAAGCTGATGTTTCCTTTTGTGGTAGATAAAATAAAAGCGGTTTCTTCTGAGATTGAGTGTCTTTCAACCAAAGGCTTTAAACTCAGCAAAAGCATTTTTTCAAGTCTTGTGAAGCTCACGTTGTCATTGGCTAAACGCCGAATCTCCGATTTCTGAGGGGAGTCGAAGAATCTATTGAATTCGTTATCTAATTTCTCAGAATCAATCATCGAAGCATAAAAAGGCTCCTGATTTTCGATGATTTTATGTAAACCTACGCCGGATTTTCCTTCAACAAGAGCATTCCAGTTTGAAGAAACATCAAACCCCAAAGGTGTGACGCAGTTATAATCCGTAATATAAACTTCTTTCTTCATCAGAGTCCCATTTTATCTTTCCATTCCTGAAAAAATTCAGGATTATACAAGCATAAGTTATTGTCGGAATCCAGAAAAACCTGAATGGTTTCCCCTGAACAGACCAATTTATCTTCTTCGTTAAAAAGCTCATATTTATAGATCAATTTCGCAGAATTTGAATTGACGAAAGTCGTTACAATTCTGAAGGTTTCGCCATATTTTAAAGGCAGAAAATGTTCGCAGGTGCTTTTTACAATGGGCGTTACAAATCCCGCTTTCTGAATATCAAGATACGTTAAACCGTGCTGTCTTCCAAAAGCTTCTCTTCCGTCCTCGAAATACACGATGTAATGTCCGTGCCACACAATTCCCAACGGATCTGTTTCGTTGAATCTTACGCGGACTTGTTCTGTACAGCTTAATATATTTTGACTTTTAGCCATTTTTCTATTTGAAACATTAAGATTTTATTTTAAGAAGTTAAGCGATTTAAGCTTCACGTTCTTAAATAAAATCAATCTATTGATTTCTTAATTATAGTTTAAATTCTTAGAGCCTGTTTAAATTTTAATAAAAAATTTTGTTAAAGGTTTTCCGAGGTTGGATATTTGAAAAAAAAATAAAATGTACCCAACAGATTTAACAGAAAGCCAATGGCAATATATAAAGAAAACGATGAATCTGAAAGAGCGAAAAAGAAAATATTCTCTTATGGTGATTTGGAATGCTTTATTCGAAGAGAATACTTCGAGGCTTGCCTCGGGGTCAAAGCGGAAAAGTTTGAAAAACGCAGGGTTTTTCATAACATTTTGAAAAAGTGTAAATTTGATCTGTGGATGAGCATATTTACAAAAGACACAATAAGAGCTTGCTTTTATACCATTTGGTTTTTCCAATGAAATATAGGAGAGAAGTTTTAACAAAAGAGATAGGAGAGAGTCTTCAATTCATTTGTGTTGGAATTTCAGAATGTTACGAAGTTCAATTTGTAGAGATTGGATATGAGTCGGATCATGTTCATTTTTTAGTTCAAAGTGTTCCAAGCATGTCAGTTTCCAATTTAGTAACGATTATAAAAAGTTTGAGCGCACGAGAGTTATTTAAAAAGCATCCAGAAATAAAAAGGATTTTATGGGGAGGGAATTTATGGACGAGCGGTTATTATGTTAATACTGTTGGTCAATATGGAAATAAAGATGTTATACGGAAGTATATTGAAAATCAAGGAAAAGAAAAAGAATATAAAAAAATCCACGGCGAACAACTCAAACTATGGGATTGACCAATACCTCGAGGCTTGCCTCGGGGTAGTTTATTATATGTCATAGAAACAGGCTGCCAATGGCGTATGATGCCTAATGATTTTCCCAAATGGCAGTTGGTTTACTACTATTATAATAAATGGTCTGATGCTGAAGATTTTGATTTATTGCTAGCCCAACTACGAGAAAAAGTACGTTTAAACAAAGGTCAAAACAGAGCCCCAAGCTTAGGGGTTATGGACAGCCAAAATGTAAAATGGGGAAATAACCGTTCATTAAACGGATTTGACGGGAACAAAAAAGTAAAAGGAAATCGAAGATTCGACGAAGTCAATTAAGCGGCATATAGTGGTAGACAAAAACGGATTTCTATTAGCAATAATGGTAACTGTAGCCAACGTTTATGATGGTAAAGCGGTGGAATTATTAATGAGAACCCTGTCTTACTTTTTAAGTCCTGTAAAAGTTATTCTCGCTGATGGCGGTTACAGAGGAGAGATTATAGAGGCTGTAAAGAAAAAATTTGGGTATCTTATTAAGGTTGTCATGCGTTCAGACGGGAGAAAGTCAGGCTTTAAGCCTGTTCATAAAAGATGGATTGTAGAACGTACATTTGCATAGTTTGATAATGACAGGAGATTGTCTAGAAATTACGAGTTATTAATGGAAACATCGGAAAACATGGTCAAATTATCTGCTATAAAACTTTTATTGAACAAAATTTAAACAGACTCTAATTTCCTAATGCGTTATAGTCAATTATCAATTTTTAAAAGAAAAAGATTTAGGAATTATAAAAAAATCTATAATATATTGAGATTGTGAATATTTACTTATTTACTTTATTTGTGATTTAAATTTGTATTGAATTTAAATAACTTTAAGTAGTTTAAATTATTTTTAATGATTTTTATAATTTTGTGATATTTTTTTTAGTTTATTTAGTTGTTATTTGTTTTTTTTATTTTTTAAAATGAAATAACTATGAAGGTTAACATAAATGATTTTATTTTTTTTAAATTTTTAACATTAAAAAGTTGTTAATGTTAAAATTTATTAACATTTTTGTTTTTCTTAAATATTAAAATTTGTTAATATGAATGTGAAATTACGTGTCTTAAGTGCAGGAGTACTATTTTTTTTAGGCCAAACTGCTTATGCACAAAAAACAAAATCAGATACACTTCCAAAAGAAAAAAATATTGAAGAAGTAGTAGTGACTGGTTATCGTACAAAAAAAGCTGATGAGATTACTCAAGCACAGTCTGTTATTGGTAGTGAAGAGCTAAAACAACAGTCAAATACTTTATCTTTAACAAATATGTTGCAAGGTAAAGCGCCTGGAGTTTTTGCTCAAACCCTTAGCGGACAGCCTGGTAGTTCAGGCTCTATTACAATTAGAGGTTTTTCTAACTTCTCTAACACTGGTGCTTTAGTTGTTATTGATGGTCAATATTCAACTTTCGCTCAATTAAATGCTTTAAATCCAAGTGATGTAGAATCTCAAGTAATTCTGAAAGATGCTGCTGCAACTGCGCAATATGGATCAAGAGCTTCTGCGGGGGTTATTGTTGTTACAACTAAAAGAGGAGCTAAAGGAAAAACTAACTACAGCTTTGAGTCTAGATTTGGAACTTCTTGGAAGGTTTCAGATAAGGAGATGAATTTCCAAATGATGGATGCTGGGCAGAAATTAGCTTATGAAAATGCAATAGCTCCTCTTGTGGGTAATACTCCATGGACAGATGCTGAGGTTGCTACATTAACAGCTCAAAATCACGACTGGCAAAAAGATGTTTTGAAAAACTCTACAGAAGAATCATATTTTTTTACTGCAAATGGAGGTACCGACAAAAGTTTATTTTACTATTCTTTAGGATATGATAGTAATTCAGGTATTATTCAATATCTAAATGCTTTAAAAAGATATAGTGCAAGATTTAATTTTGAAAACCAATTAAATGATAAAATAAGAATTGGAATCAATACATCTTTACAATATCAACAGACCCAAAATCAGAGAGATTTAAATAATGCTCAGAATCCATTTAGATTTATGTATTCTGCAAACCCTTATGAGGCTGTATTTTTACCGGATGGTTCATATAATCCAACAAGTGCAGGTTTCCCTGTATTAGAGGCATTACAGAGAAATAGATCAAATAATAGCAATCTTAGAATAAATGCTAATATTTTTGGAGAATATAAATTCACCAATTGGTTAAAATTCAGATCATCTCTTTTCAATACTTTTGCGCAACTAAAAGGTAAATCTATTTTGGAACCGGGTTCATATCTTGATGTTATTCTTGGATTAAATGGTCAGGTTAGTCAGTCAAATAACGATTTATACTATCTTACAGCCAATCAAAGGCTAGACTTTGATAAAAAGTTTGGCTTACATAAAGTTAGTGCAACAGCATTTTTTGAATATAGTACAGAGGATACTAATACGATGACTGCTACTGGAAGAAATTACAGAACACCGGGATTAGATATTTTAAGTAATATGGTTACTCCATTTGCTACTGCGGGTGGAAGAACACAGACCAGAAGAACAGCCTTAGCGTTATTAGCTGATTACAATTATGATTCTAGATATTTGGTAAGTGGATCAATTAGAAGAGATGGTAGTTCGAGATTTGGTTTGGATAACCAATATGGCGTATTTTGGAGTGCAAGTGCTGCTTGGAACATCGCAAAAGAATCATTTATTGATATTCCAAACTTAAGAGCGTTAAAGTTAAGAGGTTCTTATGGTATTGCGGGTAATGATGCTGCTATTCCTGACTATGTAAACCAACCTTATGTAGGATTTGGATTATACGGGCCGAGTGCAACTACGGTTGTTCCAACAACTATTGGAAGTAGACAATTGGAATGGGAGAAGGTTAAAATCACAAACGTTGGTTTAGATTTTAATTATTTTGATAGATTTAGAGGATCAGTTGAATACTTTATTAACAAGCGAAGCGATTTCTTACAGCTAATTCCTAATGCTACTGTTCAAGGGAGTTATACAGCTTATTCAAATGCTGGAGAGTTAGAAAATAAAGGTATTGAAGTTGATCTTTCTGCTGATATTATCAGAAAGCAAGATTGGAATATTCAGCTGAGAGGAAATTATTCTAATATCAAAAATAAAATCTTAGCTTTGAGAGAAGGTGAAACATCTAGGAATATTGGAAACAATAATAAACTGGAGGTTGGAGAGATGCCTTATTATTTCAGAATGGTAAGATATGCAGGTGTAAATCCTAATAATGGAGAAGCTTTATATTTTACAAATAGAACTACTGCTAATGCGGGAGAGACATTCTATGATTTGCCAGAAGGAAGGGTGACAAATTTTTATTCAACGGCAGATATTCAGGATATTAAAGATAAGTCGCCTTATCCTAAATTTTTTGGGGGATTTGGAGCTACATTCTCATACAAGAATTTCAGTATTGTTGCTGATTTCACCTATAAATTTGGTGGCTATGCTGTAAATAATGAGGCTCTAAATAGATTAGACCCATCACAATTTAACACTAACAAATCTGTAGATGCTGTAAATTATTGGAGAAATCCTGGAGATACAAATGTTCTTCCTGCACCTAATCCAGATGGTATTTGGATGACAGATTATTTCTTGCAGAAAACAGATTATATTAGATTTAGAAGTTTAAATGTAGGATATACTTTTGATAAAAATTTCTTAGGAGAGAAAATTCCTTTAAACTCAATTAGAGTTTACGCACAGGCTCAAAATCTTGTTCTATGGACTAAATTCCAAGGAGATCCTGAGGTTGCCATAGGTTCGGGTGAAGGTAATACTGATGTTCCGGGATCGTATACATTATACACTTATCCTACTCAAAAAACTGTAACTTTCGGTGTTGAATTACAATTTTAAAATTGGTTAAAGATTATGAAAAATAAATTAATTAAAATAGCAATATTAAGTGTTTTCACACTAGGTGTTTTATCTTCATGTGAAAGAGAATTAGATCAAACATCATTTAGCCAGATTCCATTGGATAAAGCTATGGATGGAAGTAGTCAGGCCAACTTCACTCAGGCTATTAACGGTGCCTATTCAGCAATTAAGGGGAGTGGATATTTTTCAGTAGATACTGGAAACCAGATTATCGTTCCTGATTTAACAACTGATAATTTAATTTACAACCCTCAAGGTAGAGGGTCAAACTTTACTGCTTATAACTGGAGTTTCTCAGCAAATAATGGCTCTGTTACTGGGTTATTTACTCAGGCTTATTTTGTTATTTCAAGAGCAAATATGCCACTATATTATATTAATAATCTTCCGGCGGGTGCTTTTAGAAATAATATTGAAGCAAACGCCAGAGCGATCAGAGCAGCAGCGCACTTCGATTTGGTTAGGGCTTATTGTAAGATACCTACTCAATCTGCAGATGCTAATGCTTCATTGGGAATTCCTTACATCACAGAATTTAACCCTCTTGAAAACTCAACCATTAGAAATCTAACTGTTGCTCAGGTTTATGATAATATTATTAGTGACTTAAATTTTGCTGCTAATAATATAACTGACTCGCCGTCTGATAAGTCAAAGTTTTCTAAAGCTGCAATTTATGGCCTTTTGTCAAGAGTTTATTTATACAAAGGAGATTATAATAATGCTGTTTCTGCTGGAAATCAAAGTATTTCATTATCATCTAGTGTTGGAACCAGATCAACTTTTACGAATATTTGGGCTTCAAACAATGTTGATGGGGTTCTTTTTAAAGTCTTGAATTCTACACAGGAAAACGTAACCGTTGGTGTAGCTTATCAGCAGGGAGCGACTTCTACAGGTGGAAGTGTTAGATCTGAATACGTTGTTCCAAAATCTTTAAATGATTTATATACATCAACTGATATCAGAAAGACAGCTTATATTAGAACTAGTGCATATCAAGGAGTTCAAAGAAACCATGTTATTAAATGGGCATTTAATACTGGTGGAGCTACTCCTCTAAATGTTGTAGAAGTTAAATATTTAAGAACTGCAGAGGTATATTTAAATGTTGCAGAAGCTGCATATAGATTAGGAAATGAGACTCTTGCTAATTCCTTGCTTAACAATTTGAAAGCACAGAGATATAGTCCGTACACTCCTGCAACTTTAACTGGAACAGCTTTATTTAATGAAATAATGCTTCAAAGAAGACTTGAACTTGCATTTGAAAATGACAGATACTATACCTTCAAAAGATTGGGGCTTCCTATGCAGAGGACTGGTGAAGGACCAAATGTCGATGGTACCGGTACTGCTTCAGTTGTTCAAACAATTCAGCCAGCAGATACAAGATGGCAATGGCCGATTCCACAATCAACTATTAATGTTACTCCATCTTTCCAGCAAAACCCTGGTTACTAATTTCAAAAACTAAATTGAATATTTTTTATCAACCCCGCAATTCAAGCGGGGTTTTTTATTCCCTATTATTTCTTATTTTTGCTTTACAATAAAAATAAATGAAATACCTATTTTCCATCATATTTTTCCTGAGCGTGGCAGCTCAAGCTCAGGTCGTCAACAAAACAGACTTCAATAAACTTCCCAAAGATAAAGACACGCTCGTTATCGATTCCGGGAAAAAAGACTCTTTAAAAATATTTAAACCGACTATTAATGATTATCTCTATCAGAAGCAGTTTTCTGAAAAGAAAGTCTTTGATACCGTAATGACTTTCGATAAAACGTATATTTTTTCTCAGTATAACAATAAAGATAACTTTGGAAGAGCGCAGGTCGCAAACATAGGTGCAGGATTTAATCCGCTTACGTACGAAGTGAATGCCGAACAAAATTTAGCACTATTACCAACCAACAAATCATATTGGATTTTAGGCGTTAATGACATCAATTACTATGACGTAAAAACGCCGACCGCAACCTTCATTTATCATAATGCAATGAAAAACGGAGCGGCTTTACGATCTTCTTACACGCAAAACATTGGGAAAAGATTTAATTTTTCTTTGGAATACAGCGGATTGCGTTCTCAGGGAATGTACAGAAATTCATTGGCATCCAATAACAATACTTTGTTTACAGGACATTATGTCTCAAAAAGCGGAAATTATGAATTGTTTGCACATTATCTCCATCAGAATGTGAACAATCAGGAAAATGGTGGAATTGCAGTCGACAGTTTATTTCAAAACGGCGACAGCAATTCAAGAAACAGGCAGAATATGCAGGTGAATCTTACCTCTTCAAGTTCCCAGTACTCCTATAGAAGATATTATTTAACCCATCAGTTTGCCCCTTTTAAATCAGAAAAAATTCCTTTTAAAATAAGACATACCATTTCTCATCAGGGAAACAAATACTACTATGCCCAAAGTGCCGCTGAAACTTACTGGTACGACGCTTCGGACGAACTGGTGACAGGAGCTCCGCTTACTTCAAAAAAATATTCAGATAACTTCAGCAATACGGTAAGTCTGGTTTGGGACAATGAGAAATTTAAACTTGATGCCGGTCTTCGTTACCAGATGCTGAAATTTGGCTCCAATGAAATTACCCTTCCGATTTTAGTGATTCCTACAGAAATTAAAGAAAGCCGAATCGGGGCAGTCGGAAACCTACAGATTAAACTTTTTGATAAAATCCAGTTAAATTCATTTTTGGAATTTTCTAACGGAAGTCAGTTTGGAACTTATTTAAAAACAACCAACAATCTGAAATTTGAGCCGGTAAAAGATTACTTTGTGAATGCAAAAGTAAACTTTCAAAGCGCTTATCCGTCCTTCAATTATCTGTTGAATACTTCCGTGTATAATAATTACAACTATTATTTTCAGAACGCCCAGAACCAGACCATTTCAGAAATCGGAGGAAGTGTTGGCTTAAAGTGGTTCAAAACAGAATTGTTCGCGAACTATTTCAGAATAGATAATTATACATACTTTGATGCTATTGCCATGCCTCAGCAAAGCGGAAGTCCCGTTAATATTTCGCAGATCGGAGGTGATGCGACTTTTAGCTACGGTAAATTTCATTTAAATACAAGACTGCACTTTCAGAATGTTTTAACCAATAAAGATTTGCTTCCGTTACCAAGTTTTATAGGTCGTGCCAATTTCTTCTTCCAATCCAAAGCCTTTAAAAATGCGGCGGAAATTCAGACCGGAATTAAAGTGTATTATTTTTCGAAATTTGCATCACGGGAATTTTTCCCTATTCTTAACGAATATATTTTGCCGGGTTCCAATTCATTTTCTATCGGAGGACAGCCGATTGCCGATGTTTATTTCAATCTGAAAGTTAAAAAAATGTTCTTTTTTATTGAAGGACAACAGGTCGGAACTTTCCTTTCTAACAACAAAGCATATGCATTTCCAAGTTATCCGGTCTACGATTTTAGGCTGAATCTGGGAATCGTATGGTATTTGTTCAACTAAAATATATATCAAGTTGAAAACTATAAAAAAAATATCTTTTCAGGATATCCAAAGCATTCCTCAGTTAATCAAAGATTTTTTAAATCATGAAATTGAGGGATTTGAAGAAAAAACATTTTCTTTAGACCATTTTAAAAAACAGATCGCGCAGAAACAGAATTCTTTCACGGCGGATCAGAGAAATATTTTAGCCGGTAATTTAGAAAGGCAGCTTGCCCATCTTGAACTTTCTTCTAAACAGAACGAAAATATAGATCATTTAAGACTTTCCAATACCTTCACCATTACAACCGGTCATCAGTTAAATCTCTTTTCAGGACCTGTATTTTTTGTATACAAGATTTTACAGACCATTAAAACCTGTACTTATTTAAAAGAAAATTTTCCTGAATTTAATTTTGTTCCTGTATACTGGATGGCTTCCGAAGATCATGACTTTGCGGAAATCAATCATTTTAAAACCGAGAACAATTTCTACGAAATCAACGAAAAATCAGGCGGTCCGGTTGGAAGAATAGAAATTAACGATACATTTTTCATATCTGAATTTGAAAGAGAATTCAAAGACTATGTTTTTGGGACGGAACTGATTTTAATGCTGAAAGAAGCTTATAAAACCGGACATACATTAACTCAGGCAATCCAGATCTTAGTCAACAGACTGTTTTCAGATTTTGGCTTACTGATTTTGGATGGTGATTCCAAAGCTCTTAAAAATCAGATCAAAGAAACCTTCAAAGATGAACTGCTGAATTTCAGCTTATATAAAAATTCAAAAGAAAAAGTGGATTTCTTAACCGGAAAATATGGGAAAGTTCAGGTAAATCCGCGAGAAATTAATTTATTCTACCTTTCGGACACGAGAGACAGAATAGATTTTGACGGTCAGAAATACTTTGTGGTAGATAAAAATATTCAGTTCACCAAAGAAGAAATTTTAAATGAACTTGAAAATTCTCCGGAAAAATTTAGCCCGAATGCTCTGATGCGTCCAGTTTATCAGGAAACCATTCTTCCTAACCTTGCTTACATTGGAGGAAATGCAGAAATCATGTATTGGCTGGAACTCAAAGATTACTTTTCAAACATAAATGTTCCTTTTCCGATCCTGATTCCCCGAAATTCTATACTGTTTTTAAAAGAAAAAACATTGGGGAAAATAGAAAAACTGAATCTGAAAGTAGAAGATTTCTTCCAGAACTTTACGACGGTTATCAACAATAAAATGCTGGAAGATAATTCCATTTTGGAAATGTTGGAACAAAAGGAAAATACACTCATCAGTCAGTTTGCCGAACTTAAAAATATCGCCGAAACCACCGAAAAATCTTTCGGAAATATGGTGAAAGCCGAAGAAGTAAGACAGTTGAAATCCTTCAAAAGAATGAAAAAACGTCTTCTTCATGCAGAAAAGATTAAAAAAAGCGAATTGCTGGAAAGACTGGAAAATCTGTTTTTAGATGTAAATCCTTCTAAGAATTGGCAGGAAAGAGTTTATAATTTTAGCGTATTTTTTGCAGATCATGGATATCAGTGGTTAGATTTTTGTTTAGAAAAAATAGAAATAGAAAAATCAGAATTTATAATTATTGCTTATTAAGAATAAAGAATCTATTATTGCGTTTTAAAAATAAATGAAATGATGCAGAAAAATTCTTCTCTTTCGTCTACAAAAAAGATGTTCTGAAATTCTTAGGATAATAATTCTTAAACCGAAAGATCTATTATTCGGAGCATAACGAAGAAATTCAATTCTATCCCAAAGTAACACTCTGAATGTTAACAGAAAGTCTTTTCAAAACCAATAATTATTGCCATTTAATTTTAAAGAAGTATTTTTGCATTTATAATCACCGAATATGATAAAGAGGTTTTTTATTCTATCCAGTTTATGTATGGTTTTGGGTATGTCTGCCCAGAAATCGCACACCGTTGTAAAAGGAGATACTCCTTATAACATTGCTAAAAAATACGGACTTACTGTAGAAGAATTGCTAAAACTAAATCCTAAAGTGAAGGACGGTAAATTGGCACTTGGAGATGTTCTTACAGTAAAAAATGATAAAGCAGCTCCTGCTTCATCAAAAACACCTGCTGCTTCAAAGCCTGTAAATAATTCTCAGCTTGGAAAAATTATTCTTCAGCCAAAACAAACCATCTACGGAATCACAAAACAATACAGAATATCCGAAACAGACCTCAGAAAACTGAATCCTGAATTGGATGCTCACATGAAGATCGGAGATGAAGTTACCCTGCCTCTTGAAAGCATTAAAAAATATGGCGGAGAACAGAGTATTGCCGTACATACTTCTCCGGTAGAAAAAACTGTTGAAACTGTTGCCGAAACTCACACTATAAAAGCTTCGGAAGACGAATATATTGTACAACAGAAAGACAATTATTACAGAATTTCAAGACAGTTCAATATTACAAAAGAAGAATTGTTTGCCCTTAATCCCGGATTGGAAGAAAAAGGATTAAAACCGGGGGAAACAATTAAAATAAAAAAAGCAGGAATAAAAAATTCCGGAGCTGATATTTTTGAAGAAAATTCAAATCCGAAAACCAAAGTAGATTCAGGGAATGAAAAATCTTCATCAAACACGGTTTCTTCGGAAGACGATTATGTAACGTATACCGTTCAGCAGGGAGATACCGTTTTCTCGATTGTGAATAAATTTGGAGTTACAATAGATGAACTGATTGCGCTGAATCCTGAACTTTCCAAAGGACTAAAAACAGGAATGGTTTTAAAAATTAAAAAACTGGATCCTGCCTATGTAAAGAAAAACGGTGATGCGTTAAGCGTTGTAATGATGCTTCCTTTTGGCTACAGTACCGGAGAAACACAGTACCGTACAATGGCTTTAGATTTCCTTACTGGAGCAAAACTCGCCATTGAAAGAAATGCCAGAAATGGACAGAAATTAGATATAAAAATTGTGGATTCCGGAAACGAAGCTTCGTTCCGAAATTCATTAACCCAGATAAATCCGGATAATACAGACTTAATTATCGGTCCCTTCTTCAAGTCGAACGTTGTAGATGTTCTGGACTTCACGAAAAACCAGAAAATTCCGATTGTTGCACCATTTGCCAACTCTCCGGAATTGTACAACTACAGCAACCTGATTATTGTGGAAACCAACGATCAGACCTATGCCGATAAAATTGTAGAAGAAGTGAAATCTGCGTTCTCGGATCAGAAAATCTATATAGTTGCAGATTCTAAAAAAGAAAATGCCAATTACATTAAAGCCGGTCTTGAGAAAACACTCAGAAATCCAAATATCACCATCGTAAATTCATCAGCGGATATTCAGCTTGATAAAAATATGATGACAGGACAGTCTGCTCCGGTGATCGCGATTTTAGCAAGTGATAGTGATACGGCAGGTGAAGCTTTCGCCAACAGAGTAATCGCTTTATCCAAAGAAGTTCAGGGAGTAAAAGCTTTCAGTATGCATTATGCTCCGGTTTTCGAGAAAAAAGTAGATGATCTTAGTCAGGCAAATCTTGTCTATTTAATGGACAGAAAGATCAATACAGAAGGAAGTTTTGAAAAAGAAATTCTTGCCGCTTATAAAAATAAATACTGTAAAACACCTCCGAAATTTGCCATCGTAGGTTTTGATATTGTGAATGATATGCTGACCAGAGAAAACAAAAAAGGAGAAATCTTCAAACAGATGAATAGGGTACAGACTCAGCTTGCCACAAAATTTGAGTTTGTAAAGTCCAAAGCAAACGGAGCCTATGTAAACACAGGGTACCGCGTTATCAGATTGGTTCCATAATCATTTGATTGTGTTTTAAAGAATATTGTTAACATTATAATTATATTTGCATAATATTTTAAATTAATACATGAAAGCACTTGTATTTCCAGGGCAGGGTTCTCAGTTCGTAGGAATGGGAAAAGAATTGTACGATTCTAGAAAAGACATCAAAGATCTGATGGAATCTGCCAACGAAATTTTAGGGTTTGATATCCTTTCGATAATGTTCAGAGGAACGGATGAAGATCTTAAAAAAACGGAGGTTACCCAGCCTTCAATTTTTATCCACTCGGTTGCTGCCCTGAAAGCAGTAAACGGTCTTGGAGCTGAAATGGTTGCAGGACATTCTTTAGGGGAATTTTCAGCATTGGTTGCCAATGGAGTTTTATCTTTTGACGACGGTCTGAAGCTGGTTTCCGAAAGAGCAAAAGCAATGCAGGAAGCCTGTGATGCCAATCCAAGTTCTATGGCAGCTATTTTAGGACTGGAAGATGCTAAAGTGGAAGAAATCTGTGCAGCAATCAGCGGAGTTGTTGTTCCCGCAAATTATAACTGTCCCGGACAGTTGGTTATTTCCGGCGAAACAGCATCTGTAGAAGAAGCTTGTGCAAAGCTGAAAGAAGCAGGAGCAAAAAGAGCTTTACTGTTGCCGGTAAACGGAGCATTCCACTCTCCATTGATGCAGCCGGCGCAGGAAAGATTGGCTGCGGCAATAGAAAAAACAAAATTCAGAAAAGCAACCATTCCGGTATACCAGAATATTACCACCACCGCAGTTTCTGATCCTGAAGAAATTAAGAAAAACCTAATTGCACAGCTTACAGGTCCTGTAAAATGGACGCAGTCTGTTCAGAATATGATTAAAGACGGTGCCAATAACTTCGTGGAAGTAGGACCGGGAAAAACATTACAGGGACTCATCAAAAAAATTGATTCTTCTGTAGATGTAGCTTCAGCAATCTAATTAATAAAAAAATCATGGGCGAGATATTTTCACCGGGAAAGCTGATGCTTACTTCAGAATATTTCGCAATGGACGGAGCTCTTGTCTTAGCGGTACCTACCAAGCTGGGACAAGAGTTTTCTTTTGAAGAAATTCACGATGAAAAATCTCTCATTTTCTGGGAAGCCTATCATCAGAACAAATTATGGCTGAAAGCTGTCATCGATTATCAGAACTGGCAGATTTTAGAAACCAATATTCCGGCAAGTGCTGCATTTATTTTAAAGACATTAAAAAATGTTCAGTCACTTTCTACGATTACATTCAAAAATAACTTTACTTACCATTTAAAAACGAACCTTCAGTTTCCGGCAGATTACGGTTTAGGAAGCAGCTCTACTTTAATGACTAATCTTGCGGAGTGGGCGGAGATCGATCCGTTTTATTTAAATAAGATAAGTCTGGGCGGAAGCGGATACGATATTGCTGTGGCAAAAGAGAAATCGGCAGTGCTGTATCAAAGTGTTCCTGAAATTAAATATAAAAAGATAAATTTTAATCCTTCTTTTAAAGATGAATTGATTTTTATTCACTTAAATCAGAAACAGGACAGCCGTGAAGGAATCAGTTTTTACAAGTCTAAAACCAAGTCCCAAAAAAGGGTTGATGAATTTTCGGATATTACAAGAAATATTTTACTATGCAACGAATTGGAAAATTTTTCTGAGCTAATGTTGATTCATGAGCAAAAAATATCAGATTTTCTTGAAATTCCTACAGTTAAGGCTAAATTTTTTCCAGATTGCCCTGTTTTTGTTAAAAGTTTGGGAGCTTGGGGAGGAGATTTTGTAATGAGCTCAAAATTTGACGGCTTTAAGGACTATTTTTGGGGAAAAGGTTTTCACACAATTTTCGAATGGTCTGAAATAATTGCTTGATTTTCAATTTTTTACAAGGTTTATTTTTTATTTGTCATTCTGACTTATATCATTATATTTAACCACCTTTAACAATTAATTAATATTTAATTTTGTTATACCCAAAAAAGAAATAGAAAATATAAGTAAAATGAAACACGCTAAAATCATCCAAGATTTAGAAAAATTAGGGATTAAAGGAAATTACGAAGTAGTGTACAATCCGTCTTACGAAGAATTGTATCAGGCTGAAGTTTCTCCTGAAAATCAGGGCTTTGAGAAAGCTGAGCTTACGGAATCTGGTGCAGTATCAGTAAAAACAGGAATTTTCACAGGTCGTTCTCCTAAAGACAGGTACATAGTTCAGGATGATGTTACAAGAGAAACGATTTTCTGGGACGGGAAAGTAAACTTGCCGACTACTCCGGAAATTTTTGCGTCTTGTAAAGATTTAGTGCTGAACCAACTTGCTGCTGCAAAGAAAATTTATGTAGTAGATGCTTTCTGCGGAACCAATGCAGATACGAGACTAAAAGTGAGGTTCATCGTTGAAGTAGCGTGGCAGGCACATTTCGTTACCAATATGTTCATCCGTCCTTCTCATTATGAGCTGGAAAACTTTGGTGAGCCGGATTTTACAGTAATCAATGGTTCTAAAACAACGAATCCAAACTGGGAAGCACAGGAACTGAATTCTGAAAACTTCGTGATGTTTAACCTTACTGAAAAACTTCAGATTATCGGAGGAACATGGTACGGCGGAGAAATGAAAAAAGGAATGTTCGCAATGATGAACTATTACCTTCCGCTGAAAGGAATGGCTTCAATGCACTGTTCTGCAAACGTAGGAGAAGAAGGAGACGTAGCTCTTTTCTTCGGACTTTCAGGAACGGGAAAAACAACTTTGTCTGCAGACCCGAAAAGATATCTGATCGGAGACGACGAACACGGTTGGGATAACAACGGAGTTTTCAACTATGAAGGAGGTTGCTACGCAAAAGTAATTGATCTTTCGGAAGAAAAAGAACCGGATATTTTCAGAGCCATTAAAAGAGATGCGCTTTTGGAAAACGTGGTGGTAAACAACGGAGTTTCAGATTATACAGACGGATCGATCACAGAAAACACAAGAGTTTCTTATCCTATTTATCATATCAATAAAATTGTTCTGCCTTCCAAAGCAGGACACGCAAAAAAGATTGTTTATCTTTCAGCAGATGCTTTCGGAGTATTGCCTCCGGTTTCTATTCTGGATGAAGATCAGGCACAATACCACTTTCTTTGCGGGTATACATCGAAATTAGCGGGAACTGAAAGAGGAATTACCTCTCCGGAACCGTCTTTCTCTCCTGCATTCGGGGAAGCTTTCTTAACATTGCACCCAACAATGTACTCTAAAACATTAATCGGGAAAATGAAAGAACACGGCGCAAAAGCATATCTGGTAAACACAGGATGGAACGGAACAGGAAAAAGAATTTCTCTGAAAGATACAAGAGCCATTATCGATGCCATCATCGACGGATCTATCGAAAATGCTCCGAAAACAAGAATTCCGATCATGAATCTTGAAGTTCCTACCGCATTGCCAAATGTTTCAGAAGGAATCTTAGATCCTAGAAATACGTATAATGATGCTTCTGAGTGGGAAGAAAAAGCAAAAGACTTAGCTTCAAGATATATTAAGAACTTTGAGCAGTATTGCAACACCGAAGAAGGTAAAAAATTAATTCCTTCCGGTCCTCAGTTACAAGAGCAGACAACCAACTAAAAATAGAAATCCTCATCGCATGATGAGGATTTTTTATTTGTATTCCTGAAAATTTCTCGGAAATTTATTTCAGGCTCAGAATAGCCAGTCTGTAACCATCCATTCCGAAACCGGATAAAACAGCATCTGTATTTGCTGCTGTTACAGATTTCTGGCGGAATTCTTCTCTTTTGTAAATATTGCTGATGTGAACCTCAACTTTTGGTTTACGGATATTCTTTAAACAGTCGGCAATAGCATAAGAATAATGCGTAAAAGCTCCCGGATTAATAATTAGAGCATCAAATTCATCTTTCTGAAGCTGATTGATAATTTCACCCTCGATATTAGACTGATAATATTCCAGTTGATGGGAAGGAAAATCGGTTCTTAGACGATCCAGATAATCCTCCATGGAAACTGTTCCGTAAATTTCGGGCTCTCGGGTTCCTAATAAATTTAGATTGGGACCATTCACGATAAGAATTTTCATTGAAAATAATTTATCCAAAGATAGCACATTTTAAAAACACAATTAAATGGTATTTTTAAGATGTTTCTGGAAATATTCCGAAGGCGTTATCCCTTCAATCTGTTTAAAAGCACGGTTGAAAGTCGACTGGTTCGAAAAACCGGCTTCCGTGTACAAATACATTAACGTTGCTTTCTGAAAATCGATTTCGGTGAATAGTTTTTTCACATAATTTACCCTGCACGTATTCAGATAACTGTTAAAATTAGGATATCCTTTGTAACGGATTGCTTTTGAAATATAACTGCTGTTAACTTCCAATGCAACACTCAACGCAGAAAGATTGAATTTCATATCCTTAAACAACATTTTTTCGCTCATGGAAATTTCAATTCTGGAAAAAAGTTTTTCCATACTCTCTATGTTTTCGGCAGTACTTTCGGCAGAGATATCCGCTGTTTTTTTATCCTCTGCAATTATTATCTTTTCTGTTTTCTCAAATTCCGAAAGAATTTCCAGCCTTCTTATTTTGTCTTTATAATAAATAAGCAGCGTAACCACTAAAATATTAGAAATAATGATGATAATATCTGTGAACAAAACCGTTTTCTGGGTACGTTCAGGAAATTCCAGATTGAAATTTGCGGTAATAAAATAACAGGCTAAAATAATAAGTACGGTATAAAGCGTGTAAAGAAAAACCTCTTTTTTTGTAAAGAAAATGTAGGCTCCGATAGGAATTGGCAGATACCAGCAAAAACTTACCACAGAATAATCCCAAAATGCCAGTACAATATAAATATTGAAAAGAGGCGCAATTAAAAGATGAAGATGAACAATTGTAGATTGTTTAAATCTTCCTCTCATCAGAAAATAAGTGTATCCCAGAAAAAATAATGCCGATCCCAAATACCAGATAAGAAAATTATCATAAGTATAAAATGTAAAGATAAAAATATAAAAAGCTAAAATGGCAAGCATGAGAATCACATACCTGTCCATGAGTTCCTGTTTCAGTTTTTCAATTTGTTCAAATTTTGTACTCATTTGTATTTTACTTCATTTTTACAAGTTTAAGCAGGCATTTTCAATAAATGACTTTTTTAAAGTATTGATATGTAAGCAAATATAATCATTGTAAATCATTTTCAGAATTATGATTTGCATAGCTCTTTTTTTGATTTATCAGAGGAAATAACTTTGCAAAACAATTTTTAACTAAAAAATGTACAAGATCAATGCTTCTAAGAATAGGGCATTTTTGTGACAAGGTGATGAAGATCTTTTTATTTATTACAAACAAAAAGAACAATAGAGTTCAAAATTAGAGAAAATAAATTGATAATGAATATTAATTAAACACGTCATTCCGAATTTTCATAAAGTCAGTATATAAAGAATATTTAATCTGCATAAAAAATAAGCAGATCAATCAGAGTCTATAAATTCTAAAAACAACAAATGAAGCAAAACTGAAAATGAGTTTTTAAAAAGTCTTTTTCAAAATCCCTTAAAAAAACATTCTTATGAGAAAAATTATTTTATCGATGACCATCGTGGCCTTTAATCTTTTTTATTCCCAAGTGGGGATTAATACATCCAATCCAAAAGGTATTTTTCATGTAGACGGAGCAAAAGACAATCCGTCAACAGGAAATCCTACGGCTGCACAACAGGCAAATGATTTTGTGGTAACCTCTTCCGGTAATGTTGGGATTGGAACCAACTCGCCAAATTCTTCTGCACTTTTGGACGTGAATGTGGACGGACTGGCTTCAGGAAGCAAGAAAGGCTTTTTGGGTCCGAAAGCAGCACTAACTTCACAGACAGACCAGACAACCATCCCTTCTCCGGCAACAGGACTTTTGGTTTACAATCTAGGAACCGGAGGATTAGTCTATAACGGATATGTTTTTTGGAACGGAACAGAATGGAGAACCTTCAACAACGGATCTTTAGCCCCCGGAACAGTAGGAACAATTACCTGTAACGGAATTACCCTCTCTCCAAGTACATACACAACAGGAGTTCCTTATACCGGCACAATGAATGTCGCTTATACCGGAGGAAACGGAGGAATTTATGCTGCACAGACAATAGGTCCTGTAAACGGACTTACCGCAACTTTATCCGCAGGAAATTTTAACTCCGGCTCAGGAACGCTGAGTTATACCGTTTCCGGAACACCTACCGTAACAAGTCCCATTACAACCACATTTTCTTTAAATATCGGAGGCAAAACATGTAATGCCGTAATTGGAGCAGGAGACGGACTGGCTCCCGGAGATCTCGTATTTTACAAAGCCGGATTTTCCGCAAATGTCTCTGGCTGGATGAGTGCTTTTGTTACAGATTTGCCGATTATCGGAGGAAAAATAAGACTTGATGCATGGTTTAACGGAGCTTCCAACGGAGGAAACGGAAGCGTAACGATGTGGCCAAGACTGGTAAATACATCTTCATCTCCGGTGAAACTGTGGTTTAGTGCCTTAACCAACGTAGACCGTTTTAATGCCTCAAATTATCTTTTGGCTCCAAGCACACCTACAGGTTCAGGAGCTACCCTTGCTCCTTCTGCGTACATGGAACTGGATAACGGAATTTACTATGGAGTAGGATATAATGATATTTTAGGATCTACAATACCAAGAACAGAAGGAAGCGGGCAAGGAGGACATCAGGAAGTACTTACAATGGATCTTTCTTTAGATGATAAATGGTACAGAGTCTATTATTTCCCAACAGTTGATAATATGAATACAACAAGTACAGCAGATAATATGAGAGTAATTTATCTGTCGATCCAAAGATTATACTAACACTTCAGTATTTTGAAGCAGTGTGTTTTTCAAGAGTGGTTTGTAATGAACCGCTCTTTTTGCTGTTTAGCTTTTTTATTAAAATCGAATGAACATTCACAGAAACAAATTTTAAAACCACTAACTTTGAAATGGATATGCTAAATAAAATCGTATGAAAAAGGACATTGAGAATAAATTAATAAATAAAAATACCAAACCTACAAGCATGAGGATTTTGGTGTACGATTTTTTGAGTTCTCAGGAAGCCGCCCTTTCTCTTTCAGAAATTGAAAATCATTTTGAAAATGCAGACCGGACAACCATTTACCGCACTCTGAAAACATTTGAAGAAAAAGGAATCGTACACAGCATTCAGGAAAATACGACAACAAAATACAAACTCTGCCACGATGGATGCGATGAACATACCCACAAAGACTGGCATCTTCATTTCTACTGTAAAATCTGCAAACAGACCACCTGTAAAGAAGATATTTCGTTTCCCGAAAACATTCAGACCCAATTCAGGATCGACGAAATAAGGCTTTTTGCTAAAGGAATCTGCGAAAACTGTCTGGAAAGTTTGCAATAGCATTGCACGCATTTTGACTGTAATTTTGAATAAAAATTTAAGTTATGGAAGAATGCTGCAGCACAAAACCGAAAAAAGATCACCAACATCATCATGAAGGTCACGACCACGATCATTCTCATGAGACGGGAGATCAGTCTGTTTTCAGGATGTTTCTTCCTGCAATCATCTCTTTTGGATTGTTATTAATAGGAATCGCTTTGGATCATTTCATCAAAGCTGAATGGTTTTCCGGCTGGATTCGTCTGGTTTGGTACTTCATCGCCTATATTCCGGTTGGTATTCCGGTTTTGAAAGAAGCGTTTGAAAGCATAAAAAACGGAGATATATTTTCCGAGTTTTTCTTGATGGGAATCGCAACCGTGGGCGCTTTTGCCATCGGAGAATATCCGGAAGGAGTTGCGGTCATGCTTTTTTATTCCGTTGGAGAAGTTTTTCAGGCAATGGCAGTAACCAAAGCCAAAAGCAATATCAAATCTTTACTCGATCAGCGTCCCGACGAGGTGACCGTTTTAAAAGACGGAAAACCACAAATTGTAAAAGCTGAAAAAGTAAATATCGGAGCTATTATTCAGTTAAAATCTGGAGAGAAATTAGGATTAGACGGAGAATTATTATCTGAAACCGCCTCATTTAACACTTCTGCTTTAACCGGAGAAAGTAAACCCGATACCAAAACAAAAGGTGAAACTGTTTTAGCCGGAATGATCAATCTCAATACAGTAAGCGAAGTAAAAGTGACAACCGCTTACAAAGACAGCAAACTGAGCAAAATTTTAGAACTCGTTCAGAACGCAACCGCTCAAAAAGCTCCTACTGAATTATTCATCAGGAAATTTGCGAAAATCTACACCCCGATTGTCGTATTTCTTGCAATCGGAATCACGTTTCTACCATATCTTTTTATAGAAGAGTATCAGTTCAGAGCGTGGCTGTACAGAGCCTTGGTTTTCCTTGTGATCTCCTGTCCGTGTGCGTTAGTGATTTCTATTCCTTTGGGATATTTCGGAGGAATCGGAGCAGGAAGCCGAAACGGAATTTTATTTAAAGGAAGCAATTTCTTAGATATTTTGGCAAACGTTCAGAATGTAGTGATGGATAAAACCGGAACGATGACGGAAGGCGTATTCAAAGTTCAGGAAGTTAATTTTAATGATGAATGTAATACAGATGATATTTTAAAACTCGTTAATGCTCTGGAAAGTAAAAGCTCACATCCCGTAGCAACGGCTATTCATGAATATGTGGGAGAAGTCGATCATTCGATTCTGTTGGAAAATGTTGAAGAAATCGCAGGTTATGGTTTAAAAGCATCCATCGACGGAAAAGAACTTTTGGTCGGAAACTTCAAACTGATGGATAAATTCGACATCAAATACGATATTCAGACTGAAAATATCGTGTACACTTTAATCGCTGTTGCATATGACAACAAATTTGTAGGGTATTTAACAATTGCAGATTCTGTTAAAACTGATGCACAATTAACCATCAATAAATTAAAATCTTTAGGAGTAAAAACCACAATGCTCAGCGGAGATAAATCCTCTGTGGTGAAACACGTCGCCGATATTTTAGGCATTCAGAATGCTTACGGAGATCTGCTTCCCGAAGACAAAGTGAATAAAGTAAAGGAAATAAAAGCAAAAAATCAAACCGTTGCTTTTGTAGGCGACGGAGTGAATGATGCTCCTGTTGTAGCGTTAAGCGATGTCGGAATTGCGATGGGCGGATTGGGAAGTGATGCGACAATTGAAACAGCAGATGTTGTCATTCAGGATGATATGCCGAGTAAAATCCCGATGGCAATCAACATTGGAAAACAGACAAAAAAAATTGTGTGGCAAAATATCATTCTGGCATTTTCCATCAAAGCCGTTGTTCTTATTCTCGGGGCAGGAGGTTTGGCAACCATGTGGGAAGCTGTTTTCGCCGACGTCGGAGTCGCTTTACTTGCCATTTTAAATGCGGTAAGAATTCAACGGATGAAGTTTTAATAAGCCGGAAGAGGGAAGTAGGATGATAGAATTTTATTATATCGCGCACATATTGTTAAAATATGTTTACTCATCAATAGGAACGGGCTTTAGCCCGTTTGCAAGGATAAATTTTCAATCCGGCTTTAGCCAAAATTTATTTTCTCCTACAGATTTCGCAGATTCTTTAGTTTCATCATAAAGTATTTGTATTCATCTGTGAAAATCGGTGGTTTTCGCGGTAGAATATTAATCAGCTTTATCTGCAAAATCTGCGGGAGAAAATATAAAGTTTCCGCAGATTTTAATGCTTTAAATTATTATCCGAAGCTTTGGGATCTAAAAAATCTCTACGAAAATAAAGCGTACAATTAAACCATTACCAAAACTGACTTTCATCATAATCTATCTTAAAAACAAAATTTCATTAGTATATTTGTAAAGTAGAATATCGCATTGAAGTTTTTCGTTTCCATATTTATCATTTTTACGATTGCATTACGTCCCGTTTTGCCTTTGATTAATTATGCCGTTAATTATGACTACATCGTAAAAAACCTTTGTGAAAACAGAAACATTCCGCAATCCACCTGCAAAGGAAAATGCTACGTTGCCAAAGAACTGGCAAAAACAGAAAAACAGTCCAATACCAACCAGACAGTAAAAATTTCAGGACTTGATGTTTTTATCTCCCATGAAATACTTTCCTTTTCAGATAATAGTCAGTTGAGTGTTTTAAACAAAAACTCAGACTTGCGTTACATCAATTTCCATACTTCAGAATATTTTTCCAGAATATTCCATCCTCCTTTAGCTTAATATTATTTTCAGCTAATTCTTTAACTGAATTGATACTAAAAATAAAGTATAGCTATCACTTGCTGAGTGTTAACGCCTTTGCGAACCCATAAAAATTAAGTTTACAAAAAACTTGCGAGCTTAGCGTTAAATTAGATTTATTGTAGTTATCTGTAATTTGTCGTCATAAAAATCTTTGTGATCTTAGCGTTACAAGACATTATGATTAATTAAGGATAAAGCAAGAAATTCATCAGTAAGCTTAGTTAAAAAATCAATCCATTCAAACATTAATAATTTCAATGTAAATAAAAATGAAATCAAAACTTATTTTAACAGCATTATTGTCTTTTTCATTAATGGCATGTGCACAGGAAACCCCTAAAGTAAAGCATAAAAAAGCAAAAACAACTGCAAATTCCGGAACAAAAACAGTGAAATTTGCCAATGCGGTAGATCCCATCTGCAATATGCCCACCGAAGCCGATATGAAAGATACGGCAATCTATAAAAATAAAACGTACGGTTTTTGCAGTGCTTACTGTAAAGACGAATTCAAAAAGAATCCTGAGAAATATGCCAAAAAATAAAAAGACCAGCAATTCCAAAAGCAAAGTAATCGTTCCGATTGTGATTATCGCTTTGCTTTTTCTGGGAATAGGTGTCGGAATGGGGTATTTCAAAAAGAATTTGTACACTGTAATGAAAGTTCCCGATTTCAAATTGACCGATCAGAACAACAAAACGGTTACCAATAAAGATATGCTCGGAAAAGTCTATCTGGTCGAATTTTTCTTCAGCAAATGTCCCACGATTTGTCCGGTTATGAATACCAACATGAGAGCCATTGAAGATGAAATCAACAATCCGGATTTCGGAATCATCTCTATAAGCATTGATCCGGAAAATGATACTCCGCAGACATTAAAAGAACACGCACAAAGAATTGGCGTAAAATCTCCGAACTGGCATTTTTTAACCGGAAACAGAGATTATATTGGTAAATTAGCAGATCAGTTCAATATTTATGTCGGAGATAAGGAAGATGAAAGCGAAAGTCTTAATCATAGCGGAATGATTGCCCTTGTAGATAAAGAAGGAAACATCCGTTGCCGATACAATAAAGACAATATGCCGATTTTGTATTATTCGGGATTAAATTATGAAGATACGGAAGGAAAAACTCCGAAACTGACAGGAAAATACCATCCCGACAGAGAAATATTGATAGAGGATATTAAAAAATTATTGAAATAGAGGTTTGGAAAATGGAAGTTAGAGGCTGGAAGTTTTATGGAGTATGTAAAAGAACTTCAGGCTTCCATCATCTGTCTCCCAGCCAAAATAAATCACATAAAAATAAAATAGTATGAAGATTTTGAAAGTAGCTGCTCTGAGTGCAGTTTTTGCAGCGCAGTTTGCGTTTGCACAGTTTAAGCAGACACCGTTGCCGTATGCTTACAATGCGTTGGAAGGAAATATCGACGCACAGACAATGGAAATTCATTATTCCAAACACGCAGCAGCGTATGTTGCGAACCTGAATAAAGCAATCGCAGGAACGCCGCAGGAAAAACAGACCCTGTTCGAGATCATGTCCAATGCTTCAAAATTACCGGCTGCCGTAAGAAATAACGCAGGAGGACATTACAATCACGAGTTGTTCTGGACCGTCTTAACCCCTGAAAAAAATACACAACCTTCTGAAAAACTGGCAAAAGCAATCAATGAAGCATTCGGAAGCATGGATGCTTTTAAAGCAAAGATGGCAAAAGCAGGAGCCGACCGTTTCGGATCAGGATGGGCATGGCTTTCTGTGGATAAGAGCGGAAAATTATTTGTTTCCTCAACACCCAATCAGGATAACCCTTTAATGGACGTTGTAGAAGAAAAAGGAACCCCTATTTTCGGGATCGATGTTTGGGAACACGCATATTACCTGAAATATCAGAACAAAAGAGCAGATTATTTAACCGCGATCTGGAACGTAACCAACTGGAAAGAAATCAGCAGAAGATACGAAGAGGCAACGAAAGCAAAAAAAGGGAAATTCGATGATTGGCAGGCTATGAAAGATTTTCATACCGTGATGTCTCAGACTTTCCATCCTGCGGAAGAAGGCAATCTTCAGCCTATCAAAACAAGAGCAGCAGAAATGGCGGCAAAAGCAAAAGCATTGCAAACTTCGGCTGTTCCTGCTGAATTTAACAAAAAAGGCGTGAAGGAAGCCATTGCAAAACTTTCTAAGGACAGTCAGGATCTTGAAAAACAAATCAAGAAAAAAGATTCTGATGCAAATATTACAAAATCTCTTACTGCTCTGCACGATACTTTCCATACAATTGTAGGATTGTGTTCTGCTGAGGATGAACATTAATTGATTTACATAAAAGGCAGCTTATTAATTTTTGTAAGTTGCCTTTTTATGTTTAATATCATATAACAAAACAAAAAGTATTATTAAATTTGCTCCGTGAAATATATCATTTCTATTTTCATGATTATTCAGATGACAATACGTCCGATATTGCCATTTATAGATTATACAGTTAATTACGACTATATAACTAAAGAACTTTGTGAGAACAGAATGAAACCAGAGTTAATGTGTAACGGTAAATGTTACCTTTCAAAAGAACTCTCAAAAACTCAGGAGCAGGGAAATAAAAGCAGTCAGAAAATAAGTCTGAATTCCATAGATATCTTTATCGTAAATGAAAGTTTAGACGACAGCTTCATCCTTAAATCAAATATTCTGAAAAATACTGTCGGTACATTCAAAGCCGATTCTTATCATCATTTACACTATTTTCAGGTTTTTCATCCTCCATTAGTGTAGCATAATCTCTTCTGTTTCTGAAAATGCAGAAGAATAATTTTCCGGACAATCTATAAAGGTTTTTCTGATATTGTTTTACAATGTCAATGTTCAGCAATTGCATAAATTAAACGTTTAGCTGTAATGCCACGGCTGTAATCGTTGGGCTTTGGTCTCCTTATATCTCAGAGGATACGCAATGCTGAAAATAAAAACTGTGTTTTTTATAAAATCCTGTAAAATAGTGTTCAGAAAATTCCTCAAAAATATCAACAAAACTTTTTTCTTCAAGAGAATCGGGATCTGCTCATAACAGAATGGGTTTAAGAAATCGTTTCGTTTCCATAATTGATTTTTACAGATCAGTTCATTAGAGCATTTTGCCGATTCTCTTATTTGTTTAATATATATCCGGAGCAAAAATATCCCGGATCGAAATTTTATAAAGATATGTTTCAAAAAATATTATCTGTAATAGTTTTCTCTTTTTTCAATCTTATTTTCTCCCAGCAATATTCGTGGAATACTCAGGGGATTACCGTTGCCGGAGGAAACGGAGCGGGCGGTGCAAATAGTCAGCTTAATTTTCCTTACTCTGTTTTTATTGATAGCAGCAGCAATCTATATATTACAGACACCCAAAACCATAGAATTGTAAAATGGGATTCGGCATTAAATCAGGGAGTTACTGTTGCCGGAGGAAATGGTTCGGGAGGCAATTCCAATCAGCTTAATACTCCTACTTGTGTTTGGGTAGACGATAATAAGAATATCTATGTTCTGGATTCGTTTAATGCAAGAATTCAAAAGTGGGAACCCAATGCCGTAACAGGAATTACTGTTGCCGGAGGAAATGGAGAAGGAGCAGCACTTAATCAACTAAACAAGCCCGGTGGATTTTATCTCAGAGGAAACACCTTCTATATTGTTGATGCAGGAAACAGCAGAATTGTGAAATGGGCAATAGGAGATTCTTCCGGAACTTTGGCTGCTGCGGGTACTTATGGCGCAAATGCAGATCAGTTAGCCAATCCTTCTGTTAACGGAACCATCTATGTAGACAACAATGAGAATCTTTATGTAACAGATTATATTAACAACAGGGTACAGAAATTTTCTTCAGGCAGTACAAATGCAGTAACAGTTGCGGGAGGCAATGGCTCCGGAACCGCTAATAATCAAATGAAAGCACCCAACGGTATTTTTATGATGAACGACGGAACAATGATTATTGCTGAATACACAGGAAGAAGAATCCTTTCCTGGAAAGAAGGACAGACCAGTGGAAATGTGATTGCAGGAGGAAACGGCAATGGAAGTGGAGCAGATCAGTTCAAAAGTCCAAGAGGAGTTTTTGTGGCGCCAAACGGAGATCTTTATGTTACAGACATGGGAAACCACCGCATCCAGAAATTTATCTTCAACGGAACACTTTCTACTCAGGATGAGATTAAGCATACCGTTTCCAGTTCCATATATCCTAATCCGGCAGATGAGGTCATTCATATAACTGCGAAATATCAGATTGAAAGCATCAAAATTTTTGATGGTTCAGGGAGAGATGTTACAGGAAACAATTCCGTTCAAAACAATTCTGTACTTACGGTTCAGAGTTTAGAACCGGGAGTATACTTCCTTCATCTTTTTGGGAAAAAAGAACATGAAACTTTAAAATTTATCAAAAAATAAATACTAAACAACAATAATTTTTACAATTAAATTTAATCAAAATGAAAATTTACAAATTCTTATCATTACTCTTCGTAGCAATTACATTACTTACCGTTTCATCTTGCAGCAATAATGACGATGAAGAAGTTCTGGACACGACTCCGGGAAGTTTACAGCTAAAATTCGAAAACGGATTCAATAATCTTGGAGACATCGTTTTAAACCAGACTACACAAACTTCCGTTAACGGACAAAAACACCAGTTTTCTACTTTGAAATATGTAATCAGCAACATCACTTTAATTGATGAAAACGGAGGAGAATTCAAATACCATTATAATGATCCGGATAACGGAGCCTTTATCGTAGATCAGGCAGAAGCGGTTGCCGGAATTAATTACATCAACCTGAAAGAAGTTCCTAAAAACAATTATAAAAAAGTAAGAATCGGTTTAGGAATCAGTCAGTCCGCTTACCTTTTGGGACAAAGCGGACAGGGCGTTTTCTGGCAGAAAGCAAAAACCGCAGGAATGGCTTGGTCTTGGGCGGCAGGATACATCTTCACAAAACTGGAAGGTAAATACGGAACTTCTTCAGCCACTACAGAATTCATGAACCACTGTGGAAATATGGGGAACACTTCAGCAAACAACACTGCAGATCTTTACCGTGAAATTACCCTTGATTTTCCTTCAACGGCAAGAGTATCAAAACAGATTACACCATCAGTTCACATTTTAGCGGATCTTAACCAATATCTGAGCGGACAGACTGCTTTAACATTGGATACTTCTAACGACATGGCAATGGGATCAAACCAGCATTTGGTGAATGTTACCAATAATATTTCTAAAATGTTTAAAGTAGATCACGTTCACAATGATTAATTTTTTCATACAATCCAAAAGAGGGCAATTCTGCTCTCTTTGGATTTTTCTCTTTATTGTGGTATTTCCCCTGACTTCCTGCACGGAAGATGAGGTTTTGGAGCCTTTGCCAAAAGATGAAGCTTATCGTCTCGACAAACCTGCGGGTTTTCCGGACATCACTTTTGATATTACAGGAAATCCGGTCACGGTGAATGGAGTAGCATTGGGGAAAAAACTTTTTTACGAAGGAAAATTATCCAGAAATAATACCATCTCATGCGGATTCTGCCATATTCAGGAATATGCTTTTACCCATCACGGTCACACCGTAAGTCATGGAATTGATGACCGATTAGGCATCCGAAATGCACCACCAATACAGAACATGGCTTTTCTGAAAAATTACACTTGGGACGGAGTCAGTCACAATCTGGACGAAAGATCTCTGGTTCCCATTACCACAGATTTTGAGATGGACAGCTCGCTTCCTGAAGCGGTAGGAAAATTAAATGCTGATGCAAATTACAAGAAAATGTTTAAAGCAGCATTCGGTGACGAAAACATTACCGGTGAAAAAATTCTCAAAGCCATTTCGCAGTTTATGGCAACCATGATTTCCGCGGATTCAAAGTACGACAGGATGAAAAAAGGAACAGAAGTATTTTCAGCAGAAGAAAATCAGGGAATGGCTCTGTTTCAGAATAAATGTGCATCTTGTCATTCGGGAGACTTATTTACCGATGAAAGCTATCGGAATACTGGAATGTATTATAATCCGCAGTTTGACGACAGAGGAAGATATCGTGTAACGCTGGACTGGAATGACAATATGAAATTTCGGGTTCCAAGCCTCAGAAATGTAGAATATACAGCACCTTATATGCACGACGGAAGGCTTTATAGTTTGGAAGCAGTTATGAATTTTTATTCTGATAATGTAGAAAACCAGCCTAATCTCGATCCGTTGCTGAAACAAAACGGACACACCGGAATTCCTATGACCGCTTCTGAAAAACAGAACATCATCGCATTTCTGAAAACGTTAAGCGATAAAACTTTTATAACGAATCCAAAATTTGCAGAATAATAAAATCATGAAGAAGATATTTTTAACATTGGGTTTAGCCGGATGCTTTTTTAGTCAGGCAAAAGAAATCAATGACAGTTTATTTATTCGTAAAGAATTTAGTCCGATGGTCTTTGATGATTGCGATGCATGTGGCTGCGCCGCAGGAAACGGTTCTTCCGGATTTGAATCTTTACTGAATCCTCAGTTTATCGGCGTTAAATATTTTGCACAGCATTACAGAGCCAAAGAAAATTTATTCGTCAATGATCTTACGCAGGATCAGTATTTCAATACGGTTCAGCTTTGGGGAAAAATTCCGGTTGCCAAAAATGTAAGTGTATATGCAAGTATTCCGTTTCAGTTTCACACCAAAAAAACGTTGCAGGGAGATATCAAAATTGAAGGAATCGGAGATGCGAATGTAATGGGAATCTATCAGATCATCGATTCCAAAGATTCTTCCCATCAACTGAATGGAGGTTTCGGCGTGAAAATTCCGATCGGAAAATTTGATGAAAAAGGAATCACCGGAGTAAATCCCAGTTTTCAGCTCGGAACAGGAAGCTGGGATTATCAGATGGTTTTAAACTATAAATTTCAGAAAGATAAACTGGCGGTATTGCTGAACACTGATTATACTTTAAAAACAGAAAATAAAAAACATTACCGTTTCGGAAACCAGTGGAATTATGCGGCAACAGGATTTTATAGACTCTGGAAAAATGAAAACAGTATTCTTTCTGGGAAATTCGGAATGCAGGGGGAAGTCTACGACTGGAACAGACAGTTCGGAGAAGTAATGCCTAAAACCGCCGGAAGTGCTTTGTACGGAAAATTAGGTTTTGAAGCCTCCTACAAAAAATTCAGTTTGGGAAGTGAAGTAATGCTTCCTGCTTACACAAATCTTGCCGGAGGAGATATTGAAGCCAAATCCCGGTTCAGCATTTTCGTGAATTTTGGGATTTAGATTTAAGATATTCATTCTTCTTAAAAACCTTCATTGTATAATGGAGGTTTTTCTTTTTTTAGATTTGGAATATCAATGACGGATGAGATGATAAATCATTACAAAGCTGTTACCAATTATCCTGAAGTAAGAGTAACAATATCCTGCAAAAGTTTTATGTAAAGATATGAATATGGAAAGCAAAAAAGAGATTCAATAATGAATCTCTTTTGTAGCCCGTAGGGGAATATTAATATACTTCAATAAAACACAATAAATATTCATTTCGTTGATTTTAAATAATTTACAAATATTTAAGAAACATTAAAGCGTTATAAACAATATTGAACATCCCTTGAATTTGTCCCTGATTTTTGAAGTAGGGACCAAAATCAATTCAGTTCAACCTTCTTAATTTAGTCATAATTATTTAGAACGATTTTGGAGTAATCGAACAATAAGTGAAAGACTGAAAACTTGTCTTTTGTTTCATTTGATTTTTGGTGTAGAGACCTGTAAGAACCTTCAAAGTTTGGTGCAAGAATCTCAGACTGCAAATCTTTAATAGTAGTCAAATTTTTATTAGATTTTAACTTTTTATTTATTATTGGAAAAATTGAAGAATGGGATATTTTGGGGTTTTCAATAAATCCGATTTGCCCTTCATAAGGTATTCGTCCTTTTACATAGCTTCTCTGTGAAAACTTTATAGTATCACCTATGTAAGCAATAGAATCTGTATTAGTTTTAATTCTTTTACATTCTATTGCAAAATAAGTCAACTTATCTTCTAAATCTAATTTCAAATAAGGATAATCAATTTTAATATCTATTTTATCGTCATGCATTAAACCATCCTTAGCATCATAATATGATTCAGCAGATTCCTTATTGATAAAATTCTCTATTGAATATTCATTAATGGGGCTGTCATTTAAAAGATTGATATTTTCCCTCATATAATCATCAACAAGTCCATTTCTTAAAAAATCTTCTTGCTTTATTTTCCCCCTTGTAGCATAATCATATTTCTTTCCATCCTTTAAAATAAGATGATAGCAGTCAATTACATATCTCATTATTTTCCTAACATGAGATTCTATAACCCGATTTCTATTCTTTTTAAAATTATCGGCGTTACTAATCATTGGCAGAAATGTTATTAAGACGTTTTAATTCTGCTTCTTGAATAGCCTGCTTAAATTCTGCAACATCATACCATGCCATTGCACGATGCCAACATTTATATTCATTTGGCTTTATAATATAAAAAGAATCACTTTCAAATCCTTTTATATCCTTTTGAATATATAGATTTTTTGATGGGTCGCTGGTATCTGTTATTCTTTCAATAGTCAAATTATTTGCCAGTTTCTCCAAAACATCTTTTTCATCAGTATTTTTAGGATATGATATTTTTTCTTTTGGCTTTTTGTCTGTAATAATGAAATTCATTGCAATGAAATGTCTCATTGTAAAAATCTCAACTTTTACAAACTCATCATAATATATTTCCTCAAATTCTTTTATGTAAACATCGGCATATTTCTCTAAAACTTGTTTTTGGTTACGGTGGTCAGAATCATTAAAATTAGTAACAAGATGCTGTTTGCTTTGTTGAAACTGATAACGAGAGACATTTAAAGCATAATCAATTAAATCCTTCTCGTAGTCTTTGACACCATAAGAGTCATTAATTATTTGATTATTTTTTTGGAGCAAAAAATGATTTACAGAAGGCTTTCCAAGATTAAATTTGTCATAAAAAGTGGCATAATATTCAATAATTGATTTAGCATTATTAACCAATTTTTCTAATACTGATTTATCAAAATCAAGCAATGGCATCCTTAGTAATTCTTCATCAAATCTTATAGCGGGTCTAGTTGCTACTCCCCAGGCACCAGAAATTAGAAAAAGAAAGTATTGACTTAAATCAGATTTAAGTAAAGAATATAATAATAATATAATATTTTCAGTTTTTGAAGAGATAGAAAACACCCCTTTTCTAAAAACAAAATCCTCACTTGAAAAAGAAATTAGTGGTTCTGATTCATTAAGAGCCTGTTCTTTAAATAAAACTTTATTGCCCAAAAAAATATTTTTATCTCTCCCCCTCGACAAATAAACGTCTTCTTTATTTAGAGATTTGTAATTTTTGGTATTAGTGTAGCCCTGTTCAATCTGAGAGTTTTCTAAAATTTTCATTCCAATTAATTCTGGAAAAAAATTCGGATCTTTCCCTCTTTCTATACCAGCCCCTTTATAGATAGTGTTATTATTGATAATTGACCCAATATTTTTTTGAGGTAATACTTTCAAGAAATTAAAATCCAAATAACTTCCATATAAGGCAACCTTAAACATCCAATCATTTTCTAAAAAATATTTCTGTGGTAACGCTTTTTGATCAAACCTTTCAATAACTAACATTTTGAAATATTTGATAAAACGATTAAATTTAACTGATTGATGATTAATTATATTCTTTTGGCAATCATTATCTTTTGATAGTCTAAAATAAACGATACTAGCAGGACTATTTTTCTTCTCAAAAATTAATCTTCTTACTGGGGATAAATCAAAAAACTTTTCTACACAAAATGTAGTTAAGAAATCCTTTTTAAATCCTTTAGTTTTTTGTGAAACATTATAGAAAATTGTACTAGTAACAATGAGTGCCGATTGTGTTTCATCACTCATAAAATCTTTAGCTCTCAAAAGAAATGACTGAGCAATTTCAAATCTGCCAACTGTTTTTTTATTGTCCTTTAACCATTTAACATGAACTACATCTTCTTTTTTGCTTTTCCATGGTGGATTCCCCAATATAAATTTTGGTGGATTATTTTTTATTACTTTAGTAAAATCATGTGACTTATCAAAGAAATTAGCTTTGAAAAGATTAGTCCCTAAAAGATTAGGGAATGGATACTTATCAATGTCTTTTGGCTGTTGATAATCCAATAATGCTATATAAATTGAGAAACAAGTAACTTTTAGAGCCTCTTCATTTATATCAATTCCAAACAGATTATTTTTAGCAATTTCTCTAATTTTGTTACTAAATTCATTTTTATTTGAATCTCCATTAAGTTCAATTTCTTTTTCAATCATTCTTCTCAAAGATTGAACTAAGAATATTCCCGAGCCAACTGCAACCTCAAAAATTTTACATTCTGAAACATTATTTTGATTCAGATATTTATCAACAGTATCTGATAAAATATAATCAACTAAAAAAGACGGAGTATAAACTGCTGAATCTAAATCTTTAGTCTCATCATCAATCAAAGATTCATAAATACCCGATATTACTTCAACAGGAATAATTGAAAAATCAAAAATCTCAAAGAAAGAGCCTTCAAATAAAGAGCCTTGTTGCTCAAGCTCTCCTTTAAAAACATCAGCTAAATAATTTGCTTGAATTTGATTTAACTTTATATCTGTCTCTTTGAAAAGAACACCATTGAAATTATCATTAAGTCTTTCAAATAATTGATTGAGTTTTTCAGGTTCTGAAATTAAAAGAATAAAGTTTTTTCTTTTTTCATTAAGTGATTCGCCTGAAATATACGCCTCATCAATCTTGATACCTCTATCAATTAAATATCGAATAAAAATTAATCTTAGAATCAAAGAATTGGCAGATTTCTCATCAAGAAAATTTGATTTTGTTTTATCAGTTAAATAATTTCGTACATCTTTAATGTTTTGAAATAGTCTCTGATTAACCCGTGTTTGGTTTTCGTTTTTTTTAGACAAGTATTCATCTTGAAACCAAGCCCAAGTTTCCCCCGACTGCAAACTCCAAAAAGAAAATTTCTCGTCTCTTTCTTCATCAGATATTTCAACCTCTTGGAGATAACCGCCTCTACCATCTTTATTTTTGATATAATTTAAAGCATTATAGATAGAAATATCTTTGTCTTTTAATATAAAAACGATTGGGGAATTATCAAAAGACCAAACTTTTTTATGTATCTCAGATTCTTTATTTAAATCATCAGAATTGGTTAAATCAAAAAACAGTAATAAAGGTTGGTTATTGAATACATAGACTGCATCGGGAGAAATTCTTTTAATTTTATTTAGGATATCCGGATGAAAATCAAAATCATAAGAGCCATCCTGTTCATTTTTATAAAAAACAGTATTTTCCAAGTTTAACTTAATCAGAAGTTTATGTAGTTCAGAATTTTTCACCTTATTGCAAAGTTACAATAAAATATAATTCTTGCCGATTAAAAAACATTACCAAATCCCCTTGTCCCAATATTTAAATTATTAAATCAAATTTCTCCATTGCGGTTGCTTTTATTTCATCAGCAATATCTATATAGGGTTTCATGGCGCTGTAATCACTATGTCCAGTCCACTTCATTACTACTTGCGGAGGAATCCCAAGTGATAATGCATTGCAAATAAATGTTCTTCTACCGCAGTGAGTTCCAAGTAAAGAATATTTCGGTAACACTTCGTCAATTCTTTTTTTTCCCATATAATAAGTCTGCGTAATAGGTTCATCAATTTCTACTAACTCTGCCAACTCCTTTAGGTAGTCATTCATTTTTTGATTGCTAATAACGGGTAAAGCTCTATTTTGCACAAAATCTTCATCTTTGTATTTTAACAAAATTTCACGACTATGCGCATTAAGGTCGATTGTGAGATTATCAGATGTTTTTATAGAATTTATTTCAATGTGTTTTTCTTTGACGTCCGATTTCCGTAAATTAAAAACATCAGAATATCGCAGACCGGTAAAGCATTGAAATAAGAAAACGTCCCGAATTTTTTCAAGATGTTTTTTGTTTTCGGGAATTACATATTCACGAAATCTCTTCAATTCATCCTGTGAAAGAAAAATAACTTTTTTCGGAATGTTCTTTAGTTTTGGTTGAAATAGTTCGAAATAGGAATTTGTTTGATATCCTTTTCTTTTTGCCCATTTTAAAAACCACTTTAAAGACTTAAACTCTTTCAGAATAGTAGAGTTTTTATGATTTTTTGATTCCAAAAAATGTTGGAACTTGTTATAGCCCTCCTCATCCAAGTTGTCAAATTTTAAATTGGGATTAAATTCTGTTAACTTGTTTTTTAGCGTATTCATCTTCATCAAGGTTTTATCTTTCCAATATGAGTTTCTTGATTCTTCTTGAGTAAATAGGTCAAAAACATCAAAAAAAGACTTTTCTTCTACAATTTCAGTTTTCGAAGTTCTCCCAACTTCGCAATTAAAAGATTCACGGAATTGTTTTGAGCATGGAGACATTACATCAACTTCAAATTTTTGAAAAGTTCTTTGACAAGCCGATTCAAATTCTTGAATTTTCCTGTTGATAATGCTTGCGAAAATTTTCTTATCGCCGTGAGTTGTATTGGCCTTACAGCGTTGTGTTTCCTTGCTCCATTTTTGTATTTCTACTCTATATCCCAAATTGAAAGCCACAATATTGCCATCCCACTTAATGCGATATCGCAGTTTTGCAGTAGGATTGTCTTTTTCCCTGTCAAGAAGAAATTGAGCGTGATACTTTATATTCATATTAGAAAAATTGATTATCGATTTTCAATAGAACCCAATTTAAAGTCCCGTATTGACACTCCTTCTGCTTTTATAAAGTCATCTAAAGAGTATTTTAAAGTCTTTATCAGTTGGTTGTCAGCATAAATATTTATTGTTTTGGACAAGGTTGGTAAAGTTGTTTGTTCTGAACTGTTTTTATGTGTGTAGATTTTTAAAGAAAAATATAAAACAGGTTCGCGGGTTTCAAAAGATTCAATGGGCTTTAATGAGTTTGCTAATATTCCTGTTTCATTTCTATTACTTGTAAGCTCCTGGGAAATCTTCATTAAGTCAGTGAAAGATGTATAATTAAACCCTCCTGCTTCATCTTTCCAATTGTTCGTTCCCATTGTATTTGTAACAACTGAAATATCCTTATCTCTCGTATCAACAATCTGTTCTAAATTTCCATTATTCACTTTTACAATACGAAGCCATATATTTTGATTGTATTTCTCAATGTCCCCTTCGTTTATTATCTCAATTTTCAACTTTTTTTGAATTTTTATTAAATCTGCTTTTTCATCTTCTAATTTCTTATTTTCTTTTTCCTGATATTTTGAAAAAACCTTTTGTGCGATTTCCGCATCTCTACTTTTCCAATTATTCAAAGCATTTTTCTTCTGCTGAGCAATCACGATTCCCCCAAATAAAATAGCACTAATTATCAAAATCCTTTTCATAGTTATTTTTTTAAAATTTCAAGAAGTATAGTAACCTGTCTCATGCTATCCGATAGTTGCTCTTGACTGGTTTTCAATCTTTCTGTTAGTTCTTTTTGTATTTCTTGATAGCCTTTTTGAAGTTCTATCATATTAGAAAACTCGCTATGCGAAATAGTAACATTTCCACTAATATTTCCATTAATGTTGCTGTTTACATTATTTCCTGAGCCATTATTATTAATGTTTTGGTTGTTGGTTTTTAGCATTTCACCTGATTCCGAAATAAACCACTCTGGATTCAAATCGGTATAAGTGTATAGTATTTTTTCAATAGTATCTGAGTTGAGTCCCGAGTTGTTTTTTATAGCTCTGCCAATTAAACCAACAGACAAACCAGCTTCAACAGTGATTTTATTGGGGTTTAACCCTTTGTAGGTCATGTAACTTTGCAATCTTTCAGTTATAGTCATCTTTAATTTTTTTTTTGTTTTTGAGATTAAAATATAGATATATTTCAATATTTATTTTATATTTGCAATACAAATATAGTAAAATATATACAAATAAGTATTTTTTTAGAACAAATTACAATAAAAATTTCAAAATGGAAGATTATAATAGACCAATTTGGCAATTGACCATAGGTGAATTTGTGGAAATTTTAGATGCCAGAAAACAAGAATCATCAGAAAACCCCACACAAGAAAAGGTATTTAATGAAAAGTATGTTTACGGTCTTTCTGGATTAGCAAGAATATTGGGATGCTCTAAAAATCATGCAGGAAAATTGAAAAGTAAGGGAATTTTTGATGAAGCCATCATTCAAAATGGGAGAAAAATTATCATTGATTCGGAAAAAGCATTAGAACTTTTTAAAGATAACAGCTGATGGAAAACATAACCCCACAAACACCTCTTTGCAATCTGACCGTAAAAGAATTTTTAGAGATATCTAAAAATTTAAATTCTGAAAATATGTATGAATACGGTTTAAAAGGTTTGGCAAAAATTCTGGGCTGTTCCATTTCAAAAGCATCCAAGATTAAATCTTCAGGAATTTTGGATGAAGCCATCATTCAGAAAGGAAACATCATCATCATCGACAAGAAAAAGGCTATAGAACTTTTTGCAAGCAGTTAGAAATGTATTACTTGGAACTTATCGACCGATTTTGGGACTTCAATCACAAGGCAAGACTTGGCTCTTCGGCAATTTCGCTCTATCTGTACCTTTTGAAATTAGGAAAGGACAACGATAGTTATAAGGTCGTTATTTCCGATGTTGCACTCGGTAATGCATTGGGAATAACTAGAAAAACCGTAAAACCGACCAAAGATAAACTTCGCGAGTTGGGTCTTGTTGAATTTGAGTCCAAAAGTGGATTTCCTTGTAATTACAGAATTCTGTTAAATTACTTATCTGATATTCCCATACTGGAGAAAATAGAGAAGGAAAAAATCGAAAAAGTACCAAGTTTGGAAATTGTTGAAAAACATGAAACTTTAAAGAGAAGCGATTCGTCCAAGGAAGTTGTTCCCAAAATCAGTAAATCTAGTGATAAAGTTTCCATTACTGATACTTCCAAAAGCAGCAAGTCAAAAATTATTCCCGAATTGGAAGAATTTATTCAGTTTGCAACAACTTTAGAGGATTATCAGCCTCTTTTGGACTCTGTAATTGAAGAAAAATATCATTCGTGGTTAGAAAACGACTGGCGGAATAGTTCTGGAAGACCCATTTCCAACTGGAAATCCTCATTAAAAAGTATCCTGCCCTATTTGAAGAATAGTCAAAATGATGATACAGTTTCCGTCGATTCCATTCCAAATATCAAACGACCGAAAACATCATGAAATCAATAAAAAGTCGATTTCATTTCTAACAAATCGTAAAAACTTAAAACAATGAAAATATCTGACTTAAAACCTGGTCAAAAAGTAACCATCAATAAAATATCTTACGAATATCTGGGTATCCAGAAAGTGAGGATCCCCAATATAGGAGAAGCCGAAAAAAGGGTGTTCAAAGCAACTGGTGTTGATTCCTACAAACACTACAATCTCATTGATGGAGACAAAACACTGAAAAGTGAGAAAATAAAACTAGTAAAGAAAACTGTTCGAACCAAATAATTACCATCTGAAATCAGGAAATAAGAAATCAGGAACATTAAGAATAGAAAATGTCTTTATCTGAAAAAGATTTGCGCCATGTCCGAAAGAAGTTTGAGGACAAGGGAGAAAAAGTTCCCGACAAGATTCGGCTGGGAAACCATTTCGTGGACGACTTTATTTTTGATGACCAACAAGCGGCGGACATCCCAATCAATGCGCTTCGAGTCATTTTCAATATCGTTGCAATTATCGGCAATGAACAGTTTCGTCCCGAAGACCGTCCGAAGCAACTTTCCCTATTTGATGAAGAATTTGAAACAGAAAATAACATTTTCGCCTCCATCAAAATCCGGAACAGTAAAATTTCTCCGAGTGGTTCCACAAAGCAGGTTGTGGATGCCTATGAGTTTCTCGCCAAATTTAAGATGGGATGGTACAAATCGCTTAATTCAAAAGGGAAAGAAATCAAAACATTTGGCGGACTTATTTCTACGCCAACCTATGACCAAAGAGGTTTTACCACATTTCTAATTAGCAGTTACTGGCTGAAAAAATTATTGGTTATTCCCGAATATAATTATGTACTCTATCATCTGGTGTATAATATCAGAAACAACAAACACATTATTTTCTCCATCTGGCTTTCAAAAATTCCCGAATCGGGAACAATGCTGAAGCTGGGTAATTTCAATAAAAAGTTTGGGTTAAATTATAAAAATACCAAAGATTTCTGCTTCAAATTTCTAAAGCCCATCAAAATCAATCTCGACAGATACAATAGTTTTTCTTTCCAATACAGGTATGAAAAGGATTCCATATTTATTGTTCCTATCTTAACCAAAGGATTTTCTCATCCATTTGAAGAAGCAAAAAAACTTATAGAATCAAACCAAGAGAATTTTAACCAAAGTCATAAAATTAACCGAAGATTGCTCTATTTCAAAAAACGATATAGATTAGACGAAGCCGAAACAGTCCAGTTTTTCCATCAATACGAAAATATACCGCAGACAAGGGAACTGATTGAAAGAGCCTTCAAGGAATTTATTAGGAACTGCAGAATGAGAAAGATAGCATCGACCGACTTTAAAGGTCAAAAATTTCTTATTGAAATTCAGGCACACATCAAGCATTTGTATAGAAATACAAAAATGGGAGAAATATTCCCTAATGGCTATCCGATGATTGTCTGATTTCGGAATTGCACTCACCACCAATTCGGAATTGCACTCACTAAAGTTAAAGAAATGTTAAAAATGAACAAAATAACAGCATCGAATTCGGAATTGCACTCACCCGAAGATTTAGAAAACACAAAAATTGTGGATAACCTAGCTGTTTTGTGGATAACTACGGTTATCAGAATAAATGGAAAAATCGATTCGGAATTGCACTCACCCCAAAACAGGCTTTATTTCGGAATTGCACTCACCCAAATTTCGGAATTGAACTCACTAGTTTTCGGAATTGAACTCACCGAAAAACACCATTAAATCCTTTGTGGCAAAAGAAGAATGCCGTTTGCTAAAAGTAATATAAAAATAAATTAAAAGTCTTTTTTATTTAAAAGGGAAATGTGGATAAGTAATTTGCATTAAAAGAAAAAAAATGAATTGCGAAAAAGTCAAGCAAAACGTCGGAATTCGGGCGGTTTTGGAGTCGTTCGGGCTGTTTCCGGTCAAAGAAAATCCGAAAACTGCGTTTTATTTTGCGTTGGACCGGGAGGAAAAAATTCCAAGTCTGGCGGTCGATTTTGTCAAAAACAAGGCGTTCGATTTTGGAAATGGAAAAAGTTACGATGTGATTTCAATTGTCCAACAGATAAAGAAATGTTCCGTTTCAGAAGCATTGAAATGCCTTTCAACATTGGATTTTAGAGTTCAAAATGAAATAAAATATCACGAAACTACTGGTCAAACATGCAATCAGATTTTAGAAATCAAAGAAATCCAGCATCCTGCATTAATTCAGTATCTGAAGTCCCGAAGAGTTTTTGAGCAAAAGCATAGGGTTAAGGAAATTCACTACGAATTGAAAGGAAGAAAATATTTCGGAATTGGATTTCAGAATAAGTCCGGAGGTTTTGAGATTCGCAATCCACAGTCAAAAATATGTTTGGGAAAAAAGGATGTGACGTTGATTGTTAATGATAACAATCTCAAGAACGAGATTCTCATATTTGAGGGCTTTTTCGATTATCTGACCTACCGAAATTTAGACAAATCAGATAATTCAAACTGTGATTACTTGACTTTAAATTCAACTGCAATGTTTTTCAAGGTGGAAGAAAAACTGAAACAATATGAGAAAATTTCACTTTTTCTAGACAATGATAAGAATGGGAAATCGGTTAAATTAAAAATTAAAAGTCAATACAAAAATGTAGAGGATTGCTCTTTAATTTATCATAATTTTAAGGACTTGAACGAGTGGTTTTGTAATATTTGATCAGTTTAAATCATTGGAGAAACCATTTTCCAATGAATTTCCTTTAGTTTTCCATTAACAACCACGTCCATTGATTAAGTTTCCCAACTGCGGTTGGGCTTTTACGTTTGCAAATGTAGGACGGCACCACCCACACAAAAAAATCTTTTTGGGTTTCTAAAAAAATTCTTTCCACAAGCTCCAACAATTTTTCCAGACACTCCTAAATCCTTCGGACAAAAAGATTTCAAGCCCGATTCGGAATTTTCTGCCTTTATCCAGCGGAACCGAATCGGGTTTTGTATGGATGGTGCCGTCCTATGTTCATGGGCAAAGAAAAAGCCGGAACCTCAGTTGTACGAATCAAATCAACCATAGACGTTCTTTGAAATCAACGGAAAAACAATAAAAATCCAGCAAAAAATACTGTTTTCTAACTTAATATAAAAAAAGAAAAATGCCGAGTGTCCTCGATACCAAATCAATTCACTCCCAACATTTGACCTTTGACAAAACAAAAATTAACAAAATATTAACATTTTAAAATTTAAGATTATGAACACAATCGTAGGTAGAATTACCAAAAATGCAGAAATCAACACCTTGAAAAACGATAAACAGGTCGTAAACTTTTCGGTAGCACCCAATGACTAAATTACTAAAAAAAGTGGAATTGAAAAGCATATGCGGCTAAATATTTAGGCTTTTCAATTCAAGACTTCATCCCGCATTTTGCCAATACAATGTTGAACTAAACATTCGGTAGCTTTCTCAGCGCTATATTTAGTTACTTTGTAAAACTAATTAAAAATCAGTAAAATGGCAACAAAAAAAAGAGTGTAGAAGAGCTTAGAGAAAACAAGATCATCAATCAGGCAAAGCGCGAAGTTCCGGGATTTGCGGAGCTTTTGCATAGGTTTGAACGTACGGTTTCTGTATTGGGAAGAAGCCAAAGTACCTTTCAAAATTACTCCAGACACGTCGCTGCGGTGTCGCTACATTTCGGAAAAATTCCTACAGAATTGGATCCCGAGCAAATTCACGATTACCTTTTTTACCTTCAGAAAAAATCAAAATCACCTTCACAGTCGTATTTTAAACACACCGTTTACGGACTTCGATTTCTGCTTAAATCGGAAGGTTTGAGCTATGATTATTTGAGTCTTCCGGAAATTAAAAGAGAGAAAAAACTGCCTGTAGTGCTTAGTAAACAGGAGGTTTGGCAGATGTTGTCCGGCTGTAAACTTTTAAAACATAAAATTTTGATCGGCATTCTTTACGGCTGCGGATTGCGCTGTATGGAAGTTCGAAATCTCCGTTTGTGCGACTTAGATTTTGGTCGAAAACAACTCAAAGTGGTTCAGGGAAAAGGCAAAAAAGACCGCTATTTACCACTTTCCGAACATCTGATTCGTGGGCTCAAAAAGTATATCGAAGCGGAAAAACCGGAAGATTATCTCTTTGGAGAACCTCGTGGAGGGCGTGCTGGTGGCGATTTCGATTCCCGTTACTCCCAGCGCGGCGTTCAGTGGGCGGTAAAGCAGGCATCAAAAACGGCAAATATCCTGAAAGAAGTGAGTGTCCATACGCTTCGGCACAGTTTTGCGACGCATCTTCTGGAAGATGGGATGGATATTTTGAGCATCAAAAATCTTCTCGGTCACGAAAGTAT